>NZ_JAAHHW010000031.1:0-5459 GCF_010692325.1 Moorena sp. SIO3I8 | reverse complement strand
ATATGTAAAGAACTCTTAAGACATCTCAAAAAAAATAAGAGAGCCGTTGGTGTGACTCTCTCGATCATCAGGGTGCATCTACTAATCTAAGTATAGCAAGATAAATGTGGGGTGCAACCCCTCACCCCTTGAAACCAGTAAAATGTTACAAAACTTAATAGTGTGCATCGGCTTAATGATTGGGATGAAGGTTAAGCACCGCTTCAAACCTATCACTTCAAATATGTAAAGAACTCTTAAGACATCTCAAAAAAAATAAGAGAGCCGTTCGTGTGACTCTCTCGATCATCAGGGTGCATCTACTGATCTAAGTATAGCAAGATAAATGTGGGGTGCAACCCCTCATCCCTCTAAGCAAGCAAAATGTTACAAAACTTAATAGTGTGCATCGGCTTAATGATTCCGATCAAGCTTACCAACTCATGCAGCAACCACCAGTTCCCTTCAAACCGCTGACTTCAAGCACCATTAGAACTGTTAAGCCCTCTCAAAAAAAAATAGAGAGCCGTGCTTGTGACTCTCTTGATCATCAGGGTGTATCTACTTGATCTCAGTATAGCAAAATAAATGTGGGGTACAACCCCTCACATGGTTAAACCAGTAAAATGTTATAATTATTGGCAGTTTTACGGTAGAATGCCTAGGGCGTGTTTTCTTGCCTCGGAGATCCCCCGTTGGTCCCCCTTAAAAAAGGGGGACTTTGAGTATGGCTCCCCCCTTTTTTAAGGGGGGCTGGGGGGGATCTAAATCTTGCGGAAAACTTTGAAAACACGCCCTAGGCCAAAATCATCATGCCACTAGGCGGTAACTCAATCCTGACCGTTGCCCTACCCTCGTCATGTTGAACGATTACAGTTTGATTCTGGGGTGGATTGCGTAATTGAGAGTTACTCCAGTAACTGTTGTAGAGCAGAGTAAGGGTTGAGCCGTGGGGGTGTAGTGAGGCATCAATGGTGACGTATGCACCCCGGCTTTCGATGCCATGAGTGTTTAAAGCAACCAGAATTTCTTGATTGTAGAGAATCCTTGACCAAGCAATTAATTCTCCAGCATCAGGAATAGCAAAAGGTTTGCCGAGATAGGAGGTTTCTCGGAGGTATTGACGACCGCCACGTAGGGTTTTACCAATCAGATCTGGTCGATTCCGGAGGTTTGCGATCGCAGAAATTCTGAGATACGTGGGATGGTCTGAGTCAAAGAAGTGACAGCCACTGGTTTCAAATGCTCCAAAGCTACCCCCAAACATCGATTCACGAATATAGCGATCGCTATTGGAAATGTTGCCATACTCATTTATTGCTTCAACACTAGGGTCATGGCGGTTTTCTGTGCCATCAAATGCTTGTTCAGTACCGTAATAGATACAGGGTATACCCAACGTGGTCAGTTGCACCCCTACCGCATGGGCTATTTGCTGGTATTTACTAGGAATAGAGTTATTAGCAGCAAAGCGATGCTTGCGATCGCGCCCGACCATATCATGGTCATCTAAGATGGAAACATGATACCGTCCCGTTTCCCGGTGGCTACCAAGGATATTATGCTCCTCAAATTGACTAAAAAACTCCCTTGGCGGTGTTAATCCTTTTACCATCTGTGCTAATCGCTTTGTGGGTTCCCCAATATCAAGCACAGCATCCAAGTTGCGACCAAATACTTCCAGGTAGTTGCGGGACATATGAGCCCCATCGGTTACTTCTCCCACCAGTAGGATGTTATCCTTACCAATCGATTCCGCATATTCCCGGATAGCACCACAAAAACTACGGGAAACTCGCCAAGGAATATGCTTAACGGTATCAATGCGAAATCCATCGCAGTCACTTAGGGCAATCCAGTATTGATAGACTTTAATAATCCCTGCTAAGACTTCCGGTTTAGCGACATTAATATCTTTTAAATCAAAGAAATCCCCTCGGCGAAATTCTAGCTCCGGATGCAGTTTATCTTCCCAAGGGTCTGCACCCCATTCGTTAATATGACCAGCACGAGTGTACCAATCCATGTTTTGAAATTCTTGAGGCCATACCCCATCAATTTCTGTAGTGATTTGGGAAATCGCTTTACCAGTGCCAGAACGCCAACTATGAAATGGATAAGGGGGTTCAAAACGGTAGGGAAGGGTAGCCTGAGGATTATCATTATCATCTTGGTAGAAAAAGTTATTGCCACTGTGGTTATAAATGATGTCTAAGATCACATACATTTCCCGCTCATGGGCAGCATCCACTAAATCCCGTAAATCCTGACGGCTGCCAAATCGGGGGTCAACATCTAGGAAATTTTGAATCCCGTAGCCGTGATAGGTGTCTAGTTCAATCCGTTGTCGCCAAACTGGACCAATCCAAAGGGTAGTGACACCTAATTGTTTCAAGTAGTCCAATTTACTTTCGATTCCCTTGAGGGTACCCCCTTGAAACCTTTTTCCCTTGCTCATCCAGTCACCTTTATTTTTGGCTTTAAATTGGTTTGGATTGCTACGCTCAAACTTTTTCCGCTCTAGTTCTAACCCATCACTGAATCGGTCAGGTAGCAGAAAGTATAGAATCTGGTCTCGCCAAGTAATCGGACTGGGATAAACATTGCCCCTCGGTTGCAGGTTGGCCTCAGCAAGGGTTTGGGGAGAGCATGGTTCAACTGGAGTAGACACGATGGAAACCTTTGGTGAATCGATGTTCGTTTCTTTAACGGTATACACCAGTAGATAATTATATTCCGCAAAAGATTAGGGGGATTCGGGAATCGGGAGTCGAGAGTGGGGAGTGGGGAGTGGGGAGTGGGGAGTGGGGAGTGGGGAGTAGGAATAACAAAATTGAATTTACCTAATAATTCATTCGTGGGGTGTTTTTGAATTTTGAATTGATAATGACGAAGGAAACTCAGAGAAATTCAAGATGATTTTGCATTTCCTCTGGCTGCAATACTTCCCAAATCAAAGTTAGTGTACCTATGATTTCTCCTATTGAGCGTCGATTAGGACTGCAATAAGCAATTCCAGAATGAGTTATTCCAGTTTGATGAAGTACCACAAAGTCGTCATCATGAGTCACCAGAACTCGTTGTTGCAATGTGGCAAAAGCAAGCTGTTCTTGATCAGAGGCAGCAATCAGTCCAACTTCTGAGGTTGTCGTTACTTCAATTCCACGACGACGCAAACCTTGAGAGATGGCATTGCTAACACTTTCATCCAAATGAAATCGGATTTTGGTCATTGCCGATTCTGAAGTTTTTGCTGCAATAGAGACGGTGTTTGAGCTTGTACCGCTTCTACAAAGGCTTCTCCAGCCTCAATATCCTGTCTGATTTCCTCTTTATGGTCGTGGTAGTAAGCCAGTGCTGCATAGACATCTGACAGGGTAATGCTAGGATGGTGATATAGAATTTCATCCGGTGACATTCCCATGCTTTCGTGCCAGATGACAATATCTTGAACTCGAATCCGATGTCCGGCAATCCGAGGTTTACCGCCACAAACCCCCGGAGTGATTTCAATATGTTCTGAGATTGTTGGAATAGTTGCCATTGGGAGAGTTAAACGTCACTGAAAGATGCATTACCTTACGGTAGTATTCTTACTGAATAGCACACTTTGCGGTCTGTTTGCGTTCGCGTAGCGTGGCCTACGGCCAATCGCATTCAAAGTATAGCATTTCAGCAAATAGTTAAAAAAATAGTTAAAAAATGCAATAAGCCCATTTTTAATAGTAATCAAGTACACAATATTTTCCCCCGATTCCCGACTCCCGATTCCCGATTCCCGATTCCCGATTCCCGATTCCCTACTCCCTACTCCCTACTCCCTACTCCCTACTCCCTACTCCCTACTCCCTACTCCCTACTCCCTACTCCCTTCCCTAGATCATGTATTACAGTCAATTTACTATTCAAAAAGTAGTCAATGATTTTGACTTAACCTTAATCGAACAAGGGAATATTTTTGAAAGCGATAGCGATCGCGTAATTTATCCTAGTCCTTATTTAGCCGAATTTATCACCCAAAATTACCAACTAGCCATCGCCTTGAATACGGAAAAAGCCCGATCAGAACTCTTGATATGTCCAGTATTACTCGCAGTTAGAGAATGCCATAAAAACCAGATTAGCTTGTTTTCTGGGGAAGAGTTTACTGTTGACCCAGAAGTGGGATTAAATGGCACCTGTGATTTTATTATTAGTCTTTCACCGGAACAGTTATTTGTTAAAGCCCCAGTAGCCATTATTATAGAAGCCAAAAAAGAAGACCTGAAAGGGGGATTAGGACAGTGTATCGCTGCAATGGTAGCAGCTGCTCGGTTTAACCAACAGGAGAATAATAGTAACGGTAATGGGATTGCAACGGTTTACGGTGCCGTAACCACTGGGACTCTATGGCGATTTCTGAAATTGGAAGAAAAAACAGTAACCCTCGATCTGGCGGAATATTTTCTGCCTCCCATCGAACCTATTCTAGGGAAATTGGTGCAGATGGTAGAACAGGATTAGGAATGATATCAATTCTGGTTGAATACCCATAATTAATGGGGAGATGGGGAGATGGGGAGATGGGGAGATGGGGAGATGGGAAGATGGGGCGACTAAGTATAGCACTACCGATTAAGGTGTTTGACATTGACACAAGGTTAAAAGCTAGCGCTATATTTTTATTGTTTTGATGCAATTTCCAGACTCCCCACTCCCGACCCAAATGTAAATAAATCTTGCCCAGCCCTTTGCGAGGGTTTACTATTGCTGGTATATTCCTGATGTAAACATTAAACTATCAGGAGATTGGGAGTTAAGAAAATAGAGAGTTAGGGATGAGTTCAAAAACACCTAAATTGATCAATAATCATGAAGATTTAGAAGTGTATCAAAAGGCTTTTAAGGCTGCCATGAGGATATTTGAACTCTCTAAACGTTTCCCAATTGAAGAAAGATACGCTTTAACTGATCAAATCCGACGCTCTTCTCGTTCAGTATGTGCTAACCTAGCAGAGGCTTGGCGCAGAAGAAGATATCAAGGCTCTTTTTGTGCTAGGCTCAACGATGCAGAAGCAGAGGCAGCAGAAACTCAAGTGTGGTTGAAATTTGCAGTTAAATGCAATTATCTAGATCTTGGTATTGCCAGAGAACTCTCAAATCAATATAACGAGATTTTAGGCAGTATAGTCAAAATGGTGAATGACTCAGACAAGTGGTTACTAAAAAAACCTTAAAATTATCCCCATATCCCCATTAGAACTGTTTCAATATCATACGTTAACAATTTGGAGAGATAGGGAGATAGGGAGATAGGGAGATAGGGAGATAGGGAGATAGGGAGATAGGGAGATAGGGAGATAGGGGGATAGGGAGATAGGGAGATAGGGGGATAGGGAGATAGGGGGATAGGGGGATAGGGGGAATTTTTCTTAAAAAAAAGGTATTTTTAACCTTAAAAATATTAATAATGGAAGATAGTAGAGAAGGTAAAGAGTGTA
>NZ_JAAHHW010000309.1 GCF_010692325.1 Moorena sp. SIO3I8 | reverse complement strand
CGGTCTTGGGAAGGCAGCGCGGTCTTGGGGGTCTCCCCCATGAGCGACTGCCGTGGTTTCCCCCACTCGCGCTTTGCATCAAGACGGGAACAGCGGATCTGGGAACAAAAATTCTCACAATTCATTTAGGATTGGTATAAAAGCTAATTAGGGGTTTGAGCACTCAGAAATTTAGAGGCTAAATGATGTTAAATATCGTTATATCAATTCCCACTAATTTTCCCATCAATTAACCGATGTTAATGTTGATTTTTTATGTAGGAAATGACCTTTATGCCCTGGATAGTTCTCAGGTCGTGGAGGTAATTCCCAGAGTCAACCTCCGAAAAATACACCAAGCTCCTGACTATGTGGCTGGTTTGTTTAACTACCGAGGTGCAATTGTGCCAGTCATCGATCTGTGCCATTTAATTCAAGGTACTCCCAGCTGCTCCCACTTAAGCACACGGATTATAATGGTCAATTATATTGCCAAAAATAATACTCATTACTGCATCGGTTTGATGTCAGAAAGAATCACAGAAACCTTAAACAAACCAGATACTGAGTGGGTCGATGCCGGAGTAAAAATAAATGACGCTCCTTATTTAGGAGAAATGATTATGGATGAAAAAGGCATGATCCAACGAATTCGGCTAGAGTATTTGTTATCGGAGTCCCAACAGATATACTTATTACCTGGAGCAGAAAATTAAAAACTACCAATTAACTAACAACTAACTAACTAATAGTAATGATTCAGGCGACTATTGAGGCTTTACTAAGAAAGAAAATCGGTTTGGATGGCAGTACTATTGGTTCTAGGCAGATTGCTAGAGCGATAGAAACCAGACGATTGGCTTGTGGCTTACCGGATCAGCAAACGTATCTGCAACAACTGCAAACCTCACCTCAAGAACTCGAATCACTGATTGAAACGGTCGTTGTCTTAGAGACTTGGTTTTTCCGGGACAGAAAACCCTTTGGGTTTCTGAGTCGTTACGTCATATCTGAGTGGTTGCCCAACCCCAACTACCCCATCCTGCGGATATTAAGTATACCCTGTTCTACAGGAGAAGAACCTTACTCCATTGCTATGACCTTGCTGGATGCGGGTTTGACTCCTAATCAGTTTCGAGTCGATGCTATTGATATCAGCAAGGAAGCATTGCACAAAGCTCGACGTGCTCTCTACAGCAGGAATTCCTTTCGGGGCAACCAACTACAGCAACAAAAACGCTATTTTAAGCAAACAGCAGATGGTTATGAATTATGTCAGTTGGTGCGCAATACCGTTAATTTCAAGCATGGTAATATTCTAGACCCCTTGGGCTTGGCTCAGAGCAACTATGACATTATATTCTGCCGCAATTTATTGATTTATTTGGATAAATCTTCCCGGTTCCGTGCTATACAACTCTTAGATCGCTTATTAATGCCTAAAGGTTTGCTGTTTGTGGGGTCTGCTGAAACAGGAGTAAGAACTACCAATCGATTTGTGTCAGTTCGCTATCCCTTTGCTTTTGCCTATCAGAAGGTGAAAGATCTTAGACAACCCCAGACCAGGAACTCTCAACAGGGGCGCAGGAGAAATTGGGAAACCTCATCGTCACTCCCGAGTCATAAGTCCCCAGTGACGCTGATCCATTCTCTCTATCCAATACAAGGGCAAAACCAGGACCAGGAGCAAGACCAGGAATACCAAACAAGATCATCTTCCCCCTCTGCTCTGGTTAATCGACAGTCTAAAGGAATCAAACAATCCTGCTTACAAAGGGAGCTTGAAAAGGGACAAGAATCCTTGCTTGAAAAAGCTAGGAGATTAGCTAATCAAGGAAATTTGGAGGAAGCGGTGACACTGTGCCAAACTTACCTAAGTCAAAATTTGACTAGTGCTGAGGCTTATGTGTTACTCGGAGAAGTCCATCAGGCCTTGGGCAATGACGAGCAGGCTGAGCA
>NZ_JAAHHW010000308.1 GCF_010692325.1 Moorena sp. SIO3I8 | reverse complement strand
TGATAACTTCTTTGATTTGGGTGGGCATTCTTTGCTGGCTACTCAAGTTGTGTCTCGCTGCCGTCATGCTTTTGGGAACGAACTGACTTTAAGTATATTGTTTGAATTGCCAAAGGTAGCCGAGTTGGCAGAATATATTGAGACCGTTCGTTGGGCTAAAAAAGATTTACAAAACTCAGAATTAGGTAGTGAGGAGGTAGTATTTTGAAACTTGCTAAAACAGTTGAATTCTTATCTTATCTTCGTAGTATAGGTGTAAAATTTTCCGCTGAAGGAACACAACTTCGCTGTAATGCTTACCCAGGGATTTTAACATTGACTCTGCGTCAAGAGATAGCAGAGCGTAAAACAGAAATACTGGACTTTTTATACCAGGCTAGTCAAGTAAACGACTCTAATCAGTCACTGATTCAGCCTATTTCACGTTCGGAGGATTTGTTACTATCCTACAGTCAACAAATGATGTGGTTCTGGCATCAGCTCTTGCCAGATTATCCATTATATAATATGCTGTTGAGTCTACAACTAGAAGGTCTGCTGAACGTAACAGTCTTAGAGCAAAGTCTCAACGAAATCATCAGGCGACACGAAAACCTACGCACCTGTTTCCCCTCTGTAGACGGGAAACCCATGCAAGTAATTTATCCTGTTGCCAACATCAATCTGTCAATAGTAGAATTACCATCATCATCAGAACAAACAACTCAACTCAAACAACTAGCTAGCACTGAAGCAGAAAAACCCTTTGACCTAGCCCAAGGCCCCCTGCTGCGTGTCACCCTAGTACGACTCAGCCGAGAAACTCATATATTAATGTTAACCATGCACCACATAATATATGACGGTTGGTCTCTAGGCATACTAGCTAGGGAACTATGTACATTGTATGAAGCCTACAGTCAAGGAAACCCCTCCCCATTATCAGAACTACCCATTCAATATGCCGATTACGTCCACTGGCAACAACAGAAACTCACAGCAGAGGTATTAGAAAAACATCTGAGTTACTGGAGAGAAAAACTAGCAGGAGTTTCCCCTGTATCCCCCCTACCAACAGACCGCCCACGTCCAGAAGTACAAAGCTTCCAGGGAGGAGCAGAAAAATTTGAATTTAATCAAGAGTTAACAGAGAAACTGACCCAAGTCAGTCAGAACTTAAGTACTACCTTATTTAGCACCTTACTAAGTGCATTCTTCGTTTTACTCTCACGTTATAGTGGAGAATCAGACTTAGTAGTAGGTTTAGCAACTGCTAACCGCAACCGAGTAGAAATCGAACCCTTGATTGGTATGTTTGCTAATATCCTGGTGTTGCGTTGTCAGTGTGTAGATGATTTGACCTTTAGTGAACTATTAGATCAAGTCAAACAGACAACCCAAGAAGCCTACAAGCATCAGGATTTACCATTTGAAAAGTTAGTAGAAGAACTTCTGCCAGAAAGAAACTTAAGTTATAACCCTCTAGTACAGGTAGTATTTAACCTGGTGAGTATACCCATAACTTCTTGGAATTTACCAGGATTAAAAGTAACTCAGAGAGAGGAAGGCATCAGCACTGCCAGAATGGATTTAGAAGTACATCTGTGGGAAGCACTATCAGGCCTAGAAGGATATTTCATTTACAACACAGACCTATTTGACAGAGCAACCATCACAAGGATGATGGCACATTTTCAAACCCTACTACAAGCAATAGTAGCCAACCCCCAACAAAAAATCTCAAAACTTCCCTTAATCACAGCAGCAGAAAAACAGAAAATACTGCAGGAATGGAAAAACACCAACACAGATGACCCAGATGACAAATGTATTCATCAGTTATTTGAGGAGCAGGTAGAGAAAACACCAGATGCAATAGCATTAGTATTTGAACAACAAAAGCTGACCTATTCCCAATTAAATAGCAAAGCCAATCAACTAGCCCATTACTTGCAAAAATGG
>NZ_JAAHHW010000307.1 GCF_010692325.1 Moorena sp. SIO3I8 | reverse complement strand
GGTCATGGTGATACCTCTAAGATCTGTTTAATACCTTTAATAAAGACTTGAAAACTGTGGGATGTATTGTCAGTTAAAGATAAATAGGGTGCAATTTTTTTAGAATGGATTCCTGGATAGTATTCCTCAACTAAACCTTTAAGCTCTTGTTTGGCAGAGTTAAGCTGATCGGGGTTACGGTATTTCTTTTTACTTTGTTGTTTACTGAGGCTATTAGGTTTCATGTTATAGGCTTTTTCGACTGCGGCTAAGTTTCCTAAGAACCAGGATTCTAATTCATGGCAGATGATCCGAATCATCACATTATTGGATTTTCCGGCAGTTTGACAAATTTCTAATAGTTCGGATTTGAGTTTTTTGCAATCATGGGAGTCTTGGTCATGGACGATAATGAATCTAGTGTCGGGACTATATTGAAAGGCTTTAATTTTTTTAGTAATAGATTTAAATAAGTCCTGTTTGCCTTGGTGGGGGATACAAAGATAGGTGATTTGATCGGGGATAATTTTCGGTAGGAGTTGATCTAAAACGTTTTTCATGGAGCGTTCTTCTAGCATAAAAATCAGGTCATAACTCATTAGGGGGCAACTCCTTCAAACCAGCCTTGATTCCATAGATAGCCAGGTAAGTCTCCAGCTTCAACTAGATTGACAAGGGTTGGATTATCTTTAGCCCTTGAAAATTTGGTGATCCCATGTTCTTTGGTGAGCCAAAAGATGCTCTCCAGGGGAACGGCATTTAAAAAGTCAGGGGAGTGGGTAGAGACAAAGACCTGGCCACCACGATTGGCATAACTGGCAAATTCTTCGGCGAGTTCATGTAAAAGGCTGGGGTAAAGTTGGTTTTCGGGTTCTTCGACACAGAGCAGGGGGTGAGGCTTAGGATCGAAGAGCAATATTAAATAGGCAAACATTTTCATGGTGCCATCGGAAACATAGCGATCGATAAAGGGGTCTTTAAAAGCTTCATCTTGAAATTTTAGGATTAGTCTGCCGTCTTCAGTATTTTTGGCTTCTACTTTGGAAATGCCGGGGACTCGCTCTTGCATTCGCTGGAGAATTTTCTCGAATATTTCGGGATGTTCTTGATAGATGTATTGGGCTACTAATGCCATATTATCTCCTGTGGGGGAGAGGTGTTCGGCATAGAATGCGTCTTTGCTGCCTCTAGCTTCATTGATATGAAAGTCGGAAACATGCCAGTTTTCGATCAGGGAACGAAAGGCACTGGCGGCTTTGAAGCGTTGGAATTGTCCTAAGCCTTTTATGGCTAAAATGTCGCTGGATTCAAGTTGTTGTTCTTCCCGTTGTAGTTTTGTGTCAGCTTGGTCAAAGTTTTCTTCGTTAAGAATAGCGTATCCTTTTCCTTTTCGAAAGTCTAGGAAATGAAAAGGTTTACCGTGTTCGCCACGTTTATAACGAAGAATTTCTCGTTTTATGAACGGTCGTCTCTTCTCCTGTCCAATGATCAAAATATAGGTAACAAGGCGCTCATTCTCTAGAATTTTCATACGGAACTGAAGTTCTATTTCGATATCTTCTTGCTCTTTCCCTCGGGTGATAACTTCATTGAAACCGCCACGAACTTGGAGAGCTTGACGAATATTATTTTTGAGAGCATCGTGGATAAAACCAAATATGTCAAATAGGGTTGATTTACCGGTACCGTTTGCACCAACGATAACAAAAAATGCGGGAATCTTTTTTATTTCCAGGTTTTCAAATACACGATAGTTTTTAATTTTTATGGTAAGGATTTTCATAGTCTATGATTTACCTAAACAAACATTTAAGGAGCATCCATCCCGGGAGCATGTCAAATTTGTAATTAGGTACATAGATCCCCCCTAACCCCCCTTAAAAAAGGGGGGAATTAGATTGAAAAGTCCCCCTTATTAAGGGGGATAATGGGGGATCTGAATCAGGGATTAACAAAACTGACATGCAC
>NZ_JAAHHW010000306.1 GCF_010692325.1 Moorena sp. SIO3I8 | reverse complement strand
AAGCTTCTTCATGGCAAAAAGAAAACCAAGCAGAAGGCTTGAAGTAAGGCTTGAGCCGGATGATGGGTAACTGTCAAGTCCGGTTCTTAGGGGAGGGGAGTAGAGTAATCTACAAACCTTACCCGACTTCACGTCCGGTTCTGGAGACGAGTCAGCTGTGAGGTGACTCCCTGGCTTAGTTTAATGGAAACTGGCTGCGGGTATTCAGAGGTACACAAACCAATGGAGAGTATGGGTAGACACACATCGAATAGATTTAGTGACCTATGGAAGGGACAAAAGTGGAAGAAACTCCGCCAAAACCTATTCCGCCTACAGAAGCGCGTGTATAAAGCAGTTCGAGCTGGTGACTTGAAGAAAGCTAGGTCATTACAGAAACTGATACTGAAATCCCGTTCAGCGCAACTCTTGGCCGTCCGTCAAGTAACACAGCTAAATAAGGGGAAGAAAACGGCTGGAATTGATGGCAAGTCGAGCCTCAATTATCAAGAACGCATGGAATTGGTGGAGACACTGAACGACTATGGGAATGACTGGAAACATAGCCGACTTCGTGAAATTCCAATCCCTAAAAAGAATGGGAAAGTAAGAGTGTTAAAGATACCAACCATAGCCGACCGTGCATGGCAATGCCTAACTAAATTCGCCCTAGAACCAGCCCACGAGGCCACGTTCAATGCCCGTAGCTACGGGTTTAGGACAGGCAGATGTGCGCAAGACGCACAAAAATGCCTATTCCTCAACCTAAGGTCTACAAGTAACGGTATAAACAAGCGAATCATAGAACTAGACATCAAAAAATGCTTTGACCGCATCTCCCACAGTTCCATTATGGATAGATTGCTAGCTCCTGCATGTCTGAAACAGGGGATTTTTAGATGTTTAAAAGCAGGCATCAATCCAGAATTCCCGGAACAAGGAACACCCCAAGGCGGTGTGGTTAGTCCTCTACTAGCAAATGTGGCACTAGACGGAATTGAGAACATACATACCAGCATCCGGTACGCGGATGACATGGTAATAATCCTCAAGCCTAAAGACGACGCTGAGAAGATTTTGAATAAAATCAAGATGTTCTTGAAAGAGCGAGGAATGGAAGTCAGTGAAGAAAAGACTAAGCTGACCAAAACGATAGACGGATTTGACTTCCTATGAAGTTACCGTAAGAATAAAGAAGCCTTTACAGGCGACAGACTATGCAAAAAAGGGTTAAAAATTATTAATTAAGGCTTCTTTATTCTAAGGTTTCGTCTCCTGGGCTGGAATTTCAGAGTCCAGAAAAACGGAAAATTCCGATGCATTCCCTCAGAGGAAAACCACCGGAATATACGTAAGAAGATTAAAACCGTAGTCAACAACTCGAACTATGGTGCCAAAGTAAAAGCCACAAAGTTAGCTCCCATCATTCGCGGATGGCGTAACTACCATAGCAACTGCGATATGAGTAGCAGCAGGGATAAACTCTGGTTCATGAGACTAACCGCAAACCGGAAATTCCGCAAAGAAAAGAAGGTTAACCGGCACAAAGCTAATGAATTGTGCGATAGAGGATTCCCAAAGGTAAGTTACAAGCAGAACCAACACGTGAATGTAAAGGGGACTAAGTCACCTTATGACGGTGACCTAGTCTATTGGAGTAAGAGAAACTCAAGACTCTACTCCGATGCTACTTCTGATGCATTGAAAAGGCAAAACCATTCCTGCGGATTCTGTGGATTGAAACTCTTAGAAGACGAATCTGTACATCTTCATCACATCGATGGAAACCACGACAATTGGTCTAAAAAGAACACATTAGCAGTTCATCGTAGCTGCCATCAACAGATACACTGGAGCAAGCCGAAAGGCCGGTCATAGACCGAGTTTACCCAGGAGCTGGGTGAGGTGAAAGTCTCACGCCCAGTTCTGAAGCGGAGGTGCTCCCCTTAATAGGGGACATCGACCGTAACAA
>NZ_JAAHHW010000305.1 GCF_010692325.1 Moorena sp. SIO3I8 | reverse complement strand
CTCCCCATCTCCCCAGCTCCCCAGCTCCCTATCTCCCTATGCCATAATAACGATAGACAAGAATGGGGGAGTCATGAGCATGAGCGAGGTTGTGTTTTTGGTTGAGGAAGATCCGGAAGGGGGTTATACGGCCAGAGCTTTAGCTGATCCGCGAGAAGCCCCGCGCTCTACCCGATAGGGTGAGCGTCGGGATGATAGCGGGACAATGAAGTGAAACGGAATTGTCAACTAGGAATCCTTGGGAAGAGGAAAACGAGCTATTAAACTTCTGAGCAGTTCAGACGGGGTCATTCCTCTACGTTCAGCCTCTTGTTTGAGTTGCTTTTTATCGAAGCTAGTTAACCTGATCATTAATGTTTTATCTTTCATTTATGAATTAACATATGTAATTGTATATACTATACTAATAATAGGTCGATTACCAGGAGAAAACAAGATGAGACTAGCATATCAATACCGACTCAGGTTAAATAAATCGCAGATCTCCAAGATAGAGAAATGGCTAGATCTGCTGCGCTGTCAGTACAATTACCTTTTGGCAGACCGATTTAGCTGGTATGAGCAAAATCGGTCTGCTACAAATTATTGTCCTCTTGTTTGTCATCTTCCCGAACTTAGAAATAATCCTGATTATTTCTCTCAAAAGAAATCTCTACCTGGACTGAAGAAAGATAGGCCATGGTACAAGGAAATTCATTCTCAAGTCCTTCAAGATTGTGTCAAAAGGGTAGATCTAGCTTTTAAACGATTCCTGAAAGGGGATTGCAATGGAAACAAGAGCGGAAAACCACGATTTAAAAGCAAGAACAGGTACCGCTCGTTTACCTTTCCTTCTCTCACTAAGGATCCGATCAAAGGCAATATTCTGACCCTGCCAAAATTTGGACAGGTCAAGATGATTTACCACAGGCAAATTCCTGATGGATTCAAGGTAAAAACGGCCACGATTACCCGAAAAGCCGACGGTTACTATGCAACGCTGTCAATCCAAGATGATACTGTCCCGGATATTATCCCGATCGATAGTGTCATCAATCCCGTCGGCATAGACATGGGTCTTAAGTCTTTCTTGATAAGGTCTGACGGAACTGAGGTGCCAATTCCTCAATACTACCGAAAGGCTCAAAAACGACTTAAGAAAGTTCAAAAATCTGTTAGTCGCTCTAAGAAAGGGAGTAACAACAGAAAGAAGGCTGTTGTTAAACTTGGAAAAGCTCACAAAAAAGTAGCGGACACCAGAAAAGATTTCCATTTCAAGACCGCAAAGGAGCTACTAGATAGCCACGATATAGTAGCTCACGAAAAGCTCAATATCAAAGGTCTAGCCAAAACCAAAATGGCTAAATCAGTTTTGGATGCTGGATGGGGTCAATTTCTGTCTATCTTGTCAGTCAAAGCTGCAAATGCTGGATTACTAACGAAGGCTGTAAATCCCCGAAACACTAGCCAAAACTGTTCTAATTGTGGCAAAAAAGTTCCCAAGAAACTAAAAGACCGCATCCATTCTTGCCCTCATTGTGGATACACAGAAGACAGGGATGTAAATGCGGCTAAAAATATCCTGTATTTGGCGGTGGGGCGTCCCGTCAGTAGTAAAGCTGACCGAGCAACCGAACCAGTAGGTGGTGTTGGTAAGAAGCCCGCGTTGTCCCGTTAGGGCAACGTCGGGAGTACGTCACAGAGATTATTATAGGGTTTATGGCTACTACTAGGGCTTTAGTTCACTAATAATCAACAATAATCAAAGTTGACAAATTTAGCGATGCAGCGCGGTCTTGGGGGTTTCCACGGGGCTTACAAGGTGCGGACGCAGGTTCCGCACACAGCCCCTCCCCATGAGCGACTGCATCAAGACAATGATATATGCATCAACGAAAACGATATAGATTTACCTATAGATTTACCTCTAACCCCTGCCTTGGTGTTTCCCTTTCTATCCCTAAACTATATAATAACAAGCTAAAGC
>NZ_JAAHHW010000304.1 GCF_010692325.1 Moorena sp. SIO3I8 | reverse complement strand
TCATCTATGAATAATCTTTTTGATCCTTGGATAATCACTTTTTGCTAACTTAATAATACCCGAATCATAACGGTAATCGTCAGAGTAAATTAATATAAATAAATTAATTATTAAATCAATAACCATGCAAGTTCGTGACTACTATCATGATAGTGTACGCAATGCCCTTCAAAAAGACGGTTGGACAATCACCCACGATCCCTATCGTTTAAAACTCACTAGAAAAAAGAATTTATATATTGACTTAGGGGCAGAACGACTCATTGCGGCGGAAAAAGGTGTCCAGAAAATTGCTGTTGAAATCAAAAGTTTCCGCAGTGCATCAGAAATGAAAGATTTAGAGGAAGCAGTGGGTCAATTTGTTTTGTATGAACACCTACTGGTACGCTACGAACCCGAAAGAAAACTCTATTTAGCTGTTCCAGAAGATGTGAGATCATCAGTGTTTGAAGAAGAAGCAGGACAAGTTTTAATCGAAGATAAAATCATTCGAATTTTTACCTTTGACGTCAATCAAGAGGAGGTGATTACATGGATACCTTAAACAAAACTAATCTAAAACAAGCCATTATCAAAGTCTTACAAGACTACGTTGAATTTTTAGGAAATGACCCCGAAAGCGACCTTCAATTAATCATTGACGAAAATAAAGATCACTATCTCCTCATGGAAATAGGTTGGCACAAAAATCAAAGAATTTACGGCAGTTTGATTCACATTGATATCATTAACGAAAAAATTTGGCTTCAACAAGACGGCACAGAAGAAGGAGTCGCCAACGAACTGGTAAAACTAGGCATTTCACCCCAACAAATTGTCCTTGCCTTTAAAACCTTAGAACGCCGTAAAATAACTGACTTTGCCGTTTCCTAATTCACAACTAAGTACCTAGGGCGTGTCTGCAAACCCAATAATTTAGGTTAGAGAGATTTGCAATCGCGAGCATAAGGAAAGGAATTTGGGCAAAGCCCGACCCTAAGCAAACGTTTTGCTCAACTTGACCATAAATCTTTCTATGATCAACAGTTTAAAGATTTATTTTTATCTATAGTAGTCATAAAAAACATGATTTCAACTAAAGCCAGAGTAATATAGAAGCAATAGTCAACATAGCTAGGTAATTGACTGCATATTTCTCATAGCGAGTTGCTATTCGTCGATTTTGTTTGAGACGGTTAATTAGTCTTTCAATCCGATTACGTTCTCTATATAGTCCTCGGTTGAAGCGTTCTCGTTTCTTTTCGTTACTTTTTCTGGGAATAATAGGAGTTGTACCTCGACGACGTAGTTTTTCTCTAATAGTTTTACTACTGTATCCTTTATCACCTAAAAAGTAGCGAAAACGGCTTTTTGGCCTTCCTCGACCCTGACGTTTAACTTTTCCGAGGGCAAGCAAATCATCAAAACCAATGGTATCATGGCGTTCTCCTGATGTTAGAGCAAAAACCATTGGTTTGCCCAATCCTTCCGACCGAATATGAATTTTTGTGCTGAATCCTCCCTTACTCCTCCCTAGTGCCTGTGAGTCTTGCCCCCTTTTGCTCCGGCTGCGTGTTGATGTGCTCGCACGACTGTAGTATCACCCATGTGAACTTCCCAATCGATCCGACCCTCAGCGTCGGCAATTTGCTGAAGACTTGCCAAAATCTCCTCCCATATGCCCGCTTTTCGCCAACGATAAAACCGACTTGACACCGTACTATGGACTCCATAAGAGGTTGGTAAATCCCTCCAGGGCGCACCTGTTCTCAAAATCCACAGTATGCCATTTATGATCTGGCGATGGTCATGTGCTGGTTTTCCTGTCCAAGCTTTTTGAGGAGGTAACAAAGGTTTAATTTTTTCCCATTGGGAATCTGTTAAGTCTCCTCTTGCGATCTCAGTCGAGGCAAGTTTTTCAGCGAGCGCTCTCATCACAATACCTGAATCATTTTACTTCAGTATAGCAGTTTGCAGACACGCCCTAGT
>NZ_JAAHHW010000303.1 GCF_010692325.1 Moorena sp. SIO3I8 | reverse complement strand
GGTATACCAAATAAATCTTCCATAGCAGTTTTTACCATCCTGTGGCTATGGCGATACAATCCACTCTTTCGTGCCACCGTTGCTACCACTCTTTCACCGTAACCACTGGGGTTCACATCTATTGGCCCACATTCCGCAGGTTGGTCAGAGCAATAGATAATATTTTTGGCAGGAGGCACCAAGAAACTGAAGAATCCTTTGATGCTCCTGGGTTAAGTTAACAATTTGCTCAAATTCCCCCAGGGTGACCAAATGAATCGACTGAAAGCACTGAAATACCCAACGCATTGTTGGGGTAGCCGTTGGTTTACCTAATTGGTTCTTAAGAGTTTGCTTAGCTTTGGCCAGAGCTTGGCGTAAGGCTCTTTGTGCTAAAGTATAAACTAATAAACAAAGACCCATCACCATCGCCAAGGCAGCTACACGCTCAGGAGTCTTGAGGAAAACACTGCTGGTAAAAAACATTGGATCTTTGAGAAAACGGAAACCTCTTTCAGTACATTGTTGTCTTTTGTACTCACAGAGCATATCGTCTTCAGACAAGGATTCAGAGTCTAGAACATTGGTAGCCAGAATAAAGCGTCCAGCCCTTCTACGAGCTTTGGCAACAACTTCTTTTTTCAAAGTCAAGCTACCTTGCAGACGATAGTGATAGCCATCTGGAAGTTGACCTGTTCGTGGTCGTCCAGGCTGATTGTAGTAAGGGTATGGCACAACTTCTATCTGAGTGAAGCGATGATAGCGCAGTTGTTTGTTCACGAATTGTGCTGCGGCCATAGCATCAGGAGCACAGGCTTGCGTTTCGTTGTTCTAACTGCTTGAGCTGCTTTTGGGCTTTGTGATGATGCTGTTGAATTTTTTGTTCGAGGTGCAACAGGTCAACTTCTTTTCTAGCGTCACTTTCGACAACTAGCCATCGCTGCTTGATGTCACCATAGGTGCTACAGACACAAGCTATACGGTATCCTGTTAATTGGCCTCGATTGAAGGCTTCTTCAGACAATTGCTCGATTAACTCTTGAGCTGCTTTGAGAGTTGCTGGGACTCGGCTGAGCCATTGCAAATGGGTCAATGACTGAAGGTTTTCCTCGACCTACAGAGCAGCATCCGCTACAAATAAAGCTTCACATTGCCATTGCTCTCGAAACTCTGCCATCAGTTGGGCAAAAATGGCTTGGTCTGATTCATTGCCACTGGCTACTCGTAGATATAATGGTATGTCTCCATCTCCACTACACATCAAGTCTACCATGAATTGTTTCAGGTCGGGTCTATGGTCTGGAGGAGTAACCATGAGTAATCGTGTTCGCGAAGCGGTTCCTAAGGAACATCGCTGCTGGTTCTTCTGGGCCAGGTCGTTTTTTGCTCAGATAAGCTCCATGAACGTGAAAAGAACTTGAATCGAGGTGCAGACTCTCCCTGTTTACCCCAAACTTAGAAGCTGCTTCTAGGGCTACTTTGACAAATATTCTCGTCAATCCCCCTTCATAGAGTTGCTCTAAGACTCTTCCAAGGCGGTCATCATTGAGGTGCTGTGCTTCAATCCCAACTCCCTTGAAGATGTTCGCAAGCTTTGCCTACCAAAGAATTTTTCAAACAAATACAGGGGGGCTAAATCACGCCTAAGCCATTGATAATCATCGCTTTTACCGCTACCCCAGCACTTAGCTTTTCTTGAGGATGGGTTCCAAGTTCCTGGTTAATTTGTTCGACAATCCCGATTTGGTCAATTATGCCTGCCACTATGCCACAGTGGTCAAGATCTTGTACTCTTATTGAAGATGCTATTGGTTTCATGCTTCAAAAATACCATGGCTATCCTCTCCTACCTGCGGAATGTGGGCTATTGGCCATACCGCACGGGTGGTATTTCCACATTGGGAGCACACCAGTTGGTGTAAGCGATGTTCTACTACTATTGGAGTTATCGGTGGTAGTTCGACAATTTGATGACGGTAAGGGTTTTTGTC
>NZ_JAAHHW010000302.1 GCF_010692325.1 Moorena sp. SIO3I8 | reverse complement strand
GAATAGGGAGTAGGGAGTAGGGAATAGGGAGTAGGGAGTAGGGAACAGGGAATAGGGAGCAGGGAACAGGGAATAGGGAATAGGGAATAGGGAAAAATTCTGTTTACCTCAGGTGCGACTTGTGGCGAATTAAATTCGCCAAGGTCAAGGGCATCTAATAGTTAGGAAAAACGCTGTAAGAGAATAAACGTTATTCCTACAGTCACTAACTAATCGCCTCCGAATGGGTCAAGCGAACCTAATAGTTATGAAAAACGCTGTATAGCAATTTTCATGACGAGTAAGCGAAATTGCTGATTTTTTTAAGGCAAAAGGCAAAAGGCATGCATGCTAGAGCGATGCATTCCTGCTCCGTTGGCGTTTGGCCGTAGGCCACGCTAGGCTAACGCGCAGGGTTGGGCAAAGCCCTAAAGCGTGGCCTACGGCCTTAGTCCCTACTCCCTACTCCCTTTTTTTTATTTGATAGCGTTCAAATAAATATAGTGTTTTCCATACTTATGAGATATATTCAAGTTTGTTACCCCGACTCCTGACTCTTGACTCCCTACTCCCTACTCCCTAAAATTCAGTAATTTTTACCTCCAATAATTTATAAATTAAAGATATATTAATACCATCAATAATAATAGTTAGTTAAAAAAAACTTTAAAATTAAATAAATACAAAAATGAAATTATTCCTGATGTTATATTCAAGGTTAGTAGAAGTGATACGAGAACTAAATCGAGTTGATTATTGATCAGCTAATAAGAGAAAAACTCTTGCTAGAGTCACTAACTAATTGGCTCCGAGTTATTAACAGGTTTTGAGTGCATCTTACGTTAATTCCTGCATCATTTTTCTGGGAGTACGCTACACCACACCTATATTATTCAAACGTTACGGACTGACACTCAACTTCAGAGTCAGCTTAAGGCATGATTCACATTTCCAAGCTTGCAACCTACAGTTTTTCGGTGTTAACTCCCTGGTTTATTGGGGGTCAAGCTCCAGCAACTGCGGCAGTCGCTCATGGGGGAAACCCCCAAGACCGCGCTGCCTATAATTCATACTCTAACTACAAGGATTTAGGAACCTCTGTTTCTACTGTTAATCCTACTGTTAAGAGTCCATCGGTAAAGGTACTGCTGGGAGCAACTCCTGTGGGGCTCAGTACTACTAACCGTGAGATTAAAACTAGTCCAGAACCAGTTCACCACCTCGGTGCCATCTCTAAGGTCGCTACTCCAGTGTTAGGAGCTGCTGGTAATCACGTTAATTATCCAGTTAACTATCCAGTTAACTATCCAGTTAACTCAGTTCCCAAGGTAACCACTGAAACTGGTATAACTCCAGGAAGATTAACCTCTACTAAAAACGGTTTTTCTAGTTCATGGTTAGGGTCTACTTCAGCCTTGACTGGAAATTCTAGAACCAGTGGTACTCAGGTTACTCCAGGCTATGGATCATCCTATACATCGTATCAGCCAGTATCGAGCACACTAGTGTCTCAATCTAGTGACGGTAGTGACGCTAGTGACACCACTGACTCCTCTGAATCTCCAAACCCTTCTCCAATTCCGCAATCAATTCAAGAGAAACTTCGCGAGTACAGAGAAAAACTAGAGTCTTACCAAGTAGCGGCTGAGTTAGAAAAGCTCCCTTCAGTTTCTCCGGGGTTTAGCCTTTCCAATCCCTCCGGATTTGGGGCTGACAAGTACAACGGTTTTGTAGGGTTTAGTTTTCAATCTCGTACGCGCTATAGCGGTGGTAGCGGTGGTTTGCTCGGAGGTGGTATGGATGGAACCTTAGGATTTGGCTTTGGTCTTGGGGATGCGACCGACTCAGTGGGAGTACAGTTGTCCTATACAGTGGCTAGTTTTGGTACATTTTGTTGAATGGTTAGGTATCCGCTATTGCTAGCTTCTTTTGCCACAAACAGCGGTACCCCCTGAAATGGCTTTTTTTCTTGACCATTTTGGTTCCAGATCGCTTGTGCCTGCTTTAACTGCTC
>NZ_JAAHHW010000301.1 GCF_010692325.1 Moorena sp. SIO3I8 | reverse complement strand
TAAGATTGGTAATTCCTTAGGGATAACCCTACCTGACGAGATCCTACAACAGCTTAATGTTGGTGTTCGCGTAGCGTGGCCGAAAGGCCAAGGAGATACTGTATTTATCACAGAAACCGCTGATGGTGTTGAAATCACCACAAAAGACCCTGAGTTTGAAACGGTAATGGCAGCTTATCAGAAAGTCAGCAAGAGGTATGAAAATGCGTTGAGGGAGCTGGCTAAGTGAGGGAACCGCTGTGGAGATCGGAAGCTATAGCCAGAGCTATTCATAGTGATCAAATTGCACAACATGGGGGAAGTCCAGGAATTCGGGACGAAAATCTGCTATCGGCTAGTTTAGCCAGACCTAGACATCTATTTGCATATGGTCAACCAACCTTATTTGATTTAGCAGCAGCCTATGGATATGGTTTGGCAAAAAACCATCCGTTTATAGATGGCAATAAAAGGGTCGCTTTCCCAGTGATGGCAACTTTCCTTGAAGTAAATGGATATTCTCTAGATGTCCCAGAAATGGATGTTGTGGTAATGATGGAAAGGTTAGGAACAGACCAAGAAAGCCAAAATGCGATTGACGGAACGTCACGCTACGCGATCGCTAAGTGGCTAGAAGCAAATGTCGGTACTTCATTTGATGATCCATACTAACTATGGATCATGTTATGGATCATGCCTAGCACAGGATCGAGCAACATAATCAGGACTAATCTGCCAAGCTGGTTATTGACCGTAATGATACCGATGTCAGCTTTTGATGGATCAGGATAAACGGGTTCAAGGGTCTTGGTCTGTAAGTCCTGATTATGGATTTAGGGGATATCAACGAAGCTCAGAGGCTCGTCCAGGAAGCTCAGAGGCTCGTCCAGGAAGCTCAGAGGCTCGTCCAGGAAGCTCAGAGGCTCGTCCACGAAGCTCAGAACTTCGACCGAAAGCCTTGTTGGAACCTAAGCCTGAGAATTGGCTTTAGCAGACTTATTACGAGTAACTTTAAAGCGTTTCCCTAAACTCTCGGCAATGGTTTTTAGACCGGGAGTCCTTTTCGCAGCCGTCTTGATGTAATCATAGACTTGTAGACTGCTGTTCATCGCTTCAGAGCTGACTGCCATTAAGGTATCATCCACCTTTTCAGTTAACTGTCGCAGTTGGAATAAGACATCGGTCAGAGTCACAGCGAGCTGATAGTCCCGTACAAACTCGTCTAGGTCAAAGCTAGCAGGTAGAATTTTGGGGTTAGATTGGGCAGCAGTGAGGCTATTATTCACAAAGGATAGACTTTTTGAACCCATTTTAAACATGTTGCGTCGTTCCTCAGCCGTTAGATTAACTAAGAAAGGCAGCTTTTATTCAATCGTTTGTAGGGCAGTTTTGATTTCTTGGATATCTCTTTCGGAGAGAGTACCGGTAATATTTTGATAAGGCATTGTACAATTCCTGTAATTCTCTGAATGAATAATGACAATGAAGCGTCATGCCAGACCTATGCTTTTGCCATCTATTCTTAGAATTACCACTCAACTATGGAATCGATATACTACTATTAAAACTTAAAAATTAACCTATTTTTTTACGGTAACTTAAATAATTAAATATTATCCAAGGGGTAATAGAATTAATTATTATCGCTTTTTAATAACAGCAATAATCAGTTGCTTTTATTCTTTAACTAAATATTTGCTCTTCTGACAGGTTTTGTCATAACTATCAGGTGCCCTTGACCCATTAAGAATTAAATTCCCCACGGGTCGCACCTCAGGTACACAGGATTTTTCCCGATTCCCGATTCCCGATTCCCGATTCCCGATTCCCTATTCCCGACTCCCGACTCCCGACTCCCGACTCCCGACTCCCTAAACTAAATACTTTAGCGTCCACTAACGCTGATTCTGCAATTTTCTCATTTCCTCTTGCACCCCCACTGCCACCTGCAAGGCTTGGTCTAGCACTCGTCCATACTCACTGGCCTGATCACTCAAGTGCAGGGCGGTCAAGGTGGTTAAA
>NZ_JAAHHW010000300.1 GCF_010692325.1 Moorena sp. SIO3I8 | reverse complement strand
TATACCCGATTTATTGAGCTGCTTCACATTCCTGAATTCAATTTAATTTTGGGGCTTTTAACATTGGGTTTTAGCAGAGCGTATACGGTTTTAAAATGCAAATTTTTTAAACTAATAATAAGTTCAAAAGAAGGAGTTAAAAATGTTTACTCAGAAATCCTTCGTAAGTTTGAGTTTAGCAACTACTAAATACTGACTACTAACTCCTTCTGCCGAAAGCAGATCATTTGATTCTAGGAGGTTTAAACTTATGTCTTGCTATTTAAAGACAGCCGTTATCACCCTAAGTACAGCATTAAGCATCGTTATCCCTACCGTAGCTGAGGCAATTACCTTTGGATTTGATTGGACAGGTCAAATTGCTGGCTTTAGCGTTACCGGTTTATTTAGCTATGACGAAACGCAAAGTTATACCGATGGAATCGTCAGGACCAGTGACTTAGATTCTCTGATTGTCTCATTTTTTGATCCTCAAGGCAATTTTTTGAGAACCTATACCGATAATCATTTCGATGCAGGGGTTAACTTCAATTTTGATACTCAAACAAAGCAAATACTCCAATCGGGGACTTACTTTGACCCAGATGGAATCAACATTGGAGATGGCTCCAGAAGCGATGGTTTAACCTTCTGGTCAAAACCACCGCAAAGTAGTACGCCTCACGTCCATGTAGATGATTGGTTGGATGAGTTTGGTTTTCCTATCGGTTTTAGTAGCCATGAAGATGTTGCGTTTCCGACTCGAACCACCCAGGAACTGATTGAGACGGGCAAGGTTGGTGACACCTATATTGATCGACTAACTGAGTTAGAAACAAAAGGACAATTTGCCAAAGTTTCCACGGTTCCTGAACCAACAACATTGATAGGAGTGTTGGGTCTGGGAGGGTGGCTTTTCACTTCAAGTTTACAGCGTCGGAAACAATAGCAGATTTTCCAGCAATTTTATGTCTAAAGGAAAGATTTTTCCATGACAAAAACCCTTATACCCATATGATGCGATCGCGGTAGTGAGAAATCTACAAATCCAGGCACGGGGTGCTTCCCTCTTAGCTGGAAAAGAGGTGAAATTTTTGGTGTTTTTTTTCTTGTACTAGGAGAATAACAATGACAATCAAGACTTTAACTAAAGTAGCAACAGCGATCGTTGGCGGTAGCTTAAGCTTAGGGGTAGTCGGAATCAACTTCGTTGAAGCAGCAACTGTCAAATATAATTTCACAGTGAATCTGGAAAAGAGCTTTTTCCTGACTGGCTCTTCTGAACTCGATATTGCCCCCAATCCTGATTATTACAACGGTGAGTTTACCTTTGACGATTCAAGTTTGACTAAGGTGGGAGCTGAGAGTTTAGGAGTTGACGATGGTTTGTCAATTACCCTATTTAGTGATCCTCGAATAAATGAAGAGGACGACGAGCGTTTCCCAGACTTCCCAACTGTCAATTTCCTAAACGGAGAATTACTGGGGTTAGATTACGATGTAGTTTATCATCCTTTTACCGCCGTTGGTGAATTCTCTGGAGATTTTTTCCGTTTTTCTAATGGTGATTTCACTGACGGTTTCGATCCTACCTTCTATACTCCAGAAGACGAGCCGCGCCAGCCTATTCTCGGAAGTGGAACTGTCACCTATACACTTGTTCCTGAACCAACAACATTGATGGGAATGTTGGGTCTAGGAGGGTGGCTTTTTGCCTCAACCTTAAAACGTCGGAAACAATCATAGATTGTAAGCTATCAGCTATCAGCCGTCAGCCCGCATAAGCTGTTCGCGTAGCGTGCGCGTAGCGCATAAGCTGACGGCTGATAGCTTACATCACTCAAACTGCCAAATTTTAATAGTATTATCTTGAGAACTACTAGCAATGGTAGCACCATCATGGCTAATAGCAACGGTAGTGACAGCGCTTAAATGATCCGTGAGAGTATAGAGCAATTCACCACTACCAGGATGCCATATTTTGACAGTCTTATCGGCGCTACCACTGATTAAGGTATTCCCTTGAGGGCTAATGGCAATAGAT
>NZ_JAAHHW010000030.1 GCF_010692325.1 Moorena sp. SIO3I8 | reverse complement strand
TGAATTAATAATGGTGAATTAAGAATTAAGAATTAAGAATTAAGAATGGTGAAGGCAGAATTAAGAATGGTGAAGGCAGAAGCCAGAAGCCAGAAGCCAAAATTCTAAATTATACCTAAATTCCCAATTCTTAATTCACCATTCCCAATTCCCAATTCCCAATTCTCAATTCACCATTCCCAATTCACCATTCTTAATTCACCATTCTCAATTCACCATTCCCAATTCACCATTCTTAATTCACCATTCTTAATTCACCATTCTTAATTCACCATTCTTAATTCTTAATTCACCATTCTTAATTTCCCAAAAAAAACTTTTATAAAACCCTTGACAAAACTAATTATAATCATTACAATAATCACTATAAACCCGATGAGTTGGATTTTTTATTCATGTCACAAAAATTTTCCCGAAATTTCAAAAAACAACCTGCTCACCACGTCTTAAAAGGTTCTCGTGAAGCCGTAATCTATAGCATGCAGATGCTTTATTCCCTAGGCTATGCGGAGATTGCAGAATGGACTCCTCTGGAGAAAACTGATGTTCCCGGGGAAGTGATGACTACCATAACCAAGTATTGGCTGTTGCCATAACACCTTAACTTTCTGGGGGGGTTTCCCCCCCTTGGCCAAGTCACCTTTGGCCAATCCAATCTGATCACATCGGGTTAGAATTGGGAAGTTAGTGACATCACAATTTCAACTGACTTATTGTGGATTTTAAATAGCCGTGGATAGTATTTCTACGGCTATTTTTTTGTAAGTATTTAGCTATCAGCTTAAGCGCTACGCGCACGCTACGCGAACAGCTATCAGCTTAGAGGTTGTCTGAGAAGTCTCATTTGCTAGATCAAAGCCCCCTAAATCCCCCAATTTTGGGGGACTTTTAGAAGCAAATTGACTCTTGTTCCCCCCAAAGTTGGGGGGCTAGGGGGGCAAAATTCAGTATCAAAAAACTTTTCAGATATCCTCTTAAGCGCTACGCGAACAGCTACGCGCAATCGGTGCTTTTGAATACAATAAGCTGACGGCTGACGGCTGACGGCTGAATGCTTAGCTAAAATACTATTAGCCTCAACTAATACTTAAATCATGGACGATTTAAATTACTATTTAGACAAATACGATGCTATACCCTTAGATACTGAACAATACAAAAATAGTTATGTCGGCTGGGCACTAGACTTTTTTATTGATGAAACAAAGGTAATAAATCCTTATTTAGATATTACGTTACGATTAGACTTAACCGATGCGGAAACTAATTATAAGGATAATTTTAAGAATGACTATTCCACCTTTACGTGTTTCTTAATCTGGAAATTACTTAAAGCCCTGAAAGATCATCCTTCTTTTTGGTGGAGATTTATTAACCAGAAATGGTATCAAATTAATAACCCACCATTATTTTGTCCGACAGCAGTGGGAGGCGAAGCTCGATTTTTACCAATAATCATCAATAATGCCACAAAATTAGGATGGCTTGAATTTTCAGAACTATACAAAAATACCAAAGACAGTATTTTCGCTAATCCTATATGGTCTAATAATAGAGATATCTCCTATGCTTACCAACTATGTCAATTTGTTGGTAATCTTCCTGGCTTGGATTTTTTAAGTTTTGCTATGCAGACAGGTCGTGGAAATACCCAGAGTTTTTTATACTTTGGGAAGCGAACCTACTACGAAAATCAGCAAAGATTAACGGTTCCTTTAGCTATAAAATTTCACCATGGCAATTTAGATCCATTTATAATAGAATTGTTAGTTAAGGATTATCTAGCTGAATTAAGTAAGCTTTAATACAGCAGTTTTTACTTGGGTGAGTACAGAGTTTCTGGTTTTAGGGAACAGGGAACAGGGAACAGGGAACAGGGAACAGGTAAGAAAGAAGAGGGCAAAAACCTGTGTACCTCATTAGGCTAAAAACCGCTATAGATCAATAGGCAAAACTGCGCTCAATCCCTACTCCCTACTCCCTACTCCCTACTCCCTACTCCCTACTCCCTACTCCCTACTCCCTACTCCCTACTCCCTACTCCCTACTCCCTACTCCCTACAACTCAATCGAATAATAATCCAAAGCACCAACTCCCGCACCCTGAGTCCACCGTGAATCAGGTTTCCAAGCACCATTGATTTCTTCCCGACGGCGAGTGTAGACAGTGAGCTGATTATCCTTTACTTTCAGTAGATTATATTGCCAAGGATAACCGGGTATGAGTTCTTGGGTGGGTGCGCCAAAGGTGCCAGCACCAATTTGGTCGAGTTTGCGCCCAGTTGGACTGAGGTCGTAACGGAAAAGGCTGGTTTCGGCTTTGTGGATGTGTCCGTGGAGGAAGAAGCGGAATCCAGCAACAGCGAGTTGTTGGATGAATCCTTGGTCGGTAATCCTGTCGCTTCCAGCACTATTCAGGGCATGGTGCCAAACCGCTAGTTTCAGGCAGTTGCGGTAGTCTGGGTTACGGCGAATCTCGGTCAGGGCATTGCTGAGAGCACCTGAGTGGATGCTAGCACGGTCTCTGAAGTGGTGATCCAGTTCCCAAGCGGAGTTTAGTCCTAGGATCAGCAAGTTTTGGTCTGGGAAATAGTCGATAATGGCTTGCTGGTCATAGTCGAGGGGATAGGGTTGAGCTTTGATAGCTTGATAGAATTGGCTGAAGTGGGCAAACCGTTGTTGGTATTTGGCTTCGTCTCGGACTCGAATCACCCGTGGACTTTCTTCGATATAGTAACCCTCTTGGAATTCACCATCGTACTCTTCGAGATCCAATAACTGATAACCCCGCTTTGCTAGTTTCCAGTTGAGGTCATGGTTACCGGGAACTATAACAATTTGCTTCGAGTCTAGGGAAAAGTCTTGGCGGAGATTGTCGAGAAACTGTTGTGCAGCCTGGTATTCCTCTGGAGTTGAATAATTCGCGATATCACCGGAGAGGATAAGAGCATCAAGCCGAGGGATGTCAAGGTCTTGGGTGAGGTCTTGGGCGAGTTGGTTTGACCAAAGGGTAGCTTGCTCAGGGGTGGTGATGTGGAGGTCTGAGAGGTGGAGGATGTACATGGTTTGAGTGGGTTTGGGACTATAGGTTGGGTTGTAGATTTGGTAGCGCTCTTGAATGGCGTTAAGGGTGTTGATGGTTTCCTCAAAAATATAGTTATAATTAGTTGCTGCAAATTGTTGGTTGTTGAGGCGATTAATCAGTTTAGGAATAGTGGCTTCTGTCCCGATTTTTCCCAGAGCTTTTGCCGCACTAATACGCACCCAAGAGTCGTCATCATCCAGCAATTTAATTAAGGGGTCGATGGTGGCTTCTGTCCCGATTTTTCCCAGAGCATCTGCTGCCATACTCCGCACATAGTATTCGTTGTCATCGAGGGATTTAATTAACGGCTCAATCGTGACTTCTGTCCCGATTTTACCCAGAGCTTGTGCTGCTATTTCACGCATAGATGGTTTGGGGTCATCCAGGGATTTAATTAAGGGGTCTATGGCGGCTTCTATCCCAATTTCCCCCAGAGCTTCTACTGCCATTTCACGCAGATCTAAGTCTTGATCATCCAGGGATTTAATTAAGGGGTCTATGGCGGCTTCTGTCCCAATTTCTCCCAGAGCTTCTACTGCCATTTCACGCACAGATAATTTGGGGTCATCCAGGCATTTACTTAACCGCTCAATTGTGGCTTCTGTGCCAATTTCAACCAGAGCTTCTGCCGCACTCCTACGCACCTCATAGTCGTTATTATCCAGCAATTTAATTAAGGGGGATATGGCGGCTTCTGTCCCGATTTTTCCGAGAGCTTCTGCCGCAATTCCACGCACAGAATAGTGTTCATCATCCAGGAATTTAATTAAGGGGTCAATCGCCACTTCTGTCCCGATTTTTCCCAGAGCTTCTGCCGCATTACTACGCACAGAATAGTGTTCATCATCCAGCAATTTAATTAAGGAGTCTATGGCGGCTTCTGTCCCGATGTTTCCCAGAGCATATGCCGCACTCTTACGCACATCATAGTGGTCATCATCCAGCAATTTAATTAAGGGGTCGATGGTGGCTTCTGTCCCGATGTTTCCCAGAGCTGCTGCGGCACTCCTACGCACATTATAGTTATCATCATACAGCAATTTAATTAAGGGGTCTATGGTAGCTTCTGTCCCAATATTTCCCAGAGCTTGTGCCGCACTCCTACGCACATTATAGTTATCATCATACAGCAATTTAATTAAGGGGTCTATGGTGGCTTCTTTCCCGATTTTTCCCAGAGCTTCTGCCGCACTTTTACGCACCCAATAGTCAGGATAATCCAGCAATTTAATTAAGGGGTCGATGGTGGCTTCTGTCCCGATGTTTCCCAGAGCTTTTGCCGCACTTTTACGCACCCAATAGTCAGGATCATCCAGCAATTTAATTAAGGGGTCGATGGTGGCTTCTGTCCCGATTTTTCCCAGAGCTTCTGCCGCCATAATTCGCACATATGAGTGGTCATTATCCAGGTATTTAATTAACCGGTCTCTCGTGGTTTGTATCACGATTTTTCCCAGAGCCTCTGCCGCACGACTACGCACATAAGGGTTGTAATCATCCAGGAATTTAATTAAGGGGTCAATCGCCACTTCTGTCCCGATTTTTCCCAGAGCTTCTGCCGCACGACTACGCACATCAGAGTGGTCATCATCCAGCAATTTAGTTAAGGGGTCGATGGTGGCTTCTGTCCCGATTTTTCCCAGAGCTTCTGCCGCACGACTACGCACATCAGAGTGGTCATCATCCAGCAATTTAATTAAGGGGTCGATGGTGGCTTCTGTCCCGATTTTTCCCAAAGCTTCTGCCGCACTTATACGCACATAATAGTGGTCATGATCCAGGCATTTACTTAGCTCAGGTATCGCTTTTTCTGATCCAGTTATTCCCAACAGCTCAATCTTAAAAAACGTCGGAACCTTTAACCCAGTCACTAACCCAACAGTCTGCTCCTGAAACTCCGGTTTTACTGCTCCTGCTAACCTGGCTCCCAGTTTCCAATCCCATGCTAACCCTAACCTTACCACCCGCTGGGCTTGGACTTGATCATCTACCAATTGCAGCATCAGCACCAGAGTTTCGGTCCATTTCAAATAATTGAGATAGTTCTGTTGCAACTCCTGATCCGTGATATTTGGTAATTGCTTTAATAAATATTCTGCTGTATAGTATTCTTGGATTAGTTGGTGTCGAAACTCAATCAACTCTCCTGATTTTTGAATCAAGTGATGGTTGAGTAAGTCCTTTAGCCAAGTCCTAGCGCGAACTTTAGGATCGATACAACCACTCTGACGTAGATAGTTAGTTAAAATTTCCTCGGCTTTTGTCTTGGGAATAGCAACGGTAATCTCTTTGGGCTTATCCCCAGTTGTCATCACAAACCCTAACTGTTGCAGCAGCTCTGGCCAAAATTCTCTTGATTCCTCGGAAACGTTAACATCTTGCTTGATGTTATCAGAATAGAACTGGGTAAATGAGCGAAACACTAACCCCAGATTTGACGGTATCTCTCCCTTATCCTGAAACAGGGCACACAGCATCATCAATAGTAGGGGAGTTTGGCCAAATTCCCGTAAGCGATCGCCCAACTGCTGGAGCATTTGCTCTCCCTTTTCAGGCAAATACTTTCGGACAAATTCCGACATTTGCTCTGCACTCAAGGGTTGCATTTCCAACTTCTTTTGAATCCCCAAGTCACCACCTACTCCTAAATCCCTAGTGGTGAAAATCATGGGAGTACGCTTCTGGTAATCCTTCCGAAACTGAGTCAAATCCGAGCGTGCTGCTTCTGAGGGTAGCTCGTTCACCCCATCGATCAGTAACCAGAATTGTCCATCAAACAATAATTTTTCGATTTCGGTGGAGTTGAGGAGTACACCATGACGTTTCAGAAAATTCCGCACTAACTCCAGCACCGATTTCTGGTAATATCGCAGTTCCACCAGCACCGGAATTTTCCCTTGTATTCCCTCATCCCCCAACAATCGCACTAACGCAGTGGATTTTCCTGAACCCGGACGTCCCACTAGTAAAACATGGTCAACAGCATACTTGCGCAATCCTTCTAGGACAGGCAAGCGCTCAGTTTCTTCCGGATTTTCGTATTCTTCCCGATTTTCGTCTCGTTGTGGCTGCTCCGACTTGATGGTTTGCACCATTAGGCCATTAAACAGCATAGGGGTTCGTTGCTGCTGCTTGGGCTTGCGGCCTTCGACATCAGTGAGGGTATAAACTTGCCACCATTGGGCGTAGGTGTTACGGATTGATTCTAGATAGGGATCCCAATTGACCATCTTAAGGATGAATTATGAAGGTTGAATTATCTGGCACCCTTGTCATTCATTCTAGCTGGGCAGCTGAGTTGGTGGGCAGTGCTTTGCTATGGGATCGGGAGCTGAGCTGATTGGTCTGCTGCACTGCCCACCCTACATCGGCTGAGTTGGTGGAACTGGCATCTTGCCAGTTTCAATATATGTTGGGGCGGCCAGTTGGTGGGCAGTGCTTTGCTATGGGATCGGGAGCTGTACTGATTGCTCTGCTGCACTGCCCACCCTACATCGGCTGGTGTGATTGTGATTGTAGTTGCAATTATAGTTGACAAAATTATCTATAAGTGCTTATACCCCTTGCCCTAGATATTTCCATCTCCTGATCACCCCATTTCCCGGTCTTCCAGTGCTATTCTCCGACTGGCAACTGTTAGGATAATATTTTTTTTGTAAATTAGTTGAGAAAGCTTTGCATTTGACCCCTAGATAGACTAAACTAGTCTAGGAGTATTAGCAATAACTAATCCCTGGCTGCTCAAATCTTCCCTTAACCGAGGCAGCTTGGTTCCAGCTTTTAACAAAAAACTATAGCATTATTGATTATGGATCCATCTATATCTGAATCAGAGGCCAGTCAAGTGATTGAGATCAAGTGGGGAGAGCGATGGCAAGTCTATCGGCGCTTGCAAGAGCTAGAGATTCCCTGTCACTGTAAGACTGACCAGCCCTTGAAAGCTGAAATCGATAATGTCACGGCTTTGATTCAAATTTGGAGTATCCTCAGACAGCTAACCCTTCCGCGCCAAGAGTTAATATCCTGGCTCGATGATTGCTGGCGGCTTCCTAGCAAAAGGCGCAAGGAGAAACTTTAAGTAGTAGGTAAGCATTCAGCCCTCAGCGGTCAGCCGTCAGCTTTCCATAACTCAGATTAAACTACTGATCCTGCAGGTCTACTCAACCTTCAACCTTCAACCTTCAACCAACAAACCTTCAACCTCCCAACCTTCAACCTCCCAACCTGCCAACCTGCCAACCTTAAAAGAATACCTTTAAGATCCATTCATGACAAAACCAGCAATTCTACATTTAGAAGGGATTACTAAACACTTTGAGCAAACCACTGAGCCAGCAGTGGGGAATGTGTCGTTTACCCTCCATGAAGGGGATTTACTGGGATTAGTGGGGCCATCTGGCTGTGGCAAAACGACTTTACTGCGGATTGTAGCTGGGTTTGAGCGACCCCAAGCCGGACTAGTGGTATTGGCAGGACGGAAAGTGACTGGGCCAGGGTATTGGTTACCACCAGAACAGCGCAATACTGGTATGGTCTTTCAAGACTATGCTCTATTTCCTCATCTGACCGTAGCAGAGAATGTGGCGTTTGGGCTTAAGCAGAATCGGAAACAGAAGAGTGGTGTCTCGGTCAAGAATAATACGGAAGATGCGATCGCATTAGTCGGATTAGCTGGCATGGGCAAACGTTATCCCCACGAACTCTCTGGTGGTCAGCAGCAGCGAGTAGCCCTAGCCCGTGCCTTAGCCCCCAGACCTAAATTAATTCTATTGGATGAACCCCTCAGCAATCTCGATGTCCAAGTGCGTCTGCGGTTGCGTCAGGAAGTGCGAGCTATTCTCAAAGAAACCGGAACCTCTGCTATTTTTGTCACCCATGACCAAGAAGAAGCCTTATCGATATCCGACCAAGTGGGAGTCATGCGTTCTGGTCGATTAGAGCAATTGGGGACACCAGAAGAAATCTATACCAATCCCAGCTCTCGCTTTGTAGCAGAATTCGTCACCCAAGCCAACTTTTTACCAGCCCAACGCAGAGGAGACCTATGGGAAACAGAAGTAGGCTCCTTTGCCATCAGAGTCAATGATGCCATACTTAATACTAAACTCGATCAGCTGGAGGAAGGGGAGCTAATGCTTCGGGAAGAAAATGTTCTTCTCAAGCCTGATGATGACTCCACCGTAGTGATTCAAGACCGACATTTCCTAGGTCGTGAATACCGCTACTGTTTACAAACCGCTTCCGGCAAAAAACTCCACGCTCGCACCAACCTAAGCACTCAACTACCCGTAGGAAAGCGGGTGCGACTGTCTGTAGCTGACCCATCAGTACCGATTTTTGCCTGAGGGAAAAGGGAAAAGGGAAAAGGGAATAGGGAGTAGGGAGTAGGGAGTAGGGAGCAGGGAGCAGGGAGCAGGGAGCAGGGGTAAGAGTGCATAAAATTGTCCTGTCAACCTATCAACCTTCAACCTGTCAACCTTAAACCTGTCAACCTTAAACCTTCAACCTTAAACCTTCAACCTTAAACAACCTTCAACCTTCAACAGATTGAGTTAATCATGTATTCTGCTCCACTGATTCATTTCTATTAGACCCTGCCTCATTTTCATTAGAGGATTGGACTTGCTTGAGATGAATCTTATTCACCTGAACAATATAATGTTCTATGGCCTTTTGTGATTGTTGTTGACGTCGCGCGCCATCGGATGAATCAGAAAAGCGATAAGGTTGAGTGACTCCCAAGACAAATTTTTCCTGTTCCGCTTCTAACAATTCAACAGTAGTGTTGGCAGCAATCCAATTTTCTTGAAACGGAAAGGAAGTAGAGACACTAGCAACAATAGAAGCAATCGCTGGAAATATTACCGGGAGCCACTTTAGTAATGAAGAACCAGTTTCTAATTTGTCTAGCAAGACTAAAATTGGTGTTATTCCCGATAAAATAATGGTTAACATTTGGGCAACATAGTAAGCATTTCGGGAGGTCCTGCGGGTCTTTTTATAATCGTCAATCAACTCCTGGCTATAGGTTAATGCTTTTTCTATCGCTAGAGTTATGGGATTATTCTCTGTGGAATTATTACCGCACCACAGCCCACTACACAGTTTAGATTTTTTGATCAGTTGCGACTGATGAGTAGCTTCTTTATAGTCTTGCCACAATTGTTGATTAATTAGGAAAAGAAATATAAAAACCGCAAAACAAGCAGCGCTAACGATTTCCAAAATTTGACGGTGTGAGATAAAAATAGAGGCAATTCCGACCCCAACCCCAGCAGCCAGGAATAAAGAATAACCGATAGTTATTAAAACTGAAGGTTTTGAAATTGATGAAGAAGAGATTTTATCTATTGTCTTAGGAATTTTATTATCTGGAATTGCTTCAATTTGAGGAGCTGCTTCAAAATTAGTCATTTTTTTTATATAATTATTAATAAAGTTAATCTAGTCAATTCTAGCAAGTGGGCATTGCTGATTGGTAGAATACTCAGAAATCCCACCGTTTAACCTCCTTTATGATTTTTTCTTGATGCAGTCGCTCATGGGGGAAACCCCCAAGACCGCGCTGCATCGCTTTTGGAATTTTGCTGTTTGACCCAGTGGTGCCTTACGGGGCGGGCTTTACCAACCCTGGCTACGAGGTTGAAAATGACGGGGAGCGCCCCTGAAGCACCACTAGCAACTTCCTACCCTACTTTATCTGCCCCCAATCTCCCCATCTCCCCATTTCCCAATCTCCCCATCTCCCCATCTCCCCATCTCCCCATCTCCCCATTAACTAACCAGTTGACTCAATTGCGGTGGTTGTTACTGTAGGTGACTCTAGTACCAGCCCACTGAAGCTTATTCCTTAAGGTCTGGTAATAGGAATACTGTTCCCTTAGGATAATGAACTTAGCCTGACAATCTGCTCTACGCACGTCCACCCGTTGTCCAGGCCAAATAGAGGTTGCCAGCACACCATCCATCCAGAGTTTAGTGTTTAGCTCATAATCCCCCAAGGGCCAGATACTGACAACAGAACCAGAGGGGAGCACGAAAGGACGACTGGAAAGGCTCATCGGACAAATCGGTGCGACTGCGATCGCTTCAATCGAGTCGTGCAAAATTGGACCATTAGCAGAAACAGTATAGCCAGTGGAACCAGTGGGAGTCCCAACAATTAGTCCATCCCCTTGGTATTGATCCACTACTTCTCCATCAATTTCCATTTCCAAAATTGAGGTAATCATCCGATCGGCAGAGGCAGGTTTAATACACATTTCATTGAGTGCCAAAAAGCGATCGCTAACGGGTGTAATGTCAGTGCGGTTTCCCCCAAACACAGCTCCCTGTAACATCATCCGCCGCTGAACTGCATAGCGGTCTTCTAATAGTCGGTCCCAAACTTGCTCAGTGTCTTTAAATTCTTCGATGGGTTGGGTCAGAAATCCCAGATGACCTCCAACATTTACTGCCAAAATTGGTATTCCTTCCGGAGCCAGATGTCTTGCCGCTGCCAATACTGTCCCATCCCCCCCGAGAACCACTGCCAAATCAATGGCTTCGGTGGCAGAAGCTAAAAAGACTGGGTAGGGATTATCTTTCGCGCCACTTGGTCCGATCAGAACCCTGCACTGGCGTGCTTCCAACTCCCGAGCGCATTTTTCTGCGCAACGTTTTCCTTGGGAGTCTCCAGCTTTGTGAATAATAATGACTTGCTTTAGCTGCACGTTACTGTTCTGGCTTACCCCTAGTGTTCACTGTTATTCTAGAGCGTTCGATTAAGCGTTACCCGATCTTTGCGGGGAAATTGGGGAAATAATTTAATTGTCAAATAAATTGAATTGGCAAAAAGGCCTTTTCTTGATCAAGAAGACTACCAACTTGGGCTAACTATAACTAGAGACTGGGTCAAAGAGACTTAGTCAATAGCAGATTAACCCATGACAAACAGGGAACAGGGAACAGGGAGCAGGGAGCAGGGAGCAGGGAGCAGGAATCTTCGGAAAAATCCTGTGTACCTCATTAGGCTATAAACCGCTAGATGGGAGGCGTGACAGGTGTGGTAAGTGTGGGAAGATGGGGCGATGGAGCGATGGGGCGATGAGTAACTAGCTCCTTTTGACTGCCCTGCATCCCTACTCCCTACTCCCTATTCCCTACTCCCATTAACCCAGCAGGAAAGTACCTCTTTTACAGGGCAGCGTAACCAAAGGTGATGTCAAACCGACGACACCAAACTGCTACAGAGCCAAATTCGTTAAGATTCAAGTCGTCAGGAATAGCATAGCGTTGAGCACCACTGAATTGCTTGATTCGGGCGAGGGTTACATAGTCTTGTCCCCGAATTTTACGAGGTACACTGCTGTTCGGATACAGGAGTACATTCACATCGGGCCCACTACCCGTTTTAAAGGATTGATCGAATTCTAGATAGCGTTTACCATTTTCATTGACAATCTTTACATTTCCTTGAGTGCGATGCCCTCGATCAACGGTGATAAAGCTTCCTGTGGCGATAGTAGAGGCTATTCGTTGACTGACCAGAGCATTGTTTAAAGAGTTGTGTTTAACAACAGTTCTTTCTGCTTGCACAGCCGGAGTTGCTGCTGCCATTAACAATACGGATAAACCACCAACAATTAGACGTTTCATAACACTTCCTCCTAGTAATCAAAAATGAATTGAATCATTGCTTTAGTTGCTTAATTATTAGAATGAACTACCATTCTGAAATCACCCTAACGAATAAATGAAAGTTAGATGAGATTTAGAAAAGAAAACTGAAGCACTCAAAACTGACCAACTCAGCCTTAAGCTACTGTAGGGTGGATGAAGGGAAAGAAATGGCGTTGCTGAATCTTTGAATGAACAGGAGTAGAGCGGGCAGGATGCCCGCGCGAAAATAAGCATGAAACTGGCAAGATGCCAGTTCCACACAAGATGCCCATTCTACAGGTGCGACCCAAGGGCGATTTACTCGCCACGAGGCGCGCACCTACTCTTAAAATTATTCCATGATTAAGGAACGCCAAAGGAATTGCCCCGTAACCCATCACCTGGTAGCAGTGATTTATGACCAACAGGTGCGATCGCATCCTTGATCTCATAACCGATTTTATACTGAACGCCCATGAATCAAAAACGCATCATTGGTCTAACCGGTGGTATAGCCACGGGAAAAACCACCGTATCGAATTACCTGGCTGATACCTACAGGTTACCGATTTTAGATGCAGATATCTATGCCAGAGAAGCTGTACAACCAGATTCACCAATCCTGAAACAGATTTATCAGCGCTACGGTTTACAAGTGCAGCACAGTGACGGTACCCTGAACCGTAAACCCTTGGGAGAGATAATTTTTAGTAACCCAGCTGAGCGACAGTGGTTAGAGCAACAAATCCATCCTTATGTACGCGATCGCTTTCAATCTGAACTCGATACCTTTCTTGATGCAGTCGCTCATGGGGAGGGGCTGTGTGCGGAACCTGCGTCCGCACCTTGTAAGCCCCGTGGAAACCCCCAAGACCGCGCTGCATCGCTAGTTGCTCCTACAGTTATCTTAGTCATCCCGTTACTATTTGAAGCTAAGATGACCGATTTAGTGACAGAAATCTGGGTAGTCAGCTGCTCACCAGAACAACAGCTCAGACGGATCCAGAAACGCGATCGCATCTCTAAAGAACAAGCTCAAGCCCGGGTCAACAGCCAACTCCCCCTCCAGCAGAAAATAGCACTTGCTGATCTAGTTTTAGATAACTCCTCTACCCAAGAAGCTCTAATCCAACAAGTATCTACTGCCCTTGCTACCAATGGATATCATCCATATTTTTGAATTAAGAATGTAGAATTAAGAATTAAGAATTAAGAATTAAGAATTAAGAATTAAGAATTAAGAATTAAGAATTAAGAATTCTGCCTTCTACATTCTGCCTTCTGCCTTCTACATTCTGCCTTCTACATTCTTCATTCTACATTCTAAATTCTGCATTCTAAATTCTGCATTCTTCATTCTGCAAACCTGCCCGCGCTAGTTATGCCAAATAAGCTTTCAGAGCTTCTGCTGCCAACTCTGTCATACTTTTCCCTTGGTTAGCAGCAGCTTCCTTAAGACGAGCATGGACTTCTTCCGGAATGCTAATTCGACGGCGATTTTTAGCAGTAGAAGATTTCTTAGCTGAGGATTTCTTACTTGCTAGCTTGGCATCTGGATTAACTATACCGCTACCTAGCTCATAGTTAGCAGAAAATTCCCTAAGGGCATCAAAGCCAATGCGATCGCAAAAATCCCCAAAACTCTCCTGAGGTTTGCGCTCTTCCCGAAACTGCACAAAAATTGGTTCAAAGAAAGATTCCAGCTCACTTTCTGGCATTTTCTGCACATAGGCTCGTGATAACCGAGTTTGATCTGGTGAAGCTCCCAGCCACACTTGATAAGCCTTTGGTGCGCTACCGACAAATCCCAACTCTGCCATATACGGTCTAGCACAGCCATTGGGACAACCGGTCATTCGGATCACAAAATATTCCTTCTCTAACCCCAATTTGTTCAGCAGTAACCGAATCCGATCAACCATGCCAGGGAGCGCCCGTTCTGATTCTGTAACCGCTAAACCACAGGTAGGTAAAGCTGGACAAGCCATGGAGTAGCGCACTAACGGTTCAATTCCTTCTGGAGTAACTTGAATACCGTGCTGTTCTAGAATCTGATTCAGGGCTTGCTGGTGGGTCGGGTCAATCTCATAGAGAATAATATTGTGGTTAGCAGTAAGCCGCATCGGTAGGGCAAATTTCTCAGTAATTTCCCGCAGAGCTGTTTTGAGTCGGAAATTCCCTTCATCTTTGACCCGACCATTCTCAATCGATATCCCCAGGAATAGCTTTCCGTCTCCTTGTTCGTTCCAACCCAAATAATCTTCGTACTTAAATGGGGGTAAGGGCTTAAACGGTGCCAGGGTTTTACCGAAGTAGCTTTCTACTTTTTCCCGGAACTTCTCGACACCCCAATCATTGATTAGGTACTTCATTCTGGCATGACGGCGGTTTACGCGATCGCCATAATCCCGCTGGGTTGCCACAATTGCCTTAACCAAGTCATATATATCCTCTTTCTCCACATAGCAGATGTGGTCAGCTAGACGAGCAAAGGTCTCTTCCTTATTGTGGGTGCGACCCATACCCCCACCAGCCAGAACATTAAATCCCTCCAGTTCTCCCTGGTCGTTGGTAATTACCACCAACCCCACATCTTGGGTATAGATATCAATCGAGTTATCCCCGGGAACCGTTACGGAACACTTAAACTTCCGGGGCATATAGTGTTCCCCGTAAATTGGTTCCTCTTTGTCCTGGAAAATAGTACCATTACCATTGCGCTGCCGTGCTGCTTTCACCTCCGGAGCTTCCTCAGCACTAATTACCTTTTCCCCATCCAGCCAAATCTCGTAATAGGCACCAGTTTGAGGGGTAAGTAAGTCAGCAATCCGATCAGCATACTCCCAAGCATACTGATACTCTGGTCGATTTTTATATGGTGCTGGTGCAGCCATAACATTGCGGTTGAGGTCTCCACAAGCACCCAACGTTGACCCCATATTGCGGATAATTGCTGCAATTGTCGCTTTCAAATTCTTCTTGAGAATGCCATGAATCTGAAAACCCTGACGGGTCGTTACTCGTAGGGTATGGTTACCATACTCTTCTGACAACTGCTCTAGAGTCAGATAAAGCTCTGGTGGAATAAATCCTCCAGGATTGCGAGTGCGCAGCATCATCTGATAGTCTTTTTCCTGACCCTTGACCCGGTTATCTCGGTTGTCTTGCTGGTAAGACCCGTGAAACTTAAGAATTTGAATAGCGTCTTCTGTAAAATGAGTGGTATCCTGTAGCAATTCAGTTGCCACCGGCTCACGCAAGAAGTTACTGCGTTCTTTAATTCCTTCAATCTTAGAGGGTTTGCGGGCTTTAGGAGTCTGAGATACAACCATGGGTTCAACGGAGCAAAAAAGATGAATAAGTATAATTCCCGATAAATCGGTCGGGATTACGGTTAATGATTAGATCCTAATACTACCGTTACCGTTGCCCATTGGATCCATAACTTTAGAAATCCTAAAATTTATCCAAATTCATTCATTGTCGTTCAATGAGATACCGGCAAAGAGGAAAGGAAAGAGTTGAAGGAAGGTTGAAGCGAGTAGATTGGCCAAAGCGAGTAGATGCACAAGAGGATTGTTGTCACCTCAGTTGAAGTATTTGACAGTTAATACTTCATCCTTTATACTTCATCCTTCATGCTTCATCCTTCATGCTTCATCCTTCATCCTTTCCCTTTGACAATGGACATACTAAGTTTAGAAACGGTAGCCTGCACCCAATTGAACACTGACAGACTCACCTGAACTATTTTCGTAAGCGTTAAGACCTACCTTAGTATTGCCGTAAACCAAAACATCCTTAGCAATTTGGCTTTCAGCACCCACGCCAAGCACCCAAGCATCTTGATTACCGATGGGTGTATTGTCTCCGTCATCTTCCACAAAAGAGTAACCAACACTAGCAAAAACATTAGTATTTTTAGCTACGCCTAGGTCAAAGGAAACACTAGGAATAATCGCCGTATTGTCATCATTGAAAAGAATATCACCTCTTAGAGAAACTGGAAGCTTTGAAGTTGTTAGACGAGTGGTAATATTACCACCAACATTTTGGTCATTCCCTTGTCCATCACTAGTTACACCGGCGGCCAGACCAACCCCAATGTAGCTAGCATCTGTACCTTTGACGCTGAGATCATCTGCTCCGGGATTAGCGGAAGCCATACTATTTCCTAGTAAAACGGGAGCAATTGTTGTAGCAGCCAAAGTAGAAATGGTGAAAATAGATTTCAGTAAACCTTGCATTGTTTATTTCCTCAAACTAGTTAATTTTTTGTTCCTTTCTCTACAAGTCGTTGGGAATAAACAAAAGGTTCCTCAGGTTATAAAAAAAAATCTAAATACTTGAAAAGCTTGAGATGACTTGAATCTGGCGAATCCGGATATAACTAGAAAAAAATTTGCTTAGTTTTAGACGCCCTAATTAGTTGATACTCTTTAAAAGAGAGTCGGTTTTATCAATTAATTTAATGTCTGTGTTTTGTTAGTGGACTGTTTACTAGGTGTCACAGATTAGACAACTGCGGCGAAGTCTAATCTTGTTTGATACCAACCATGCCATATCCAGCAATGTTATATGCAGCAATGGTAGACAGAGGCACCTGGTAAAAATACTGACGTCGGAACTGTTCCTCCTCAATGGCAGCAAAAAATATTGCGTTCGCGCAGCGTGCGCGTAGCGCAATCGCATCATTTTCAGCAACATTCGTCCCATGGGAAGACCACTCTTTTGGATGCCAGCTTATTTGTACCCCGCAGTCCTGGTGGGAAACTTCAAAACCAATCGCTGATAGGGCATTCAGTCCTAACTCAACAGTGCGATCGCTTAAATCTAACTTCTCCTGCAATTGCACCAAAGTAGCCCATTGACCCGTGCGACTGAGGAACTTAGCAATTCCTAGCAACTTTTTCCAGGTGTCTTGGGCAGATAGTTGTTTAGGCCGTGGATATGCGATCGCTAATTGTCGTTCTGCCTGTATCGCTCTCCTACACCATACTTGTAACTCATCCCAACTCGTCGGACACTCATAAACCATTAGAGGAGTTAAACCTTCACCCTGTAACTCTTGTCCCCGACAATCTAAAATCCAATCGAGCTGATTAGAGACCTGTAAACAAGACTGCAAATAATTTTCCTGGCAAGGTTGCACCGCAACGAGGCGCACTTCTGGACGTTTTTCGTAATTATTATAGTCTAATTCCACAACAGCATTACATCTAACTTTAGGGACTTCATCCTGATAATGTCCCCACCAAATTCCAGGAAAACCCATACTCGTAGAGTCATCCCAAATTTCAAATTTAGTTTTAATATACTGTACTTTCCGTCCTCTAAAATCCTTAGAGTTACGATTCCAAACCTGCTCAAACCAACAGTTTTTAATCAGCAATTTTGGCACCGGATTACCCATCCCACAAGGTTCCAGGTGTTTCAACTCATCAAATAGTGCTTTGCCCAACTCAGCAACCTTAACCACCAAATCCGCTTCTATAGCTGGCATCATCAAAGCACCCGTAGTCCCTAGTTTTTGTGCCAACTGCTGGTTAATCGCTTCCCTAAATAAACGAATATTATCCACTGGCAAACTCAACCCAGCCGCAAAAGGATGACCTCCGAAGCGATGCAACAGATGAGCTTGGGAATTGACTAATTCATAAAGATCAATATTATTAACAGAACGAGCCGAACCCCGTGCTATACTATAGGAGTGTTTATCTTCTAAACCTGCTTCTCCCAGCTGGCTTTCTCTATCGCTACTTTCAGTACTTAACAAAACTGTACTTAACAAAATCGTCGGGCGTCCGTATTCCTGAGCAATTTGACCAGCCACTAAGCCTAAAACACCAACCGGCCATTGGGGATCCTCTAAGACAATCACATTAGTAGTAGACAGATCAAGTTGGGCAAGTTTATCCTTAACTTGCTTAGTAATATCTTTTTGTAAAGACATGCGGCGGGTATTAGCTAATTCCGTCTCTAAAGCCAGTTGCTCACAACGTTTCTCATCTTTACTAGTCAGTAACTCAACACAAAATGAAGCATCCCCTTGAATCCGACTTACAGCATTAATTCTCGGGCCAAGTCCGAAAGAAATATCCGTCGGGCGATCGCCACTGCGTTTACACAACTCTAACAATCGCGCTATACCAGGACGAGAGCGAGTTTTCAGTTGCTGCTTCAGTTGTTCAATTCCCCGTTGTGCCAGATAACGACAATCTCCAGATAATTCCACTAAATCCGCAATTAGACCAATTGCCACCAAATCCAGCAAGTTCTCTAATCGTTGTTGGGGAATATTAGGTGAACGCTGATACATTGCTTCCACTAACTTATACGCCACCGCCACTCCAGACAAATGAAATAAAGGATGACTTTCAGCAAGATAGCGGGAATTGATGATAGAAACCACTGGCGGACGGTCATCTGGTAGAGTATGGTGGTCAGTGATAATCACATCCATTCCCAACTGGTGAGCATAATCAATTTCACTCAGATTCGTGCTGCCAGTATCGCAGGTAACGATAAGTTTCACCCCAGCAGCATTCAGTTGGTCAATTCCTGGACAATTCAAACCATGGGATTCCGTCAGGCGATTGGGAATGTAGTAACTTAGGTGTTGGTGCTGGCAAAAAAACTGTCCCAGTCCTTCCCAGAGGACACTAGTAGCCGTGATTCCATCGGCATCAAAGTCCCCCCATATGGCAACCTTTTCCTCAGCCTCACGGGCTTGCAGTAGGCGTTTTACTGCCCATTCAATTTGTTCTCCAAAATCAAAAGGGCTGGTAGGTTGATACAAATCTGGGTTTAGGAAACCAGCCAGTTGTTTCTCCTCTCGTATTCCCCGTTGCCACAGCAGTTGAGCAGCATAATGTCCCGAATAGCCCTTAGTATGGGATTTGACAGCTTTGAGGAACCACTGAGGAAAGTCAGGTGGGGGTAGGACTTGCCATTGGGATTGAGAAATGGATTCGGACATGGATTCGGACATGAAGCTGATGTGCGATCGCTTATAGTTAGTCGAGTTAGTACAAACATACTAACTTAATCCGACCGACCCATAACCAACTTTATCCAGAACTATTGTCTTGATGCAGTGGCACTTTCTTGCCTCTTGCCTCTTGCCTCTTGCCTCTAGCCTTTTGCCTCTTGCCTCATAGATACTGCTTAAACGGATGTGCCAATATTCCCAGTATCCGATCAATTTCCTTAATATAATAGTCATCCAAATCAATAAACACCAATTGATTCACCAACTTGAGAAACTTCCAATTCGTCCCAGTAGTCACAGCTCCATAGATAGCATCAATATCGTGATCCTGTTGTTGATTAAATCTCTGAGCTGCTACCATTTCCGCAATGCACTGTCCTAATCCCCCCTTAATATTTTCATTTTTTGCCTCCACTAGAGTGACAACTGGTGTCCGAATTTCATAGATTTCCTTAGAAGCAGTAAGAATATAATCACAGTATCCATTTAATCCAGTTCCTCTATCGACATTAAACTCAGTTCCAGAAAAAAAACCGATTTGGAAATCAAGCAGACGGCGCACTTCCAGTAAAACCGGAGCAATAACTAACTCAGAACGAGCTTTTTCGGTATTGATAGCATTCGCGAGCGGCAGATTTTCCTTAAGGGTTGTTTTCAAGTGATCACTCGGCTCGATCGGGGCAATATCCTTAAATACAGTATTCCCCTCATCAAGAAGGAGGTTAAACGCCGTTTGGACTTTGTAGATAGTTGTAAAGTCACTATATGCCATGATCTTTATTTATCATGTCTCCTATAGCAATCCTAATATCAAGTCTGGTTGAATACCCATAATTAAGGAGAGGGTGGGGAGACTCACAGGGGTAGGTTTTTTACATTTGGGTAAAACATGGGACTTAACCTCAGCACAGGAAAAGGAAAACAACGAAGAAGCGATGCATCGCTAAGTGACAAAACTGATGGTTCGATAAATTTGCCGAAAATCCCGACTATTCGTCGAAAATTCTCCCCATCTCCCCATTCCCCTCCTGGGAGGGGAATGGGGTGGGTCCCCATCTCCCCCCATCTCCCCATCTCCCCACACCTCCCACAAATCCCACACTTTCCCTATCTTCCCGATAGTGCCATCGGTTACATCCGTTACCCATTTTTTGCCCTGAAAGCTATTTTCCTAGCACCGTGCTATTGACTTTATTCAGTTAATATGCATGCCAGATGACTTGTGCAGTTTCTTCGATAGGCTAAAGAGAACCATAAATCTGTGAGGACTGGGGTATGAGTCAGGAATTAATCGATCTCAGAATAAGTATCCTAGAGGGACGCTACGCAGATGCCTTAGCAATTGTAGATGAGTTGGAACAGATGACTAAACGCGCAACTGTGCATCAGATTGAATCCTATTTAAACAAGGCATTGATTAACTTGATTAAAAACCAAGTAGAGGAGCGTTTGACAAATTCTTGGGCAGCTTCAATTCGTGATTTCATTCGGGAAATCCAAAAACTGAATCTCAAAGATAACCAAAAATCTTATACTATCAATGCTGATCAATGGCAGTCATTGATTGACAATGAACTGGAGGCAGCAATTTCCACGGCGAGTGTGGAGGTTCTCAATGGTGCCTATACTCCAGCCCAACTTTCCAAACTATTAGATAGAGCTCAGCTCAGGCAAACAACTCAAGATTTGCTGGCCTTGACATACCTCTATTCAAAAAAGGATTTACCTTTATTTATTAATCAGTATTTAACTCAATTACCAGGAGGTTCCTATTGGAACCAAGATACACAACCATAAATCGAGTTATTCACAATCGACAATACCTATGACTTCTCTTCCTTATCCATCACAGCCACTAATTTCACCTCGGCAAACCTTGCCGACAATGTATGACTTACCCAGCGAAAATCCCAAAGAACCTGGTTTGCCTGACGAATTTCATTTTTTTCAACCCCTACTATTATTGTTAACCTTTGCCCCTGCCAACTCCAACCCAGAGTTAGTCTTTAGTGCTTGTGACCTCAATCTTTACTATGATCTCAACCATCCCGGTTGGTATAAGCGACCGGATTGGTTTGGTGTAGTAGGTGTGCCTCGGCTTTATGAAAGCAAAGACCTACGTTTAAGTTATGTCATCTGGCAAGAACAAGTCAGTCCATTTGTAGTGGTGGAGTTATTGTCTCCTGGCACCGAAGATGAAGATCATGGTCAAACCGTGAGCGCACCGGGAAAACCTCCGACTAAGTGGCAGGTTTATGAACAGATTCTGCGAGTACCTTACTATGTAATTTTTAGTCGCTATACCAATGAGTTACAAGGGTTTCATCTGGTTGGTGATCACTACAAACCCGCAGTGCTAAATCAGGACAGGTTACTGATGCCAGACTTGGGATTAAGTTTAGGGTTGTGGCATGGCAGTTTTCGCGATATCCCCCGATTATGGTTACGCTGGATGACCCTTGAGGGGAATTTGATTCCTCTAGCAAGCGAGGAGTTGGCACAAGCTCAGCAACGAGCAGAACGTTTGGCGGCGCGACTGCGTGAGTTAGGTATTAATCCAGACCAATTGGATTAAGTTGTTGTCTTAATGCAGTCGCGAATGGTTTCGGTTCTGTGTGAGGAACACCGCGATGTCTCCTTTCTCCTTTCTCCAAAGGAGACACTGCGCGAACACCAGACACATCGAGTTATTCACAATCGACAATACCTATGACTTCTCTTCCTTATCCATCACAGCCACTAATTTCACCTCGGCAAACCTTGCCGACAATGTATGACTTACCCAGCGAAAATCCCAAAGAACCTGGTTTGCCTGACGAATTTCATTTTTTTCAACCCCTACTATTATTGTTAACCTTTGCCCCTGCCAACTCCAACCCAGAGTTAGTCTTTAGTGCTTGTGACCTCAATCTTTACTATGATCTCAACCATCCCGGTTGGTATAAGCGACCGGATTGGTTTGGTGTAGTAGGTGTGCCTCGGCTTTATGAAAGCAAAGACCTACGTTTAAGTTATGTCATCTGGCAAGAACAAGTCAGTCCATTTGTAGTGGTGGAGTTATTGTCTCCTGGCACCGAAGATGAAGATCATGGTCAAACCGTGAGCGCACCGGGAAAACCTCCGACTAAGTGGCAGGTTTATGAACAGATTCTGCGAGTACCTTACTATGTAATTTTTAGTCGCTACACCAACGAGTTACAAGGGTTTCATCTAGTTGGTGATCACTACAAACCCGCAGTGCTAAATCAGGACAGGTTACTGATGCCGGAGTTGGGATTAAGTTTAGGGTTGTGGCGTGGCAGTTTTCGCGATATCCCCCGATTATGGTTACGCTGGATGACCCTTGAGGGGAATTTGATTCCTCTAGCAAGCGAGGAGTTAGCACAAGCTCAGCTCGAAGCTATAAAAGCTAAGCAACGAGCAGAACGTTTGGCGGCGCGACTGCGTGAGTTAGGTATTAATCCAGACCAATTGGATTAAGTCGCTGTTAAGGATTTGTGCGTTCGCGTTTTCACCACAATCACTGCATCAATGGCCAGTACTTTTAGTTCAGATGAGGATTCACCTGTTAAAACTACCCAGAGAATTGTCTTACAAAACGTCAGTTGGCAGACGTACAAGGCGCTATTGGCAGACTTAGGAGATCATCGAGCCTCGCGTCTTGCCTATGCTCAAGGAATGCTAGAAATCACGATGCCCTCAGATCGCCATGAGACATACAAGCAGCTGCTAGAACGGATGGTGAATACCTTAACCGAAGAACTGAATCTTCGGGTCAAAGGGTTTGCTTCTACAACCCTGAATCGGGAGGATTTAGAGCATGGTGCAGAACCTGACTCTTGCTACTACATCGGCAATGTTGACTATATTCAAGGCAGGACAGTAGATTTAGCCAATGATCCTCCACCAGACTTGGTGATTGAAGTCGATATTACCAGTTCATCCAGTCGGAGATTTGGGATTTACAAGCAGATAGGAGTACCTGAAGTTTGGCGTTATATAGGACAAACTGTAGAAATTTACCGGCTGCAAAATGGAGACTATGTTCGTTGTCAGGACAATTTCACCTTTGAGATTCTCTCTGTAGAAATTATCAATCAGTTTTTGCAGCAGGCAGAAACCCAGGATGACACTACCATGATTTTAGCTTGGCGTAAATGGGTGAGAGAAAATCTACCAGAGGATTAACGTTGCGGCTAAAGTATTTGGTTTTAAGGCGTTGCTGATTACTCTATTCAGCAATGCCTTAATGAGGATTATTAAGGTGTTGCAACCTAAACTTATCATCGAATTTATACAGACTGAGATTTCTAGCTTCGATTAGAGACTTGCGTTTACAAAAAATACCAATTCAAGTAGGGTGGGCAAAGTAATATAATCTAGAATACTCACAAAAAAAACTGTTTTTGGCCACCCTACAAGCTGAGATTTCTAGCTTCGATTACTTGAGCCATACTAGTTATTAAAATAAAGCGCGATTAGCGCGCTCTGGCTCATGGGGTAATCAACCGTTGGTGGAGATCAAGACTCTTTGTCCCATTCAACACCTTCTTTCTTGGCCTCGGTAACAGCACGTTCTAGAAGGTAAGCAGCAAGGTTCGATAGAGGGCGTCCATCGTAATCAGCCCATCGCTGTAAATCGTCTGCAATCCGGTCGGGTAAGGTTACTTGTATACGTTTGCTCATAATCTCTATTCTAAGTTCACCTGTTATTTGATGTAAAATTTTACCTTATTTGTACTTAAAACGTATCTTTTATATACATAATAGTATAATATTGATGTAATTACCAGCAAGTTTCCTATGGTAGAAACAGTTAGAGAAAAAAGCGATCAGCCTCCTAGCTATCAGCAAGCCTTAGATGAATTCGGCATCACACAACTGTTGTCCCATTTGAAAAGCTACGGGGATGCTGACTTCAATGCAGAGTCAATGGATATAGAAGAACCAGAACTAAAAACTCTAGCTACCGTCCTTATCCAGCACCTAACTCAGAATCTGACCGGAAAACTGATAGCCAGTTATTTAAATACGATCCGCCAGGGAGACTCAGATATACTGTTTGACCCCATTAAAACAGAAATCGCGCCCCCATCAATAGACCCCCCAGGTACTTGGAACCCTACAGCAACACCGCGTTATCAAACAGGATCACCGATTAGGTGGCGACCTCTAAACGGTCAAATGGACTGGGGTGTTGTGATCGGATTCTTCTACGCCTACGCCAGGCATCAAAGCCAATGGGCAATTTGCTACCTGATCTGGCTTGACAAAGACTCTCCTAGTGCAGCTTGGATCGTTGCTGACACAGCTTGGGAAGAAGACATTGAACCTCGGCATCCTAAGGGTAGGGTAACAACCAACTATAAAGATTCCTATTCTTGGACTTGCACTGAGGCTCTTGGCCCTAGAAATTATTTGAAATCCCCCAATGTGCTACGAACTCCTTCTGGGAGATACCGTTTCGATGATCAATATAGAACCCCTCCCCGGACTCTAACTCAACGAGAGCAAGATCTAATTGAACTCTACAGCAACTGTCAACTGGGTATGACTCCTAGACAATTCTATCATAAATGGGATGTGAATTACGAACAAATCGCTAGTATTTGCTCTCGCTCAACTGCCACCGTTCAGCGCTGGTTTTCCAGCGGTCACAACTATCGCCGTCCCCAGCCCATTGATTTGCGCCATCTTGCCCTGATGGATTTTCTCTTGGAGCATTTTGAGGAGATTCCCCAGGTAGTTAGGAATTTGCTATGTGCTTATGATCAACAGCAAATCGGGGATGGGTAATGGTTATATCAAGTCTGGTTGAATACCCATAATTAAGGGGAGATGGGGAGATGGGGAGATGGGGAGATGGGGAGATGGGGGGATTTTTATTAAGGGTAATTATCCTGACATGATATTAATGGCTAACAGATAACGGAAGCTTTTTTATTTAAATCGGCAATTTGGCAACACAGTGTTCTCTCGTAGCTGCTTTTATAGATAGGGTCGGAGGGTTGGACATCCCTACAAGCAGATCAACTGCAAGTAGACTTTTAAGGTGATCTAACCGTGCTCAGATCACCGTAGAAAATAGAGGCGCTAAAAGCACTGTCTTGAAGTGTTCAACTGCTTAAGGTTCTAACGGCTATAACTGTAGTTTTATAACTGTAGGTTTAGTCAAAGAGATTTAATCTATTTATCGATTTTATCAAAATAATCAATCAAACATGATGGAGCAGGGTGCTATGACCTACCGTGATCGACTAAGCCCATGGTGTATTATCAAGCCACTTCCTAAAATGCAGCGAATTATTGTCGCTCGCTTTCGTCGCCGAACTGACGCTGAGGCTCATCTACAAGTTCTGCGCAGACTGATGCCTGAGATGGAATATATACTTATTTTTGACCGAGACCCGGAGCAAGAGGAAATTAATACAGTAAGCGCTAGAGTAACAATATAACAAACAATACAGGTAAGCATTCAGCTATCAGCTATCAGCGTGTCGCGTATCAGCCATTCGCGTAGCGTGGTCTTTGGCCAAGGCTGACGGCTGACGGCTGAATGCTTACCAATACAGTCGCATCCCTGGTAAGAGCTTTTAGTCATCAACTTAACCTCTAGCTCAGGTTTTTTTGGAATAGGATTGAACTGTAGTTCACTCAATAGTATAGCCTTGACGCATCGGTTTGGTTGGTCTTTAGAAGAGCGAGATCCAGAAGTAATTGAATCCTATCTGCCCCAGTGGGAATGGTTTTATCGCTACTACTTTCGGGTGAAAACTGATGGCTGGCAGCACATTCCTGAGAGTAAGGTGCTGTTGGTTGGTTCCCACAATGGTGGATTAGCTTCCCCTGATATGGTGATGATGATGTATGACTGGTTTCGCCGCTTTGGCACCCAGCGTCCAGTTTATGGTCTGATGCATTCCAATGCCTGGCAAATTTATCCAGCCCTGGCGCAGCTAGCGGCAAAGATCGGGGCAATCATGGCTCATCCCCAAATGGCGATCGCTGCTTTTCGTAAGGGAGCTAGTGTCTTAGTCTATCCAGGGGGTGCCCAAGATGTATTCCGTCCCCATAGCCAGCGTCATCAAATTCAATTAGCTGGACGTAAGGGCTTTATTAAACTGGCACTACGAGAAAAGGTTCCGATTGTACCGATTATATCCAATGGTGCCCATGATACCTTGATTGTCTTAGGTGACTGCTATGAACAGGCACGACAACTACACGAGTTGGGGATACCCTGGTTATTTGGTCTTGACCCACAAGTTTTCCCAATTTATCTCGGTTTGCCTTGGGGATTGGCGATTGGTCCTCTACCCAATATACCCTTGCCCATACCCATCACAACTCGTGTTTGCCCTCCGATTGTTTTTGAGCGCTATGGTCGTGTTGCTGCTCGCGATCAAGATTATGTTGATGCTTGTTACGAGCAAGTTTCTACTCAAATGCAATCGGAGCTAAATCGTTTGGTTGCTGGGTTATGAGTAACTGTTCCAATTTTATGGTTTAATTAGCATAGCATTTAAATTTTAGAGATTGAATTTTTGATTTAATGCTCCCTACAGCAAGCCTTATACCTAATCCAACGTTGTTAATGGTCAAGTCAAACTTGAATTACCTAGCAACTAGTATTAGTCCTAGGGAGCATTAATCACTCGGTGACTCTTCCTTGGTAGTTATCCCGGCAAACCCTCAAAATTTCCTGGTCACTATCACTAATAGAACTAATGGGTTGATATTCTTCTAGTCCAACTTTGTAAGGATAAGTAATAGCGCTATAGCGATGGTCAAGACTTAGCCGTTCACCAACTACAGCAATAGGTGAGTGCTGTTGACGGGAAATGGTATGGGACAAAGCGGTTTGGTTGTAGGGATCAATAACCGTCAAATCCATTTGTTTTGAATCTAGGGTGCCGTAAAAACAGCTATATTCTGAGTGAGGCATATATACCGCACCAAGTACGTTGCCCTGATTCGCTTCAAATACTAGATATTCTTTACCAATCTGTCCTGGTTGTGAGGATTCACCATAGAGGTAAATGCCATCATCAGGCATTGATGCATTTCGACTCGTTGCTTGAGTGTAGGCTCTAGCTGTAGTATCAATGGCTTGATCTGGCGGTTGAGGTGCTGGTGTTGCTATAGTTGATGAGGTAGTTACCAATCCTATCGTTAGCAATAGCGTTGTTAGGGGTAGTTTTCTAAGATTTAGCAGTTGACGTGCTGACAAGAACGATCCAGTTAATTGGTTAAGCATCATACTTACCCCCTTTGAAAAAAAACTGTAAGACACCCTAAGCAAAAATTCTGAGAGTTTAGACCGTCAATTGATGAAGCCATAATCAATCAGAAAAAGTTAATTTTTCTTAAACCAGAGTTATGTTGACTCTTGAGGTTATAAACCTATTTAAGCCTAAACTATGCTTTGGTTTGTTCCTTTGTTGATCGGTTTATCAACTGTCACACTTGGCGCTGGTCATAGCCTGAAATTTTGCTGAAGCTTGACTATCAGCTTTCTCCCAGCTATTGGTTGACCCAAGCTTTAAGCAACTATGAGTGACCTTTTGCTGAAATAGGTGAGTCCAGACTCATCTTTTATTCAACCCTTGGAATAATTTTTCGTCCAGGTTGAGGTAGAAATTGCTTCTTAAATGGCTCCCCCAGGTTTTTTACCTCCTCACTCTCCGGTTTTGATGTGAAAATTTTGTGAAATTATAGGTGAACTTATACAGTGATGTGAATTTTGCTCTGACTATAGAAATACTCCAAAGGTAAGAACAGAGATTTCGGGGTTTTTTACATTTCTTTACAAAAAAAGAAGTGGTAACCGTTTCTGGCTACCACTCATGCTTGGAAGACAGTCAACCATTAGCTAGCTAGCGATGTACTCCCGGAAATTAGCATGGCGACGCCGTAGCTGTGCTAAAGCTTGATGTTCTAACTGGCGCACCCGTTCACGACTGAGGTTAAGTCGCTTACCAACTTTAGCCAGAGACAGCTCTTTGCCATCCTCTAACCCAAAGCGTAGCGCTAGCACTTCCCGCTGTTGAGGGGTGAGTTCTGCTAACAGCAGATTTAGGTCTTGCCGCAAGGACTCCTGAGTGGTGTAGTTAACCGGTGTTAGACCATCATCTTCTAGCAGCTCAGACAGCTCTGTGTCTTGGTTATCTCCCACCCGAACGTCGAGAGAGATGGGTTGACGAGCAATGCTCAAATATTCCCGAATCTGAGCTGGTTCTAAATCCAACTCCTTAGCAATCTCGGTGGGAGTAGCATTGCGACCTAGGGTCTGGGATAGTTCCCGTTGTACTTTCTTAATTTTATTGAGCTTTTCAGTAATGTGGATAGGCAGCCGAATTGCACGAGCTTGCTGAGCGATCGCACGGGTGATCGCTTGCCGAATCCACCAATAGGCGTAGGTGGAAAACTTGTAGCCCCTGGTTGGGTCAAATTTCTCAACCCCTCGCTCTAAGCCCAAGGTACCTTCCTGGATCAAGTCCAAGAATTCCATGTTGCGCTTCTGATACTTCTTAGCGATCGCTACTACTAGGCGCAGATTCGCTTCAATCATCTTGCGCTTGGCTCGAGTACCTTGGTCTATGGCTTTTTTCAGTTCTGCTTCGCTCTTATTAATGTACGAAGCCCACTCTTCAGTTGTCGGTTCGCGCTCTAGCTCCTGTTCCAAGGTGGCTTTTTCCCCTAAGAGTGCCATCATTTGCTGCACTTGCTTACCATAAACAATTTCTTGCTCATGGGTCAGCAGAGGTACGCGACCGATCTCATGAAGATAGGTACGAACCATATCTGCTGAGAAGCTAGGCTTGGTCGGCTTGGTCGGCTTAGTCGGCTTAGTAGTTTTGGTTTTGGTCTTAGAAGTGGGCATGGGTGAGTGGTAACTCCAAAAACAAGCAGTATAGTAGATTCTGTTGCGGATGTTTACTCCATCAAGTAACTACAATCTCTTTCCCTTGAGATCATTGCGCCATGGATTGCATTACATTTATTACAAGAGGTATTAACCACCTACCTCCTTCGTTAGAAAGAGATTTAACGGTAACATTGACGCTGTATACTAAGTCAAGTTTTTCTAGGTTTTTTCTGGGGGTTTCCCCAGCTTAGGTAATCCTACAAGTTGACCAGGCACGCTTAGCTCATACTCTTGGGGCGTTGGTGTTGGACCCGCAACCAAATCGAAGATGTGGGCTTGAGGGCTTCGATGTTTCATCTGCTGCTGCCCCCCTGTAGCTATAATATAAGTATCTATACTTGATATATACTTATATATAACGTCTTTACAGATTGGTCTTACACAGCCTCCAGAGGTTTGGCTCCGCAGAGCACTTACTCCTGTAGTAGTTTGCTACTACCCTGGCAGCAACCCTACTTCCGTAGGTGGTTTAAGGTGTTTAGGTTAATCCCCTTTAGTAATGGTTAGACACTTTGGAATTAAGTCGAAGTCATTATGATTTCAATATAGCTCCATTGTATTACATATTTAGACCCCGGTAAAGGTGAAAAGGTTCAACAATTGTTTGCTTTGACGAAAAAATAGCAATATCATAGGGACAGAGTCAGTAGATTACATTGGTTGGACTTGGGATTTTAGTGGGGCTTCCGAGATTAAGCCTCACACACACCCTCCATTAAAATAATCACCCAATAATCAGGAAATAGATAGATATTCTGAAGTGAGATAACCGAACTCATTGGGGTCGTGATGTCTAGACACGCGCCATGAACGGCTACTGCTAATTGAATAATGGCAATTGACACTCCCCGGTCTAAAGACGCGGGGATTCTTCATTCAGCGAGCCAGCTTACTGAACCTGGTCGGAACCAAGAACAATAGAGGCCGATTCTCCTGAAGCGTTCGGGTCAATGACCCAAGTTCCGGTGTGCCCCACCGTACCCAAGGCTCGATTTAGTATATTGATTGCAGCGTTGTGGTCTCGATCTAGCTTGCAGCCACACTTACAGACGTGAGTCCTTGTCGATAGTGACTTCTTGACCACCTCGCCGCATTCAGAGCAGTTTTGGCTTGTATAGGCAGGATTCACTGCAACAGTGACTCTTCCAAACTTTTGGCCAAAATGTTCTAACCATTTTCTAAATTGATACCAACCTGCATCATTTATAGACTTAGCGAGACAGTGATTTTTTACTAAGTTTTTAACCCTTAAATCTTCATAGGCGACCAGGTCGTTAGACCGGATTACGCAACGTGCCGGAGACGAAACCTTAGAAGAGTGCAGCCTTACAACAAAACCTGTCACCTTTGATGCATAGCCTACCAACTATAAAGGCTGCACTCTTCTTGCGGTAACTTCTAACCAGTCTTTTGGCATGTTCTTCACGCTGCCTACTTATTTTAAGGTGCTGTCTGCCTAATCTATTGATGGCTTTCTTGCGGTTGGATGAGCCTTTCTTTTTCCGGGAAACCCGGCGTTGATAAAACTTTAATATCTTCTCCCCAGCTCTATAAAACCGAGGGTTAGGTTCACTGTTGCCGAATGAGTCGGTGTAGAACTCTTTTAGTCCTACGTCTAATCCGATTGTCGAGTGACTTGGGGTTAGCTGTTCGTTTACCTCAACAGAAATGCAAAACTGAACATAGTACCCATCTGCTCTTTTGACAATGCGGACTCGCTTAATCAGCTTCTTGTCGAAGCGCCACAAGTCCCAGGTACCCTTGAGCTTCAGCCTCCCAATCCCCTTTTTATCACTGAAAGTTATTGATTTTTTATCAGGGGATAATTTCCATCCTGACTGCTTATATTCAACTGTTCGCGCAGCGTCGGCTTTGCCGAATCTACAGTGCTTTTGAAAACGGGGATAGCCTTTCTTCCCAGGTACTTTCTTTTTACAGTTCTCAAAGAAGCGAGAAATTGATGACCAAGCTCTTTCAGCCGCAGCTTGTCGAGCCGTAGAGTTTAACTCATTGGCAAACGGGAACTCTTTAGCTAGTATTTTGCAATATTTACTAAGGTCGTACTTCCCTGTCCCTTTATTGTCCATCCATAAACTAATGCAACTATTACGGATAAATTTCACTGTCCGAATAGCTTCGTCTATAGCTTGATACTGGGTATTTTTGCCTTGTGCTTTAAACTCTAAGATGATCATCAGAACTCGACCTTTTCTGTATATCCTTACGCTAACACGTTTAGCGAAAATCGTCAACTCAAGACAGAATCTTTTTCACGGCGACTAAAGTCGCTACCTGGCTTTCATCCCGGAGACGAAACCTTAGATAGTGGAGCTTTATTACAAAAGATTTAACCCTTTTGCGCATAACCGACTAACCATAAAAGCTCCACTATCTTACGGTAACTTTAAGCACTCATGCTACGCATGTTCGTTGTGGGGCTTCTTTTGCTAGACAGCTAACTATAGAATTAAGGAAGATCCACATCCGACCAACTAGCACTTAGAGAAAACACTGTGCCACACACGATTGTTACCGATACTTGCCAAGGAATTGCTGATTGCGTTGAATGTTGCCCAGTGGCGTGCATTCATCCAGGACCAGGGAAAAATGCCCTGGGGAGTGACTGGTACTGGATTGACTTTTCTAGCTGCATTGACTGTGGCATTTGCGTGGAAGTCTGTCCAGTTGAGGGCGCTATTATACCAGAAGAGCGACCGGATTTGCAGAAAACACCATAATTTTTCGGGATCACGCACGCTATTGGTGTACAAACTATTCCTATGCCTAAAAGCATAAAACTTGGGGATTGTAGACCGTTGAGAAATAGTTCAAAAATTTCTCCCCTACTCCCCTCGATAACAGCATTAAAACTCAATACCAGGTTGTGCTTTAATCCCCTGCTCTTTTAAAGGATGCTTCACTAATGTCATCTCTGTGACTAGGTCAGCTCGTTCAATTAGGGCGGCTGGTGCTCCCCTACCGGTTAAGATGACATGGGAATCAGTGGGTTTTTGGTCTAGTCCAGCCAAAACTTGCTCAATGGTTAGATAGTTGAGTTTCAAGGCTATGTTAATCTCATCCAATAGCACTAGCTTAATGTCAGGGTTACGGATAAACCCTAAGGCGGCATCCCAGGCGGATTGGGCTTTTTCGATGTCTCGCTCTCGATCTTGAGTCTCCCAGGTAAAGCCTTCGCCCATGGCATGGAACTCTAATTGAGGGGGATTGTTATCAGTGGCTACTGTCCAGTGCTCTAAGGCAGCTTTTTCTGCGGGTTCCCAAGCACCCTTGATAAATTGTACAATCACAACTCGGTAGCCATGACCAAGCGATCGCAAGACCATGCCTAAGCCAGCTGTGGTCTTCCCTTTGCCGTTGCCGGTATGAACCACAATCAGACCTTTTTGTTTGGAGGCTTTAGCTAGGCGTTGTTCCTGTATTTCCTTGCGTCGCTGCATTTTTTGCTGATATTGCGATCGCGTTAGGCCAGTGCCAGAGGAATCAGCGGTGTTTACCGATTCTAGACCTTGGTTGGAATCAGTGGCAGACTTGATTGTGGTATTCATGGGTTTATGATCAATTCATTTTCAGGGACTCTCTAGCATACAGCATCCCTTGACTGTAATGCTTCTAAAGTATCCCTGCCAACACCAAGAAACTTATGGTATCCCCAAAACAGAGGAGTGCTGCTGATCAAGCTATCCCACAACAGCTGACGCGATCGCAAAAAATGTCAAAGAAAATCCCAAAGAAAATCTCCATTGGGGTGCTTTTGGCCTTACTCTCTTGCCTAATGTTGTCGTTTCAGAATATAATTATATATGTAATCTTTAATCAATCTTGGCTCTTTGGTCTACAGAATGTTGAAGTGGGAGGCTTGATGGCTCCTGGTTTAGGCAACTCCCTGCTGATTCTGTGGCTAAAGATGTTGGTGGTAGTACCGCTGATGGCATTTGTGGCTAGGTTACTCTACCCATCGGTGTGGCGAGATATTAGGCGTTGTGCTCACTCGGGGGACTTGCCTTTATTTAGCCAGATGGTGGCGAGTAGCTTATTTCTATTTTTATCCCAAGTGCTATTATACCTATCATTAGGTCTTATTAAACCAGGGGTAGCAATCACGATTTTTTTTATATATCCCATTGTGACGGTGATCTTGACAGGATTGCTGTTTGGTAATCGCACACATCTATTTCCCTCCGATCTATATCGCCCACATCTAGTTCGTGGTCTAGTCATGGTTGGTGTGGTGGGCGGAGCGTTGCTGATTTCCCTGCCTAGTCTCGCAGCTAAGCAGCCCTCTTCTGAATTGGGAGTTATAGCTGCTGCTGGTGCGGGTTTGAGCTTCGCTGTTTACATTATTCTCACCCAAGTCAGTGCTAGAAAGCTCAACCCGATTCCTTATAGCTTTATTAATTTTACATTAATTTTGGTATTTTCTAGCCTGAGCTTATCATTTCCCCTAGATCAATCCTGGCGCTTTTTTGTTGAACCCAGCCACAGACTTGCTTTATACTTCAGCTGTCTGGGGTTGGGGGTAATCACCTTAGTGAGCTATCTGGTGCAAAACTTTGCCATCAGGCTCATTGGTGGGCGTCCAGCTTCGATTATCGGGTCAACAGCACCAGTGTTAACTACCGTCTTAGCCGTGGCGATTATTCAACAAGGTTTAGGGTTACAGGAAATTATCGGATTGTTTCTGGTAACGTTAGGGGTGGTAACCCTAAGTATGGAAAAATTACGGCATCAGAGTTGGAAACGATCACAGTAAAGAAAAAATTAAGCGTAATTGGATATTGACCAACGTGGCACAGGTTATTCTGGAAAACGTTTTTAAAAGTGTTCCCGCCCGCAAAGGGGATACTGTTGTTGCACCAGTAACAACGGAACCTAAGGTGACAAACAACGAAGAGTCACCAAGCCTTGAAGCAGAAAAGTCTGGACAGACACCTAAAACCGTTAATATCTTGCGGCGCATAAATCTGGAAGTCAACGATGGCGAGTTTATGGTGCTGGTTGGTCCTTCAGGCTGTGGCAAAAGTACTCTATTGCGGATCATTGCTGGACTAGAGGAATTGACTGCGGGCAAAATCTGGGTGGGGAACAGACAAGTCAATGACTTACCACCCAAAGAACGAGACATCGCTATGGTGTTTCAAAATTATGCCCTCTATCCCCATCTGAGTGTCTATGAAAACATTGCCTTTGGACTCAGACGAACTGGCTATGGGCAAGTGAACATGGCAGAAGACTCTAATGGGAACTCTAATAGTGTGCATTGGGGCAAGAATCTGCCACCCCAAATCAAGCAAGGGCTTGTGGCTACAGGTATGTTGAATGGGGAAGTTCGCTCGAATCTGGAAAATGTGTTAACCACAATGACGCGATCGCTTCCTCGGGAACTGCGATACCTGTCCGAACGAGAGAAAAAGATTGATCAGCAGGTTCGCAAAGTAGCTAAGTTGCTACAAGTAGAACACTTGCTGAATCGATTGCCAAAGCAGCTGTCTGGGGGACAAAAACAACGGATTGCTCTGGGACGGGCAATTTCCCGTAATCCCCAGGTCTTTTTAATGGATGAACCCCTTTCTAATTTGGATGCTAAACTCCGGGCAGAGACTCGCAGCCAAATTGTGAAACTACAGCGGCAGTTAGGTACAACTACGATCTACGTCACCCACGACCAAACGGAAGCGATGACTATGGGGGATCGGATCGCGGTGATGAAAGACGGTCGCATCCAACAGATTGCTCCTCCTCTAGAAATATATAATCAACCGGCTAACCGGTTTGTGGCGGAATTCATTGGTTCACCACCGATGAATTTTATCCCGGTTCAGGTGAAAGCCCCTCGGGTAGTATGCAATTCTCAGTTCCGCCTGACGCTTCCAGAGGTCTGGGAACCCATACTGCACCAGTATGATGGTCAATCCTTAACCTTAGGAGTTCGTCCGGAACATATGAGTATCAGTGCTCCTGCTCCCAAAAACTTGATGGTTACGGTTGAGATAGTGGAAGCCCTAGGTAACGATACTTATCTATCCGTGAGTATCCCCGAAGACTCTACCGTTCTTCAGGTCAGAGTACCACCAGATAAAATTGTCAGAATAGGTGAGGAAATTTGGCTGTCTATAGACCCAGAGAAGATTCATTTATTTAACCCCCATGATGGGATGGCCATTCCTAAGTCTGATAGCTAAGTCGTAAGTTGCGTAGGGTGCGTTAGGGACGGGCTCGCCCTGATTTTCTTGGTAGCCAGTATTAGCACAATCCGTCCCGTAACGCACCACCCAAAAGGCTGACTAGACTTAGCCCTAGTTGTCGGAAACTTCTGCTCTCGAAAGCAGAGGAATTGATCCAAACAGGATTATAACGTTAGTTCCTGATTCAGATCCCCCTAAATCCCCCTTAGTAAGGGGGACTTTTGCGTGGAATTTCCTTCTTTTCTGACGACTCCCGACTCCCGATTCCCGACTCCCGATTCCCGATTCCCGATTCCCGACTCACTACTCCCTACTCCCTACTCCCTACTCCCTACTCCCTGCTCCCTGCTCCCTCAAAAATATTTTTTTACAAAACTTTTCAAAATATGCTATAATATAATATTTTTTGTGCTACAATAAAATTGTCCCCGTTAAAATTGACGGCAAGAGCCAGCCTAACGATCTTCCTTGGGCGAAGGCTGGCTCTGGGTCCCACTTAACTGGCAAGATGCCAGTTCTACGAAGGAGATACATTTATTATGTACTATGGTAGAAACCTATACCCATGGGTAATGGTTAGGCTATTGCCACCCATGGCACCAGTGGTTTTCGCTCGGTTCGACAACCATTGTGATGCCAAGAGGTATGTGCAGCCTCTTAAACGGCTCATGCCTGATGCTAAGTTCCTTATTTTTTTGGATATTAGTCTGCCGATGGATCAAGAATAATAGGTAGTTAAGGAATGAATAAGAGTAGAGTGGGCATCCTGCCCGCTCGAAAATAAGGAGGAAACTGGCAAGATGCCAGTTCCACCCAAGATGCCCATTCCAGAAAACTCTTAAAATCATTCCATTCCACGAGCAACGCCCGAAAATAAGGAGGAAACTGGCAAGATGCCAGTTCTACGCAAGATGCCAGTTCCACCCAAGATGCCCATTCCACCAAGATGCCCGTTCCACAAAACTTTTAAAATCATTCCATTATTAACCCCCACACTAGGTGGTGCTAAAGTGCTCCCGCAGCAAATCGTGGATGAATCGATAGCGTCCACCCACTTGCTTGATCAAGCGGCGTTCTGTGGCATAGCTCAGGAAATGGGCGTAATCCCAGGGGATTGAACCACTGCCCCAGAGAATGAAGCGGAGGACGAAATGCTGAATGACCGGTGTGCCAGCAACTAAAAAGCCCATCAAAATTGCCATCCCAAAAGCAACAATTAACGTGCTGAGTAGTTCGACATTCTTTACCCAAACTAGACTAAGTAATACACACAGCAATAAAGTTACAGGAAAACTAATTAAACTAACAATAAATATATTTTTAGCGGATTCTTTAATCCCCTGATTTGGTTTATTTCTGGTTTTTATTTCTGCTCCACTCAGACCTTCAACCAGCCCTAAAATCAACCCAAAAAAAAGCCCTCCACTCAGCCCTCCACTCAGTCCTTCAAACAGCCCTCCACTCAGCCCTTCAAGCAGCCCTATAAGCAGCCCAAACATCAGCGCCACAATTATCAAACTAATTCTGTTATCTATTATTATTTGCCATGAAAATCTAATACTTTCAGAAGGCTGTATATTATTATTATTATCAAAAATGCATCCAAGCAGCCCTCCACTCAGCCCTCCAACCAGGCCAAACATCAGCCCAAACATCAGCCACATAATCAGCCCAAATATCAGCCCAAACATCAGCCACATAATCAGTTTATATAACCACTTTTCTATGGAATTATTAAACATAATATGCTGCATTTTTTCAATCAAAAACTCGGTTTGTTGTCGCTCTTTCAATCGTTTAGCCAGCCAGCCTAACCAGCGTCTTGTCTTCTCTTCTGAATAACCACGACTGTCATGGTTTTCGTTTAGTTTACGGTTAATGTAATTCTCAAATAAATCTCTACGGCATTGCTTCTGATAGTCTTCCTTTGCTTTAGGATCCTTAAAATGTCTCCCTACTCGCTTCAACCCATCTCCATCTGGATAAGCACGGGGAATTAAATTTAATAATAAGGGCATTCTGGCTAACTCTAGCAATCCCTCTGAATCTTGCTTAATTCCTGGCCAGAGGTTGAGAATATTTAACCCCTTTAAATAATTTTCTATCTGCTGATCCGTCAAAGGTTGCAGACAGACTGCTCCCCGCATCTCCAGAATTTGCTCACCAGCTTTGTATTCTTCTTCACGACAGCAGACCACAATTTGAGGAACATCTTTGAGAAACTGATTTAATTCCTGAACACATAACCTTTGCCGCTCTAAACCCAACTCATCTAAACCATCAAGAAGAGGTAACAACTGACCGGTGGTAATCCACTCCTGAGTAATGGCTTCGGGGAGATTATAACGAAACTTTAAATTAGCTGCTAACCATTCAGCAATGGGCTGCTTGTTATCTTTCCAATCAGAAAGTTCAGCAATAATTGGAATTGGTTGGTTTGGCTGGTGCTGAGCACCTGTAATTAAATCCTTGGCCAAATCCAACAGCATGGTGGTTTTTCCGGAACCAGGGGCACCGAGAATCAACAGTTTCCCGGCAATATGCTTTTGGTTAAATACCTCAATAACCTTTTGACCTGGTTGAGATTCTGTCGTTACTCCCCAGAAAGGTACTGCCAGGTACTTGGGCAACTGTTTCCACCATGGAGGAGAATTGCTAGGATTCACAGTATTTTTTTCTGGACGATCCAGTTGCTCCCTTTGGTCTGGCATCACCAACTTAATCAAGTGGTGATTGTCCAGGGAGTAATAAAGGTAATTGTTAACGTCTGCTGCTATTTCTGCTAGCAAGCGTTGTCGCCATCGCTGTAACTTTGCCTGTGGAATCTGTCTAGGGATTTGAGTTTGCTTTCCTGAGCTAGTTTTGAACAAATACCACATTGTAAGGAAGGCGAAGACGTAACCAATACCTAAAATCCAGTAGACTTGTTGGAACCACTGGGTATTGTCTTGTGCTGATTTTTGAGAAACTAAATTTTCTGCTTCATGAGCTAAGAATACATAAACTATTACGCATAGACCAAATACTATAATTTTGTGAAAGAGAGTTTTTTGCTGGTCAAAGCGATTGATCAAAAGTCCGACAATACAGGTAAGTAGTCCTAGTAGTAACTGGAGTAGTCTTTGAAGGACGTTGGGATTGGTCAGAAGTTCAGCAAGGTTCATCTGTGAAGCGACCTCTGTTTTATCACTATCTTAAATTTTAACGAATTAGCGTCGAGAGAGCCAATAATATAGCAATTATATGTGCCATGAGGGACAAAGAGATCCCCCTAAATCCCCCTTATCAAGGGGGACTTTGAGGTTGAGAAGCGTACCTCATAAATCCTAGAAACGCTATATCAAGTCTGCTTGAATATCCATAATTAAGGAGAGGGTGGGGAGATAGGGAGATGGGGAGATTTTTATTAAGGATAATTATCCTGATTGATATAAAAAATTAAATAGTCTAGGTAGTTTGATAAAACAGGAAAGTGGGTCGAGTGTGGTAAGTGGGGGGAGTGCGATCGCACTCAAAGTCCCCCTTATTAAGGGGGATTTAGGGGGATCCCTTTGTACCTTATGGGAGATATAATGGCTATAAAACATCTAAGGAGATTTGTATGAACGCAGAGTTTACCGCCATCATTGAGGCAGCAACAGAAGGAGGATATTGGGCGATTTGTCCTGAAATTCCTGGTGCGAATGGTCAAGGATAAACGGTTTAAGAAGCTAAATAAAGCTTGAAGAATGCAATTCACTTAATTTTTGAAGATCGTTTAGCTGATAGTCGTCGAGGACTACCCAAAGAAGCAATCGAGGACAAAATTTCTATACACTGGCGGTGCGTTACGGGACGGGCTATCCTAACCTTGGCTACGAAGTGAAAAATCAGGGCTAGCCCATCCCTAACGCACCCTACGCACTCACGCCAACAGCTATAAGCTATCACCATCATCGAGCAATTGCTGAAGATTTTCCAGTTTCAATAGGTCTTCTCGATTGACTACATCATCACTAATTTCAAGGATAGGATTTGCTGAGGAAAGGTTGTTGTTGAACAGATTTTTAATTTCTGTTTCACCCAGAAACCTTCCTTGCTCAAAGAACCGTTGACTGCTATTTGTACTATCAACAAAGAAGCCAAATGACTGTTGGGGAAATTTGAAGTCAGAGGGCAATGACTGAGCCTGGACATTAGAGACGATGCCAGCAGTTAAGGAAACAACTGTCAAAGCTAGGGTTGTCTGTTTCCCAAACCTGGGAAGGATCTTAGTTAGGGTCGGTTTCATGATGTTATAGCGCTACGCGCAAGTCAGAAGTTAGAAGTCAGAAGTCAAAAGTAAAAAAAAATACCAATTCAAGTAGGGTGGGCAAAGTAATATTATCTAGAAGAGTAATTTGAACGCAACGGTTTTTGCCCACCCTACAAGCTAGCTACAAATTCAAGTAGGGTGGGCAAAGTAATATTATCTAGAAGAGTAATTTGAACGAAACGGTTTTTGCCCACCCTACAAGCTTAAGTAGGGTGGGCAAAGTAATATTATCTAGAAGAGTAATTTGAACGCAACGGTTTTTGCCCACCCTACAGGCTACTTATATTGAATCCAAGTATTTTGCTAGCAATTCCGGAATATAGTCATAGCCATCTACCCCAATGACAGCAATAATTTTTGACCGTTGCTGTGCCAAAAGGGTTTGGAAGCCATCTTGCCCCATTTGTCCTTGCAAAATACTTAACAAACCGGCTGGTTTGCGCCAATCTTCAGACCCAATTTGCTCTAATAGATAGGCTCCTAAACTAGCGGTGTAAATCACTTTCTGCCAATCTTGCTGGCTGTAGCAAGCTTGGGCTAGGTAGGCCAAATTCACCCCTTGTAAGTACAAATCCCCAGAAAATTGGGCGGCTTGCCAGCCTTGTTCTAAAAATGCGATCGCTTTTTGATACTGCTCAACCACGACATGGGCAATTCCCAAACTACTGAAACACAAGGCTTTACTTTGCCCAACCCCATAACTCCCTGCTGGAGAATCTCCCAATCGTTCTAACAATAATCGACCTTGTTCTAAATAGTTAATAGCACTTTCATACACTTCTAGTTCTGCTTGTTGGCTATCCTGAGCTTGAAACACTTCACTGTAGCCGAAATTCACTAAAGCATTAGCTTCCCCTAACCGGTCTCCAGCTTGACGAGCGAGTATTAATGCTCGTTGACTATAGTTAATCGCATCAGCATAATTCTCTTGCGCGACACAAATCCGACTGAGGTGATTGAAATTAGCAATTTCACACAATCTATCCCCAGCCTCACGGGCAATCTCTAAGGCTTGCTGATGGAAGTTATTGGCTCGGTCATAGGCTCCTTGAGACCAAAGGGAATAACCCAACAAGGTTAGAATCCTGGCTTTCTCCTCGGTTCGGTCTACTTGCCGCAGGGGTTCATCTAGGTAATTCAGGGCATCTTGGAGATAGTTGCCGCTAAAGTTAGCAAACACACCACCGTAGAGAGGGAAGTAGTCCCGTTGGGCAAAGGTGCGCAGAATTTGCAGACAAACCTGAAAACAGCCATTTGCGATGGCATTTCCGTTGCTACTAATTGCTGTCTGGTTCAAAACATTAGCTAACCTAGACCAAATCACAGCAAATACGATAAAGGTAGAAATCGATAACTTTGCTCCCATCTTGGAGTCATATACCATTTTATCGAACCAATTCACCAGTCCTCGCTGCAAGCACTGGAGAATCACAGCCAATTCCACCCAAGCTTCTAGTTCCAAACTCGGCTGAGTATCTGCCCATTCATGGAAGGATTGATTCAGCGCTAGACTTTCAAATAAAGACTGGGGTAACGGGCTATTAACCTTTTTCCCCCACAGCCCCCAAGGGCCACGCTGTTCCGGAGTACCCTCAAATCCCAGTGAGCCTCGACTTTGGTCATAAATCCAACTGACCAGATAATCTTCCAAGCGTTGCCAAGATGCCAAACCCGCCGTAATCCCAGCCGCCAGTTGTCCAAGGTCTTTAGCAGTATCAGATTCAGAAGCTTGTTGTGCCTGTTGCTTTAGGGGTTTAGCCAGGCTCCCCAGTTGTTGTAACGTCAGGGGTGGTTGTTGATTGGGGTCAATCACTCGCAATAAAGCCGTAAAGCGCTCAGCCGGTTCAGCAGTAGTAATGAATTGAATAGCGCTAGTGATAGTTTCAGAAACTCGGTTTTCTTCCTGCCACTGTTCCCATTCACCACGAATCGTATTGAGGGCCCTGAGTTTCCGAATTGCCTTCGCTTGCTTCAATTCACTCTTAGGATTGTCTACTTCTGCCTGAGTCATATCGAAGCGCTGATCAAGGCAACGTTCAAAAATTTCCCCAGTGCCAACCGTAACCCCCTTGACCAACATCTGATAGACCTGGGATTTAGAACGGATCTTCCCCTTCAGGGTAGTTTTGACAATGTCATCGATTAACTCAAAATAGCGATCGCTCAATCCCATCTCGTTAGACATAACCTTTTGCCTGATCAGTGCCCACTTTTCTCAAAAATAGCTCAAAATCACCATAGACTTCTGGCAGGTCTAGTTAAGCATCAACATGATTCGGCAATGTTACAGTAAACAAAGTCCCCTTACCCAACTCAGACTTAACGTTGATTGTTCCTTGATGAGCTTCGAGAATTCGTTTGGAAAGATATAGTCCTAAACCACTACCTGAGCGTTTGTGGCTACCCTGGCGAAACCGTTCAAACAACTCTTTTTGGTCTTCTGGGGATATACCAAAACCAGTATCTTCCACCTCAATCACCACCAACGACTGATTACTTTCACTAGTCTTGGGACTATTCCTCAGACGAACGGTCACAGAACCGTTGTCAGTGAATTTAATCGCATTTCCCAGCAAATTCATGAACAGTCGGTGCAGTTCTAAGCGATCGCCCATCACTATCGAGTTAACTTCCTTCGGTGTCTGATAGTCCAAAGACAGTTTTTTATCACGAGCTAGGGCAGACAGTTCTTGGATGACTTCCTCAATAACCTGTTCCACAGGGATGGCAGAGAAAGACAAATACTTCCGACCGGCTTCATAGCGATAGACTTCTAGTAACGTATTCACCATAGTCAGCAAATTGTGGTTACTGCGAGTCATGGTGACTATGGCTTCGAGCACTGGGGGTGAAATTTCTCCCAAAGCCCCCTGCTGCATAAGGTTTAGGATGCGATCTGCTGCTACTAAGGGGGTGCGCAAGTCATGGGTAAGCCGAGAGACAAAATCTTCTCGTTGCCGAGCAATTTCATCCCGTTCATCCACACTATGCTTGAGGCGCAAAAGCGATCGCACCCGAGCCAGCAATTCATCCACTTCTACTGGTTTACGAATAAAATCATCCGCCCCCATATCCAGTCCTTGGACCACACTCGGATGATCATAAGCGGTGATCAACAAAATTGGTATAAACGGTAACTTGGGATTGCTTCGGATGCGCTTGGTTACTTCAAAGCCATCCATTTCTGGCATCATCACATCCAATAGCACCAATTCCGGCGGAGATATCTCTATTTTCTCTAGGGCAACCCGACCATTCTCTGCCAAAGTAATCTCGTACCCCTCTTCTTCTAAAAGCGTCTGCAGTAGAAACAAGTTGTCAGGGGAATCATCCACAGCCAAAATGCGATCTGTTTTGGAAGGGCGGGTTAGAGGTAAAGCATTCATTGAATCATTTCGTTGGTAAGTCAGAAGTGGAAACCCCTGTCATTGATGTATGGGGAGCGGGCTAATTAGTGGGTCGGCAAACCATTGCACACAGCCCCTCAGCAACTTCCCCCTGACACAAACAGCAGCCTGAGTTCGCTTCATTATGGCAAATTGGGCTTTACAGGCAAAGAAAAAATTGCGAATAGCGAAGGTCGTTGAAACCCTTAGGGATTAAAGGCTTAGTCCAATTTTTGATTTTCCTTATTTCTCACGGTCACTATGCAGGGCGTTTCAATTTTTGTAAACTGGAAGGAATGGTTTGACTTTAAACTTAATTTTTTGTAAATTATTCTGGTAACCTATGTGCGACTATGGTAAGATCAGCAGCTTATAAAGCTACATTTGCTGCACCAGTCAAAGCTCCTGAACGCTCTGGTCAAGTTACCCGAAAGCCTTATCCCAACTATAAGGTAATTGTGTTAGACGATGATTTTAACACATTTCAGCATGTTCACGACTGTCTGGTCAAGTATATCCCTGGGATGACAAATGATCACGCCTGGGAACTAACCCATCAGGTTCACAACGAAGGTCAATCCATTGTTTGGGTCGGTCCCCAGGAACAAGCGGAACTCTACCACCAACAGCTTTCTCGTGCTGGCTTAACCATGGCTCCCTTGGAGGCTACATAGTATTATGAGCCAACCCAAAGACGGCAGACTGGTTTGGAATCACTCTACCCACATTCAGGGTCTCATTCCAGTTCTGCAACGACTCACAGATTACCCAGGTATTCAAACCATTACCCCTGCTGTGCTTGGGCGGGCAAGAAGTCACTGTCCTAAATTACAGTTAAAAGTATCAGTGCCAATTCGTGGGGGATTCAAGGTGATTGCCAGGTCTGGTAAAAGCTTTCAAGAGGTGTTCATCCTCACCAACTTGAGTAAGGTGGAACTAGAAAAAGCGATCGCTCAATCACTAAAACGATAAGTAGATAGAATGTAGAATGTAGAATGTAGAATGTAGAATGTAGAATGTAGAATGTAGAATTTAGAATTGAATGTAGAATGTAGAATGTAGAATTGGGAATTTAGAATTGGGAATTCACCATTCTGCATCCTGACAGACAACCTTGGCCAAAAGGCCACGCTACGCGAACAACCCATTAACCGGCTAACCTAGCCTACACCGAAGGCCAAAGGCGAACAGCATTTTTGAATTAAACATGTAAAATTATTAATTCTTCATTCTTAATTCTTCATTCTAAATTCTTAATTCTGCATTCTTAATTCTTAATTCTTCATTCTAAATTCTTAATTCTTAATTCTGCATTCTTAATTCTTCATTCTAAATTCTTAATTCTTCATTCTTCATTCTTAATTCTTAATTCTTCATTCTTCATTCTTCACACGCCCCAATACTGACCCAACTGCTAGAACCATCATCCCAATGCTCTTTTTTCCAAATCGGAGCATTATGCTTCAACGTGTCAATAGCATACTTACAAGCTGCAAAGGCTTCTGAACGATGAGGACAGGCAACAGCGACTAACACGCTAATTTCCCCAATAGTTAAGCGACCGATGCGATGATGGATTACCACCCGATTGACATCAGACCATGAGGCACGAATCTGGGCAGCAATTGAGGAAAATACCCGTAATGCCATGGGTTCATAAGCCTGATACTCTAATGCTACCACTGGTTTACCATCAGTCTGATTACGGACTGTGCCACTCATCATCACCACAGCTCCATTAGCCGGATCATCAGCAAGGGCGTAGATGTCTGATAGGAATAACGGAGCGATGGTGATTGAAAAACTATCTACGGTTTGCTTTTCAGAGATCTTGGGCGGGGGAGTCATTCGCTGAGAATTCCAAAGAGTGTTAAGATTAGTAACAGCCTAAGCCTTTATTTATATATTTATATATAGCACTTATCATAGTCATGAGGTACAAAATTCTGGGTGTTAGGGAGCAGGGAGCAGGGAGCAGGGAGCAGGGAGCAGGGAGCAGGGAGCAGGGAGCAGGGAGCAGGGAATAGAGCAGAGGCAAGAGGCAAGAGGTAAAAAATCCTGTGTACCTCATAGCGATAAGAAACGCTATAGTTTATTTATCTTTACTGGTTGGATTTAATCAATAGGCAACCCTAGCGCCATGTTTCGATTTTTTTAAAATACTTTAAAAATTAGGAGCAGCAGCTCTAATTTCAGTTAATATACCTAAATACTATTCAAATAATATTAAATCAGAAGTTTTTTCTTTGACAAGGGCAATAATCACCTTGTCGAGGGCTAGTGCTCACTAGGCGATGAAACATCTGCCGTCAATCAATTGATGCTACCTATCCTTAAAGTCAAGCTACTTAAAGTCAAGCTCATCCTAGCTGATCAGTGATCAGTAAAACCCGTGTTGAGCAACAGCAAACCTAGAGCTGATCATAACTAGGGCTGATGATAACCCGTTTGGAGATTATTTGATTGATGGCACGAGGAGGTGGGGCTGATGAACCAGCAAAGCTAGCAGCCCAAAAATATTATAAAAGAACTATTGACCCTGAGCTTCAACAGGCCTTTGATGATCTCACAGCATTAGCCGCACAAATTTGCCAAACGCCCATGGCTCTGATTACCCTGATTGACAGTAACAGTCAATGGTGTCAGTCTAATCTGGGCGATTATGAAAAGTCAATAAGTCAAAATACCTTTTTATCCAGCCATCGGATTGAGTCAGCTGAGGTATTGGTAGTTCAGGATACCCTGGCTGATCAACGGTTTGCCACTCATCCCTTAGTTACTGCTGAGCCTCATATTCGGTTTTATGCTGGAGTTCCCCTAATTACCTCTGACGGATATGCTCTGGGAACACTTGCGGTCATGGCTCAGGTTCCAAAGGAACTTCAGCCTCAACAGTTAGCAGGATTACAAGCCTTAAGTCGTCAACTGATAAGCCTTCTGGAGCTAAAACAACAGTTAGCGGATTTACAGCAACCTCAGCTAGAAAACCAAGGTCTTGAGAATGAATTAACCCAGGTTGACCAAGAACTCCTGGATTTTTTAGAAAATGGCTCCGTTGGTCTCCATTGGGTGGATAGCAATGGCATCATCCTGTGGGCTAATCAGGCAGAGTTAGATCTGCTGGGTTACAACGCCCAGGAGTATATCGGTCACCACATTGCTGAATTTTACCCGGAGCAAGAGGTAATTGAAGATATCCTGGCCAGACTAACTGCTAAAGAAACCTTAAAAAACTATGAAGCTAGCCTCTTGTGCAAAGATGGCTCGATTCGCCATGTCTTGATTAACTCCAATGTCCTCTGGAAAAATGGCAAATTCGTCCATACCCGATGTTTTACTCGTGACATTACTGAATGGAAACGGATCCAGCAAGAACGCGATCGCTTTTTTGACCTCTCCCTGGATTTGCTGTGTATAGCGGGTTTCGATGGCTATTTTAAGCGCTTGAGTCCGTCCTTTTCTAGCACCTTGGGTTACACCGAAGCGGAACTAACCAGCACCACGTTTCTCAATTTTGTCCATCCCGATGACCGAGAACCAACTAGGACGGAAATGGAACAATTGGGGAGTGGCATCCCTACTGTCTACTTCGAAAATCGCTATCGCTGTCAAGATGGGTCTTATAAATGGTTAGCCTGGGCTGCAAATCCTTTAGTTAACGATGGTTTAATTTATGCGATCGCACGGGACATTACCGAAGCCAAACAAAAGCAAGCCAGCCTTGAAGAGAGTGAAGCTCGCTTCCGGATGATGGCGGATCATGCCCCAGTCATGATCTGGATGTCAGGCACTGATAAACTTTATAAGTTTTTCAATCAGCTTTGGCTGAACTTCACCGGTAAGACCCTCGAACTTGAATTGGGCAATGGCTGGGCTGAAGGGGTGCATCCTGATGACCATGAGTACAGCTTCAATACCTATGTATCCGCCTTCGACGCCAGAGAAAATTTTCGCATGGAGTACCGCTTGCGACGTAGGGATGGGCAGTATCGTTGGATATTAGATATAGGCACTCCCCGATTTACCCCCAATGGGGACTTTGCCGGTTACATTGGTTCTTGCATCGATATCACTGAGCGCAAACAGGCGGAAGAGGTTCTGCGTAGACAGGCTCTGATTTTTGAGACTATCTTCGATGGGATCATAATCACGGACTTAGCCGGTAAGATAATTGATTGGAATCCCGCTTCAGCGCGAATATTCGGCTACACCAAAGCTGAGGTATTGGGTAAAACTGCAGGGATTCTGCACCGACCGGAAGAGGCGGCTGTTCTAACCGAGCAGATTATCCAGGAGATGACCAGGTCCCGACGTTGGTCTGGGGAGATTCACTTTATTCGCAAAGATGGCAGGTGTGGGGTGTGTGAAACGGTGGTAGTACCTCTTTATGATCAGCAAGACAATATAGTAGCAACCATTGGTCTAAACCATGATATTACCGAGCGGCAGCAAAATCAGCAGAAATTGTATCAAAGCGAGGCTCGCTATCGCGCTATTGTCGAAGATCAAACGGAACTCATTTGTCGTTTCCGTCCTGATGGAACTCTTACCTTTGTCAATGGTGCCTACTGTCGCTATTTCAGCAAATCAGAGCAAGAGTTGATTGGGCAACGGTTTTTGCCATTGATTCCCGATGAGGATCTCAAAAGGCTAGAACGGTGTATTACTTCCCTAAGCCCCCAGAATCCGGTAGAAACGGTTGAACACCGGGTGATTATGCCCACAGGAGAGATTCGCTGGCAGCAGTGGAGCGATCGTGCCATCTTTAACGAACAGGGTGAATTGATTGAGCTCCAGGCAGTAGGGCGGGACATCACTGAACACAAGCACGCAGACGAGCAACTTTTGGAAAAGTCTCAGGCCCTGGAAACCTTCAGTAACAACCTCAAACACCTACATCGGCTGAATACCACCAATTACCAAAACTTTGAGTTGCTGTATGCTGACTATCTGGAGACGGGATGTAAAATTTTAGGGATGCCCACTGGAATTATTAGTCAAATACACCTTAATTCCTACACTATCCTGTCGGTCAGGTCTGATCTAGAAGGCTTAGTGGCTGGCTCAGAGTTTGAATTAAAAGATACCTATTGTGCTGTAGTTGTTCGCGAAAAAAAGACCATTGCCTATACTCATGTAGGTGAGATAGCACTGATGCACGCTCATCCAGTCTACCAAACTCTAAAACTTGAGTCCTATATCGGGACTCCTATATTTGTCTATGGTGAAGTCTACGGCTCCCTGAATTTTTCCTCAACCCAGGTAAGAGCAAGGGATTTCCCGCCTCACGAACAGGAAATTGTAGAACTAATGGCTCAAAGTCTTGGTCGATTAATTGCAGCTCATCAAGCGGAAATAGAGCGCCAACAGGCAGAAGCTGCACTGCTGGAGAGTGAATCGACCCTGCGTAGTTTCTTCAACAGTTCCGCACTATTGATGGGGGTCGTGGAACTTTTGGATGATGACATCCTGCATATTTCTGATAATAAGAGTACGGCGGATTTTTTCGGGACTACACCCGAGGCCATGCAGAATCGGTTAGCCAGTGCGCTGGGGGCACCCAAAACTCATATCCGTCGCTGGATTAGCCATTACCGAGAAAGCCAACAAAGCAATCAGCCCATTTCCTTCGAGTATGATCACACCACTGAAACCGATACCCGGTGGTTATGCGCCACTGTATGCCCAATTCCTGAGACAACCACTGCTCACCCCCGATTTTCCTATGTGGTGGATGACATTACTGACCGTAAGTTAGCAGAGCAAGAACTCAAGCGCCAAAATCAGCGATCGCAATTGTTTTCAGAAATTACCCTGAAAATCCGCCAGTCTCTACAACTGGAGCAGATTTTGCAAACGGCTGTTACAGAAGTGCAAAAATTTCTCAAGGCTGACCGAGTTGTACTCTTCCAACTGAGTTTTGATGGCTGGGGGAAAGTGGTTCAAGAAGCAGTAGTACCTGGTTGGCCAATCATGCTCGGACAAAGCATCGAAGATCCTTGCTTTCATGAAGAGTACCTAGACCAGTATCGTCAGGGAAGGGTTAGCAACATCTGTGACTTAGAAAACTCTGATATCCGAGCTTGCCATGTAGAAATGCTGCAACAGTTTGGGGTAAAAGCTAACTTAGTGGTGCCAATTCAGCAACAAGACAAACTTTGGGGTTTGTTGATTGCCCATCAGTGTGCCAATCCACGACAATGGACTAACTTTGAAAGTGAATTGTTGCAACAACTGGCGAACCAAATTGCTATTGCCTTAGCCCAAGCCCAGCTTTTAGGAACAGAAACCCGTCAGCGTCAGGAACTTGCCCGTTCTAATGCGGAACTGCAACAGTTTGCCTATGTAGCATCCCATGACCTGCAAGAACCCCTGCGCAAGATTCAGGCATTTGGCGATCGCCTTCAGACCAAGTATCATGAACAGTTAACGGAGCAGGGGCAGGACTACCTCAAACGGATGCAGAATGCCGCAGGACGGATGCAGGTGTTAATCAATGACTTGCTTAGCCTTTCCCGGGTGACCACTAAGGCAAGACCTTGGGTTGCCACTGATCTGGCTCAAGTGGTGCAAGAGGTACTCTCTGATTTAGAACTACGTATCCAGCAATCTGGTGGCGTAGTGGAAGTCGGTGAACTACATACTATTGAAGCTGATCCAGTGCAAATGCGTCAACTTTTGCAAAACCTGATCAGTAACGGACTTAAATTCCGACCAGCACCAAGAGGTAACGTCGTTAAAATTTATAGTCAACTGCTTCAAGAAAGTGTTCCCTTAAGTTATGGAGGCGCAACCGTTAATGAGCGTTGTCAGATCATAGTCGAAGACAATGGTATTGGGTTTGACCCCAGGTATGGCGATCGCATTTTCCAAACCTTTCAACGGCTCCATGGTCGCAGCGATTATGAAGGAACCGGCATCGGTCTAGCTATCTGCCGTAAAATTGTGGAACGCCATAATGGTAGCATCATGGCAGAGAGCACACCAGGACAGGGAGCTAAGTTTATTGTTAGGGTGCCGATTAAACAAAGTTGAAAATTGAAAGTTGAAGGTTGTTCGCGTAGCGTGGCCTATTGGCCAAGGTTGAAGGTTGTTCGCGTAGCGTGGCCTATTGGCCAAGGTTGAAGGTTGAAGGTTGTTCGCGTAGCGTGGCCTATTGGCCAAGGTTGTTCGCGTAGCGTGGCCTATTGGCCAAGGTTAAACTTTAAATAATGAAAACATACTAGTAGTTGAGTGACTAATCAATAAAATATAGCAGTCGCCAGGGCAGGGGCGGACATGACAAAAGTCTCAAACCTAAGTAAGCGCAAGAGTTTGACTTCTGACTTGTGACTTCTGACTTCTGACTTGTGACTTCTGACTTCTGACTTGTGACTTCTGACTTGTGACTTCTGACTTCTGACTTGTGACTTCTGACTTCTGACTTGTGACTTCTGACTTCTGACTTCTGACTTCTGACTTCTGACTTCTGACTTCTGACTTGTGACTTCTGACTTCTGCTATACCTCAAATTTTTTATCCCTTGAACCTTCATAATTCCTTCATAATTCCTTTGTAATTCCTTTATAATTGTTGGTCGAGGAGATAATGCTTAGTGAATGAAAGCCGAAATCCCGTGGTAATTTTAATGGCAGATGATGATCCGGATGATTGTCTGTTGGCAAGGGAGGCTCTCTTAGAGAGTCAGTTGACCAATGAACTATACTTTGTCAGTGATGGCGAAGAATTGATGGATTATCTATATCACCGTGGTAAACACACGCAGGCGAGCATGTCCCCTCGTCCAAGTTTAATCCTACTGGATTTGAACATGCCGAAAAAAGATGGTCGTGAGGCCCTCATAGAAATTAGGGCTGATCCTAATCTACGAACTATACCAGTTGTGGTGCTGACTACCTCAAAGGCTGAAGAAGATATTTATCACAGTTACAACTTAGGAGCAAATTCTTTCATCGTTAAGCCTGTCACCTATAGTTCCCTAATTGAGGTGATGCAAACGTTAAAAAAGTACTGGTTGGACATCGCCGAATTGCCCCCCGAAGGGAATAGACTGCCATGAGTAAATGCTCACAACCGAAAGCTGAAAGTTCTGATGTTTCTTATGATGTTTCTAGTGTACCACTAAAGACTGATCCACTCAGGACTATTTCCAAAACCGACCCTCATCAATGTTCGTTGATCACAAACCTGGCAAATTGCTTACCCAAGTCAGAACTTAGAACTCTCGATTCTCCACTAATTTCCTTCTATTCCTATGGTACCAGACCAATGTACAACCCTTTGGTTAACGTATTACTCGTTGATGATGACGAAGATGACTATATTCTAACTCGTGATTTACTGTTGGAAAACCAGAAGGCTAGATTTAGCTTGACGTGGGTGGCAACCTATGGTAAAGGCTTAGAAATGATTGGTCAGAACCACCATGATGTTTATCTACTAGACTACCGTCTTGGTGAGCATAATGGACTTGAACTCCTGCGTGAAGCCATTGCCAGGGGGTGTACAGCACCGATTATCCTCCTAACTGCTCAGGGAGACCATGAGGTTGACATGGAAGCCATGAAAGCTGGGGCAGCAGATTACCTAGATAAGAGTCAACTCAGAGCACCTTTACTAGAACGTTCCATCCGCTATGCCCTTGAGCGCCAGCAAGCCCAACAAAAAATTCGGGAACAAGCAGCGTTGTTGGATGTGGCAACGGATGCCATTCTGGTTCGGGATCTAGACAATACTATCTCATTTTGGAATAAAGGGGCAGAGTCTCTATACGGTTGGCACGCAGCAGAAGTGATTGGAAAAAAAGAGCATTTACTGTTGTACGAACAAGCACCAGCTGAGCTAGCCGAGGCAGACCAAAGTGTTGCCAAAACAGGGGAGTGGTATGGTGAGTTGAATCAAGTCACCAAAGATGGCAAAGAAATTATTGTTGAAAGTCGCTGGACTTTGGTGGAAAATTCTCAGGGACAGCCCAAATCAATCTTGATTGTCAATACTAATATCACTGAGAAGAAACAACTCGAAACCCAGTTTCTCCACGCTCAGCGCATGGAGAGCATTGGTACCTTAGCTGGGGGCATTGCCCATGATTTGAACAACTTATTAGCTCCTATTCTAATGTCTGCTCAATTGTTGCAGCTGAAAATCTCAGATCAGCGGCATTTACAACTCCTAAAAACTGTAGAGAATAATACTAGGCGGGGGGCTGGTTTAGTCAAGCAAGTTTTATCGTTTGCTCGGGGTGTTACAGGTAAACGAACGGTTTTACAAGTCAGGCATTTAATTCGGGAAATTCGCCACATTATCCTAGAAACATTTCCCAGATCCATTGAACTGTCTACGGATATAGACCCTAATCTTTGGTCAGTATCTGGGGATGCCACACAACTGCACCAAGTTTTGATGAACCTCTGCATCAATGCTCGTGATGCTATGGTTGATGGTGGAACTTTGACATTGTCTGCTCAAAATATTTTTTTAGATCAAAACTATGTCAGGATGCATATTGATGCGGATGTAGGTCCCTACATTGTGGTGACCGTTGCTGATACTGGTATTGGTATTCCCTTGAAAATACAGCCAAGAATTTTCGAACCATTTTTCACTACTAAAGAAATCGGTCAAGGTACAGGACTGGGTTTGTCTACGGTCAGAGGTATTGTTAAAAGTCACGGCGGTTTTGTGAATGTGTATAGTGAAGTGGGCGTAGGTACTAACTTTAAAGTATATTTGCCAGCAGTAGAACACTCCCCAATTCCTGCCGAGGAAGAACTAGAACTACCCAGAGGAAACGGTGAGTTGATTTTAGTGGTGGATGACGAAGCCGCTATTGGTGAGATTACCAAGACGTCCTTAGAAAACTATGGCTATAGGGTGATGAGTAGCAGGGATGGTAAGGAAGCGATCGCACTCTATAGGCAACATCAGGATGATATTAGCTTGGTGCTGATGGATATGATGATGCCGGTTATGGATGGACCAACAACTACCCTTCAATTGCGAGACATTAACTCGCAGATCAAAATTATTGGTATCAGTGGGTTGCCTATTAGCGATAAAGTCGATGCGGCGGCTGAAGCTGGAGTTAAGACCTTTTTGTCTAAGCCTTACACGGTTAAGGAATTATTGCAGGCTATTGATGGTGTGCTTAAAGGTCATTAATTGTGGTGAGTACAAAGTTCTGGGTTTTTGGGAACAGCGGATCTGGGAATAGGGAATAGGGAATAGGGAACAGAAACATTTATTACCCTTTACTTCGACTGCTATAATTGTCAATTATAATTTTTAATTGTTGATTTTAATTGTTAATTTTAATTATTAAGTTTAATTGTTAATTTCCATTTTCCATTTTCCATTTGCATAGCTTTTGCCTTTAAAACTTGACTAAAACTTGACTATAAGTTGACGATTACAGGAGCATGGTCGCTAGGTTTATCCAGTTTTCTCGGTTCTATGTCAATGGTACAACTAATCCCTTGATTGTAAAGATTGGGGGTTAGGTAGATATGGTCAATGCGCCAACCCCGATTACCACGAAAGGCACGGGTGCGATAGTCCCACCAACTAAAATTACCCCCTTCTTTGGTAAATTTGCGAAAGGCATCCGCTAACCCTAGGTCTAAGACCGATTGTAGGGCTTGACGTTCTACTGGGGACGCCATGATGTGGTTTTCTTTGCCTTTAGGATCATGGATATCCCGGTCTTCTGGGGCAATATTAAAGTCCCCACATACACAAAGTTCATGGGACTGTTGTTCTAGAATACTGTGTAAATAGTCCCGCAGTATCTTCAACCAACGCAGCTTGTAGTCGTACTTCTCACTGTTCACGGAAGCCCCATTGGGAACATAGAGGTTAACAATGCGGACGCCGTCTACTATAGCGCTAATCACTCGCTTTTGTTCATCTAAGTCCCCGACCTGAGCAGTATCCAACACCGCAGCAAAGCCCGTACTTACGTCTGTGGCTGGTTTCCGGCTAAAAATGGCTACACCATTATAGGATTTTTGCCCAGAAATATAAAGGTAATACCCCAATTCTTCAAAAAGCGATCGCGGAAACTGGGCATCCACTACTTTAGTTTCTTGCAGGCAAAGCACATCTACTTGGGTCCGTTGCAACCAATCTATTACTTGAGCTTGGCGACTCCGAATTGAGTTGACGTTCCAGGTAGCGATTTTCATTAGTCCTACAGTGATTAGATTTAGTCTAGAACAGAGAGCAACTACATCTACGCCAGCATTGGCCAGTAGGATATAGATACCTTCCACTCAGACACGAAAACCAGACTACCATAGTTTTAAACAAGCTAGTTTAGCGGTAAAGGAATAGATATCACCTCGGACAGATTAAAGTAAACCCCTTCAACTAGTTTGAAGGGGTTTATTACAGTTTTTGATAACAGTTGATTAGGAGCTCGAAGTTGTTTTGAGTAATGGATAATCGGGCTTTGGGTAATTTATTATATTACCTGTTACCTGTTACCTTTTACCTTTGGCCCTGTATAAATTGATGTTCTGCCACCAACCTCGCTAACTCTGGCAACAAAGCCAAGTTACGAGGTCGCTGGAGACGATAAACACTACACTGATTGGCAAGCTGAGCACACTGAAGAAGATGGGATGCTTTCTCAGAGTCAAATAAGCTGTTGAGACGGGAATGACGGGATAGTTCCATCACCGCCTCCTGAAGTTTCAGAGACTTAATACTCAACTGTGAACCTGAAACCAGTACATAGATGCACCGGATTGGTAGTAGCGCTTCGGTCAAATCCTGATTTAACCGATAGCCAGGTTTATTTAACTTCGGTACCAGCAGAGCCAGCTTATCCTGGTCATATCCCAAAACCCCAGCTACTTCTCGACTTAGTTTAATTTGAGGAAAGCTAGGAGCAACTTTCGCTGTCCCCTGATTCAACGTCACAGGTGCAACATCATCAGTGATGATTCTGTATCCCTGAGTATGGAGTGCAGCAGCAATTGAAGACTTACCTTCACCGGAATTACCCAAGAAAACAACCGCACCACCATTAATATTGACTACACTGGCATGTAGCACCAACAATCCCCGCTGATAGAGCAGAATCGCCATCACAGTTCCCACTAGAGCCGTTTGAATGCGGCTAAGGGAGGCTTCTGCTGCGGGAATGATCGTAATCCTGTTTCCCCTCTGTACCAGAAACAGCCCTGTGTCTTTGAGATAAATCACCGCCTCCTCTGGACTCAACTGCAAAGCCATCGGCTGCTGGATAACTTCCTTTGGAATGTAGTCAGTGATTTTGCGATTCGGCGTTCGCGTAGCGTGGCCTACGGCCTGAGCCGTTCCCGTTCGCGCAGCGTCGCCTACGGCGAAAGCGTGGCCTACGGCCTCCGCTACGCGAACGCATCCCGTACTGTAATCATTACTCTGAATGTGAATCGTAACATCACACTCTACTTCTGCTGGGATAAACTCTGGGATTGGTAGCGCCGAGTGAATTCCCAAACCATAAGCAACATAGGAAAACAGCTTTTGCTTTTTGCTACCCAAAGGTTTGCAATCCAGTGATTGGCTGTCAATTTCAGAGATATCGCCAACTAAACAGTTAGATATTGTTTTAGATATTGTGCCATCCAAACTCATAATTAATTTCTCAAATAACTATTGCGCGTAGATGCAATCACAAGAAACGGATACAGTAGTTTCTTGACTCCCCTTGATCAGCCATTTCAGTTCAGAAATTACCTTTGCATCCGTTGCTCAAGTCTAATTCTAGGGGCGCAAGGCTTTCGCTCTAACTATATGTAGCTAAATTTTAGCTATTATGGTTTAGTAATTAGCTTTTTAATGTGACAATAAAGCAGCCTTTGTTTAGCAAATTATCGTTAACAAAAATTAATAAATTGCTGAACTTATCAGATTCATGACTTAGGCAAGACAAACGTAAAACCAAGTAGTTTAGCTTTTATTCATTTCCCGAAATCCCCTTTAATTAGGAGGACTTGTGAGGGTTACCATCATTGACTTAACAGCTAGTACTGATTCCAGATACCATCCTAAATTTTGGTTCACAGTCCATAGCTCATGAATCTAATTGCAGATTCTCACCCCGGTAGCATTTAGACTGTCTTAAGCGGATTAATCTTAAGCGGATTAAGATTGATAATTTTAGCGCTTCAATTCAATTAAACTTTATCCTAATTAATCGATTTTTTCCACAATTGCCTAAAAAATTAACAAAACTTAAATTATTTACCCAAAGAATATCTCTAAAGATCAGCTAAAAAAAATAGCCATTATTAGACTATTTACAAATAAGTTGTAAACCTAGATCGGTAATTTTTTATAATCAAAAAAACTCGGTATTCCTTACCCCTGTTAGCAGATCCCGAGTTTCCTGTTACCTAAAGAGTTTAATTTTATGTTCACATCTCAAATGGAAATGCTATAGCAGTTCTCAATTGGGTGAGGTAGATCGTTGTAGGGAGCAGGGAAGTCAGAAGGAAAGCATTCAGCAGTCAGCGGTCAGCGGCCAGCGGTCAGCCGTCAGCTTAAGTAACAGAGATTAAACCAATGCTTACCTGTTGTCTTGATGCAGTCGCTCATGGCGCATGGGTCTGCGTGGGTCACTTGCGTCCGCACCTTGAAAGCTCCGTGGAAACCACGGCAGTTGCTCATGGGGGGAACCCCCAAGACCGCACTGCCTCCCCTGTTCCCTTGCTGCATCGCTTATTCAAAAGCTGATAGCTGATAGCTGATAGCTGATAGCTGATAGCTGATAGCTGATAGCTGATAGCTGAATGCTTACCTTCAAGTTAGCGATAATTTTTAGCCTGAGTTTCAAACAAATGGGCATAAGTACCATCTAACTGCATCAGTTCCGCATGGGTACCGCTTTCTACAATTGAACCTTGGTCCATCACATAGATCCGGTCAGCCATTTTTACAGTAGATAAGCGATGGGTGATCAGAATAGCAGCTTGATCTTCGATCAGTTCGCGGAATTTCATAAACACCTCGTATTCTGCCTTAGGATCCATAGCAGAGGTAGGCTCATCTAATACAATAACCTGAGAGTCTCGTAGAAAAGCTCGTGCTAAGGCTATTTTCTGCCATTGACCAATACTAAGTTCTTCCCCTTGGTCAAACAATTTGCCCAGCATGGTATTATACCCTTGGGGCAAACTAGTGATAACATCATCAGCACCAGAACGACGAGCAGCATCAATAATAGTTTCGTGATCTCGTGGTAAATCAATGTCCGCTAACCAGATATTTTCCTTAGCGGTGAAATTATATTTAGCGTAGTCTTGGAAAATCACACTGATTTGGCGGCGTAAGTCAGCTATTTTAAAATTGCGGATATCAATCCCATCAATGGTGATGCTGCCAGCGGTTGGATCGTACAAACGACACAAAAGTTTAATTAAGGTTGTTTTACCGGAACCGTTTTCTCCCACTAGCGCTATAGTTTCCCCTGGTCGCACCGTGAGGTTGATGTTTTTAAGTGCCTGACGAGTTGTAGTACCGTATTGGAAACTAACATGATCGAAAACAATACCACGGCTCATGGAGTGGGGAATTGGTTTGGGATAAGTTGGTTCAACAACGTTAGGTTTTAGATCCAGAAATTCGTAGAGGTTAGCTAAGAATAAATTATCTTCATAAAGACCAGATATACTAGTTAATAACCCTCGAATATTATTTTGTCCCCGCTGCAACGCTTGGTGATACAGCACTAAATCGCCTAAGCCCAAATCCCCATGGACAGTTTGATAGACAATAAAGCCATAGACAGAAAAAATTAACATTCCGGCAACGGCTTGAGCACCAAAGTTAGCAAAGGAGCGTCCAGTGGCAATGGCTACTTTTTCCTTATATAGTTGCTCTCGGATGCGACGATACCAGTCAGTAAAGAAAACCCCTAAATCAAACAACCGAATTTCTTTAGCAAACTGGTCTGAGGTTAGCATGTAACCCAAATACATGGATTGCCGTTCCATGGGTGTTTTTTTACGCTGCCAACGATAGATAACCCGAGAGTATTTTACCCGTACTACCATCGCGGGCATAGCAGCAATAAATAAAATCCCAGCAATTCCCCAATGGAGGGAGAGTAATAAACTCACCATCGCCAACAAGGAAATACTATTTTGAGCTATCTGTGTGAGACGATTTAGGACTCGGGGCGGTCGGTAGGGCGCTTCTTGTTGAGCTCTTTGTAATGTATCGTAGTATAGGGCATTTTCGTAGTACTCTAAGTCAGCTTCTAGGGATTTATCATGAATAATCCCTTGCATGTAGTCAGTCACCCGCTGAGAATGAGCAGTATTGACTACTTCAGCTAAGGAGTTCAAAAGAGTAGTGACAATAGTAACTGTACCGGCTAAGATTAGGAAAAGTAAAACATCACGAAATACGGCTTGTTTATCAGTATTAAGTAATCCGTCAGTTACTGTATCAATAATTAGTTTTGTAAGATAAATTGATAGTAGAGGTAATATCCCCTGAACCAGCAAAATTCCTACGCGAGCTACTGTCCAAAAGGGACTGCTTTGCCAGACTAGACGCAGTGCAGGCAAAAGGCGTAATGTTTGCTGGATTTTTTTTCTTAAAGTTTTGCCTGCTCCCATTTTTTGTGTTAAGGTTTAGAGGTTAGAAGTATACTATTGATGCGATCTTTTTTACTACTATCAGAAGTAGTGATTTCTTCGATATCTTTCTCCACCAAGGCCACTAGATCAGGAAGTTCCATTAGATTAGGCTTTCTGGTGAAGCGACAGATAGATACAGTCTTGATTAGATTGGCGCATTGACGCAGATGAGTACTGACACAGTCTCGAGCAATTAGCACATCTACATCACGGCTATGACGGACTAGTTCAGGGAACGCTTGTTGAGGCGTTAGCTTGGTAATCTGATGTTGGTCTCCCTTGGCCAATACATAGAGTCGCTTCAGGGGTACAGCAGTGCGTTGAAACCCATCACTGAATGTGTAGGAAAGCTTTGGTGCGTTTGGGTAAAGAGGAGGTAAGCTGTTAGAATTGTGTCCTAGAGAATCCGCTGCTGATGGCCAAAGTTTAATCTGAGGGAAGCTAGGAATAATTAAAGGATAGCCGTCATCAAGGTTGACAGGCATAACATCATCAGTTATTACTTGATAACCCTTCCGATGAAACGCTCCTGCTAAGGTGGATTTACCCCAGCCTGACCCACCCATGAATGCGATCGCTTGATTGTTGACCACAATGCTGCTAGCATGGAGTACTAGCAATCCCCGCTGTCGCAGCACCACAGACATACAAGCTCCAAGGATGTTAGGGCTGAGCTTGGACTGGTCTACTCCTGTCACAGGTTCGATAGTAATCTCTCGCCCATCTTCAATCAAAACCTTTGCTTTGCCATGCAATTCCCCAAGGACACGGTTGCTCCAATTGGCTGTTTCTGGAGGAAGATGACTCAATTTCCCTAAACGTATGATCACATCAGGGGGTCCATGAGATTCCAATAGCTCAGGTAAGGGAATCTCTGAATGAATACAAAGGTTGTAGGCCGTATAGATGTACATGATTGATACTTAGGAGCAGGTTAAACTTGATGGGAGAACTTGATAGCAAAAAAGGCGTCCCCTAACTCTAGCCAAGACCCTTCTGCTGAGTCAGTGTTGCAGCACTAACGAGTTGGGGGATGATCTTGCTAGTAGTAGATAATTTAGTAGTAGATAATTTAGTAGTAGATAATTTAGTAGTAGATAATACCTTTGTCGCCCTTGGTAATGGCGCTACTCATATTCAGTACTTACCATCACCAGTGCTAATCGTATTACTGTAGTTTGAACGGATCACAATTATTATTGTTATCGCAGTCTAGGCTGCTTGAGCCATCTGATTCAGCTGCGGGATTAGCCAAATCACCATTGAAAATCAGCACATCTAACGTAGTACTAACTCCAGTTATTTGGGTGAGCTGCTCAATAGTGCCGTGAACAATCATCTCTGGTGTAGCGTAGCTCTTTTCCATGGTGTTACTTTGCTTTTGCTGACGGTAGCTTAAGGTAGTTACACCCTGATTTGAACTATTGATTAGTCAGCATCAATAGTAGTAATTGTGTTACGGTTGTTTAAACTCAACACAATTACCATTATTGCAGTCTAGGCTCTGTGAGTCGTTTGATTCAGCTGCGGGATTAGCCAAATCACCATTGAAAATCAGCACATCTGAAATCCGATCAGGTCCATTGATTTCGGTGAGCTCCTCAATAGAACCGTGAACAATCATCTCTGGAGTAGTGTAGCTTTTTAGCATGGTGTTACTTTCCTTGTACTTATTGTGGTTTAAGGTAGTCACACCCTGAGTTAAACTATTGATTACTCATCAGTAGTAATCCTGTTACGGTAGTTGGAACGGAGAACAATTACCATTGTTATCGCAGTCTAGGCTGCTTGAGTCATCGGATTCAGCTGCGGGATTATTCAAATCACCATTGAAAATCAGGACATCTGCCATCCGATCAGGTCCACTGATTTCGGTGAGCTCCTCAATAGAACCGTGAACAATCATTTCTGGTGTAGTGTAGGTTTTTAGCATGGTGTTACTTTTGTTGTAGTTATTGTGGTTTAAGGTAGTCACACCCTGAGTTAAACTATTAATTACTCACTGTCTTGATGCAGTCGCTCATGGGGGAAACCCCCAAGACCGCGCTGCATCGCTAATTACTCACTATCACCAGTAGTAGTTGTGTTACTATTGTTTGAACGGAGAACAATTACCATTGTTATCGCAGTCTAGGCTGATTGAGTCATCTGATATAGCTGCGGGATTATTCAAATCACCATTAAAAATCAGGACATCTGCAATGCGATCAGGTCCACTGATTTCGGTGAGCTCCTCAATAGAACCGTGAACAATTATTTCTGGTGTAGTGTAAGTTTTTAGCATGGTTTTACTTTCCTTTTGCTGATAGTAATTTAAGGTAGTTACAGCCTGAATTGGACTTACGGTGTTTCTTGGTTGTGCCCAAACCACAATCCCAAGTAGATTCCCTGCCAAGTTAGACTTAGGGTGTCACTTGGGTGCGGTCAAGCCACAAGGCCAAGATGATTCCCTGCCAGACTGTCATGCAGTCTTTTTCTCGCACCCTGCCTCCTGAGGTCATGCGTCGATGAACTTGTCTCAGAAAGTCTGTGTCAACGTACCCTTCAATGAGTTCAAGCTTATTCAAGATCACATCGTCGAACACCTGACGATTTAGGGTCAGCAGACCATGAATAAAGTTTGGACCCATATGGGCTTTGCCTCCTCGCCACTGGACAGCTTTTGGTAAAATATCTGCCATCCCACGGCGCAACACCATCCGACTCCATCCCTGGTAGAGTTTCTGCTCGGAAGGCAGTGCTAGACAGAATTCAAGTAGCCGCTTATCCATAAAGGGATGACGAGCTTCGAGGGAAAATGCAGCATTGTAGCGGTCGAGCTGCTCTAGAATGAGGGGAAATATACCTTGGCTTAGATTACGCCAGTGGTCTTCTCTGACTGTGAGTGATGGTTGATCTGACTTATCGAGTGCTTGGATACGCTGATCAATACCAATGCGTTCAGCAAAGTTGCGGTTAACTAAAGGTGCAACAGGAGTAGCTGACTTGTCTTGTCTGCGCCACTTTCGCCAAAGTTGCTTGATTGCTTCCGGAACTAACGCCTTGAGTCCATGATTGAGCAACAGGTGCTTACGGGAGATGCCAAAACGCTTGTGAATCTGATGTACAGCTTTAGCAAAGGCAATCCACCGTAACTGCTTGGCGAGGGTTTTTAGGTGTAGGATACTGTAGTGTTTAATCAGGGCTTGGGGTGAGTTACCAAAATTTTCGGAAAATGCCTCAGCTTCCTGGACAAAAGCTTCCCATTGTCCTTGATGGGCTAGTTCTGTCAATCTAGACACACCATGAAACACGACATTATCGCCATCGAGACCATCTAAAACAATTCGCATCCCTGCTTGCTTAGCAGCTTGATTCAGTCGCCAAGGATAATGATGACTTGGACCAAGTAAGGCTTCGTCTTCATACTGCCAAATCTCGTCAACGTCTGACAGCGGACCAAACTGATCAGCATGGACATAGTGGGGAATCAGCCCACCCTGTTCTAAAACGGCATTGATGAAGGGACGTTCATCACATTCAGTGACTTTGTCAAAAATGTTGGAGAAGCTGTGGAGTTGAGTATCTCCTGCTTCAGCTAGTAGTTTCCGCGCTACACAAGTGATTGAGGAAGAATCTAATCCACCGCTCAAGTGAGAACCAATGGGAAAAGCACTACGGAGACGACAACGAACTGCTTCGGTAAAGATGTCACGAAATGCTTCAGCATAGGCTTCGTCAGAGTCTAAGATTAGCTCACGATTGGGGTCTAGAGACCAGTAACAGTTTAGCTCTATCCCTGACTGACTAACGACCATGGTGTGAGCAGGAGGAAGCCGCAGAATGTTGTCATAGGTGGTGATAACTTTGTCTTCCATCATCAGGGCGACATAGTCAGCCATCCTGACTTCGTTAAGACGCTTTGGTACGAAGGGTAAACAGAAGAGTGCTTTGATTTCGGAGGCAAAAATAAACCCTTGACCGGATTTGTGATAGTAATAGAAAGGCTTAACCCCAACATGGTCTCTAGCACAGAAGAGGATCTGCTTGTGCTTATCCCAGATAGCGAAGGCAAAGTCACCTAATAGTTTCTCTGGACACTGCTCTCCCCATTTTTCATAAGCGGCTAAGATCAGTTGGCTATCGGTAATTTTTTCTGCTGGACGGTCGTTCAACTCTAGAGCAACAATCAGTTCCTCTCGATTATCAATCCGAGCATCAGCAGTAATAACTAGATTTCTGGAGTGATTAACTAGAGGTAACTTTTCCAGCAGCGATTCAGGGGTAGTCCAAAGCATCCGATGACCGAGACCAACAGACCCCTGGCACCAGATATCTGCTCCGTCTGGTCCCCGGTGGGCAAGGATATCTAACATTTGCCCAATATTTTCCCGGTCTATTGGTTCTTGGTCGAGGTAGTAAATCCCCACAATGCCACTCATAGTTTGCCTCCTTTAAACGATGGTAGTGGAGTAAACCGTGAAAGGTCTTTGAGATAGCCGATCACAACTTGTCCTTGGTTTTCCACCCATGCATGAGCTTCTAATTTTCCTCCCTCCCCTTTGGCAACTCCAATTCTGAGTTGAGGGGAGTAACCACAGCGACTCATCAGTACTTGTGTGGTTAATGCTCTAGCTAAACACTTCACACCACCTGGCATGTAGCGACTGCTGAGATTAACAGCTCCGACAATTTTGCTTAGGTTAGTTTGGTTTACGCCTTGAGCTTGAGGTGATGGCTGACTGATTTTTGCTAGCAGTCGCCGCAATCTGTGAAATGGTAGTAACCATAGCCCTAGTCTGATTAATCCTAGTAAGATGAACGTGTTAATCACAAGTTGACGTTCTCTAGTAGTAAGGCGCAAGAACTTACGCAACTGCTTCATCTTTTACCTCAATTAGCCCAACTGCTGCGAATTCTTGGAGTAATGCCAACAGATCGCGATCGCATTTTTCTGGCTCAACCTCATATTCTGCTAGCAGTGCATTCCGAATTTCGTCTAAAGTTTTCGGTTCCTGGATCAGATTCCAGATGCTAGCACCTACTGTATTCAAGCCATAATACACTCCGGACTTCATGTCGAGGATGATTGCCTCTCCTCCGAGATCAGAAGATAGTTGCTCTTGAGTTGCTACTACAATTGAAGACTTTGAGATAGTACAATCCAAACTCATGATTTTTTATTCTCCAAGTAATTATTGCTGTTATATAAAACTAGTGAGGGAATTATCTGATATTGTAATTAATGGATTGAGAGTAATTCCCCAGATTCCTATAGTTGATTAGCCATGACCCTTGCTGAAATTAGTCAAGTCATGGTATATTAGATACATAACTTGATTAGTTTGAGGAGTTAGTAGTGAGCTAGTTTCTCTAGTATTGCTTGCTCTCTTTTTGGTCGATAAGCCCGTTTATAAACGAGTTGTGAAAATTCATAACCCCAAATTCCTTGGTATTGCGGTCAGAATGACCGCGTGAGAGTTTGCCACCTATTTATAGTTGCTATAAGCAAATAGGCATTTAAATTTAAGCTCGATTCACTTGTGCAAAATCCGGCCTACTATCTCCCCATTTCTGCATCTCAATATCAGCCTATATTCACAATTTAAATGTCTAAATATTGTGTGAATAGTTTGTGAATATTGGTATTTATCAGATTGAATTACAGCATTTATACTGTTATGAATAAATCAGAATTGATAGGGACTAATACTAGTTAAAATTTTAGGTTTTTGATTTAATTTAACTGTAGCCTAATTCATGGGATAGTTAAACTAATTGTCGGAGATTTTAATAAAACTTTAATTCTTTATTGAATTAATAAAAAAAGATATCAAAATCTATCAATTATACCCTTGATGATGTAAATAGTAAAACTCTTTGTCTTGATTCAATAGCGAGTGGGGGAAACCACGGCAATAGCGAGTGGGGGGAACCCTCAAGACCGCGCTGCATCGCTTATGGGATAAAAGTAAATTTCCTAGGTTGGAGGTGGAGTTAAAGAGCGATCGCATTTTAATCCGATAGACAATCCCCCACACATTTGGAGCAACCTGTTGTAACATTGGTTCAGAGCCACCGAAATCAGCTGATGATCAATGCATAATTAACTCTAATTAACTCTTTGTTGTCATTACTTTAATTTTTCCTTGCCTTCAATTTAATGTTCTCTCCCTTCCAAGTAAATTCCGGACAGTTTTTCAGAAAAACTTTTGCTGCCATATCAGGTCAGGATAAGGTCAGTGAAGCTAACAGCCTATGGGCTACGCGCACGCTACGCCAACAGCTCAGGGTGTTTTTATTTGGGTTGTAAACACACGAATTGCTGAAAAAGCCATGCATACAAGAGGCAAAAGGCAAGAGGGGCAAGAGATACAGAGTGTTATTGAACAAGAAAAAAAGACCATACACGTTTACATCTGATTTGGAAATGCTATAACAGCCGTTAGCTTTGAGCTAGTGTTCTGGTAGCTGCAGTCGTAAATCAAAATCGCAAGTAGGAGCGCACGGTGTGCGCCCCTATGAGATAAGCAGGTTTGCTGACGAGTTTTGCGTCAGTCTTGACCTAGTGATACCGGAATATAAGGGGAATACCACCGCAATACCATTGAAAGGTCAGAGCATCAATCCAATCGACTGTCTCCAAACCTCTCCAACAGTTCCTGACGAGACAAGTTAAGCAGCACCTGAGTACGCTCTGTGATCGGCAACTGCATTAAAGGCTCAATGGTTCGGGATAATTCTTTATCAACAGTGCCAAACCGCCCTGCCAGTAGATTTTCCACCATCAGGCGCTGTCCCTCTAAATTGCCTTGTTCCTTGCCTTGTTCCCTTCCTTGCTCTAAGGTTTCTTCCCGCCAACGCAAATAAGCTGGTGATAAATTCATAATTAACTCCCTCTCGTCTTCAGTTAAATCTTCGCTTTCCTCTATTTTGATGCGCCAGTTGGCCAGAATCTCTAAGATGTTACCCCGTAAGGGGTGTCCGACCGGTAGTGCCAGCAACTCATTAATGGCTTGGCTTTGAGTCTTATCCCGTCCCAAAATTCTTAACCACAGGGTTTCTTCGGTAACAGGTAGCTGGTTAATGGCTACCAGAGCTGTGTTGAACCACTCAGGCAAAAAGTAAACTCCTGCAACCCAATCACCGGAATCACTAAGTTTTGCACCAAAGCCCTTCAACAGCTGGGCTGAACAGGACGGGGACAAAATCCATAAACAGGGTAAATCAGTTTCACTGATCGGGTTTTTCTCTCGTCGTGCTTTCCGCTGTAGGTCACTGTAGAGAGCAAACAACTTCAACAGGCAATTGCGCACTGCCATGATTCCTGTAGCATTGCGGAACGGTTCCAATAAACAGGCGGTTGATGCCATCTTACCGAGCAATCCGATTTCCTTTGGTGCTGTGGATTCAGAAGCTGTTGGTAGAAACCAAATATCCACTTGACGAACTTCAGTGGTTAGTTCTCGGCTGACTTCTACCTGACCGTGAGGTGTTAACAACTCCGTTAGATACTGTTTGGCAAATTGATCATGAGGCTGTCGGGTCATTAATCCTAACTCTTTGGGGTTGGTTTTAGTAGCCTTCCACAGCTGGTTTGGCAAAAAACAGATCCCATGGATCTTGACATTTTAGACTTTTACCCCATAACCCAAGCTAGGGACCCTTGGCTTGCACCCCTATAAGCAAAATGATGTCTCAATCTGCCTTACAGCGGTAAGGGCAGAATAACTTACCCCAGCTGTTCCTTCTCCTGGATGAGTTGAATCTCCTACTAACCACAAACTTTTGCAAGGTGTGCGAGTAGCAAAGCCAAAGGGCCCAAAGGTAGGTATCCGTTGCCCTATCCCTCCGACAATGCCTTGTTCTCTGGCAGTAAAACGGGCAAAGGTGCGAGGGGTTGCTGCTTCTTGGTGAATGATGGTCTCTGGTGTTAAATCAAAGTATTGACTAAGACGTGCGATCGCATTTTCTGTATACTCTTCCTTTAAGCGGTCATAGTCTTGCTTGGCTCCCCGCCACCACATGGCAGCATCGGTAAAGGATGAGGCAGTAATCGTTGCTTTTCCCTCTGGTGCTCGTCCATCTCCTGGCTTACTAAGCGAAATAAACAAGGAATTATTCTCGCCAATTGGTCCATCGTAGTCATAGAGAAACTGAAGATGGGGAGGACAACCATCAGGAATTGCACGTTTATCTACCCCAAGATAGATGACAAACGCACCGGATGGTGAAGGTAACTTATCGACTCGATATTTATAGCCTGCCATCGAGGTTCCAGGGAATGTCTGTAGATTATTACCTAATAATTTGACTAGGTTTTGTACCGTAACATTGGCAACTACTTCATCCGCTGGTTCTGTCCAAACTTCCCCAGTTTTCTGATTGCGAATCCTCACACCAGTAGCTTTACCACCTGATGTTTCAATGGTTTCAACGGTGTGGCGCATGAGTAGCTTACCCCCCCATTTTTCCAGGGCTTCTACTAAGCGATCGCTTAACACTTGCATACTACCTTGGAGATGAAATAACCCTTGGGGTTCCTGAGAAACTCCTAAGGCTGTTGCAGCATACAACAGTGCTGTCTGATCAACATCCACTTGAGAATAAAGCTTGAGCTGCATATCCAGAAAGGTTTTCAGACGCTTATTGTCATATAAGCCATATCCTCGTAACCCATCCGCTACGGTCATGAAGGTAAAGGGTAGGGTAATTAAGGTATCCGGACGCACTGCTGAGGTTAGTTGCCACAAGTCCCATACATTCCGAGGTGGTAGCACTGGGTCACGGGATTGGAACTTCCAACTGGCATTGAATAAGGTTGCCATCAGTTGCCAGAAGGGTTCACTACCGGGAAACTGGCGTTGTCGTTCTCTTTTCCATTGCTCCGGGTTCCGCCAGATGTTAATTGGTTCGGTTTCACCAGGAAGAAATACCGCACAAGCAGGGTCACAGGGGGTAGAGGCTGGCAGGTCTACTTCCAGTTCATCAAAGATGCGTTTGTGAATGCCACCAGGTTCTAAGCCAGCTACCTGGGTCGCACCAACATCGAAGGTAAAGCCCCGGCGTTTGAAGGTAGAGGCGCATCCTCCTGGTACTAGGGCTTGGTCTAGTATTAGAACACGGTAGCCTCGGCGAGCGAGGAGTGCTCCAGCGGTTAGTCCACCAATTCCTGCGCCGATAACTACAACTTTCTGGGCTACTTTTTTCTGCGGGAATTCTTCCTTGGGGTATTCTACCTTACCTTTACCGCCCTGAGTGCTTACCATGCTGCTTTATTTGCATTTCTTAATGTTTCTTATCATAATTCTACCTTGAGTCATGGTCTTTGGGAGTGGGGAATCGGGAGATGGGGAGATGGGGTGATGGGGAGATGGGGTGATGGGGAGTATGGTGTTATCGTGGCTAATCCCGATTCCCGATTCCCGATTCCCGATTCCCGATTCCCGATTCCCGATTCCCGATTCCCGATTCCCGATTCCCGATTCCCTTTGCTATATCAAAAACGCGATATCAAACCGAAAGATTACCATTAATAAATAGTGGTCAATTAGTGATTAATTTAATGACTTCCAGTTTGCTCAATACTCCCTCCCTCAATGCTCCGACTGTTGAAAGGCTACCGAATGGGTTAACCATTGTGGCGGAGCAGATGCCTGTTGAAGCTGTCAATCTGAATGTTTGGATTAATGTCGGTTCCGCAGTGGAATCGGATCAGATTAATGGTATGGCTCATTTTCTGGAACATATGGTGTTTAAGGGCACACCAAAATTGCAAAGTGGTGAGTTTGAGCGGCTGATTGAGCAACGGGGTGCTGTAACCAATGCGGCTACAAGTCAGGATTACACTCACTATTACATCACTACAGCTCCTAAAGATTTTGCCGAGCTGGCACCATTACAGCTAGAGGTGGTACTCAATCCCAGTATTCCTGACCATAGCTTTGAAAAAGAGCGAATGGTAGTTTTGGAAGAAATTCGCCGTTCCCAGGATAATCCCCGCCGCCGCACCCATAGATGGGCAATGGAAACTACCTTTGACCAGTTACCCTATCGACGTCCTGTGCTTGGACCTGCCTCGGTGATTGAACAACTCCAGCCTCAGCAGATGCGTGACTTTCACGGTAGGTGGTATCAACCAGGGTCTATGACTGCCGCAGTGGTGGGGAATTTGCCAGTAACGGAATTAATTGAAATTGTCAGCAATGGATTTAGTCAAGCACAGCCAAGGGCAATAGAACATAGAACAAACCTTCCCCCTGAACCAGCTTTCGAGAAGATTGTCCGTCGGGAGTATGTGGATGAGTCTTTACAACAAGCGCGGCTGGTGATGGTGTGGCGGGTGCCTGGTATACCTGAGTTGAAGGAAACCTATGCTTTGGATGTGCTGGCAGGAATTTTAGGACGAGGTCGTATGTCCAGGCTATTTAGGGATTTGCGAGAAGAACGGCAACTGGTTACTCAAATTGGGGTTAGTAATATCACTCAGCGGCTGCAAGGGGTGTTTTATATTTCTGCTAAACTGCCAGCTGAGAATTTGGCAGAGGTGGAAAATGCGATCGCAAACCATATCCATCGCTGTCAGACAGAATTGGTATCAGACTCAGAGATTGCTCGGATTCGGACCAAAGTCGCCAATCAGTTTATCTTTAGTAATGAAAAACCAAGCGCTCGCAGCAATTTATATGGTTACTATTACTCCCAAGTCGGGGATTTAGAACCAGCACTCAATTACCCTAGTCATATTAAATCAGTTAGTGCTGTTGATATCCAAAAGGCTGCACAGCAGTATCTGTCTCCCCATGGGTATGGTATTGTGATCGCAAAGGGAAAAGGGAACAGGGAATAGGGAACAGGGAGTCGGGAGTCGGGAGTCGGGAATCGGGAATCGGGAATCGGGAATCGGGAATCGGGAGTCGGGAATCGGGAGTCGGGAATCGGGAATATGGCATCAAAAATTACCACAATTCCTACACGGATTGCTATAGCATCAAGCCAGTTCAAGAGTAGTCAGTTGGTGCTGAGTTGGTTTTACACTCAACCGTCAACGGTCAACACATTCCTTTTTTGCTGAATTGTTGCTGAATTCAAAATTATCTATAGCATTTATCCTACTATCCTACTTATAAGGTATAGTCAATTTTATTCCTCCTACTCCCTACTCCCTACTCCCTACTCCCTACTCCCTACTCCCTACTCCCTACTCCCTACTCCCTACTCCCTCTAAAATGTGGAAAGAAATTGCTGAGCAGATAAGCCTTCTCACCGGTGAAACCTTTGAGATTAACCAGCGCCAATCTGTTGGTGGTGGCTGTATTAATCAGGGTTATGCTCTGGTAGGTAAGACTAATAAGTATTTTGTTAAACTCAATTCTGCGTCTGCTGTCTATATGTTTGAGGCCGAAGCTCTCGGTCTCAAGCAGATGGTGGCAACCCAGACAATCCGAATCCCCAAACCAATTTGCTATGGCACTGCCGTCGATTGTTCTTATATTGTCTTGGAGTGGCTAGACCTTGGTGGCGGTAACAGTACCGAGTCTTGGGTAAAAATGGGACATCAGTTAGCAGCCATGCATCAGGCTGCTACTCCCCAAGGTTCAGCGGAGATGGGTAAGTTTGGTTGGAATCAAAATAATACTATTGGTTCGACACCACAAGTAAATCAATGGATGTCGGATTGGGTAGAGTTTTTTGTTGACTATCGCCTCGGTTATCAGTTTCAGCTAGCACGGCGTCGCAGTGGTCATTTCCCGAAACAAGACCAATTACTGGCAGTAGTTCCTAAATTACTGGATCATCAGCCTCAACCTTCCTTAGTACACGGTGATTTATGGGGTGGTAATGCGGCTATTACCATGGCGGGAGAACCAGTAATTTTTGACCCAGCTACTTATGTAGGCGATCGCGAAGTTGATATTGCGATGACGGAATTGTTTGGTGGTTTCCCCGCAGCATTTTATCGAGGCTATAACGAGGTGTGGCCTTTAGAGCAAGGTTACAAACGGCGGAAAAACCTCTATAACCTTTACCACATCCTCAATCACTTTAATCTGTTTGGTAGTGGTTATGAATCCCAAGCTAACCGGATGATTGATCAGATTTTGAAAGATTAATTCTAATTAATTTGGCTCTCAATAATCTCCTCAATCATTGCCTCCAATTCACCCGTAGGAAGATTGAGGTCATCCAGTGTTACCTGAAATTGGACATAACGTTCATCTAGATCAAAAGCTTCTTCTAGGAAACCACCAAATCCACGGGCTCGTTTGTCTATTTCTAGGAAAACCTCTAAGTCTTCTGAGTAGAGAGAAAAAATGATTTCCAATTCATCCAAGCTACCCTGATACTTACCCATCGGTCGAAACTCGAACTCTTGGACGAATGGATATCTACCCCCGAAGTGAGTATTGTACTGACAATCCACTTCATGAAGTTGAAAGCCAAGGTTTTCTAATGCCTCAAATACCGCTTGCATTAACGGGTGTGGATGTACTTCAATGTAATCGGTGTCTTTGGGGTCAACGGCAATGGGTATATCTAAGCCGGTACGTAAATACACTGGTTGGCTGGTTAATGTCAGTGGTGTTTCCTCTGGCAGGGGAAACGAAAATGGAATAACTATCTCCTCTTTTGCCTGCAAGTTGAAGCGTTCCGAGAGGCGATATTGCATTAATATGCACTCTTCTGTTACCGAGGTATCTTCTTCTTCCCGCAGGTATTCCGTAACCACATAAATATAAATATCATCAATTTTCTGGGAAACATCTCCCCCAGTAATATAAACTTCCCCTTCTACCATTTCCCCAGGCGCTAGGGAATCAAAGTACAAACGTGTATCTACCTTTGCTGCTCCAATGCCCACCTGAGCTAATAGCTTTTTAAACATAGATTCTAGTTTTTTAGCTAACTTTGCTACTAGCTTAATCTATGATTCTGGAGTTTTAGGGAGTCGGGAGTCGGGAGTCGGGAGTCGGGAGTCGGGAGTCGGGAATCGGGATTAGGGAGTAGGGAGTCGGGAGTAGCGAGTCGGGAGTCGGGAATATGGTATCAAAAATTATCACAATTCCTACACAGAAGCCTATACTGGATTTAACTCGATTTCTGTTTAAATTTCTTAACATTCCTAGATAAAAGTACAATCCTAAACATAAAAGTTCACAAACAAACTATTGACGTTTTGAATTACTTTATGCTACCGTTAGATGTAATCATATTTTCTTGGATATCCTAGTTTTTTCATCTTCTAGTCTTTAGCTTTTCCTTGAGGGGAAGGTTTTTACTAACTTTTTATTCCCCATTTTTTTTTGCTTTTTTTTAAGCTATCAGCTATCAGCTATCAGCTATCAGTTATCAGTTATCAGCTATCAGCTATCAGTTATCAGCTATCAGTTATCAGCTATCAGCTATCAGCTTTTCAATAAAAGAGATAAGCTTTGGCTGACGGCTGACAGCTTTTGGCTGACCGCTTTCTCCCCTACTCCCCATCTCCCTACTCCCCATCTCCCCATCTCCCCATCTCCCTACTCCCTACTCCCCATCTCCCCATCTCCCCATCTCCCTCCTCCCTCCTCCCCACCTCCCCATATCCCCATCCCCCCATCTCCCA
>NZ_JAAHHW010000003.1 GCF_010692325.1 Moorena sp. SIO3I8 | reverse complement strand
TGGAGATTGGGAGATGGGGAGATGGGGAGATGGGGAGATGGGGAGATGGGGAGATGGGGAGAATTTTTATTAAGGGGAATTTCCGGATAATAACCTTAAACCTTGAACATCCCAACCTTAAACCTTCAACCGAATAACCTTTAACCTTCAACCTCCCAACCTTCAACCAAAAAAAATAGCCGCAGAAATACTTTCCACGGCTAGGAGTTATCCTTATGACTCAACTTTGTAAACCAAACCAGACATAATCCGATTTAATCAGACCGTAAGCTGTCAGCTTAAGCGCTACGCGAACAGTTATCAGCTATTATCATTCAGCTATTAGCTATTACCCAAAGGCCAAGGGCTGACCGCTGACCGCTGACCACTGACCACTGACATCAGACCTGATTTTTTTGCCAGGGGGGTAAAACCCCCCGCCAATTAGTTTAACCGATAATTAAGTACTTCGTCATCATCGTAATGAATTCCCCTGGGATTCCAGTGGGCTGAAGGGGGCTCCACTCCGAGATTTCCGCGTAACGCAGTGCATAAAGGGTATGCATGGTATTGAGTATTGCTTTACGTGACCCCTTCAAAATGTGCTTAACTGGGAATTTTTTTTGGGAAGGTTCCTGAGGAGTATTATCGGGAGTGGTCTCTTCAGGATTGTTGTTTTCGTTTGGCACAAAGTCTTCAGTCATAATTAAACTCGTGTTTGAAATTAATAGATATAATCATAACGATTATAGAATTAATTGTCAAGGGTTTTTAGAATTTTTTTTTTGAGGGGGTATTGAAAGAAATCCTACGGTAATGAAATGGGATATTGTTTTTTTAGGGAATCGGGAATCGGGAATCGGGAATCGGGAATCGGGAATCGGGAATCGGGAATCGGTAACAGAATAAAAATGTTAGCGATCGCGTAGCGTTGCCTTCGGTCAATCGCGTTTTTTTTTGAGTTTAGTTACTGATATCATCGGCAACAGTAACTAAAAAAAATGATAGATATCAGATAAATTGTGATAGGTATATAAAATGAATTGTTATAACTTTTGTTCCCTGTTCCCTGTTCCCTGTTCCCTGATTTTCCTGTGTTAGACTAAATCAAAATTGGGTTTCAAGCATCTACTGGTAAATGCAATATAGTTAACTGGCAGCTAATCGGTGAGTGATTCAACTAGCTTGGTCAAAATGTATGATCACACGGAGGTGATCCTTAGGTGGTTACATCTGACAGACCTTCACATGGGTATGAAAGGCTCAAAAACTCTCTGGCCAAATGTTGAGGAAATTTTCTTTAAGGATTTAGAGTACCTTTGTGAAACGGTAGGCCCAATCGATTTGGTAATGTTTACTGGCGATCTCACTCAGCGCGGCAGTGAATCGGAATTCCAACAGCTAGACAAACTCTTAGATAAGTTCTGGAAAAAGTTTCGCGAGATGGAATTTGAGCCAAAGTTTCTGGCTGTACCTGGCAACCACGACCTGGTTCGACCAGATCAGTCTGACTCCGTATTGATTAATCTCCAGGATCGGTGGGACGATCATGAATTCCAACAGGCATTTTGGGCTAACAGCAAATGTCCTGAGCGACAACTTGTAGACAAGGCTTTCGATAATTATCTTCAATGGTGGCAAAATACGACCGTACCTAAGCCCGACATCTATTCAAAAGGCATACTGCCAGGAGATTTTTCAGCAACAATTGAGAAGGATGGGTTCAAACTCGGAATTTTAGGACTCAATAGCGCGTTTCTGCAACTGATGGACGGTAGACACGGTAAGCTGGCTCTAGATATGTGCCAGTTCCATGAGGCATGTAATGAAAGTCATGACCATGGGCCGTCTTGGGCACAAGACCACGATGCCTGTTTGCTACTTACCCACCACCCCCAGGATTGGCTAAACAAAGAAGCCCAAGAGCAGCTAAAAGGGGAGATTTATAGCTCGCCGGAACGATTCGCTTTACATCTGTTCGGACATATGCACAAGTCCAACCTGAGCAGCTGGGCGGAAGGTGGTGCTAATCCTCGAAGCACACTGCAAGGCTGCTCCCTGTTCGGCCTTGAAAGCTGGGGGAAAGAAGAAGAGAAACGGCTCCATGGTTATTCACTATGTGAATTGAAGATCGAAGGAAACACCGCCTCCCTCCGCATCTACCCCCGTCAAGCAGGCAAAATACAGGACGGTGGGCGGGATATCGGTCCCGATCGTACCTTCAGATTGCCCAAAGGAAAGGACGGCACAAAACCAATACCAGTGGAGTTATTGCGCAAACGACCAAACAACCCGATTCCAAGGGGAATAAAAAAAAAATTAAATCCCCCCACTAACATTATCAATCGTGGCACTCCCTACTTTGTCGGTAGGGATGCTCAACTTGAGCAGCTCCATCGGGAACTTCAACAGACCAATAAACTAGCAATTTGTGCCATTGCCGGAATGGGTGGTGTGGGCAAAACCGAGTTAGCTCTACAATATGCTTTGAAAAATCAGGATAATTACCCTGGTGGTTTGTGCTGGTTCCAAGTGCGAGGGTTGGATCTCGGGACTCAAGTTGTTAGTTTTGCCCGTACAGAATTAGGATTAACCATTCCAGATCAACTAGAATTCAACGAGCAGGTAAGATACTGCTGGAGAAATTGGCCAGAAGGAACAGCATTGATCGTGTTGGATGATGTGCCTTCTTTCAGCAACGACTATAAACAGAGAATTCAGCCCTATTTACCTCCAGCCCAATCCCGCTTCAAAGTACTGGTCACCAGCCGTCAGCGTCCAGGGGCTTCTTACCGACGAATTGACCTGGATGTGCTATCCCCAGGGGCAGCATTGGAATTATTGGAATCCCTTGTTGGAAAAGAGCGCATTGAGAAGGAACGAAAAGAAGCAGAAGTCTTATGTGAATGGTTGGGTTATTTGCCCTTAGGTTTGGAGTTAGTCGGACGATATTTAGATATACATCCGAGCTTAACCATTGCTAAAGTTCAGAAACGTTTAGAGAAAAAGAAATTAGCAGCAAGGGCATTACTTGATCCAAAAGAACAAGGGGAGATCACAGCCCAGTTGGGTGTAGCAGCAGCCTTTGAGTTATCCTCGGAAGATTTGAAAGATTGTCCAGAAGCCCAGCAGTTGGGATGTCGTCTGAGTCTGTTTGCTCAAGCTCCTTTTGAGTGGTACCTGGTAGAGAATTGTGTGATCGAAACTGAAGATGAAGAGGAATGGGAAGAAGAACAGGAAGAATTGGAAGAATTACGCGATCGCTATCTGGTCAATCGTAATCTGTTGCAACTGACCGAACAGCAAACCTATCGGCTCCATCAATTAATTCGAGAATTTTTCCAGACCAAGCTGGCTCAATTACCAGAGGCCGATAGCTACAAGCGAAGCTTTTGTAAGACAATGGTGGCTAAGGCAAAAGAAATTCCCCAGATACCAACTCAAGATCAGATTGCAGTAGTTACCCCCGCTATCCCTCATTTAGCCGCAGCTGCCACAGTTCTAACTGACTGGCTGAAGGATGAAGATTTAATCTCGCCCTTCACGGGCTTAGGAAAATTCTATTACGGTCAAGGTACCTATTGGGACTAAGCGCGATAATCAGGGACAGAAATAGTGCTAATATATATAGGATAACCTTTTTAGGTTAGTCGGTTGTCCCAATCAATCCAATGAGAGAAACAATTTCGACAGCCATGCCTCCTTGCTTTGAGAGATGGTGTCAGCGTTTTGACGATGTCTTCCACAATAAAGCCCAGAGAAAAGAGTTTAGACACTATCTGGGAGGATTATTGGGAGAAAGTGAAAGGAAAAACCTATCTCAGCTCGCTATGAATGCCGTAGATGTGTCTTACCACAGCTTACGGCATTTTACCGTTCGGGCTTCCTGGTGTGAACAGGACATCAACGAACGCCGGTTGCAGGTGATGAATAGCTGTCGTCAGACGAAAATTCCCCGTGGTTTCTCTTTGATTGTAGACGACAGTGGACATAGAAAGAGTGGGAATTTCACCGATGGTGTGGGAAGGCAATATATCGGAGAGATTGGCAAAGTAGATAACGGCATAGTGGTGGTAACAACCCATCTGTATGATGGTCGAAAAAGCCTGCCGTTGGATATTGAGTTATATGAGCACGAGAATTCTTTACCCTCAGGAAAGAAAGACCCCTCATTTCTCAAAAAACCAGAGCGGGCATTAAAGTTAATTGAACGGACGTTAAGTCGAGGCTATCATCCGGGAATTGTCCTAATTGATGCCGGTTATGGAAATAATACATCTTTCCTTAATGAACTAGAAAATCGAAAATTAAAGTATTTAGGAGGAATCGCCAAAAATGCGCCAAAAGCGCACGCTACGCGAACGAAAAGTTACTGTCACCCGAGCCCAGGAATCTGTGGAAACTTATCGAGTGGATAAGTTAGCCGAAAGCTTACCCAAAGAGGCTTTCACCGAAGTCAAACTCAATCTCAATAAGTCAAAAGCCCTGTGGGTGGCAACAATGGAAGTTAAAATTTCCCGCTTGAGTGGAAAACGAAGTCTGGCCATCGTCATGAATCAACCGACATAAGCGTGAAGCCACAGAGATTGACTATTTTTTGACAAATGTTGAAGCGGATGTGGTGACTGCAGAATGGGTGGTGAAGACTTACGCTCAAAGAAATTGGGTGGAAGTCTTTTATCGGGAGCAAGCGGGATGGTTGGGACTCAAAGAATATCAAGTCAGGCACAAACGTAGCCTGATGAGACATTTCATCTTGGTGATGTGTGCCTATACTTTTATTCTTTGGCATCAACTCACAGGAGGATTGCGAAGGCGATGGAGCCACAAACCATTAAAGACATTTGCTGAAGCAATAGATGCATTTCGGAGTGCTATGTCTTGCCGTTTTGTCCATTGGATCCATCAGAACTGGGACGTATTTGTCGCTTATAAAGCGAGTAAGGGCTATATTTGGGCTTGAATTTCGCGCTTAGTCCCACTATGACCAGGCTGAATCATGGTATGAGCGATGTTTAGAAATAACTAGAACCCGCTTGGGTCACGACCATCCCGATGTGGCCACCACTCTCAACAACCTGGGATTACTCTACAACTCAATGGGGCGCTATGATCAGGCCGAACCCCTCTCTCATCAGGCTTTGGAGATGAGAAAGCAGCTGCTGGGTGAGAACCATCCCGATGTGGCCACCAGTCTCAATAACCTGGCATTTCTCTACAAGTCAATGGAGCGCTATGACCAGGCCGAACCCCTCTTTCAACAGGCATTTGAGCTGTTTAAACAGCTGCTGGGTCAGGAACATCCCCATGTGGCCACCAGTCTCAACAACCTGGCATTTCTCTACAACTCAATGGGGCGCTATGACCAGGCCGAACCCCTCTATCAACAGGCATTGGAGATCAGAAAGCAGCTGCTGGGTCACCACCATCCCGATGTGGCCACCAGTCTCAACAACCTGGCTGGACTCTACAACTCAATGGGGCGCTATGACCAGGCCGAACCCCTCTTTCAACAGGCATTTGAGCTGTTTAAACAGCTGCTGGGTCAGGAACATCCCCATGTGGCCACCAGTCTCAACAACCTGGCTGCACTCTACTATAATCAGGGGCGCTATGACCAGGCCGAACCCCTCTATCAACAGGCATTGGAGATCAGAAAGCAGCGGCTGGGTGAGAACCATCCCGATGTGGCCACCAGTCTCAATAACCTGGCTGCACTCTACAAGTCAATGGAGCGCTATGACCAGGCCGAACCCCTCTTGGTCCAGGCATTGGAGATCAGAAAGCAGCTGCTGGGTCACGACCATCCCCATGTGGCCACCAGTCTCAACAACCTGGCATTTCTCTACGACGAAATGGGGCGCTATGACCAGGCCGAACCCCTCTATCATCAGGCTTTGGAGATGAGAAAGCAGCTGCTGGGTGAGAACCATCCCGATGTGGCCACCAGTCTCAACAACCTGGCATTTCTCTACAAGTCAATGGGGCGTTATGACCAGGCCGAACCCCTCTATCAACAGGCTTTGGAGATGATAAAGCAGCTGCTGGGTCACCACCATCCCGATGTGGCCACCAGTCTCAACGGCCTGGCAAATCTCTACGACGAAATGGGGCGCTATGACCAGGCCGAACCCCTCTATCAACAGGCATTGGAGATGAGAAAGCAGCTGCTGGGTCACCACCATCCCGATGTGGCCTCCAGTTTCAACAACCTGGCATTACTCTACTATAATCAGGGGCGCTATGATGAGGCCGAACCCCTCTATCAACAGGCTTTGGAGCTGTATAAGCAGCGGCTGGCTCACCACCATCCTTTGGTGGCCACCAGTCTCAACAACCTGGCATTACTCTACTCCTCAATGGGGCGCTATGATGAGGCCGAACCCCTCTATCAACAGGCTTTGGAGATGGAAAAGCAGCTGCTGGGTCACGACCATCCCCATGTAGGCACCAGTCTCAACAACCTGGCTGAACTCTACCGATATCAGGGGCGCTATGACCAGGCCGAACACCTCTATCAACAGGCATTGGATATTTTAGAACACAGGTTAGGGTCAAATCATCCTAACACTGTAACCTGCCGTGAGAATCTAGAAAGTTTGCGCAATGATTTGTCACAGTAATCAGTAATATTATTCATTAATTAGTTAGAAATACTATATACTGACTTGGTCTTGCTTTTCCTAAGTGAATGACTTACGACAGTACCCTAAAATATTTAGTTGAACAATATCCCCAAGCCTTTACCCGTTGGTTGTTTAATCAAGAACCAGCAGAGGATATCGAAATTCTCAACACCGAATTAAGCACAGAACCAATTCGGGCAGATGCCTTGTTTTTTGTGCGAGTTGCTGATGCTATTTTGCATTTGGAATTTCAAACCTTACCCCAATCTGAACCTCCCTTACCCCTGCGGATGCTCGATTATTGGGTAAGGTTATATCGCCAGTACCGCTGTGATATTGAGCAGGTAATAATTTTTCTGAAACCAACCCGATTAGCGGGAGTATTTGTGAATCAATTTACTGAGAGGAACCTATCCTTCCGCTACCGGGTAATTCGGATTTGGGAATGTGATCCACAACCATTACTTACCACCCCAGGGTTACTACCCTTGGCCGTATTAGCACAAACTGAAGTGCCAGAAACCTTGCTATCCCAGGTAGCAGCCAGAATCGATATGATTGAAGATAGACAACAGCAGCGTAACTTATCTGCGTGCGTGCAACTGTTGGCTGGGGTGAAATTTGATGAGCAGTTAATTCAAGCTTATTTTCGGGAGGATATGATGCAAGAGTCAGTAGTTTATCAACGGATTATTCGCCAAGGATTAGAACAAGGATTAGAACAAGGATTAGAACAGGGATTAAAACAAGGATTAAAACAAGGATTAGAACAAGGATTAGGACAGGGATTAGAACAAGGAAAGCGCAATGAGCTTAATTTAATTATCCGTCTACTTAACCGTCGCCTCGGTGAAATAAATCCCCAATTACAAAATCAAATTGAGCAGTTATCCTTTTCCCAGTTGGAGGATTTAGGAGAAGCCTTGTTAGATTTTGAAACCGAAGTGGATTTGACCAATTGGTTGAACCAGTTTAGGGATAAGTAAAATTCGGTTAGGTGTAGCACCTAAAAGTAGTTTGACCCGGTGGTGCGTTACGGAACGGGCTTTTCCAACGGTGACGACGAGGCTGAAAATGAGTGCGAGCCCGTCCCTAACGCACCCTACGAAATTAATTCTAAATTCTAAATTCTAAATTCTAAATTCTTCATTTTCTACTTCCTCAATAGATAAGCCTAACGCTGAACTCACTTGCTCCACTGTTAGTCCCATTGCCAATAGCTTAGGAATAGCCTCTCGTTGTGAACGTTCAGCTTGTTCAGCCCGTTGTTTTTCTTGTTCAGCCCGTTGTTTTTCTTGTTCAGCCCGTTGTTTTTCTTGTTCAGCTCGTTCACTGCCCATCAGCAGTAGATTACCTTCCGTATCCCACCACCTTAGCCACAAGTGATTCTGATTAAGATTCTGATATGAGCCTTCCCATACACCTAATTCTACCCCTAACTGTTCAATAGGATAATGTCCCCTTTCATTAGTCTTCATCTGGTGATATTTACCATTAACTAGATGATAGACCTCTAACTCTCCAGTATCAAAGATATAGATGCCGTAGTAGGGAATGCGAATAATTTGTTCATAAACCCAGAATTTACCTGGTTTAGTTTTTTCTTCCCCAGTAGCAGATAAAGGAGTAGAATCCCTTTCTTCGTCTCCATTACCACTAGCAAATTCCAGAGCAATCAGAGGTGCTAGGTGTTCTTGCCAAAGTACATAGGAACGACGAAGTTTACCATCTAGCAAAGGAGGTACTCCCGGTACATAAAACCAATCCGGAGCTTCTGCTCCTCTTTCTAAAGGTTCTGTAATCCGCCAATAGATACCTGAGTCTTGACCAATAGCGTATTGTTTGTCGGGATGAATTTTCTGGAGAACCGGTTCAATAGAATCAGTTAAAATAATGCTTTGGGGATGCTCATGGAAGTTCTTCACAAATTCGCCATTGGATTCTGGTAGTTGAGTATGATCCGGTAACGAAATAGTTAGACCTTTTCGCTCTAAGCTCTGGGTCATGACAACCTCATCTTGGGAAATGATTTAGGTATACTTACTATTCTATAGCGTTTGTATTTGATAGGTGAACATAGGATTGATCGGAAAAGGGAGTAGGGAGTAGGGAGCAGGGAGTAGGGAACAGGGAACAGGGAAAAAGGAAAAAAATAGGCGTTGCTGAATCAAGCAATGAATAGGAGTAGAATGGGCATCCTGCCCGCCCGAAAATAAGCATGAAACTGGCAAGATGCCAGTTCCACGCCTGATGCCCATTGCACAAAACTATTAAAATCATTCCATTATTAAGCAACGCCCTGCCTACTCCCTACTCCCTACTCCCTGCTCCCTACTCCCTAAAACCCAGAGAGTTGTACCTGACCGAATTGAAAACCGCTGAAAGCGAGCTAGATTCCCAACCGTTGATAAACCTCTTCCAAATGTTGCAAATGGTGCTGGGGATTAAAACATTCTTCTATTTCTGAAGGGGTTAGCTTACTAGTAACTTGAGGATCCTTAGTAATTAAATTGTAGAAGTCTCCCTCAGGTTTATTCCAGGCTTGATGGGCACAAGACTGAACAATACTGTAAGCATCTTCTCGAGTCATCCCCTTTTCTACTAAGGCTAACAACACCTTTTGGCTAAAGACGACACCGCCATAAACATTCATATTCCGCTTCATATTTTCTGGATAAACTAACAAGTGTTTCACTAAATCTGTGATTTCCACTAACATGAAGTGAGTTAAAATACACACATCTGGCAGAATCACTCGTTCTACAGAGGAATGAGAAATATCCCGCTCATGCCATAGGGCAACATTTTCTAAAGCAGCCACCGCATGACTCCGCAGAATTCGTGCCATCCCGCTTAGCCGTTCAGAACGAATTGGATTACGTTTGTGTGGCATAGCAGAAGAACCTTTCTGTCCTTTAGAAAAGAATTCTTCTACTTCTAAGACATCAGTTTTTTGGAGATTGCGAATTTCCACAGCAAACCGTTCAATGGTTGCCCCTAACAGAGCTAACTGTTGGACAAACTCACCATGGCGATCGCGGGAAATAATTTGGGTTGAGGCAGTATCAGGTTGCAGTGACAGGTTTCGACATGCGATCGCTTCCACTTGAGGATCAATATTGGCATAGGTTCCCACAGCACCAGAAATCTTGCCCACAGATATGTTTTGACGCAGAGCCACTAAGCGATCGCGATGGCGGCAAACTTCTGCTAACCAACCGGCCAGCTTAAAACCAAAGGTAATTGGTTCAGCATGAATTCCGTGAGAACGACCAATCATTACCGTGTAGCGATGTTGTTGTGCCTGGTAGCGAATCGCTTGAGCAAGCTTCTCGATCTGTTCGAGAATAAGATTTAGACTAGCAACCAGTTGCAGTGCCAAGGCAGTGTCTAAAACATCGGAACTAGTCAAGCCTAAGTGAATGTAGCGTCCCACATCCCCTACATACTCATTCACATTAGTCAGAAAGGCAATCATGTCATGGCGGACTTCTCGCTCAATCTCTTGCACCCGCTTGAGGTCAAAATTCGCCTTTGCCTTAATTTCCTCTACAGCTTCACTAGGAATCTTACCCAGTTCCGCTTGTGCTTCACAAACAGCTATTTCCACCTGAAGCCAGGTTTTGAGCTTGTAGGTATCCGTCCACAATTCCCCCATCTCGGGTAGGGTGTAGCGCTCAATCAATTCCAATATCGCAGAACACAACCTTACTATTGTAGCAGTTATCAATCGGGTAAGGGACTTTCGTCTTGAGTTTTAGGGAGTCGGGAGTCGGGAGTCGGGAGTCGGGAGTCGGGAGTCGTTAGTCGGGAGTCGGGAGTCGTTAGGTAGTGCGGTATTGGGGGTCTCCAGCAGGCTTACAAGGTATTGAATCTATCTGATTATTATAATTAACGCTATATAATTGATTAATCATTAATGATTAATCATTCGTTAAATCCCCTATCCCCTGTTGTCTGTTGCCTGTTGCCTATTGCTAGCATGCCTGTTACCTATTGCTTATTGCCTTTTGTCAGGTACCATCACCAATTTTACTCTCAATTATGGGTCTATATTAAGCTTTAGTACCAGATCAACAATCGGAGGTCACACTTGACTAAGACAGGTATGATTAAACACCATTACTGGGCTAAACGCCCTCTAATTGCTTTAATACTCCCAATTTTAATACTCCTATCGGCCCCACCAGCCCTTGCCCAAGCTGATCTCACCATCACCCCTAAAAGTATGACTGTAGCAGGTACCAGGGGTTCTAGCACAAGCCGCAGCTTACTCTTGCGCACGACTAACGCCGTCAAGGATTTACAAATCATCTCCCTAGACCTGAATACTCAGGATGGCCAAGAAATTTTCCCCGCTAAATTGATTCAGCCTACTTTACCAGACAAGGAGATTGAGGCCAATAGTCTACTATCTCTCCCGATCCAGTTTCAATTAGATGATGCCCCCAAAAGTGGAGAATTTAGTGGTGAATTCCTGATCAAGTTCTCAGAAACTGAACTAAGCGTACCATTAACAGTCCGAATCAAAGACCCCTTCCCCATACCTCTGGCAGTCATATCCATTGGGGTTATATTGAGCATAGCTGTGTCCAGCTACCGTAATCGAGGGAAACTACGGGACAAAATTCTGGTGCGGGTTGGTCAATTGCGTACCCAACTGCGCAGTGACCCCCAGTTAGCTGAAACATCACTAGTCGATCAATTCAACTCAATACCAAATCCCTTCAAGACCCGAATTGAAGCCCATCTGCTAGATGTCGAGATGGCTTTGCAGGGGGAACGTTGGAACGATGGTAATCAGGCAATTACCCAAGCAGAGTCAGTGTGGCTGAAATGGCGCAAAGGTCGTGAAGACTGGCTAGCACTCCTGAACTATTCTCAAACCCTGGAAGAAAAAATACCCACCACTCCTGATCTTGACCCCCCTTATCTACAGTCAGTACGCCGTAATTTGCCACTGGCAATCCGAGAGGCACCTGACCAAAATCCTCAAGACTTGTATGAGCAGTTAGATGACTGTGCAAAACAGATTAATAAATACCTGCAACTGGATGCTAAACTCAGGGACTTGGACAACTTGCTGCTGGAAACCACAATATCAACACAAGAGTTACAGAGTTGGCAACGTCAGCAAAAGAATTTGCGCAGTAAGTTGAATAATCTCGAACCTACCGATAAAAAAGCTGCTCAGGAGTTGAATGGTCAAATCGAAAAAGCGATCACTCTACTAGTCAAACAAATACCACCTAACTCCACTAAGTTAGGCTTTCTCATCACCCAACCTGAATTATTGCAGAGAGCACCAGGGATCGAGACACCACGCATAGTTATCCAAGAGCCAAGACTAGCAAAGATTCGCCTTTGGATTTTCTCTGCAATCAGTTATGCGATCGCAATTGTCCTGCTTGCTGGTAGTGGCTTCATTGAGCTATACACCTATAAATCCACCTTTGGCGCTAACCTCTGGGGTGACTATGGCGTCCTCCTGGCTTGGGGGTTTGGTGCCGAAGCCAGTCGGGATGCGATTACAAAAGTCGTGGCAAATTTGGACTTACCAGGATTGAAATAATCACTCGATCAGGTGAGCAGGTTGAAGGTTAGCAGGTTAGCAGGTTAGCAGGTTAGCAGGTTGTTCGCCAAAGGCGAACAACCGAACATAAGGAATTCAATTAATAAGTACCAATATGTTTTTAAATAATTTTAATGTCATCCAGGCTCGCGATCGCTATATCAGCTCCCTCTAAATGGGCAGCTTCTGGCTTTCCCCAGCAAATACCAATGCAACCCGCTGCACCAGCACCTTTTGCCATCTCAATATCACCTGCTGAATCTCCTACCATTAGGGCCGAAGCAGGTTTTACCCCTAAAGATTGGCACGCTTGTAGGAACAACCTGGGATCAGGCTTACTGATTTCAGAATCCACACCCTGCTGTAATTGGATATAGGGGTCTAGCTGGTGTCGATGGACAAAGGCTTGTACGCCAGCCGTAGAGTCTGCCGATAGAATACCCAGCTTTAAACCAGCTTCCGAGAGGAATTTAAGGACTTCCAGGCTACCGGCAAACATTGGGGAAGTTCCAGCCGCATCTTGCAAGTACTTCTCGGCTTCAACAAAGGCACTGCCAGCGATTGCCAATGACTCTAACCATCCCCGACCAGTCTCAGCAATATAAGCAGCAGCAGCAATTTCATTTTCCCGACGGCTACCTACTGCCATTAACCCGGTAGGGTCAAGGGTGTCATCTTGGACACCAAAGGCCATCAGGAGGGGTTCTCCAATACCAGGGATTTGGGCATCAATTAAACGCGATCGCTTATAGGCTAGTTCTCTTAAATAAACTTGTGAATCCTCTAAGGTACCGTCTTTATCAAATATGACTGCTTCAATATTGGGGAAAGTCACCTTCCCACAACGAATGCTTACCAAGGGTTTATGCCGTTGTTTATTTTAATCAACTTTATTCTACTAGCTAGTTGATCAAGATTCGCACCTGCCAATTTCTTTGCTCTTGTTCCGGAACAGGGCCATCAATACAGATTAGCCATTAGCCTCAGCTAACGGCTAATTCTTGTGGCTGCACCTGGTTGTTACTCGTCGATGGCAGCTGCTACAAACTCTCCCTCTGGCACTGCGTCTTCTTGAGGCTCTGGGGACTCTTGGGACTCTTGGGGCTCTTGGGACTCTTGAGCCTGAACAGGCTCTTGGGACTCTTGAGCCTGAACAGGCTCTTGGGACTCTTGAGCCTGAACAGGCTCTTGGGACTCTTGAGCCTGAACAGGCTCTTGGGACTCTTGGGACTCTTGGGGCTCTTGGGGCTCTTGGGACTCTTGAGCCTGTTCAGGCTCTTGGGGCTCTTGAGCCTGAACAGGCTCTGGGGACTCTTGTGGCTCTGGGGACTCTTGTGGAGTCATACTTTCTGGAGTTATACCTTGCTTTTGTGCTAGCATCTTCTCCCGGTACTTCTGAGCCATTTCTTCTGCCTTCTCGAAGACCACTTCCCGGTTGTTAATCATATCTCCCGGTTCTGGCTCTAATTGCTTTGTTGACAGAGAAATCCGACCTCGGTCAGCATCCAAGTCAATGATCATCACTTTTAGTTCATCATTGACATTAAACACACTATGAGGCGTATCGATATGATCATGGGAAATTTCCGAAATGTGCAGCAATCCGCTGACCCCGCCAATATCAATGAATGCACCGTAAGGTTTGATGCCTCGTACTGAGCCAATCACCACCTCTCCGACTTCTAGGCGGTTCATCTTGCGCTCGACTAGAGCACGACGGTGGGATAGTACCAAACGATTACGGTCTTCATCTACCTCCAGAAATTTTAGGGGCAGTTCTTGGGCCACCAAATCTTCCTTGGCTGCCCGAGTGCTAATATGAGAACCAGGAATAAAACCGCGCAACCCTTCAATACGTACCAACGCTCCACCACGGTTAGTGGCGAATACCAGAGAACGCACCGTAGCATCCTCTGCTTGTAGTTGGCGCACTCGCTCCCACGCTCGCATATACTCAATGCGACGGATAGAGAGAGTCAACTGTCCATCTTCATTTTCATCGGTCAGGATGAAAAATTCCCGTGTTTCGTTGGATTGTAAAACCTCATCAGGATTATCAACTCGATTTATTGACATTTCCTGAATCGGAATATAGGCTGCGGTTTTCGCACCAATGTCAATCAGAGCGCCCCTCGGCTCTAGACTGAATACCGTACCCGGAACTATATCCCCTGGGTTAAAATGATAATCATACTTATCCAGAAGGGCAGCAAAATCTTCGTGAGTGAATCCTATATCTGTAGTTTTTGTTTTCTGACTGAGCATGTGCGTTGTTTGTCCTAGTTTGATTTGGTTTTAATGACTATGCCTCCTGTTGATGTACAAGCACGTCAGCATTGTGCTGCTTACACCGACATTGCGTTGTCCTACTTGTGACATCTCCCACACCTGTTGGGGTAAGGGGGTAGGTGTGGGCTTCTCGCCAACCCCAGCTATCGCTATTTCCTTACGGAAACCGATCCGCATTCGGGTACTCGACAAGCTTTACTCTTGACGGGATGCCTCACCGCCAAGTTTGTGATCTGAATCTGATCTGATTTTAATTGCTCTATTCCAATCAGGTTTTGGGTCTACTGTCAAAACCTAAGGGCATTTTCGGCTTTGGTTATCAAATAGACATAAATTTACCCCAATTTATGTCCATTATAAGTTATTAGACAAAACCTGACCTGAGCTTTCCGTCAAAAAACACCACCTCAACCTTCAACCAAGGGGCAAAGCTTGCGCGTTTGGTAGAGGCTAGGGGGCTAATCTCGGACTGATCAGCTCATTTAATAAGATTTAATTAAGACCAGAAATCCTATTATAACCTAATCGAGATTTTGTTATTAGTATCTTTACCGAACTTTTCCGGGGTTTTTGGTATCTCCTTTATCCCCCCATGGGGGATGTTAGCCTAATAAATGCCAGGGGTACATTCTCCACCAAAAACAAGGCAGGGATACCCCAGCAATCGACCTTTAGCCAGCAGGAATACCAAGTGGTTGCCACTCCAGAAAAATCTCAATCAGTAAAACCTTCCCCAACCCATGGTCACGAGCGAGTTGCGGTTTTACTCATGGGTTATGGAGAAGTCGAAAGCTATGAAGACTTCGCCAACTACAACGAACAAGCCTTAAACTTGCTCACTGCCAAATTTGCCCCAGTCCCCAACTGGATCTATCCACCCTTAGCCAAAATATTGGCAATGTTTGACTTCCACGAGTGGGGGCACCAGCATGACAACTTTATTTCACCCCACAACAAGATTTTTGAACAGCAACGGGCAGGTATTGAAAAACAACTGCAAGCTAAATGGGGCGATCAGGTGAAGGTATTCAAAGCCTTTAACTTCTGCGCTCCCTTTCTGCCAGAACAAGTCCTCAGTGAAATTAAGGCGCAAGGTTTCCAAAAACTGCTGATCTATCCCCTGCTAGTGGTGGATTCCATCTTTACTAGCGGTATTGCGGTGGAACAAGTCAATAAAGCCCTAGGTAAATTAGAGGATGGAGATCAACACTGGGTTCACGGATTGCGTTACATCCCGTCTTTCTATAACGAACCAGAATACATTAATCTAACTGCTCGATTGGTGGAAGAGAAAATTACTACCGATTTAGCTCAAGCCTATCTGCCCTCCCAAATTGGCATTGTCCTGATGAACCATGGCTGTCCCCACGAAGCTAAAGGATTTGTCTCTGGGATTGACGAAAGTCAGGCATTGTATGAGGCAGTAAGGGAACAGTTGATGTATAAGTATCCCCTAATCTCTGTGGGCTGGCTTAACCACCAAACTCCCTTAATTAAGTGGACTCAGCCTCACGCGGAATTAGCAGCCCAGAACCTGATTAACTTAGGGGCTAAAGCGATTGTGTTTATGCCTATTGGCTTTGCCACAGAGAATCACGAAACCCTGTTAGATGTGCATCACATTGTTCACGCTCTAAAACGTCGTAACTCAGAGGTTACCTACGTAGAGATGCCCTGTGTTAATGATCATCCAGAATTTTTACAGATGGCAGCGGAGTGGGCTAATCCTCAAATTGAGGTACTTATATCAGAAAATGCTCTATCTATCAACCCCCAGTTGGCAGCTGTGCAGGCATTAGAGCACCATCATCACCATCACCATCACCACTGATTCACCAAAGCGTTTTAGCTAAGACCGCGATTCATCGTTTTGAGATCGTCTATAATGAAAGTAGTAGGGAAGACAAATTAAGAGCTAACCGCCACCTACGTGCTTTAAAATCGAACTTTTCTGTATTGTAAGGCGTGCGGAGGGGCATCCCGGAGACGAAACCTTAGAAGAGTGGAGCCTTAATCATAAAGTTTTAACCCTTTTATGCATAGCCTGCTAACCATAAAGGCTCCACTCTTCTTGCGGTAACTTCTGACCGTATCGTTAATAAAGCTTGCCGAGTATCCGTTCGCGCAGCGTCGGCGAAAGCCGATACCGATAGGTGGAGTTGGCAAGAAGCCCACACTGAACTCAACGAGTCAGTGTGGGAGTATGTCACTAGCTTGCTTTATATTTAGGTTGCTTTATATATAACCTTCTTGCACCTCTTCCGTTCTCCTCCGACTGTTCTCCCTCTTCTCCTGTTCTAGGAAAGATGTCACAGAATAGAACTGTAGGCTGGGAATCAATGAAACTTCTCCAATCATAGGAAAGCCTAGCTGATCCCAGCCCCATAAAGTGCCGAGTGACAGGATAACAGGATAACAGGATAACAATTATGGATAATAACGACTGGCTCAAGCAGTTATTGTTGGTTGGGGTTGGCACAACCTCAATGGTTGCCGAAAAACTGCGAGAGGTAAGTGATGAATGGGTTAAAGATGGTAAAATTAACTCCGACCAAGCTACCGCTTTTGTAGATGATCTGATGAATCAGATCAAGTCAGAGCAGGGTAACTTTGAGAGCAACATGGAACGGCAGTTGCGCAATATGTTGCAGGATTTAGGGGTTCCTCGCCAATCAGAAATGGATGAATTGCGAGGTCGTATTGACCGTCTGGAGCGTCAGGTGCGGGATTTAGAAAATAAGCTCTGGCGTTGATAATCAATTAGGAGAACAGATTTTGAAACAAATTCTGATCAGCATAGGCGTTATAGTAGCCTTTGGGTTGCTGTTGGTTGTGGCTCAAGTGGGTATGGGTAAAAAATCTACCACTGCTGGAGAAATTACCAACACTCAGCTGGAAGTAGTGACAACAGCTAACAGTGCTAACCCAGATGTTAATGATAAACAAGATCTAGCTATGGATTCTAGTTCAGAAAGCGGAAGCAATTTGGATCAGGCGGTTACAACACCGTCGGGCTTGAAGTACATTGACATAGTTGAGGGTGAGGGAGCAATGCCTGAGACGGGACAGACGGTAGTGGTTCACTACACTGGTACCCTGGAGGATGGCAGCAAGTTCGATAGTTCTCGCGATCGCAATAGTCCTTTTTCCTTCAAAATCGGTATAGGACAAGTGATTAAAGGCTGGGATGAAGGGGTTGGTTCTATGAAGGTTGGTGGTCGTCGTCAGCTGATCATTCCCCCAGAATTGGGTTATGGTGCCCGTGGCGCGGGTGGGGTAATTCCGCCTAATGCTACGTTAATTTTTGATGTGGAATTGTTGAAAATTAACTAATAAATTAGCAATAAATTAGCTAATTCAGCGATGAGCTGAATACTTTCTCCCAGTTGGTGAATTCTCGCTGATTGGGAGTTTTAGTTAACAGAAGAACACGAGAAATAGGATCGCATTTTTGTTACAAAAGATTAAGACAATCTGGGTGCAGAACTAAAATGCACAACTAAACTAGAGGTTAATGGTATAAAATGCGTTCCCGTAGCGGCTCTTTGCTGAGCATCGCGTAGCGGTTCCAAACGTTAGATCACATAACGTTCACTTCTGAGTTGTAGGAGTTCACACTCTTTGATTGGCCATATTCAGGAACTTGGTTAACCCAGGTTTAAAGATAAGTTTCACCGTTCCTGTCGGACCATTACGATTTTTAACAATGATGACTTCTGCCGTATCTCCATCTGGTGAATCTGGGTTATAATAAGAATCTCTATAAAGCATCATGATTAAATCCGAGTCCTGCTCAATGGAACCCGATTCTCTCAAATCCGACATCATGGGTCGTTTGTTGGTGCGAGATTCCACAGCTCGACTTAACTGAGACAGAGCAACCACTGGGACTTTCAGTTCCCGAGCTAATCCTTTAAGAGAGCGAGTAATCCGAGACAACTCCTGAACTCGATTTTCACTACCACTGCCTTCCATTAACTGTAAGTAATCGATTAAAATTAACCCCAATGGGCTCCCTTGGGCTGCTTGAAGACGACGAGCATGCGATCGCATTTGCATCACAGTCTGGTTAGCGGTATCATCAATATAAATCGGCAACTCTGATAACATACCGATTGCTTCGCTCAAGGGTGCCCACTGATTTTGAGCAATGCGCCCAGCTCTGAGAAAGTTACTGTCAATTTTCGCTTCACTAGCTAACAACCGCTGCACTAGTTGTTCTCTTGACATTTCCAAGCTAAAAATCGCCACTGGCAATTTTTCAGCTACGTTACGAGCAATTCCTAACGCTAAGCTAGTTTTTCCCATTGATGGTCTACCAGCAATGATAATTAAGTCAGACGGACTTAACCCCCCAATTTGGGCATCCAAATCATAGAAGTCTGATGGAATACCAGGCAAATCAATACCCTGATTCCGATTTTCTATATCTTGGAACGTCTGGACTAGGGTTTCAGAAATCGGGATGAGACCTTGCTGAGGACGCAATTGGGTGAGGCTGAAAATTTTCTGTTCCGCTTGGTCAAGGACTGTTTCCAATTCCAAGGATGTCTCATAACCCAACTTAAAAATCTCGTTACCGGCTTCGATTAGCTGACGGCGCAGGTACTTGTCCATCACTAACTTAGCGAACCTGTCAATATTGACCGCTGAAACCGTTTGTTCAACTAGCTGAGCTAACTTAGCTTGACCCCCAACTTTCTCTAATAAGTCATTGTCATAAAGCCAGGTAGTAACACTCATCAAATCCGTCGGTTTCCCCTGGCTATAAAGTAATAAAGCAGCTTCGTAAATGGTTTGGTGAATCCGGACATAGAAGGCTTTCGGATTCAGGAAATCACCAATTCGACCCATGGCTTCCGCAATCTCGCCTTGATCATCGGCATTAACAACTACCAAAACGGCATTTCCCCCCTGAACACCGCCGTAAACGATGCCAAAAAACTAATAGAAATTCTGCGCGAGAAGCATGGTTATCAAGTCTGGGTATGCTTAGACGAAGTAGCCACCCTCTCTAACTTCAACAAATTTTTAGACCAAACCCTACCCGAACAAGTCACTGAAAATGACCGCTTATTATTTTACTTCGCTGGTCATGGAGTTGCCCTCAATGGGGATGATGGCCCGGCTGGTTACCTAATTCCTCAAGATGCCAAACTGGGGGATACTAATAGTTATCTGCCCATGACCAAGTTACACGATGCTTTCCATCAATTACCTTGTCGTCATTTCTTGGGTATCCTAGACTGCTGTTTTGCTGGTGCTTTCCGTTGGTCGAGTACCAGGGATTTACTCACATCGCCAGAAGTAATTCACCAAGAGCGTTATGACCGTTTTATTACTGACCCGGCCTGGCAAATCATTACTTCCTCAGCTTCGGATCAAAAGGCTTTAGATAACTTTAATTTAGATAGCGAACGCGGTCAAATCGGCAATCATTCCCCTTTTGCTAGTGCATTATTAGAAGCCCTAGAAGGTGCAGCAGATATCTATCCTCCTGCCACGAATGGCAAACCGGCGGTCGATGGGGTAATTACAGCCACAAAATTATATTTATATTTACGGGATAGAGTCGAAATTCCCACAGAAAAATGCCGTGTGCGGCAAACCCCTGGTATTTGGTGTTTAGACAAGCACGATAAAGGCGAGTATATCTTTCTGTCTCCAGGACATGAACTCAACTTACCCCCCGCACCACCATTAGATGAGTCGAAAAATCCCTATCGGGGTTTAAACTCCTTTGAAGAGGAACACAGTCAACTATTTTTTGGTAGAACATTACTAGTAGAAAAGTTACAGGATTTTGTCAATACTCATTCCTTAACTGTGGTCTTAGGTGCTTCCGGTTCGGGTAAATCGAGTTTGGTGAAAGCCGGATTAATTCCCCAGTTGAAACAGGAAAATACCGATAAATGGTCGATAGTGTCACCAATTCGTCCCGGAGAAACCCCCTTCCAAGCTCTCAATAAAGCCCTGGTTGAGGCGGGATTACCAAAAGTCGAGTTAGGGAACAAACAAAAAACTCTCACTGAAAGTATTGCGGTTTGGGTTAAAAACAATCCCAAATCCAAGTTATTAATCTTTATTGACCAAAGCGAAGAAATCATTACACTCTGTCAAGATGAGCAGGAGCGCCAGGAATTTTTTCAACAGATACTGGCAGCAATTCATGGCTATCGGGAGCAATTACGAGTAGTATTAAGCCTACGTTCTGATTTTGAACCCCAAATCACAGATGTGGGCTTAAAGTTGGCACCGGAAGTACTAAATCAATTGGGAACCACGGTACTGATAAATCTTTGGCAAAGTGGACGATTTATTGTACCAGCCATGACACGAGGGGAACTAAGGGAAGCGATAGAAAAACCGGCTCAAGCACGGGTAATGTATTTTCAACCCCACGAATTAGTAGAAGAATTAATTGATGAAGTGGCGGATATGCCGGGAGCATTACCCCTGCTGTCTTTTGCCTTGAGTGAACTGTATCTCAAGTATTTAAGGCGGCAACGGCAGTCACAATATATGGGTATGACTATTGACCGGGCGTTGACTCAAGCCGATTATATTGAATTGGGGGGAGTAATGCGATCGCTAACTCAAAGGGCGGATGAGGAGTATCAGAAGCTAGTTCAAGAAAATCCCGCTTATGACCAAGTGATCCGTCATGTGATGCTGCGGATGGTGGCACTAGGTGGAGGTGAGTTAGCCCGTAGGCAAGTACCTTTATGGGAATTGGAATATCCGCCTCAGAAACATGATTTAGTCAAGGAAGTAATTGAGGGTTTTAGCACAGCACGGTTATTAGTAGAAGGACAAGATGCTGAGGGGAATCCCTATGTAGAACCAGCCCATGATGCTTTAGTGCGGGGATGGCAAAGATTGCTGGGATGGAAGCAACAGGAGGAGGAAAATTTACTTCTGCAACGGCGGTTAACGACCGCAGCCCAGGAGTGGGAAAGCCAGCAGACGGCAAGGTTTCTTTGGCATACTAACCCACGTCTGGATTTGTTGAAAAAGGTACTCAATTCTGATAATAACTGGCTTAACCAAGTAGAAGCTGAGTTTGTGCGGTGTAGCGTCCGACGAAAAAGCTTCAATACTAATCGTAATTCGGGTGTTGCGATCGCAGTTATAGTAGGGTTAATTACAGGTTTATTCTCCTTAATTGGTCAAAGAAACGCCCTATTCGGTCAAATTAAGGCCGATCGGCAAGCCGCTGAAGCCAAATTTGGATTCTATCCAGATTTAGAAGCTTTGCTTGCCAGTTTACGGGCAGCAAAATCTATTCAAGATTGGCCGGGATACTTATCCTTATTCAAGCCAGACAGTAAGATTCAAGCTGAAGTGTTACAAACTTTACGAATGGCATTATATTCAACTAGAGAATATAACCGCAGAGAAGTACCTCAAGGTTTTGAGAAGATGTTTTTTAAGCCTGATGGTACGTTAATGATTGCTACAGCAGAGGATGGTACTGTCCGCTTACAAGACTTCAAAGGCAGACAACAACCCAAAGTATTTTCAGGACATGAGGGGGACGTAGATCTTGATGTTAGTCCGGATAGTCGCTTATTAGCAACAATTGACCAGCAAGGGACTTTTCGCCTCTGGAACTTAGAAGGAAAACAGGAAGAGCCACGTCAGCTTACAGACTGTATTTCAGGGTTTACATATACTGATTTAAATCTATCTCCTACTGGTTTCGGTGTATATGACAGAGGGATCAGTTTCAGTCCTGATAGCAAGAAGCTTCTAGCCTATTTACAAAGGGTAACTGAGAAGGGCAATTCCAGTACTATCTGCCTGTGGGAAACGGGAGATAAACCGAAGCTATTGAAACAGGAAGGCAATTTCTATAGTATTAGCTTTAACTCCAATAACCAGCTAGTAGTAGCTAACCAATCTGGCAATACCCTCAGCTTGTCGGACTACAGGAGTCGTAATCAGTTGGCAGAGTTTAAAAATTTTAATCAGGCACCCTCTGGATATCTGGCTTTTAGTCCTACACTCTCGGGAAATCTGGTTTTTAGTCCTATTAGTCCTAATGGTGAATACTTAGCAGGATTGTTTGGAGATGATGTAAGCATTGCCTACTTTCGTAGTTTAGATAGCGAATATTGGAAGGAGTTTAAACCCATAAGTAGAGCTAGCAGTATCATTTTTGATACCGAAGGTCGTCTGATTATTGGGCAAGAGGGTGAGGGTATTATTAGTGTTTATGATGAACCATATAAGATTAATGACTCTTTGTCAGACGCCTTGGAATTTGAACTGAAAGGGCATCAAGGTGGTATTCGTGAGGTGATTTCTAGCTCGTCGAACGGCAGACAACTTGCTAGTTTAGGTGATGACAATACCCTGGTCTGGTGGAAACTAGATAAGAAGCCATTAGAGGAGTTAGAGCTAATTCCGAATTTAAAAAGTATCAGCATCAGCCCCGATGGTAAGCAACTAGCTGTTGTCGGAAGTGATGACACTATTCGTCGGTTGGATTTGACTGGTAAGGTGTTGAAGCGATTTCCCGATCTTAAAACAAAAATAAGGCAAATCATTTTCAACCCTGATGGTACACAATTGGCTGGAGTTGGTAAAGATAATAGGATTCGCTTATTGGATTTGAATGGCAATCAGTTGTATAAATCTAAAAATTTTAATAAAACAATTAGCCAGCTTCTTTTTAGCCCTGATGGTACACAATTGCTTGTTGTGGAGAACGATAGTACTGTATATCCGCAGGGTTATGATGATAAGAATACTAGTACTCTCCATCGGTTGAATTTGAACAGTAAAATCTGGAAAACTGAACCTAAGCTATGGGGTGAAATCGCTTTTAGCTCCGATGGCAAGCTGTTAGTGGCGCAGAATGCTTTACCTGATCACTATGTAGAGCGAGGTAATATCTTTTTAAAAGAATTGGAGTCTGGTCAGGAATTAGTTAAGTTTAAGAGTGCTAATCCCAGGTTTGATAGTGATAGTATCGGTTTTAGTACCCAGGGTGGCTTAGTGGTTAGTGCGGAGCGGCGTTATTTGGAGGATAATGGTTCTCATATGGAGGAGAAGGGTTATACCTATGTATGGGATATGTCAGGAAAATTATTGACTGCTTTCAAAGATGGGCATCAAAGTAAAGTTAATGAAAGTACAGTTGATGTAAGTACAGTTACAAGTATAAGTCTTAGTGCTGATGGCAGTTTATTAGCCACTCTTGACAGATCCGGAAATGCCAAGTTATGGCGTATAGGAGGATTGGATGAACTAATAGTCAAGGGTTGTAATTGGGTCCGAGACTATTTGGAGACGAATCCCAATCTTGACGAGAGCGATCGCAATCTCTGCAAAAATTGATGGCGTTGCTGATTTTGGGTATGCTTTCGCCCCCCTAGCCCCCCAATTCTGGGGGGAACAAAACTCTCAAGCGATGCAGCGCGGTCTTGGGGGTTTCCCCCATGAGCGACTGCATCAAGACAAGTCCCCCAAAGTTGGGGGATTTAGGGGGCTGTAATAAAATCAGATAATCGCGCATTCATTCCTTAATTCAGCAACGCCGGCCTATATAGGGTTTATAAATGAAATGAAACAGCCCTACCCTTATTAAGGGGAACCAACGGGGGATCTCAATCAGGGATTAACAAAACTGAAATGCGACATTGGAAAGTATTATCCCGATTTATTCTATTCATCCTCTCAGCAGTTATCGTACTGCTGAGCTCTGCCCTACCCAATAGTCTTCTTGCCTCTCAAGCTGCTAGTCCTCTTGCCCAAGTACGCATCAAGACCGAAACCGTAGTAGGTCAGCAGGATTTTTTCCGAGTTGGCAAATCCCACAAAGGTCGTTGGTGGTTGATTGACCCCGATGGCAAACCCTTCCTTTACCGGGGTGTCACCTCCGTCAACTTTGGCTATCCTGATCCCTATGTTCCGGTTGTCGAGGATAAATATGGTCAAGACCCCGCTGCATTTCGGGAAGCTACCTTTGAGCGGCTGCGGAGCTGGAATTTTAATGCCCTAGGAGCATGGACACCACCTCAATTGTGGGATCAGGGTATGCCCTACACGGTTATCCTAAATTTCGTCAAAGCTGCTCCAGACAGCGAACTTAGGGTTGATGACAGGAAGCTAAAGTTACCCGATGTGTTTGATCCGAAATGGATTGAAGGGATTGATGCTAAAGCTAAGGAAATCGTAGCACCGGTGGCAAGTAGTAAGCTGCTAGTGGGATATTTTACTGACAATGAACTCAATTGGGCACACGCTGAAACACCAGACCGAAAGGTTAACTCAGAGTTGTTGCTCACCAATAACGCTAAGGCATCTTTACTGCAATTTTGCCTTAGCCTCAATCCAGAAAAACCCGCCTATAGTGCTGCTTGGGATTTTGTTTTAAAGCGCCATGGTAATAGTTTAGAGCAGTTAGCAAAAGATTGGCAGGTCCCTATTGAATCTAGAGACACGATTAAAGAATGGACTAAGACAAAACAAGGGATTGTTTCTAAAGGCTACTTAGTGGATCAGAATGGGTTTCAAGCAGAATTTGCTCGACGCTATTTTCAGGAAACTGCAGCAGCAATCCACCGCTATGACCACAATCATTTAATCCTGGGATGTCGGTTTGGGGCACCTCCTTCTAATGCTGTATTTTCCGCCATCAAAAGACCTTGGGTAGATGTAGTATCTGCTAACAATTATCGCTACAACATGTATGAGCGGATAGACCTATACTACCAAGCTACAAAATTGCCAGTGCTCAACACTGAGTTTAGTTGGGGACACACCAGGTTTACTCAACGAGCCTTACCCGATGAACCAGAAGACGGGTTTTCCGAAAGGTCACGGATGATGCGTAATGGCGCTAAGTCCTTAGCCAGGGCTTTGACTCATCCCGCTCTTGTCGGTTATACCTGGTATCGTTGGGTAGATTTGCCCGGTCATACACCCCCGATTAGTTTTGGTCTGGTCAATCTTGAGGATGATCCCAATCTCTCCCATACAACCTTACTCAAGCGATTGAATGCTAGAGCTGATGCGATCGCGACTACAGCAAAGGGAATAGGGAACAGGGAATAGGGAACAGGGAGTATGGAGTAGCGATGCAGCGCTAATCGCTGATAGCTGATAGCACCTCAAGTAGCGTGCGCGTAGCGCTAATCGCTGATAGCTGATAGCTTACGGCGGTTTGCATAACTATCAAGTACACAGAATTTTATCCTTCTTCCCTCTTCCCTGCTCCCTGCTCCCTGCTCCCTGCTCCCTGCTCCCTGCTCCCTAAAATCCCGAACTTTGTACCTCACCGAATTGCAAACCTCTTTCACTACTTAGTTGCTGTAATAAAAACAAAACGGTCAGGAAATTCAAGGATAGATTGTTGAGCATATTTTTCTGAGATTTCTGCTAGACCTTCCTGTAACTGTTGATCATCAAATAATGACAGTAAGGACATATAGCGATTTGCTACCATTTTCAAGTATTGTTCTTTAGGAATTGACTGAAGATATTCAACAAAATCAACTGAGACGTTGAAGCCGACTTTTTCAAGTAAACTAGTTAGATCGTTATAGTTAGGCTGCCTTCTTTCATATCGCTCTAAAGCTTTCTTGAATAAAGGATACTCAATAGTAGGAGGCAGAAGGATTAGCAAGAAAATTACTCCACTAGTTAGCTTTTGAAACAAACTACTAAATAGTAATTCTTTATTGTCTATATGATGAATTGCTTCCTTCATATAGACCTTATTATAACCTGAGGTTTCAGAAACAAAAGTAATCGCATCTACTGCCCTAATTTGGTATTGAGGGCTTAAGGGGATTTGTGAGAGCATTTCTTCAGAAGGATCGACGCAGATAATCGGATTATCTAACTGTATTTCCTTCGGAATTGATTGGCTAAAAAGTCCTGTACCGCAGCCTAAATCCACAAGACTATCTGTTGAGGTTAAGCGTAAATATTCAATGATTTTTAACCCCATAAATCTAATGTAGTCTTCTGAGTAACTCCACAAATCATCATAGATACTCCCGATTCTTTTATAGTGTTTTTGATTCGAGCTACTCATGGCTTTAATTGCTATTGTTATTTATGATTATTATTAATATAGCGGTTTTCAATTGGTGAAGTACATGTTTTTAGGTAACAGGGAACAGCGGATCTGGGAAAAAATCCTGTGGAATAGGCATCTTGCCTGTTCGGCGATCTTTTGGCGCGGGCAGGATGCCCACTCTACCCGTGGAATAGGCATCTTGCCTGTTTGGGGAATAGGCATCTTGCCTGTTTGGCGATCTTTTGGGGCGGGCAGGATGCCCACTCTACTCCTATTCATTGAAAGATTCAGCAACGCCCGAAATCTAGTTAATCAACAGCAAACTCAGTGTATTGGCGCATGTTGGGGGAGTGGAAGCCAAGGACAATATCCTCAGCTGGAACACCCAGTTCAAGCAATTGGGTAGCAATGCCAATTTCGGTGCCATCATGCTGAATCCAGATTTTACCATTTTTGATATCTAAGTGGAGGCTACAGCCGTGGGTGCGACGGTTATCTTTCCAACCCGTGTGCAGTAACAGATAATGATCTCGTTCGGTGTCCAACACTGCTTGGGTTTCAATTTCCGGGAAGGTGGGTTTGCGATTGGCTCGTTCTAGAAGTAATTGCTGAATCCATTGACGATATTGTTCTACAGATTCTTCTACAGCCATTGCCGAATAACCTCCTGAGTTTGGTCATAGATGAGTAAATTGATTTGAGTCTTATCAATGACTGATCGTACAAACCGTCGTTGGAAAAAAGATTGGTAAATTGTTTCAGGAATGGCAAGGTAAAGATTACGTTGGGCATCAACTTCATTTAGAGCAAATTGATAGTTGATGCATTGCCCAAGGGCCGTATGAAAATCGGATACAACGGATCGACCAATAAAACTTTTGATTTCCACAGCAATTTTTTCTCCTGCTCGTTCTGCAGCGATTAGCTCTGCAGCAAGATCAATTTCAAAATCGACTCCCCCAACACTCAGTTGATAGGGATCGGCAGTAATTACCCAGTTCTCTTTTTCTAGGGCAGTTCTCACTGCATTGTGGAAAGGATCCTTTGCCATGAGCTTTTAAAATAAACAGGAAGCTTTTCTGGTAAAATTATATGCTAGAGCGAATCTATTCATCATTGCTTGGGCGATCGCACCACCAAACCTTAGTCTGAGATAGTTCACCGGTCTAGTGGGATATCTTCATACACGAGTGCGATCGCAAACTCAAAACCAACGCTCTCCAGGGTGATCACATCTCCAGCTTGGTATGCCGTGTATAGCCACAACCGCCCTTCGCCCCTCCGGTAAATCTCGACGTTGATCTCGGTAGAGCTGATCAGGACGTATTCTTCTAGGCTGGGTAGAGTGCGATATTCTTTGAACTTTTTCCCCCGATCGAGAGCTTCTGTACCGGGGGAGAGCACTTCAACGATAAGTTTTGGATATTGGATCGCGTTAATCGCTATTCTATCTCGCTGATCGCAGCTCACCACCACATCTGGATAACGGTAGATAGATTCGGTAACCTTTACTTTGGCATCAGCAATATTGATGCGACAGCCTTTGGGACGAACGTGGGGACGTAGCGCAGCTAGTAGATTAATCGCAATATCGTTGTGGGGGATGCTGCCACCTGTCATAGCCAAAATGTCACCATTAATAAATTCGTATCGAAGTTCCTGGCGTGGTTCCCATTCCAAGTAAGCTTCGACAGTCATTTTCTGGGACTGGGGATTGGCAATCATGGCAGAGTCTATGAATTACTTAGCTGGCCTTAGCATCGAGAACAAGTTTTAGATTATAGATACCACTGGTTAATATAAGTTACAACATTAGGTGACTACAGGAATAGTTAGCTCAGATCAAGGTTTTAGCAATGGCTTTAGGCATGCATGGCTATTGGCAAAAGAGGACTAGGATCTATCGTTTTTATTTGATTTGACTAATATACAGTTTAAATGCACAACAGCTCACCCCACCGCAAACTCGGTATACTGCCTCATAATCGGTGCCTGATAGGCCAACACAATATCCTGCTTTGGTACGCCCAGCTCAACTAACTGATCTGCGATCGCAATCTCCGACCCATCATGCTGTATCCAAATCTTGGCATCTTTAATATCGACATGTACAGAACACCCATAAATACGTGTGGTGTTATTTTTCCAACCGGTATGAACCATCTGGTAATGATCCCGTTCCGTATCAAAAATGAGCTGGGTTTCGATGGCCGGATTAGCCGACTTAATACTGGCGCGTTTTTTAAGCAAGTCCTGAATGTGCTGTCGATACACCTCTAGTTTATCCATTGAGTAATCCTTGGTTGAGAAATATCATAAACTAAAATAGGAACCTGATTACGCTTGATCGACTTTTGTATGAAGGGATAACTGAAAAAAGCACTGTAAATATTGTTAGGAACCGCAAGATGAAGTGTTCGATCAGGCTCCTCATCTTCTAAGGCAAGACGATAGTTAATAAACTGCCCAATTGCACCATGGAATTCTGAAATTCTTGAAGTTGATAGAAAGCTTTTAACTTCAATAGCTATTTTTTCATTATTGCGTTCAGCAGCAATCAGGCGTTCTGCCCCCAAATCAATGTAGATATCGGTAAAACCCAGATCAATGCGATAAGGATCGTGAGTAATGATCCAACCGTCATTGATTAGAGCATCCTTAACTAGATCATGGAATTGATCCTTAGCAGACATGGGGAAATAGGTACAGGTGTCAACAAACGTCTATTATATAGGTTAGCAAAAAGCGAATCAGCTTTTTTATGGGTTAATTGGGTCAAGTACGGTTTCGATTTCGATCACTCCTGATATGAGAGCATTTTCCAGGCAAAAGAGATCTGAACCTAAAACTCTTAGTTATTAATTTTAGTTATTAACTTCATCAGTTACTTGCTCCTGGAAAGAATTAGAAGCAAAAAGACCTCGTCCCACTTTCTTCCATCTCCCTTCTTTTGCACCTCGACGCAATTCCGTAGACAAGGAGTTTTTAGCACGGAGTTGTTCATGATCAGATTTGGCATCAAATAGTCTGCTGGCAATCTGTTCTCGGTTAACCGGAGCAGCAAAGTTATCTAAGATAATCTCTACCGCTTCCCGTAATGTCTTACCTCTAAATTCTGGATATAACATATCTCTGGGATTGCGCTTTTGACCCTCCTCATCGTCTTGGTTTTCCCTTTGGTTTTCTTCAAAGGATTCCTCTTCTAATTCCTCATCAACAAAAGTTACTTGACCGACATTGCCACTTGAATTCACAGTGGGAGCTTGTTCAGATAAATGATTAGCATTAACCTCAAGTTCCCGGAAAGCACTCGATATTTCCGCTGCAATATCATCGTTTTCCGCTGCAATATCGTTTTCCGCTGCAATATCGTTGCTGGATAGTTCGGCTTCAAGCTTATTCTGATAATAGGCAACGTTTGCCCGTTTTTGCTCCACTAAAGCCTTTACCTCAACCAGGTTTGCTTCCGCTTCAGTAAGTTCTCGCTGGGTTTGTTCTAGCTGAGTTTTGATCCAATTAATATGGTCTTCTTGAGCAGATTTAAGATTCATGGTTGTCAGTTGCATGTCTTGTAAATCAAGCTTTTACGGAAAGTATAGCAGTATTTTTTTAGTTTTGCCATCCAATCGAGTTAAATTTTATTAAAAAAAACTTTTTTTTTTTGTTTACTCAATCCCTTAGTATCCTTCTGTAATAATCCTGCTAAGGAAAGGTTTTCACAGCTACAGGACTTAGGCAAAACTTGTAAACCAACCCTATAACTACTAGGATGCATTAATAAAAACTGCTACAGCTATGTAGATTTACTGGGCAACTCCTGACTATCATGAGTATCTAATAGGATTGTGACTTATACCCCCCATAACTTTAAATTTAGCTTTAATTTAGCTGAACTATTTAATTTTTGCTATAACTTAAAAACAACTGTTTTCAGAGCTGCTGTTACTTTGTTACAAAATTAATCTCCCATCGACTTTTTTATAGTTAATATCCGCTATATTAATAAAGCTTATTTTTTCCTGAGTATCAGCTAATATTAAGCTGAAAATCCCCAAAAAATATTATTATTAAATTTAAATTAGTTTCACTAGCTTTAGCTCCTAAAAAGTATTGTATGATGATCATCAACAAGCAATTGATACTGCAATTGTTTGTTGGCCACTCTCTAGAAAGCTGATCGCCCTAGGCTCAAGGCTGAATCCATAACTGGCCTCAGCCGTCAGCCGTCAGCCGTCAGCGGTCAGAAGTCAGCCGTCAGCTGAGGTAACAGAGATTAAACCAATGTAGCGGATTAGCTGATAGCACCTCAAGTAGCATCTCAAGTAGCGCATTAGCTGATAGCTGATAGCTTACCTGTAAAGTTATAAACTTTTGTTAATTTCATCCCCAAACAAGCCATTTAAGATAACCAGAATCTCTAGATAATTTGATTACTATGTCTCAAGTTGAATTGCAACGGTCCCAACTCATGATAAGTACAAGAAGAAGCAGTCAATCTCATCCCCGAAACGTCATGAAGGGTTTCAAGTTAGTTTCATTAACATTACTGGCAATGGTGATGGTACTGGTGGTACACGCTGAGCCGAGTTTCGCACAGGAATCCGCTAGTAGTGGAGGATTCAATCCTCAAGAACTACTGCGCAATGCTTTGCAGTGGATTGATAGTCTTGGACCCATCGGAGCGATCGCATTTATCGCAATCTATATCATTGCTGCCGTAGCATTTTTGCCTGGGTCCATCCTTACCCTAGGGGCTGGGGTAGTATTTGGTGTTGCCTTAGGCTCAATCTATGTGTTCATCGGAGCCACTATCGGAGCCACGGCTGCTTTTCTGGTTGGGCGTTATCTAGCTAGGGACTGGATTGCTCAAAAAATTGCTGGCAATGACAAGTTTAGTGCCATTGATGAAGCAGTAGGTCAGGAAGGATTCAAAATAGTGCTGTTGACTCGACTCTCTCCTGTATTTCCCTTCAACCTCTTAAACTATGCCTATGGTCTAACTGGGGTTTCTCTGAAAGACTACGTCTTAGGCTCCATTGGCATGATTCCAGGAACAGTCATGTACGTTTACATCGGTTCTCTGGCTGGAGACCTGGCCATGATCGGTGGTGGTGACGCACCCACCAATCCCACTTTCCAGTGGGCAATTCGGATTATTGGTTTTATCGCCACTGTGGCAATAACACTTTTTATTACTAATCTGGCTAAGAAGGCTTTAGCCAAAAGCGTTTCTAAGGAGACAGTTTAGGAGATTTAAGGTTAGGAGATTTAAGGTTAGCAGGTTGAAGGTTGAAGGTTAAAGGTTAGGAAGTTAAAGGTTAGGAAGTTGTTCCCGTAGCGTGGCCTATTGGCCAAGGTTAAAGGTTAGAAGGTTAAAGGTTATAGAGATCCGTAAATTTTTGTTCCCGATTCCCGATTCCCGATTCCCTACTCCCGATTCCCTACTCCCTACTCCCTACTCCCTACTCCCTACTCCCTACTCCCTACTCCCTACTCCCTAAAAAATTAATTGAATTTTGAACTATCAAAGGAGTTATTATAAATGTCAAGTTCTCAATATCAAAGAGTTATTGTTCCACCTATGGACGAGTATAACCAGAGGTTGGTTAACTACGTTCATCCAGGAGATTGGGTTAATCCAAAACCTGTTGATTGTTATGACCTAGTAGTTATTGGTGCTGGTACAGCTGGATTAGTTACAGCAGCAGGTGCAGCAGGTATTGGTGTTGGTTTGAAGGTGGCGTTGATTGAACGGCATTTGATGGGTGGGGATTGTTTAAATGTAGGTTGTGTCCCCTCCAAGTGTTTGATTCGGTCATCTCGGGTAGTGGCTGAGATGCGCAATGCGGGAGCCTTTGGGGTTAAAGTTCCAGATAATATTGAAGTAGACTTTCCCGCAGTGATGGAACGGATGCGTCGGCTACGGGCAGGGATTAGCCATCACGATTCTGCTAAACGCTTCAAAGATACTTATGGTATTGATATATTTTTAGGAAATGGTCGGTTTACCGGTGATGATACCATTGAAGTAAACGATACTACCCTCAAGTTTAAGAAAGCGGTAATTGCTACAGGAGCAAGAGCAGTAAGACCCCGAGTTGAGGGCATGGAAGAGGCGGGGTATCTCACCAATGAAACGGTATTTTCTCTGACAGAACGTCCCAATCGATTAGCTGTTATTGGTGGCGGTCCCATTGGCTGTGAATTAGCTCAGTCTTTCCGCCGTTTAGGTTGTGAAGTGGTGCTGTTCCATCGCCGTTCTCACATTTTAAATAAAGAGGATGCTGACGCCGCCGATATTGTTCAAAAAGTCTTTTTAAAAGAAGGTATCCGTTTAGTCCTGAGTGCCCAATTGAAGCGGGTCGAGAAGACAGAGGCAGGTAAAACCTTACACTTCAATAGCTGCACTGGTTTGGAAGAGTCGGTCACAGTAGATGAAATTTTGATCGGTGCTGGACGTGCGCCCAATGTGGAAGGGTTAAATTTGGAATTGGTAGGGGTAGAGTATGACCAGCGTAAAGGAGTGAAGGTGAATGATTACCTTGAGACTACCAATCCCAAAATTTATGCTGCTGGTGATATTTGCATGGACTGGAAGTTTACCCATGCAGCGGATTCAGCCGCACGGATTGTGATTAAGAATACTCTATTTTCTCCCTTTGGCTTGGGTAAATATAAACTGAGTAACTTGGTGATGCCTTGGGCAACTTATACTGATCCAGAAATTGCCCATGTGGGGATGTATGAACATGAAGCTCAAGCGAAAGGGTTTAATGTTAATACGATTAAAATTCCGTTTAGTACTGTAGACCGAGCGATCGCAGATGGCGAAGAAGAGGGATTTGTTAAAATTCACCACAAGAAGGGGTCAGATCAAATCCTCGGAGCAACTATTGTGGCGACTCATGCAGGAGAAATGATTTCTGAGGTGACTACAGCAATTGTCCATAAGATTGGTTTGAGTAAGCTTTCCAGCGTAATTCATCCCTATCCCACTCAAGCAGAAGGAATTAAAAAAGCGGCAGATGCCTATCGCCGCACTCTCTTAACACCAAGAACTAAAACATTTTTAGAATTCCTGACGAAGCTTTCTTAGGTAAAAAGGCAAGAGGCAAAAGGCAAGAGGCAAAAGGCAAAAGGCAAGAGGCAAGAGGCAAAAGTAAAGAGGGTTTTAAGTGATGCAGCGCCGATCTGAGGGGGTTTACCCCAAGACCGGGCTGCATCGCTTTTATCGTACTTCCTACTCTGTTCCCTCTTTAAAACTTCTGAGTTTTACCCTTACCCCTAGAGCTTTTTGGGTTTTGCTGATTCTGGGTATCATTGAGCCCCCCTAGCCCCCCAATTTTGGGGGGAACAAAACTCTTAAAGTCCCCCAAGGTTGGGGGATTTAGGGGGCTTGCCCAAAACCAGAGGATCGCGGATTCATACTTCAATTCAGCAACGCCGTTTTTTGAGCCATTGATTACGGTAGTTATATAGGGTTTACAAATGATTTCTAAAACTATATTTTAATTTTTTCTAAGGAAAAATAGTCTCTATTCCTTACTCCTGTTACCCTATCGGGAGTTTTATGTTCCCTAAAGCGTTTAATGATCTGTTTACATCTCAAATATAAATCCTATAATCCAAATTCCCCAGTTAAAATATAAGAGTTCCGATAGTTTTCAACTATGACTGGTTTGGATCGACATTCCGCACTTCAAACCTATTACAAGAGAGTTGTCAACGAAGGAAGTGGATTCTAGGCTTGATTATTGAGAGGGTGCGTAGGGTGCGTAGGGTGCGTGAGGGGCGGGCTTGCCATCATGTTCAACACCGAGGGACAGTTTTGAGACAACCTGCCCCGTAACGCACCACCCAAAGGCGAGTCTTCATTTTTTTTGTAGCCAGTGTTAGGACAGGGCGTCCGGAAATATTGATAACGGGCAAGATGCCCATTCCACCAGCATGCCCATTCCACCAACATGCCCATTCCACCAACATGCCCATTCCATCCACCGGGTCAATCAGGCTTTAATCAGATGCATCCAAGTTGAAGTGCGGGAAGTGGGTTTAACCAAGGCAGTAGTTAAAATCTCGGATCGTGAAATAATCATGAGCGTTACTAGTAAATATGTACCTTGCCAAGAAAAGTCTTACTAGGCTATTAACTTCACTAATTTCTGCTTCTGTCATCCTGAGTGTAAATTTTTATTTGCCAACTAAGAGTGTGGCGGATTATTCAAATCCTAACTTATATTCCGAGGCAGATGTAGACCGCTCTAATAAATCTCCAATACTACGTAATCTAAGAGAAGCGATGCAACTTTTTGAGCAAGGAAATCGACAGTATAAAAATGCTCAATATTCAGAGGCAGAAAAATCACTAAAAATGGCTTTGGATTTATTAGATGCTGGTTCATTACGAGGGTTTAATAACCCTAAAACACGTCAGGAAGGTTTCTCTTTTAAGATTCCGTTCATTTTAAATATAGAATCTTCAAAGACTATTCCAGTAGCTAGCAATATCTCTAATTTTCTTGTACCTTTGGATAATCTTTATGCCAAAATAATATATCTTATTACTCAAGGTTATAATCCTTCAGAAGCAGCTTTACAGGTAAGTAATGAGGAGATCAAGGAGTCAGTAGAAGAATTTATACAAAGCTTACAAGGTAACTCTCCTAATTTAGATGATACTCCACAAGAGGAAAACACTAATGAAATCTCAAACTTTGGAGTGGACACTCTTGAAGATGTTCACAGTTTAGAATTAAAAACTCTACAACTACTGCAAAGAGTATTTGTCGCACAAGGGAAGGACGACAAGTTTGAAGAAGAAGCCTTCAAAGCTGCACAATTAATTCGCAATCTTGAGCTACTTAGAATTGTCCCCTTTGCTGCCTATGCTCTAAGTGATGAGGTATACCAGGGAACAAGAGTATACGATAACACGTTATTACCAAAACTGACATTTCCCGATAATTTATCCTATAAGGATTTTAGGAGAATTGCTCAAGAGCAAAAATCTACAATAGTTTACTATTCAGTGGCTTCTGAAACCGAACTTTTTGCATGGATTGCTCAGCCGACAGGTAAAGTATACTTCCGAAAAATAGATTTTACTCCTTCTGATATTTCTTTGGATAAACTTGTTAAAAGTGGATATAGAGCAGCTTCTTCTTATCTAGATCGAGGAAATGAAAGAAAAGAATCAATTCAACCAGTTCGCGACCTCAAGCTAAGAAATCTAGAGGAAAGATTTGTACGTGAGTCCGAGCATCAAGAAAAACTTAAACAACTACACCAACGTCTTATTGATCCTATAGAAGACTTATTGCCTGCATCTCCTGAAGAGCATGTGGTTTTCATACCACAAAATTCTCTGTTCTTAGTGCCTTTCCCTGCTCTAAAAGATTCCTCTGGTCGCTACTTAATTGAAAAACATACTATTCGGACGGCTCCGAATCTACACAGTCTCCTTCATAAACGCCGCCCCTTGGATAGATTTCCTAGAGGTAGAGATATCCTGATTGTAGGAAACCCGGCTGATCGAAATGTACTTAACTTGCCAGGAGCTGAAAAGGAAGCTATAAATATTGCTCAGCGATCAGGAAGTGATGCTCTTATCAGAAACGAATCGAATGAGAACACAGTTCGTTCTCGAATCAGTAATGCTAAGATTCTGCACTTTGCTACACATGGTGTCTTGGATGTACGACCCTCCAAACCACGAGATGTGATGATGGTCATAGAAACAGGAAAAAACAGCACATTTGTCCACAGGATAGAAGGAGTTCCAAATTCTAAACGAATAAGTAATGGTGTATCCTATAGTTTCTGGTTTGATAGAGAAGAAGAGAAAACGTGGCATATAGTTAGAACCAAAGGTTCTTTACCTGGTGCCATTAAATTGTATGGTTCTTACCTCACCTCTCAGGAAATTTTAAATCTAAAACTGAATGCCAGCTTAGCAGTTTTGAGTGCTTGCAATACTGCATATGGGGAATTCGGGTACAGTACAGTGCTAGGACTTCCCCTATCTCTTGGTCTAGCTGGAGTTCCTCGTGTAGCTGTTTCTCTTTGGTCAGTACCAGATGAATCAACCCAAATCCTAATGTCTGATTTTTATACCCAGATGAGAATACAAGCTGCCCAGGGCAGAGTAATTGATGAACCTCAAGCTCTACGCAAGGCAATGCTCACAGTTAAAAACGACAAGCAACATCAAGATCCAATCAATTGGGCAGGGTTTACGTTAATGGATGTATCACAGTAGCATGTGAAACCAAATAGTTACAAACCATCTAATCTACTCTGCTATCCATCACTGACTTTAAATCTTCCAGGTTGTTCTTAACCTTAACAGTGTTGGGGTGATTAGATCCTAACTTTGTTTCTAAAATCCTTACTGCATCACTATAAAGTGGCTTAGCTACTTCATATCGTTTCTGATTGTAGTTAAACTTGGCTAAATTGTTCAGGCTAATTGCCACATCAGGGTGCATCTCCCCTAACAGTTGCTTCCTCATATCTAACACTTGGTGGTATAGAGATTCAGCTTTAGTTGTATTACCTAAATCCTCATATAAAGCTGCGAGATTAGTGAGTCCAGTTGCCACATCAGGGTGCTTCTCTCCTAATATGTGTTTCTGGATTTCCAATGCTTTTGTCAACAATGGTTCTGCTGCTTCGTATTTCCCCTGCTCAGAGTAGACTAGCGCCAAACTATTTGAAGCCATAGCAACATCACGATGTTTATCCCCAAAAAGTTCCTTGTACAGATTTAGTGCTTGCAAATACATCTTTTCTGATTCTTGATACCGCTTTTGATGGTAGTAACAAGATCCCAGAGCATTAAAACTATCTGCAATACGAAGATGGTTTGCATCAAGTAAGCGTTGTCGCATTTCCAACGTTTGTAAAAACAAGGATTCTGCTTCCTCGTAACGCCCCTGATCCTGGTAGAGCCAAGCTAGATTGCTGAGACTTTCTGCTAGATCAGGATGTTCTTCTCCGAATAACTTGCGCCTCATGTCTAATGCTTGTTTATAGAGAAGTTCCGCTTCTTCATAACGCCCCTGATAATTGTAAAGTAAAGCTAGATTGTTTAGACTTTCTGCTGTATCAGGATGTTCTTGCTCCAATAGCTTGCGCCTAATCTCCAATGCTTGTTTATAGAGAGGTTCTGCTTTAGAGTATTGTCCTTGAGCTTGGTAAATAGATGCTAGGTTATTACTAGTCCTAGCCAGATAAAAATGCTCAGCACCAAATCGTTCCTCAACCTGATCTCGACATCGCTTGTACCATATCTCTGCCTGACTATAAAGTCCTTTTCCTTCGTAGAATCTTCCTAACCCTTGGAAAGGTGTAATAAAATCTGCCTCACTTAGATAGTCCCTTAATGCTATGGCAACCTCTTCAACATGAGGGATAATATCTTCTACTTCTAGCAAAAATTCTTGGGTAGGATACTGTGGAATTGTATTGGCAACAGCTACCATTACAAAACATAAATTTTGTTTCATTTCATTGACTTGCTTCGCCTTTTCTCCATTTTCAAACTGCTTCAATTTATTCTGAAAAAACTCCCGAATCAGTTGATGTAGGCTGTAGGTTTCCTCCCCAGTTTGTTGCAGCAAACTATATTCTGTAAGGGCATAGTCTCGGATATCCTCTAAATCCTCTTCGTCTGAGTCAGGCAAGCACTGGTTGACTAATTGCCAAGCAAAGGGAGCCAGTGCAAATAGACTGAGCAAACAACCTAATTGCTGAGCCAGTGGGTCAAGTTCTTGCCAACTGAGTTCAAAAGCTGCAGCTACTCCCCTTTGTTCCGTCATTTCCCCAGATGGCTTTTGTAGCGAACGATGCTCTAGTCCCAGTCGCTGCCGCATTTGAGCTATAGACAAATGTGGCTTGCGTTTTAAATATCGTCCTACTAACTCCAAGCCCAAGGGCAAAAATCCCAACTCCAAACACAGTTGTTTGGCTTGGTCAAGTTCTAGGTCAATACGCTCTTTTCCAACTAATGAAGTCAACAGTTCTGTAGCTGCTTCTTCAGAAAGAACATCCAAGGAAAGTGTTTCAAAGGATTCACCCAACCATTGCCTCCTGCTAGTAAACAGTACCTTGAACCGTGGCTCAGGTGGTGGAAGATAGGATTTGACTTGTAGATAGTCTCTAACATCATCCAAGATTAGTAGCACTTCACCCTCTTGCCAGTTTCGCCAACAGTAAGCTACCTGCTCCTCCAAATCCAATCCCGATGGTAACTGCATATTCAACTGCACCTTAGCAAAGCTGACAATGTCAAGACCTACTGCTGCTTCCTCCGACCAACAGATACCACCAGGGTAAGTACCCAGTTCTTTATGAAGCATGGCGTATTGCAGAGCCAATTCTGTTTTCCCAATACCACCCATGCCAGCGATCGCACAAATACCAACTCGTTCTGTCTGCTGCAATTGTTGGTGTAGGGTTTCAAGAACTTTGCCACGTCCAACAAATTTAATCACACCACTGCGGGGCAGGTTTGAGGGAATACTTGCAGGTAAAATACCAGCAGATGTTGGGGGAGTGGCAAATAGTTGACCCCCTTCTGGCCAGCGCAGGTAAAGCACCGGACGATACCACTGGTTGTTTTCCACTCCCATGGCCTCTCGTCCCTGACTGACAGCCACAGCCAGTGAATTTTTCTGTCCTAAGGAACGATAAAACTGTTCGGCAAAATTGCTAGCACTCTCAACACTGACAGAGTATTGCATCGCTACCACAGCAGGGACTCGGTGACCAACCAGGTTTTGTGCCGCACCATTGAACGCAGATTCCCCTGCTACTGCCATGCCTGATTGACAGGCGCTCAGCACACAAAGGGATATGCCTCTACTTTGGCTAATGCTATCGTTTAAGCTCGACTGCTGGAGTAATGTTCCTAACTCCGAACCGCTGATATAATCAGCTCTGCCATACTCATCCTCGAAAACCAAATACCCTTGAGGCTCCGGTAATAGTGCCTTGCAAGCTCGGCATCGCTCACGTTTGATACCCTTGTGCATAGTACGGCACTTTTGGTTAGAGCAGCGCTTACCAAACAAACCATGTCCATCAAAATGGAGTACCTGGGGAGCTTTATCCCCTTGATATTCGGTCAGATAAGCTCTTAGCTCTTTGAGGGTGGGATAAGATAGCTCACTCAGACGAATATGTCCAGCAACACTAGCTTTCTCCAGACCATCACGGATTGCTTGCTGTTCCTGTTTTGAAAGCGGCTTGAGTCCTAAGTCTGAGTCACAAGCTGCCGATGAAACCAGCAACACATTCACCTGCTCAACACGGGGTAAAGACGGAGGGGCGGTGTCGTGAGCAATGTATCGTGCTAACCCAACCTGATGATGGCATAAAAATTTTTGCCCGTTATGCAGTAATTCCCACGGATAATCCGCCAACCGAGAACGCTGTACCACATCAGCTTCAAACTTGAGCCGAATCAGCAGTTGTGTGTGTTTATCCTCAGCCAGACTGATAGATTTCTGGAGAGCTTTTTCTACTTTACTGTTTGAGGGAAAAAGTACCCGATAGAGCGCTCTGCCAATGTTGGCTTGATAGTCAGGATGAAAAGTATTGCGGTCAGAAGCTAAAATACCTGCTTTGACCAGCCACTCTTGTTCTCCCTCTTCAGGAAAGTTTTCAGAACAAAAACTAGTACTCTCCAGAGCCTTGATTAAACTAATCCTCCAGTCTTTCCTACCCTCAATAAAGGGTAACTCTGACTCGCTTTCACCCTCACCGACAGGAGATTGGGTAACGATGGCTTTGAACCGAGTCCCATTGATGGGAGATAGATACAGCTCAAATAGTTCCATTTAATCTGTTAGTCTAGGTTTGCTCAGAACTGATCGCTTAAATTGTCCTCACTGCCTTTTAAAGTCCCTTCAATAGATTGCTCGACTAGTTCCCTTAAGCGATCTGGATAGCGCTTCCTGTAGATTTTCAGAAGTGTTTCCTTACTCACAAGAGGGGAAAGTTTAACCTTGACCTTCTGCACATCATCCCGGCTTCCTCCCCCGCCTAAGTCAAGAACATAAATTTTTACCCCGCCTTTGGCTTCCTTCTTAACAGTAACTTGTAGCTCCAGCTCTACGGAATCTACGCTCAAAAGCGGGATGTCTGGCTCTTGGTCAGGGGAAGTGATGAGTAGTTCCTGCTTGACCTGTTCAATCAGTTCCGTAAGTCCTATTGTGTTCTCTTCCGACACCTTTTCACTCCTCCAAAGATCGATAGGTTGCATCTAATATTTGTAAAGGTGCGCTTGACCTTGGCGAATTTAATTCGCCACAGGTCGCACGTAAATGTTGCTAGTGGTGGTTTAGGGAGGGGCTAGCCCTGATTTTCAGCCTCTGAGCGCCTTGTTGGCACGACTCGCCCGAAAATTGTAACGGGCAAGATGCCCGTTACACCCACCGGATCAAACAGCAAAAGTGAGATGCACCCGATCGATAGAGCAAAAATCTCTAGCAAAATTTATCTATTTATAACTCATCTGGTAATCCAGGCGCTTGGTTCTAATCATTTTTAGCATAGATTACATAATGCCTGTCACTATGCCACAGTGTTCAATATCTTGTACCATCCTAAAAGATGCAAAACCAGTCATAGTTTAAAACTATCCGAACTATTCTATCTTTCTACTCCCAACTCCCTACTCCCTACTCCCTTTTCCCTTAGCTATAGATAGTATAAAAAAAATACCATCACAGGAAAACTATGGCAACAGGGATGCTCGTTAACGGACAATGGACTAACGAAGTCTATCAGCAAGACCCCCAAGGACGATTCATGCGTAATCCCACCAAGTTCCGTAATTGGATTCGTGCTGATGGCTCCACAGACTATAAACCAGCCTCTGGACGCTACCATCTCTATGTTTCCTATGCTTGTCCCTGGGCGCACCGCACTCTGATTATGCGAGCCTTAAAGGGATTGGAGCAAGCAATTACCCTGTCCATTGTTGACCCATTGATGGATAAAGATGGATGGGAATTTTCCGATGGGCCTGGTTGTATCCCTGATACAGTCAATGGTGCTCGCTATCTGCGGGAAGTTTATATCAAAGGTGACCCTAACTGTACCGGACGGGTGACAGTTCCAGTACTTTGGGATAAGGAAACTGGCACGATTGTTAACAATGAATCCCGTGAAATTATTCGGATGTTTGACCTAGAGTTCGACGGGATTGCTCAGTCGGATATCAGCTTTTATCCGGAGAATTTACGAGAAGAGATTGATAAAACCATTGATGCCATTTACCAACCTATTAATAATGGTGTTTATCGAGCTGGATTCGCTACGACTCAGCAAGCTTATGAAGAAGGAGTAACTGACCTCTTTAATGCCCTTGACTATTGGGAAGGGGTGTTAGGTAAACAGCGTTATCTCTGTGGCGATCGCATTACAGAAGCCGATTGGTGTATGTTTACCACTCTGCTACGCTTTGACTCAGTTTACTATTTCCATTTCAAATGTAATTGGCAACGAATTCTGGATTATCCCAATTTGTGGAATTATCTCAAAGACCTTTATCATCAGCCAGGGGTAGAAGAAACTTGTAATATTGACCACATTAAGCAGCATTATTATAGGAGTCATCCCTTTATTAATCCCTCTGGAATTGTACCAAAAGGACCACAAATTAGTTTTAGTGATTAACGCTATCAGCGATCAGCTATCAGCGATCAGCTATCAGCTATCAGCTATCAGCTATCAGCTATCAGCTTTTGAATAACAGGACTTAGGCAAGTGCCCCCTAAATCCCCCAATTCTGGGGGACTTTGACATCATTACCCCCCAAAATTGGGGGGCTAGGGGGGCAAAACCCACTAAATTTCGTAAGTCCGAAATAAAATAAGCTGACCGCTGACGGCTGACTGCTGACCGCTGATAGCTTACGTGTCAAGTTATTCTTGATTCAAGAAAGGAGACTTAGATTTGATTTTAAATACGGAATCTGAAAACTCACCAAGGGAATCAGGGACAGATACAATTTCCGGTTCGGTGCGTTTTCCAAACATCAAGGTAGCCTTACTAGTAGAGGGAGAGAAAAGAATCTGTGTGATTTTGCTATAATCCCACCGTTTCTGATCATAGAGAGCAAGCACCTTCGTAAGATTCTCTAAAGTCATCTCCTCCTTATTCTCGAACATAAACTCAACAGGACGATTAAAGACTTTGTCCAAAAACGTGCCGTAAAACTCATCAATATAGAGGTTTCGAGTTTGTGTCATCATCAGTACCTTACGCAATTCCTGACTTAACTCATAGGCTCCGTCTTTGGTACAAATCACCTGCTCATTGATAGCAACGGATTTCTGAGACCCATTTTTGCGACAGGGATTATTGTTAGAAGACTTTACCACTCGTCCAGAGTTCAGGTCGTCCCCAAGTTGATCAAACTCATCAACCACTCCGCGTGTGCCTTGGATTATACGTCTGCCTTCACGAATGGTATTGGTTACCTCTTGAACATCTCGACGGATTTGGCGGAGCTCATCGAATAATCCAGCAATCTCGAAGGTGCTAACATTGCTATTGTCATGCTTCCGAGGTACTATTCCGGCTTTTGCGGGAAGCATTTGCCACATCACGGACGCTGACAACAGGTAAGCTGAACCTTGGAAAATGAATTTGTGAACCATGACTATCGAATCCTGACTTAAAGTGGTCCACTATCTTTTTCTTTTGGCAAAATGAAAATCCGGAAACTTATCGACAATTTTTCCGGATCTGGTTAACTTACCCTTGTATTATCAACTCCGGTTGAATACCCATGATTAAGAGTGTGGGGAGATGGGGAGATGGGGAGATGGGGAGATGGACAGAATTATCACGGAACTAATTGTATAATATAATACATATTTTTGATAATTTATACGTAATTAAAGTACCTACTCGCCGTAAAAAACCTACCCTTGTAAGCTACTCCCTACTCCCTACTCCCTACTCCCTACTCCCTACTCCCTACTCCCTATTCCCTATTTCCTGGATTTCCCGTCGATAGCGGGGACGTGCTGGTATTCCCCAGCATACTTGCTGCTCTGGGATATTACTAAAAACAGTGCTGCGAGCACCAATTACGGCATTAGCTCCAATGTGGACACCGGGAGCAACAAAGCAATCGGCGGCAATCCAGGCTCCGTTACCAATATTAATCTCAGATGTGATTAAACCAAAGGCTGGGTCTTTCATATCGTGGCTACCAGTACAGAGGTAACATTTTTGAGAAATCACGCAATGACTACCAATGCGAATCCTATCCAAGCTGTAGAAAACCACATCATCCCCAATCCAACTGTACTCACCAACTTCTACTTTCCACGGGTAAGTAAAACGAGCAGTGGGTCGAATGATGACATTAGTACCAATCTTGGCTCCAAATAGTTGTAGCAGCCATCGGCGGAAGCCATTGAAGTTATGAGGACTTAAGGGAAATGCGATCGCTTGCACTAACCACCAGAGTAAGATGAACCAGCCCGGACGTCCTCGGTCAAACCAAGATTGGTCGTACTGGCGTAAATCCACTAAGGGTTCTAAATCTAACGCTGGTAGTTTACTTAAGTCATTAGTCATAATGAAGAATTAAGAATGAAGAATTTAGAATTTAGAATTTAGAATTTAGAATTTAGAATTTAGAATTTAGAATTTAGAAGGCAGGCAGAATTTATAAGGTAGCCAGAATTTAGAAGGCAGGCAGAATTTATAAGGCCGAATGTAAGGAGGTACACAAAATTAATTACACATTTCATAAAACTCAAAGCCTTACAATGTAAAGGTTACAGAGATGGCGATTCGGTAATTAATTCTGTGTAGGTGCTTAGAATGCAGAATGTATAATTCTCAATTCTACATTCTTAATTCTACATTCTCAATTCTCAATTCTACATTCTCAATTCTTAATTCTCAATTCTACATTCTTAATTCTGAATTCTTAATTCTTAATTCTACATTCTTAATTCAAAATGGAGTCTCAGGTATTTGTAGAGACAACTGATGGCTTTGGCGTTACTGGTGTCTGTACTGGTTCAGTTTTTTCTACATTCAGCTTACCGCTAAACTTTTGTAACTCATAGAGTTTGACACCAATTTGATACTCATACTGACTCAACAGGCGTCCATAAATGTACCCAGCTTTTCCATCTAAAAAGCCCAGCTGTATAAAGTAAAACAAAATAAACCGCAGTATTGGTTTAAACGGTAGTCGAACCCAGATTTTTTTCAGAAACCGCTTACGCTGCACTGCGTCTCCAAACAAATTTCCCCCGATGGTGCCAGAGTCATCTTTACCTGTTAGTATATTCAGATAGACACGAGCTTCCCAATTAGAGTAGCGATTGTGCCGTTCTAGCCAATGGTAAATGTCCTTAAAGTCGATGTGCAGCATATCATTTTGAAGATAGCCAGCTTTGCCTTCTAAGACAACGTGTTCATGCACTTCGTTGTCTCCAGTATTGGGAATTCCTTCCGTTTTCAGGTTTTCGTAGCGACCTTTTTCGTGTTTAAACAACCGTAGATTCCAGTCTGGATATTTGCCACCAAAACGAATCCATTGTCCTAGGAAGAATACTTTACGATTGATATAGTAGCCGTTATAATCATGATTTTCGATTGCCACAGCAATCTCATCCCAAAGTTCTGGAGTAATGCGTTCGTCACAATCAACAATTAATACCCATTCATTACGGAATTCAATATTTTCTAAGCTCCAGTTTTTCTTTTTGGGCCAAAACCCATCAAAATAGAATTGAACTATGTTGGCACCGTATTCTTCGACAATTTCAATGGAGCGATCGCTGCTTTGGGAATCGACAACAAAAACTTCATCTGCTCTATTAACACTCTCAAGACAAGCTGGTAAATTAGCCTCTTCATTTTTGGCTGGAATTATAACTGATACCGGAAGTTTAGTGTTAGGGGATTTCATAATTAAACACCTGCAATTGTGGAAGTTTTATTAAAAGTCTATTGGCCAATAATAACTAACAGCAAACCTTAACTAAAATTAAGGCTTATCAGTAAACATTGAACAGTCAACAATCAACCAAAAGTATCTGTGCTATAGCAAAGGGAACAGGGAACAGGGAACAGGGAACAGGGAGCAGGGAGCAGGGAGTAGGGAACAGGGAACAAACATTCTCTCAATTCCTACACGGATTGCTATATAATATAAGATTACCTCTTATCCAGTCTCATTAATTACTGGACTGGTTGTGGGATACAGAGGAGTTGCTCCTTTGTAGCATTCCTTTAATTACTGCACTCAGATAACCGATTTGACCATAGGCATAAACCAAATTATCAAAGCGCAGAGCTGGATTGCGGAAGTGCTTCAAGGATTTGTAGATTCCTCGCATCATTCGTTCACCTCCCCGTAACAATTGGGCAGTACCAGCACGACCAACCAATTGTTCCCGGTAACACTCGCTAATACCTTGCCACCAACCACGATTCAAAAACCAACGTTTATTGATTCGTTCTGGGGCAACATTGTGAGCCACTAGAGCATCAGGTAGATAAGCAACATGCCAACCATCCTGGAGAGCTAATTCTGTCATATGTAACTCTTCATTAGATAACAAATTTTTCCCCACACGACCTAAATTGACATCAAAACCACCGATTTTATCCAGGAAAGTCCGCCTGATCGAGTAATTTAAACCTCTGGGAGTCAAACCAGGATTTTGGATCTCAATTACGGTTTCGCCTAGGTCATAAGCTCCCAAATTTCCGGCTAGGTCTGGTGACAACCAGGAGGGAGAGGTAATGCCATCTGGCCACAATAGGGTAACTTTACCACCAGCAATTGCTAGTTTCTCGTTGCTTTGATAAGCTTCGTAAATTGTCTTAAGCCAACGGGCACTGGCAACCGCATCATCATCCAGATAAGCTAAAATAGCAGCACGGGCAGTGGCCGCCCCGGTGTTACGAGCCACGGATAAACCAAGTACGGGTTCATAAACATAGTTTAGTCGAGAGTTGTCCAAGCGTTGGTCAACTATGTTACGGGTGCGATCGCTTGAGGCATTATCGACCACAATTACTTCATAATCGGCAAAATCCTGCTGTAGCAAGCTATCAATGGCGGCACCCAAATATTGTTCGCGATTGTGGGTGCAGATGATGGCAGAAATTAGAGGCTCTGACATAGGGAACCTGATCGAAGAAGCTTCATTCTTAGTATTCCCTACTCAAGCAGGATTGTTCAACCTTTTTTATTACCATGATTAACCCATATAGTGTTAATGGGTTATAAATCAGTTGCACAGAGACATTACACTGAAGTCAGTAGTTCAAGCTTCTTTACAAAGATTTCCATAGTTCGGTTTAGTTTTTTTCATCAGCATCTTTCAGAATTATTAATTGGATTGACTGAAACTCTTATTGGTTATGGCAGTTACTATCAAGCAGTTGAATCAATGGAAACAACAGGAGCGCCAGATTGTGGTGCTGACTGCTGCGGATTATGCGATCGCTCAGCTGTTGGATGAAGCGGGAGTAGACATAATCATGGTCGGGGATTCTCTAGCAATGGTTACGCTGGGTTACTCCACAACGCTGCCAGTGACCCTTGATGACATGATTCACCATGCCAAAGCGGTGTGTCGCGGTGTTAAACGGGCATTAGTGGTTTGTGATTTGCCGTTTTTGAGTTATCAGGAAAGTCCTCAGCAGGCAATCCACTCTGCCGGTCGAGTTTTGAAGGAAACTGGGGCAGTGGCAGTGAAGTTGGAGGGAGGATACCCTGCCATGGCTGAAACTGTGGCCAGACTTACCGCTGTGGGAATTCCGGTGATGGGTCATGTAGGTTTAACACCGCAGTCTATTCATCTACTGGGTTTACGGCAACAAGGAAAAACAGCGGAAACTGGGGAGCGGATTTTGCAGGATGCGATCGCATTGGAGCAAGCTGGTGCCTTTGCTATCGTTTTAGAGCATATTCCCCCCGATTTGGCAAGGTCAATTACACAAAAATTAACTATTTCCACCATTGGCATTGGAGCCGGACCCCACTGTGATGGGCAGGTGTTAGTTACAGCGGATTTACTAGGACTTTCCGAGCGCCAGCCACCCTTTGCTAAGTCTTATGTTAATTTGCGCCAGGTAATTACCCAAGCCGTGCAGGAGTTTAGTACTGAGGTTCGTTCTGGAAAATTTCCAAAAGACCAATAATCAAGATATCATTGAAGTAAAAGCTTCACGATGAACATAGATAGAAGATTTTTTATTATTGGCTGGATTAGTGCGATCGCTTATGGATTTTTTTCCAAGCTTAATGCTCAACCCTATAATCCAGCAGCTAGAGGAAAAATTGTTATCAATCAAATAGGCTATTACCCAACTGGGCCTAAGTTGGCTTTCTTAATCAATGCCCCCAATTCGGAAAAGAAGCAGGTTGAACTGGTTGATTTAATCACTCACAAAACGGTTTTTGTGACCAACCTGGGAAATTCTGTAAGCGATAAAGCCAGTAATGATAAAATTAGAGTTATTGATTTTACTAAATTCGATAAATCAGGTAGCTATTACCTCAAATACGGCTATAGTCAGTCTTATCCGTTTGGCATTGGTAAGCAAATCTATAAGGATACCTTTACAAAGCTACTCCGGTCATACTATTTGCAACGGTGCGGTGTTGCTGTAAATGATTCAGTATCTGGAGTAAAACATCCCCCCTGCCATCTCAAAGATGGGATTATTGCCCACAACGATGAGTTTCATAAAGCTGGTGACTTCAAATCTGCCCAAGGTGGCTGGCATAATTCTGGGGATTTTGCTAAATATGTTGCGCCAATGACAGTCACCATCGGACGGTTGTTAAACTTGTACGAGCAATATCCTAAATTATTTAGGGACAACCAATTAACTATACCAGAAAGCGGCAATGGTAGACCTGATCTACTCGATGAGGTCAAAGTAGGATTAGATTGGCTGTTGAAGATGCAGCGGGAGGATGGTGCTGTCTACCGCAAGTTGTCAGGAAAGAATTGGCCAGGGGAAATTCTACCCAATCAAGATACTCAAGCACGGTACATTTTTGGGATTTCGACACCTGAGACTGGCAAGTTTGCAGCAGTAATGGCAATGGCTGCTAGAGTTTATACTCCCTTTGACAAGCAACAGGCTCAAACCTACTTACAAGCGGCACAGAAAGCCTGGGGGTTTCTCCGAAAACAGCGATCTATGAAGGTGGATTGGCAAGAAGGAGATGACACCGGTTCAGGTAAGTATCTTTTTGGAGAGTGGGATCAGCAAGAATCCTTAAAAACAGATCAAGATGACCGCTTCTGGGCAGCCGTAGAACTGTATATTACTACAGGGAAGACTAGCTACGAGAAATACTTAGCTAAAACTATCACCGCCTTCGACTATGGTGAGTTTGGTTGGAAAGATCCCTCTCCTCTAGCAATGGTTAACTATTTGGTGCAGAAACAAAGGAAGGGGTCAGACAAACTGAAATTAGAAATCACAGCTAGGCTGATGAGAAGGGCGGATAGTCTGATGGAAAAGATTAACCGTAGTGGCTACCGTTTAGCTATTGATAAATTCCATTGGGCATCTAATCACAAGGTAGCTGAAGAAGGAATTACCCTACTCTATGCCTACCGCATCACTGGGAATCGAGGCTACTATAAGGCAGCTGTTGAGCAGTTAGATTATTTGCTGGGGCGGAATCATTTTAATCTTTGCTTTATTACCGGTGTTGGTAGCAACTCGGTGCGTAATGTTCATCACCGGATTTCCCGAGCTAAAAAAATTGTCATCCCTGGTCTGATGGTAGGGGGTCCTAATACTGATGCCCAGGATGGGATTGCGCCTAAAGGGTTGGGAATGTTGAGTTATGTGGATGATGAGCGGTCTTGGGCTACTAATGAATATGCTATTGATAACAATGCTTCGGTGATTGCCTTGATGGGCATGGTGATGGCACAGACTTAATCATTGATAACATGATGTTCCTGGCCAGTCCAAAACCAGCCAGGAACTCTGGTTAAATCAAAAGATTATTTAGCGGCTTCCTCGCGTTCCTTCACTTCTTTAATCACCTCTTCTGCCACATTATTTGGGCAAGGGGCGTAGTGGGAGAACTCCATTGAGAACTGACCACGACCGGATGTCATAGTACGCAGGTCACCAATATAGCCAAACATCTCACTCAAGGGTGCATCTGCCTTAATGCGAGCACCAGTAAGAGTTTTCTCCTGAGACTTAATCATCCCACGGCGGCGATTGAGGTCACCAATTACATCCCCCATGTAATCTTCTGGTGTGAATACATCCACTTTCATAATTGGCTCTAACAATTGAGGTGAAGCCTTGCCAAAGGATTGCCGATAAGCAGCCCTGGCCGCAATTTCAAAGGCTATAGCCGATGAGTCTACGGGGTGGTAAGCACCATCAGTCAAGGTAACCTTGAAGTCCACACAAGGGAATCCAGCCAACAGACCCTTTTGAATACTGCTTTCAAAGCCCTTTTGCACAGCAGGCCAAAATTCTCTGGGGACATTACCACCAGTGACCTTGGACTCAAACTGGAAGCCAGTACCGGTTTCACCAGGTTCAATAACGTAATCGATTTTACCATATTGACCAGAACCACCAGACTGCTTCTTGTGGGTATAGCTGTCTTCGATGCGCTTAGTAATGGATTCACGGTATGCCACCTGGGGCTTACCTACCTCCACCTCAACGCCATGAGTCCGTTTCAGGATATCAACCTTAATGTCTAGGTGCAGCTCACCCATGCCCTTAATGATCGTTTCGCCACTTTCCTGGTCAGTTTCAACGTGGAAAGATGGGTCTTCCTGAACCATCTTGCTTAGGGCAATGCCCATTTTCTCAGACGAACCTTTTTTCTTAGGTGCGATCGCAATGGAAATCACGGGGTCTGGGAAGACCATCGGCTCAAGAGTAGCAGGATTTTTCGGGTCACAGAGGGTATGCCCAGTCTGGACATTTTTCATCCCAACGATGGCAACAATATCACCTGCCTGGGCAGAGTTAATTTCTTCCCTGGAATCCGCATGCATTTCTACCAAACGACCAATACGCTCAGTTTTACCGGTGAAGGTATTAAGTACTGTGTCACCCTTGGATAAGGTTCCTGAGTAAATACGGGTAAAGGTCAGAGCACCAAAGCGGTCATCCATGATCTTAAACGCCAAGGCACGCAAAGGTTTTTCTGGGTCAACATAGGCAAGTGTACCGGTTTCGTTACCTTCTAAATCGATTTCTGGCTGGGGTTTGACTTCAGTTGGATTCGGCAGGTAGTCAACTACAGCATCAAGTACCAACTGCACTCCCTTATTCTTGAAGGATGAACCGCAGTAGGTAGGGAAGAAAGCCAGCTCACGAGTTCCCTTGCGAATGCAACGCTTAAGGCTTTCGATATCTGGTTCTTCCCCTTCTAGATACTGTTCCATCACCTCGTCATCCTGCTCCACAGCCATTTCAATTAACTGCTCGCGGTAGGTTTCCACATCATCAACCATGTCGGCGGGAACATCTTGAATCTCATAGTTCATGGGATCCCCAGACTCATCCCATACCCATGCCTTACGGGTTAGCAAATCCACTAAACCCACAAAATCGTTCTCAGTTCCGATCGGCAGTACCATTACCAGAGGCTTAGCACCAAGGACATCTTCTACCTGCTTAACCACTCGGTAGAAATCAGCCCCGAGACGGTCAAGTTTGTTTACGTAGATAATCCGAGCAACTTTTGAATCATTGGCGTAGCGCCAGTTAGTTTCTGACTGGGGTTCTACACCACCTGAGCCACAGAAAACACCAACGCCACCGTCAAGAACCTTCAGAGAACGATAAACCTCAATGGTAAAGTCTACGTGACCTGGAGTATCAATAATGTTGAGTTGGTGGTCTTTCCAGAAACAACTGGTGGCGGCAGACTGAATAGTAATACCGCGCTCTTGTTCCTGTTCCATAAAGTCCGTTGTAGCTGCACCTTCGTGAACCTCACCAATTTTGTGGATTTTCCCGGTAAGTTTTAGTATCCTCTCTGTTGTAGTTGTCTTGCCTGCGTCCACGTGAGCAAAGATACCGATATTTCGATAAGCAGTGAGGTCTTTCATAGTTACTCCTTATATTTACTCCTTAATAAAATTTAAACAAAATCTATGCATATTAACAATATGCCCAGCAGCGGTGTGATGGTTGTCGTGATCAACAAGCAAGAGGAAATATCAATCAGAGAATAACCAGCCCTCCCAATCATTGCCTGTTCAAAAAAATTAATCACGGAACGACGGTTATATTGCTCTATCGGTGATTCAGCAGCTGCTTTGAGGTTAGGGCTATGAATTATCCCCAGTCAAGCCAGAGAGCTTGGGCAAATGCGATCGCTATTTTTGGGACTACTTGAATAGTCTGCTTGTGTCACCTAATAGCCCTTATCCGTAAGAAAAAAACTCAATTTGAGGTACCAATGGGTCTTGAACAACACCCACACCAACAAACCCCCACCGTTCCAGCAAATTCTTCAACTGACTCCCAGAAACCGACTCTACAGAAAATTGGTCAGCTAAATCAGCACCGTGGGTATTGATATAACTCAGGGCATCAAAGTGTTCGCGAAACATCAACAGATATCCAGCGCCAGCCTCTGGGCTACCAGCTTTCGGTTGGGCAACCAGATAACGACCGTTCCTTCTAGAAAGAATCAGATAATGAATTTGGGTAAACATCTTGAAAATAGTCCTGAGGCACGTCCTTACAGCAAGGCAGAAGGCAGAAGGCAGAAGGCAGAAGGCAGGATGGACAATCGTTTCAGTTTTTTTTCCTAATTTTATCAAAGGTTTTATTCTATTTTGGTTGTCAACAAAAATTGACCTAAAAAGGTAACTTCGGACAAAGCAACAAAGAGTTCATCCTTAATCCTTTCAACTTCAAACTTTATTAGCCATTCTCTATTTCAAATCTTCCAGACGAATGCGGGGATCAACTACTTTTAGAAGCAAGTCTGCTAACAAATTACCCAAAATCAGCATTGTAGCCGCCATCATCAAGCTTCCCATTACCAGATAGAGGTCTTGAGCATTTACCGCCTGTAAAATCAAACGACCTAAACCTGGCCAGTTGAAGAAAAATTCAGCAATAAATGAGCCACTGAGTAGAGACGCAAACTCAAAGCCAAGGATGGTAATCAGAGGATTGATAGCATTGCGCAAGGCATGGACATAGATAACTCGATTTTCTGGCAGTCCCTTAGCACGAGCGGTCTGAATATAGTCTTGCCGTAGCACATCCAGCAATTCACCCCTAGTAATTCGCTGTAGACCTGCAAAACTAGTAATGGATAGAGCAATAGTTGGCAAAATCATATGCCAGCCAATATCCAAAACCTTTCCAATGGCTGATAAATCATCATGATTGATACTGGTCATACTACCGACAGGAAATAAGGGGGAAAGATTCTGGGCGAGTATGAGCAGCAACAGAGCAGTGATTAGGCTAGGGAAACCCTGACCTGTGTAGCTAATGACTTGTAGGAATCGGTCAGTGGTTCGATTCTGATTAACAGCAGCCAGGATACCGAGAGGAATTGCGATCGTCCAAGTAATAAAGATTGAGGCTACTGCTAAGCGTAAGGTGGCTGGTATCCGCTCCAATAACAGAGATGACACAGGACGGAAGTAAGCGAAACTGGTACCAAAGTCAAATTTGGTCACAACTCGTACTAGCCAACGCCAATACTGAACAATCGCTGGCTGATCTAAACCAAATTGCTCCTTGAGTTCCTCGATTCGTTCTGGGGAAATTTTGGGATTTTGCCTGAGAGTATCCAGAAAATCTCCTGGTGCAATCTGAATAATGACAAAACTTAGAGCAGATGCCAACAGCAAGGTCAAAAGACCCTGCAACAGTCGCTTGACCACGTACAGAAAGGTCTCACTCGTGACCAGAAGTTTTAGTCTATGCCAAGCCCCATCAAACCGATTGATAATGCTAGAATCTCTAGTAGAAGAAGTCATATAATAGTCGTTAGTTGTTAGTCATTCGTCATTGCTTTAAAGTCCTTTAATTCTTAATTCTTAATTCTTAATTCTTAATTCTTAATTCTTAATTCTTAATTCTTAATTCTTAATTCTTATCAACTTATCTTTTGAGCAATGACTAATAAGTAATGGTTAAGTATAATGGTTAACTAATAGTCAACCAGGGTGATCAGGGGTACATCAGGCAGTTGCTGACGTCCACCTAAAGCCCGTAATTCGATGATAAAGCCAAGACCTACCACTTGACCGCCTGCTTGTTCTACCAGCTTGACTGTAGCTGCTGCCGTTCCTCCAGTAGCTATTAAATCATCAATAATCACAACCTGGGAGTTAGGTGTGAAAGCATCTTGATGGACTTCCAACTTGTCTGTGCCGTATTCTAGGTCATACTCAGCCGAGTATACCGGTGCTGGTAGCTTACCCGGTTTGCGCACTGGGACAAACCCAGCCCCGAGTTGGTAAGCTATAGGTGGTCCAAATATAAAACCACGAGACTCCATACCCACGACATAATCAGCCCTTACTCCTGCTTCCTGAAATTTTTGAGCTAAGGTATCGATAGTGTAGCGCAGTCCTTCTGGATTTCTCAGGAGGGTAGTGATATCCCGAAATACAATCCCTGGTTTGGGAAAGTCAGGGATATCGCGAATCAGAGATTTTAAATCCATCGGTAGGTGAAGTTAGTTATCAATCGGGTTTGAATCAAACTATAGCTTGCCATTCCCTTTCTGTAAAAGCGTACACTAGAAAGCTGAACCTTGTGTGATTCCTTGGAACAAATCTATTCAAAAGGTTTTCGCTGTAGGATAAGCGCTATTAGAGTGAATCTTTCGACGGACCGTAATGCTGACCAATAGTCCTGCTTCCCAGTCAAAGCCAATAATTTTAGATAGCCTACCTGATTTCAGGATTCCAGCTCAGGGCTGTCCACCACGAACTCGGTTGCATATTGACCTAATTTTACTAGCCATTGAAGCTCTGGAACTGGGAGGTTCTGAGGCGATGCTATTGGCGGCTAGAGAGCTGGAACTTCAGGACATTATTAAAAATCGTGTTGTCCTGTGGCGTATGCGCTCTACCAATCCCTGGCGGCGCTCTTACACACGACGTCCTTTAACTCCAGAAGAAGCTAAGGCTCTAGTGGTGATTGCTAGTCATATGGCACGCCGAATGACTGTTCTGATTAGGCAGTTGTTGACCGCTTATCAACAACTGCTGGAAAAGCAGGTGCCTCTAGAACAACATTTTCGCCTATATAAGTATTTGGAAAGGTTCCAGGCTCATTTTCGCAGCCGGATGAACCCCCGTCGCTCTAAAGTTGCTGCCTATAACTCTCAAGAAAAGTTGAATGAACTGGCAATTTCTCTATTGAGTCAGCTTCTGTTCTGTACAGGCACTTCTGGAAGACAAAGATTATGGACTAGTTTGTTTGATGGGGAATTGTCTTGAATGTTGCCGTTGCTGATTATCGCCATGCCATCAAGTATAGCCAGATTAATTAACCATTACCAATTATCCATTACCCTCAATGCTATTCTAAGAGGTTGAACAAAAATGAGCGACCCATTCCCCCACTTCCTTCAGGTGGGGGTTAGGAGCGCAAAAATATGATATAATGACATCATCTTGAGCGGTACGGCGAAGGACAGACGAGATTCTGAGCAACCCTGAGGCACGACCTCTCTACGATTGGGAAAATTAACCTATAAATCCTTTGTAGTCGGTTCATAAACGTCAGACTCTCAGGTAAAAGCTTCATTGAATAAGCCCCATAGCGGAAACGACTTGGGGGAACAGTCCAGCAAAAGTCCTGGATGTTCGGCGAGGATGCCGCCTGTCGCGAGGGATAAACCCTTGTAATCAAGACGGATACCCACACCACGAGAACGCAGGTGGGGGAAGCATTCATAGGGATTTTTCAGCAGGAACAGCCGATGACAATTCGACGCCAGTACAGTCTTCCCAACTGTACCCTAATCCTGGAGGGTTGGAGTAATAGTACCAAAGGGGATGGGTTACAGCCAGATGCCCGACCATTGCTGACAACTCTAACTAATGCGGAATGCCATTTAGGGGCTATGAACCAACCCCTAAGTGGTGGCCGGGATTTTTTTGAGGACTTGGTACATAGTGTAAGCCGCTATGCTCAGGAATTTTTGTCTAAAGTGCCTCACCCCCAACCCCATGCTGAGAAACCAGCTAAGGTGCATCTGCAGAAAGTCGAGGACAAGAAATTGCATCGACTGACACTGCTAGATACTCCTGAGTCAGGATCAATGACTAACTCAGGCAAACCTCTCCATGTAGATTTGAACACAGTGCAGTTGTTTGACTTGGTGGAGGCGATTGACCAGTTTTTGGCTGATGGACGAACCCTACCAGATATTAGTGTTTCGTTACAGCCTGTTTCTAAGCACTATCGCCAAGCTGAAAAACCAGTAACCGAGCGTACTGCCCCCGCTGCACTGGGAATGGCAAGTTTGGCTCTAGCTGCGATCGCATTTTTCTTTGTACCGATTCCAGAAGTACGGGAACCCGAACCTTCCCTAACACGGGAAAATGCCAATGAAACCACTACCCCAACTGGGGAGAGTGACCCTCAGGCAACACCAACACCAACACCAAAGGGAACACCACTCTCGATTGAGGAGCTAGAAAAAGTCCTGACAACTGCACCAGAAATTACTGATCCCACAGAGTTGCGCTATATACAAAGAAGCTTGCAAAAGCGAATTTTTCGAGCTTGGGGGAACCGGAAACAGTTTGCTGGGAATTTAAAATACCAGGTTAGTGTTGGCAGAGATGGCGCGATTTTAGGCTACAAACCTGTTAATGGCACACCCTTGGATGGGTCAGAGCAAACCCCCCTGCCTGAGTTGCTATACACCAAAACTTCAGACAATATTGCTACCCAAGAACCTATTGCTCAGTTCCAGGTGTTATTTAAACAAGGGGAAGACGAAGGGATACTGGAAATCAGTCCTTGGGATGGTTATCTTGGTAAGATTACCCTAGGTCCAGAAATCACTGACATCGCTGTCATTAATGATTTGAAAGACAAAGTGTCTCAGACAATTCGTGACAGTTGGAATAAAACCTCTAGCTATCCTCAAGATTTAACTTATCGGGTAGGTGTGACTGAAGAGGCTATCATTGCTGATTATGAAGCAATTGATAAAGAGTCTTGGGATTACTCCCAAGAAACTCCTCTAGAACGCCTAATCAAGCCAGCAGCAGCTGGAATTGGTGGCGAAGGGACTGGGTTAGTACCCCAGAAGCCCCTTGGTCATTTCCGAGTAGTGTTTAAGACTAATGGTGAGTTAGATGTTAGTCCCTACAGGAGCAACGAATAATTTACTGTGGAAAATGGAATTTTGGCTGATACCCAGTTGCGTTCTTGGTTGACCGTTAACCATTGCTTGTTTCGAGTCAACACTTAACACTCAACACAACTGTTTAAAATTAAAATCCCCCCTGCTCCAGGGGGGATTTTTAACGAAACATACTGCTGACAGAAGAGTCTTCATGAATACGCCAGATGGTTTCACCCAATAAGTTAGCCACTGAAAGCACTGTCAGCTGTGGAAACCGTTTGGCGTCCGGTAGTGGAATAGTATTGGTAACAATTACTTCTTCAAACACCCCACTAGAGAGGCGCTCTACAGCTGGTGGGGAAAACACGGCATGGGTTGCACAAGCATAGACTTGGCGAGCCCCCTCTTGACGCAGTACTTTGGCAGCTTCACAAATCGTGCCAGCGGTGTCAATCATATCATCGACTAACACCGCAGTTTTACCCTTGACATCCCCAATCACATTCATGACTTGAGCGATATTGTGAGCTTGCCTGCGCTTGTCGATAATCGCAAGAGGAGCATCATATAGCTTTTTAGCAAACGCTCTGGCTCTAGCCACACCACCAACGTCGGGGGAAACTACTACCAGATCGGTTAGGTCTTTAGAAGCCAGATATTGTAGCAATACTGGTGAACCGTAGACATGGTCACAGGGAATATCGAAATAACCTTGAATTTGAGCGGAGTGCAAATCCATTGCCAAAATCCGATTAGCACCAGCTCCAGTAATCAGGTTAGCCACCAGTTTCGCTGTAATGGACTCACGGCCAGCGGTTTTACGGTCTGCTCGAGCATAACCATAGTAAGGAATCACAGCAGTAACTTGCCGCGCTGAGGCTCGACGGCAAGCATCGATCATAATCAGTAACTCCATCAGGTAATCATTCACCGGATAGCAAGTCGGTTGAATCAGGTAAACATCACACCCCCTGATGGATTCTTGAATTTGGACATAGAGCTCCCCATCAGCAAATCGTTTCCGTACCATCGGTCCCAAGTCGAGTCCTAGATAGCGTGCCACTTCCTGAGAAAGGGAAACATTTGCCGAACCAGAAAATAGTCTTAAACGATTGTTATCGGCTATCTGGGGCAGAATAGGTTGAAGCTCTAAAGTAACTGAACTGCTCACAGCAAACCCTCGAAGCTTATTTCAACGCGATCTTAACATTCTAGGAATATCCCTTTTATAATAATTTTTATAATTATTTATTTAAATTTGATTAATATTTTATTAATTTTTATAGCGTTGACCTAACAGAGGTGTTGAATAAAGACACTATATATAGTGTATTGCCATCACAGGAACCTGATAACTCAAGCAGGTTTTTTAAGTTTCTTACTCAAATCTGAAAATTAACTATTGTACTTAATTCGAACAACTGTACATCTAGTCAAGTAAGGTAGTTATTTGAGATAATTCAACACCACAATAAGATAGCAATGAACAGGTAGTGATGTTCTAAGAAACCCGAACAACATATATAGCGGTTCTCATATTCATTAGGTACACAGTATTTTTTCCCTATTCCCTATTTCCTATTCCCTATTCCTGATTTCCTATTCCCTATTCCCTACAGGATTTACGCAATAACTATACTTGTAGGGTCTGGTTCCGGATCCTACACCATAAGGGTGTTTTGAGTCCAGTTTTGGGTAAGCCCTGATGTATATGGTGATCAACTTATCTGTGGCTCAACTCTGTGGCTCAACAGAACAGTTGGAATCCACCGGTGAAGTTCCAAAGCAACCGAAATAAGTCTAAACTTCAAGAATACTCCTCCTGCCTCATTGTGCGTAACAACTGATCTACCACCGATGGAACCACCGATTGCCTCTGGAACTATTCTGCAAAATCGCTACCATCTGCTCCGTGTCCTTGACCAAGGGGAATTCAATCGGACTTACCTGGTAGAGGATCAAGGGCGTTTCAATGAACCTTGTGTCCTCAAAGAATTTATTCCCCCTCAGACAGAAACTAATAATCTAGATAAGTCAAGGCAACTGTTTCAACAAGAAGCAGGTATCCTGTATAAAATTGAACACCCGCAAATTCCTCAGTTCAGAGCTACCTTTGAAGAGGACGGACGACTGTTTCTGGTGCGAGACTACGTAGAGGGAAAAACCTATGGTGACCTACTAGAACAACGCAAAGCCCTTCAGAATCAAAGCCAACCTCTATCTTCTAATCTGGATGGGGAAGTCCAATCACCCCCAATAGCTGCTAGCCCGACCAACTTGGGAGTCTTATCAGAAACGGAAGTGCGTCAGCTATTGCAGCAATCTTTGCCAGTTTTGGACTACATCCACAGCCAAGGGATTATTCACCGAGATATCACACCCGATAACATTATCATGCGGGAGACGGACAGTATACCCGTTTTGATTAATTTGGGTGTGGTACAGGAACTGGCAACTCGTCTTCAATTGCCCGATACTCCCACACCAACAACTAGTATTGGCAAAAGCGGCTACGCTCCCAGGGAGCAAATTCAGACAGGTCAGGTGTATCCGAGTAGTGACCTCTATTCCCTAGCAGTGACTGCGATAGTGCTACTAACTGGGAAAGAACCAGGAGAACTGGTGGATAATACTAATCTGACTTGGAACTGGCGTCCCTGGGCTAGGGTTAGCGATGAGTTAGCTGAGATATTAAATCGGATGCTTAGTTATCAACCAAGCGATCGCTACCAATCCGCTAGGGAAGTCTTGTATGCCTTTCAAGCTTCTGGGTTAACTCCCCAACTGCCAAAGCCCAAGCCAATACCCGGCACAACGGTGGCATCAGCTGAAGGTGGGACACCCAGGGAGGCCAGAGCTGCAGAACCGAGTTACCCGGTGATGTCTCAAGCCACGGGTAACTCTATCTGGAATAGTCCTTGGCCGTTGCTTGGGATAGCTACAGGACTAGCAGCGCTGGCAGGAATAGGCTCTTGGGTATGGGTGAGCAATGTTAATCAGCAGGACACTGGGAAATCCCCTAGTCCTAAGGTGTCAGTGAGTCCTAGTCCTAGTCCTAGCCCTAGCCCTAGCCCTAGTCCCACCCCGAGTAAGCCTCAAATCTACAGTCAGCTTCTAGAGCTTTCTGCAGGTAAAACCCTTTCTAAATCCAGCAATTTAAAGGCTAATCACACTATTAACTACATTATCCAGGGTAAACAAGACCAAACCCTGAAGGCAGATCTCAGTGACGAAGGGGTCTTGATGACAGTGCTTGGCCCGGACGGAAAACCAGTGGACAATCGAGCTAAGCGGGTGCGGCAATGGGAAGGTAAATTTCTTTTCACTGGCAACTACACGATTCAACTGAGTCCAGTTAAGGGTCTACCGGATAGCGATTATCAGCTACGATTAAGGTTAACAGAAGCACCGAAGCCGAAACCAAAATCCAAACCGACTGCTGAGTATAAGATAAAACTGGTCAATTTGTTGGAGAAAAACAAGCCTTTGCGGCTACTGGGTCGCACTAGCCCCCAAAAGATTCAGCGCTACTTGGTGAAGGCTAAACAGGGTCAGCAATTGAAGCTAGAGGTGATTGAAAGTGATGTGGCTTTAACTATCCGCTATCCCAATGGCAAGTTAGTGGAAAAGGCTTCAGGGGTGCAAAAGTGGCAAGGTCAGCTGCCTAGTTCTGGTGAGTATATAGTAGATGTAATTGCTCAACAGGAAAGAAACTTTGCTGTAGATATTAGCCTTACGGACTGAGAGTGAGTCAATCTTGAACGTATTACTAATTACTGGCACCAATACAGGCATCGGCAAAACGGTTTTGACTTGTGTGATCGCTGCTTATTGGCAGACTTACCGTCCTCAAGAGAGTCTGGGGATATTCAAACCGATTCAAACGGGAATTGGCGATCGCGAAATTTACCACCAACTATTTGACTTGGCTCAAACCCTGGAGGAGATCACACCCGTGGAGTTTAAAACCCCTGCAGCACCACCAGTTGCCGCAGATCTAGAAGGACGACAGGTTGACCTCGAAAAGGTCTGGCAAGGCTTCGTTAGTCTGCGCAGTCAGCGGGATGTGGTGTTGGTGGAAGCTTTGGGAGGACTAGGTTCACCGGTGACTCATGAACTGATTGTGGCAGATTTGGCAAGGGATTGGCGATTGCCTTGTGTATTGGTTGCGCCGATAGAATTAGGAGCGATCGCACAAGTGGTTGCTAATGTTGCCCTGGCACGCTCATCACGAGTTGACATCAAAGGCATTGTCCTCAATTGCGTCCAACCTCGTACCTCCGAAGAAATTAATCAGTTGGCTCCGATTAGCTTAATCGAGACTCTAACCAATGTTAAGGTTTTGGGGATTTTACCTCATCTATCTGACCCAATGGACTACTCGAAACTTGCTCAAGTCGGTTCCAGTTTGGATGTCAGTGGTTGGTGAGGCATGATGGTAAATGTGAGGGGAAAGGCTAAAAAAGGTTAAACTATGCGATCGCGGACGATTCGAGAAGGCTCCGTTGGCTTATTAATAGTAGCAGGACTTGCTGTTTTCGGTGGACTTGTTGTATGGATTAGTGGGATTAGCTTAGGTCGAAAGAGCTATAAATTCATTGTCAATTTTGGGAACGCTGCTGGGATGCAAGTGGGGGCATCGGTCAGCTATCGCGGTGTCCAAGTTGGGAGAATCACTAAGATTGAACCCGGTACTAATGGGGTCAATGTCACCGTTGAAATTGATGACCCTGGATTGTTAATCCCCCGCAAAGTCCAGGTTGAAGCTAATCAATCGGGTTTAATTGGTGCTACCAATGTTGATATCATGCCTCTAGGACAATTACCTGCAACTGCTCAAAGTCTTACACCCTTCGGAGCACAATGCAATTCTTCCCTAGTTATTTGTGAAGAAGATCAGATTAATGGTGATGTGGGTTCCACCTTTGCTGACCTCCTACGGAACGGAAATCGCATTGCTGAACTCTATGCTGATCCAGCGTTTTTTGACAAAATCAATAGTCTTGCGGAAAATGCCTCCAATGCCGCCAGAGACGTCTCAGAACTTAGCAAAGAGATGACCCAGTTGTCCCGCATCGTGCGGCAAGAGGTAGCAGGCTTGTCCAACGCAACGAATGCTGTGACCAGTGCGGCCAATCAAACATCTAGTCTAATCGGGTTGGCAACCAGTAGCATTTCTAGTACCTCCCAGCAATACAGCCAAACGGCAAGGGAACTCAATCAACTGATTACCTCTGCCAATCAACTATTGGTAAGCAATCGGGGAAATTTGGTCACCACCTTGGATAGCATCTCTCAAGCCAGTCAAGATCTGCGTGTACTGACCAGCAACTTAACCGTTACCGCGAATCGGGTTAACTCAGCGGTTTATCAAACGGATGTGTCACAAATGCTGCGGAACTTAGAAAACCTATCAGCTAATGCTGCCCAAGCTTCTGCTAACTTACGTAATGTTTCCAATACTCTCAACAGTCCCACTAATTTACTAGTATTGCAACAAACCCTAGACTCAGCACGAGTTACCTTTGAAAATGCTCAAAAGATTACCGCTGACCTAGATGATCTGACTGGGGATCCAGCGTTTCGCCGCAATGTCAAGGATTTAGTTAATGGACTCAGCGGCTTAGTGTCTTCTACCGAGCAGCTGCAACAGCAGGCTTTGATATCTCAACAACTGGAAGCTCTGAATACTGCTATAGACACAGCTTCGTCTAATGAGCTGGCTAAAACCGTTCCCATCCCTAAGTCTCCCTCTAAGATCGATCTACCTAAGATCGATCCAATAGCTCCCGCTGATCAGAACGTTAAACCGAATCAAGAAAAACAGATGTTTAAGCTTTTACCCCCAGCCCCTAGGAAATCGGTTAAATGAAATTAATCTAGTAAAGGGAGCAGGGACTGAGGCCGTGGGCCACGCGGGGCGCGTTCGGAGCTGGGAGCAGGGAACAGTGGTAAGAGGCCGTATTCAGTAAATTTTGTTAGTTGAAGAGCCTAATTTTTCTGTCTTGATGCAAAGCGCGAGTGGGGGAAACCCCCTTTGGCCGACTGCATCGCTTTTACAGTAAGCTTTCTGAGTTTTTTAACTGGAAATTTATCATAAAAGGTACTGAAAAACCAACATGATTTTTTCCCACTCCCTACTCCCTACTCCCTACTCCCTACTCCCTATTCCCTGTTCCCTATTCCCTGTTCCCGACTTCAGCAAAGAGAGTCACGTCCAGTCATCCTGGCTTCCAGAACTGTTGTCTCGTCTATACGCAAGACCGGCTTGATGAATCTGAAGGGTTTTCTCAAAAAGCTGTGGTTCTGTCAGTTGCCATCGCTGGAGTAGTAAATCCAAGTCCCTTTGAATGGCTCTAGCACCGGGGAAGTTATCATAACGAATCCGCAGTCGGGCTAATTCGGCCAAGTTGTATTCATTGGGTTGTTGTTGTAAAAGACGGTTAACTATTTCGCGATCGCGTTTTTCCTGAGGATGTTGCTGGTCTTGATTTCCTTCCATCTCAGTCAAGGCTTCCATGCTTGCTTGAAGATCAATAATTAGTTATAGCAAAGGGAACAGGTAATCGGGAATCGGGAATCGGAGTAAGAATGTGGGGAGGGTGGGGAGAGACGGGAGTGTGGGGAGATGGGGAGATGAGGAGATGGGGCAGATTGTTATAAAGGGTAATTATCCGGAGATCATATGAGATTTTGCCAGAGTAACCAACTCCTTAATAAGAGTAGTAATACTAGTCAAATAATTCTGATTATAACTAATAATTTTTAGTTAGGTTTTTAGCTTTAAATATACTTGTATTTTTGTTGATATAGCGGTTGATAACCTAATCAAGTATACAGGATTTTTTCCTTGTTCCGGTGATCCGAAGTTCCCTTTGCTAAAGGTGCAATCTCTCAGTGCTAAACAGATGTTCCTCTGACCAACAGTGGGGGGAACTCTAAGACTGAGATTAATCGGCCAGACCTATCTATGAAATGCGTAAGCTTCCCCCAAGCCCACAAAGCTAATGCCTTATCTAGCTGCCACTACAGCACCAATCCCCTCAGACAAAGCCTACCAACAGACCCCATTTCACGCTTTGCAATGGTCAATAGACCTCTTGCAAAAGTATTATTCTGATAGTGTTTGCGTCAATTTTTGTCCACTGTTCCGGTGATCCGCTGTTCCCTGTTCCCGACAACTGCCGCGAAGTCTAATCCAATTGGGCTGCGGGTTCGGTGACCATTACCAGCAACAACTTGACCGTTCGCGATGGTGCCGAAATCTCGGTCAGTGCTCGTGGTTCAGGGGAGTTAGCCCAGGCTGGTAATCTCGACATTACTGCTGAGTCGATTGTATTAGACAAAAGCGCTACCCTTTCTGCTGAAGTCAGTGCTGGCGATAAGGGCAATATTATTCTGGATTCTCAGCTAATCTTGATGCGCGATCGCAGTAACATCACTACTAATGCTACAGGTTCTGTCACTGGCAGTAACATTACTATCGATACTGACTTGCTAGTTGCCCTAGACAATAGCGATATCACTGCCAATGCTGAAGATAGCTTTGGAGGACAAGTGATTATCATTTTTGGTACTGAATTTCGGGAAGAAAAAACTGCAGAAAGTGATATTACCGCCTCTTCCCAACTGGGAGCTTCCTTTAGCGGTACCGTCGAAATTAATGCACCATACTTCGACCCTAGCGCGGGATTATTCGAGCTACCAGAAAATTTTGTGAATCCCAAACTCCTAGTTGCCACTGGTTGCGGTACCGATGAGGGGAATCAATTTACCCAATTTGGGCGGGGTGGCTTACCCACAGACCCCACTAAACCTCTTTTGGGTGAAACCCTGTGGATGGATTTACGTCCATTACCTCGCCACAGAACTCGCCGCCGGAAAAATCCTATCTTAGCTTCTAGTGCTTCTAATGCAGCTAACTCACGTCGGTCTAGAATTGTTGAAGCTAATCGATGGATTATTAATAAGGACGGAGTGGTAGAGTTAGTGGCTGATTCACCTCAGTCGAGTCCCTTCATTTCCTGGTTTTCCCCTTATTATTGCCTACGGTAACAGAAATGGGTCAATAACTGTACGTTTCTGGACTTTTAGGCTTTCTTAATCATTCACCCTACTAATTATCATCCCATTGCTATTTTTTTTGACTAGGCCGATAAGTGTTACAAATAGTTAACAGTACTTAATATCTGTCAGTAGTTTTTCTAGAATTAAATTATAGAACCCTATCACATTGAGTAGCATCTGACTACAGCACTGACTACAGCACTGACTACAATCAACTATTCACTCAACGTCTTCAATGTCAGGGATTATAGCTCAAGCGCGAACCTCAGTATCTTACCCATCTTCCCTATCTTTACTAGACAAAGGAAACCCTTAATTTATTTTCTGCAAGTACTTAAATTCCATGTCTTCGAGCCCCCATTTGAATAATTTGAAGAGACGAGGAAAAACTAATTATGGCTTACAAAAAGATTCTGGTAGCAATCGACCGCTCATCCCAAGCAGAAGCAGTGTTTGAACAGGCCTTAGACCTAGCCGCAAAAGAACAGAGTACTCTGATGCTAGTACACTGCCTTAACTGGGAACCTCAGGAAATGATGACTCCTTACGTAGGTCTTGGCACCATAGCCGATGTAGACGTGTATGGTAGTATCCGAAAGGTTCAGCAAGAAAATCTGCAAAAACACGTTGAGGAAAACAAAGAGTGGCTTAGGAGTTATGCTCAACAGGCCAATGATCATGGTATCGCTGCCGAAGTATCTTGTGAATTGGCAGATCCGAGTGTAGGAATTTGTGATCTCGCCCAAAAGTGGAGTGCGGATTTAATTGTTCTAGGTCGTCGAGGGCTTGGGGGTTTAAAAGAAATAGTACTCGGGAGTGTCAGTAACTATGTTGTTCACCATGCTCCTTGCTCAGTGTTGGTAGTTCAAGGGGTAGCAACCCCAAGCCTTGAGTTAACCACTACAGGCACTCCAGTAACTAGAGATACAAAGTAGAGATAGATACCCTTGACATTCTAAGGCTTGAGGGATTATGCATTTATTACATAGAAGGATAGAATAGACAGAGTCATCACTAATCATTTCACTAATCCTTCTTACTTCCACCAGAAGTCTAGTCTGTTTTTGAGAACAGGAATTCCGCAACAACTCTACTTGTAGGGTGCGTTATTAACGCACCCTACTACTTATATCATGTCGGGATAATTACCCTTAATAAAAATCTCCCCCATCTGGCCATCTGGCCATCTCCCCATCTCCCCACACTTCCCCTCCTGGGAGGGGTTAGGGGTGGGTCCCACCCTCCCCACACTTCCCCTCCTGGGAGGGGTTAGGGGTGGGTCCCACCCTCCCTCTAATTATGGGTATTCAACCTAACTTGATATTATAGGTTTTGGAGTCCAGTTTTGTGTAAGTTGTGGGAGGTATTTCTTCGGTAATTTCTCAACAACCGTGGCTTGTTGATGTTAGTTTGCTTGTATAGCAATCCCTGTAGGAATTGTGAAAATTTTGATCCCATATTCCCTGTTCCGGTGATCCGCTGTTCCCTGTTCCCTTTGCTATATTCATACTTAGGCATTTTTGTCAATGCTGAGGTGATAATTAGATCTACAGGTTACCACCTGCCATCAGAAGAAGTATCTATGATGCCGGTAGATATTTGGCATTTTGGCAGTCATTTTACTTCGGCTGGAGATAGTATATAGATTTTAGGTTTAGTTTAGTGTTTTTACTGTTTAAATTTAGTGTTTTTACTATTTCACTGAGGCTCAGAGGTCGGTGACAATCGAACTCAAAGTGCTTAGGATGGAAATTTCGTCAGGGGGAGTAACATCATTATTATTGGTAACGCCCACTTTATTAAAACGGTCGTTGACTTATATCAGGTCATGATCGGAACTTCGACCCAGCTAAAATCCGGCATCGTCTTCTGTGAAGCATCTGGATCATAATTGATCCGAGCTACAGGAAATGATCCAACGCTTAAATCTAATCCAACTCAGAATCCTCAAGGGATTCAGCTTTGCTCACGCTGTGGGAGCGCATCTGGACATAGCTTCGTGATTGTACTCAAAGAAGCATACCCATTCAACTTCTTGAATGCCATCCAGCAGTGCCCAGAAGTCTGCCCTATCCATTGCTCAACCGCCAATCCAGTACAGGAGATTGTAGCTGAAATGCAACAGATGAAGGGCTAAGGGGGTAAGGGGGTAATTTTTAGCGGTCAGGTATTTCCGTGCCTGTTGCACCAGAGACGAAAAATAATGGTATTGAGAAATTTATTACTATTTTCCTCAGGTTTTTTACCATATAGCAAATGCCAGGAAATTTATGTAAAATAAACTACAAATGCCAGGAAATTTATGTAAAATAAACTACAAAAATCTGGTGAGATAAGCCAAAGCCTGGAAATTAACTAAAACTCATCCCCTTGTTTATATCTATAAAAAATTTAAATCATTTCTGACTTATACTTAATCATTTATGATTTCTAGTTAAACAACATCTGTGTTGTATATAAAATAAAGTAAAGAAAGATGACCTCCTTTGAGGAAAATTTTCTAAACTAGTAGTATCAGCCCCGATAGAGTTGATAGCTCAATGAAGGGGAGAAACGAATTGCTAGGCTAGAGTTAAGACAATGGCATATTCGTGGACGTTGTCATAAGGTGACGTTGTCATAAGGTGACGTTGTCTGCCGAACAGGCTAAGCCTTGAGTTAATGCTAGTTCAGCAACTGCCACAACTTCAGGTGCTTCATCGGACTTTTCACAATCCCATTGAACAATCCCATTGAGGCAGAAAACCATCTGTACTCCCCTTGGAAGTCAAGCTTAGGAGAAGCATCATATGGTCATCACTGCTCCAGAAAAAGCCCAACCATCTGCCAAAGACAAAGCCTTCGTCCTCTGGTTTGAGGAAGTTGGGATTGCCGATATCCCCCTAGTGGGGGGAAAGAATGCCTCTTTGGGGGAAATGATCCGACAACTTACACCAGTAGGAGTGAGAGTACCGACTGGCTTCGCTACTACAGCCTATGCCTATCGATACTTTATAGACAAAGCTGGGTTAGAAGCCAAGCTGCGCCAGGCATTTTCTGACCTGGATGTGGAAGATGTCAATAACTTGCGACAACGGGGGATGCAAGCGAGAAGCTTAATTCTCAATACCCCATTCCCAAAAGAACTAGCCAATGCGATCGCGTTGGCATACCAACAACTATGCCAACGCTATGGGAATGATCCCCAGGAATTCTGTGAGCAGTTTGAGCCAGAATATCGGGACACTTGCCTACAGTCAAATTACAATACAGATGTAGCAGTTCGTTCCAGTGCCACCGCTGAGGACTTACCTGATGCTAGCTTTGCTGGTCAACAGGAAACCTATCTCAACGTCCACGGAGTAAAAGGGGTTTTAGAAGCCTGTCACAAATGCTTTGCCTCCCTTTTTACCAACCGCGCCATCTCCTATCGAACTGTTAAAGGCTTTGACCATTTTGATGTTGCTCTGTCTGTCGGTGTCCAGAAAATGGTGCGCTCAGACCTAGCGTCGTCTGGTGTGATGTTCTCCATCGACACCGAAACCGGATTTAAAAATGCCGCTTTAGTAACAGCAGCTTACGGTTTGGGTGAAAACGTTGTCCAAGGAGCAGTCAACCCTGATGAATACCTGGTGTTCAAGCCGACTCTCCAAGAGGGGTATAGCCCTATCCTAGACAAACGTCTAGGTAGCAAAGAAGTCAAAATGGTCTATGATGACGGCGTAAAACTGACGAAAAATATATCAGTGCCGCCATCAGAACGGGGAAAATACGCGATCAATGATGAGGAAATTTTCACCCTAGCCAAGTGGGCTAGCATCATTGAAGAGCACTATTCCCAGGTGCGGGGTAGCTACACCCCCATGGACATTGAGTGGGCGAAAGACGGGAAAACCGGTGAACTCTTTATTGTTCAAGCCCGTCCGGAAACTGTACAATCCCAGAAATCTGCCAATGTTATTTGTCATTATCAACTCAAAGGCGATGTAGAGACATTGCAGGCAACGTCTGTGCTAGTCACCGGTCGCGCCGTCGGTGAAATGATTGGTCAAGGCAAAGCAAGGGTAATTCTGGATGTCAACAAGATTGACCGTTTCCAAGCCAAAGAGGTATTGGTCACGGACAAGACAGATCCGGATTGGGAACCTATCATGAAGAGAGCGAGTGCTATCGTCACTAACCAAGGAGGCCGCACTTGTCACGCTGCCATCATTGCCCGTGAGATGGGTATCCCCGCGATTGTGGGTTGTGGCAATGCCACTAACCAGTTGAAGACAGGCCAACCAGTGACGGTTTCCTGTGCAGAAGGAGATGAAGGCAAGGTTTATCAAGGGTTAGTGCCCTTTGAGGTGCAAGAAACACCCCTTGACAACCTACCGCGCACCCGCACCAAAATCATGATGAATGTGGGTAACCCAGAGAAAGCCTTTAGTCTGTCTTTTCTTCCCTGCGATGGGGTGGGGTTAGCCCGGTTTGAGTTCATCATTGCCAATCACATTAAGGCACACCCGATGGCGTTGATTCACTTCGATAAACTCGAAGATCCATCGGTCAAGGAAGAAATTGCTCAGCTGACAGCATTGTATGACCATAAACCTGACTTCTTTGTGGATAAACTAGCCAACGGGATTAGCATCATCGCTGCTGCTTTCTATCCCAAACCAGTTATCGTCAGGATGTCAGATTTCAAGAGTAACGAATACGCCAATCTCTTAGGGGGTAAACAGTTTGAACCCAAAGAAGAGAACCCGATGCTAGGATGGCGAGGGGCGTCTCGTTACTGTGATGAAATCTACCGGGAAGCCTATGGTTTGGAATGTAAGGCACTCAAACGGGTACGGGATGAGATGGGACTCACAAACGTTATCCCCATGATTCCCTTCTGTCGCACTCCTGATGAAGGTCGCCGGGTGCTGGCGGAAATGGAAAAACATGGCTTGAAGCGGGGGGAGAATGGGTTAGAAGTCTATGTGATGTGTGAAATCCCAAGTAACGTCATCCTAGCCGACGAGTATAGCCAAATCTTTGACGGCTTCTCCATCGGTTCTAATGACCTCACTCAATTAACCTTAGGATTAGACCGTGACTCTGCTTTAGTTGCCCATATCTTTGATGAACGTAACGAAGCAGTTAAACAAATGGTGCGGATGGTGATAGAAAAAGCCAAGAAAAATGGCCGCAAGATTGGTATTTGTGGTCAAGCACCAAGTGACTATCCGGAATTTGCCTGCTTCTTAGTGGAGTTGGGAATTGATTCCATCAGCTTGAACCCTGACTCGGTACTCAAGACACTTCTGGATATCGCCAAGGTAGAAGGAGTAAATTAGTGTCCCGGTGTTAGGTGTTAAGAGGGTTATGTGTTAATAAATTTACATTACACCTAACCAAACACCTCAAGGTTTTCCCCCATGGAGATGACTTGAATCTCGTCGCATTTAGGAGCAAGTTGCAAGTAGCTTCTAGCTTCAAAACGTCTCCGGTGCCCTTGACCCATTAAGAATTAAATTCGCCACGGGTCGCACCGCAAAGATGCCAAGTTTGGTGATTGATGTCGCCGAGTTCTTGATCAACAATCGCAGATGACCTGGGAGGAAGGATGAGTTAATAGCCAAAAATTCTCATGTAATTCAAAATCAAAAATTACATTACAAAACTTTAAGATACGCCAAGGGCCTAGGGATTAACTTGCCCCAAACCATAGAAAAACCTTGGCTAACCATAAACTTGACGTTTTTTAAGAAATATAAAATAGGAGGAATTGGGGATGATAGCTCCAGAGAAATATAAATAAAATCTAAAGATTATAAAATAAATCAAGAATGGGTAATTAAATAGAACAAATTCTACCATTTTTGATTTTCCCAACTCTATCAAATGTAGATGAGCTGAAATCACTAGTTCTCTTGCTGTCAGCTCAAGTAAAAAACCATGGTAGCCATAACTATGGGTGAAACCACCCGTAATAGCTACTAGCTAGATGTCTTCAGGCTTGTGGTATCGCTAATGAGGGTGTCTTCAATGGCACAGCTCACGGGTAAACAGGATCCACAGACAGCAGTGGAACAAGTGAAAGCTTGACAAGCCTATAAAAGGGTGCATTTTAAAACAATTTTTTTTCAATCCATACTATAAAGGGTGTTGACATGTTAACAAAAATTAACGAAACCATCAAACCAACCTTTGCCGTAGTCTGGCAAACGCTATCATCTGTGCTGCTTGGGATTGCCCATAATTTCCAAGCTATAAAAACCCGGTTTTCAGGAATCTTCTTTAACGAGGTCAACCTAGATTTGATATCTGAGGAAGACAATTGTGAACCCAACCCAGTCATAAAGGTGTCAATGTTGACTAATGCTGGCTTGGGCACTGTGCCGTACTACTGCTTCTTTTGGAAAGGTTGAAGCAGTGCAAGTAGGCCATGGGTATAAAAGGGTGCATTTTAAGACAATTTTTTTTCAATCCATACTATAAAGGGTGTTGACATGCTAACAACAATTAACGAAACCATCAAACCAACCTTTGCTGTAGTCTGGCAAAAGCTGTCATCTGTGCTCCTTGGGATTGCCCATAATTTCCAAGCTATCAAAAGCCGGGTTTCAGGCATCTTCTTTAACCAGGCCAACCTAGATTTGATATCTGAGGAAGACAATTGTGAACCCAACCCAGTCATAAAGGTATCAATTTTGACTAATGCTGGCTTGGGCAGTGTACCGTACTACTGCTTCTTGTGGGAAGAACGTAAACTTTACTGATTCCACCTAGTCCAGGCTCGCAGAAATAAGTCACCACTTTCATCTACAGAGGTCGGAGCTGGTCATTTCACTTATTTCGGTTTCCCCTGCACTAGTACTAAGTTTCCTTGACAGTATACTACATTATACCAATTAACGAGAATCCCTGCCTTCTGAAGGTAGGGATTCTCGTTAATTCCTGGATTAATTGCACATCAATTTCATCTGGCCATCTCCCGATCTGGTCATCCCGACCTCTGGCCATCTGCATCTGTAGTGCTACTTTGAAGACTTGCTATAGCTTGGATAGCCCCATAGCTGATTAGGGGGTAAGCTGAGAAGGAGCTGTTGGTGTAACCAAAAGTGTGTTAACTGTGGTCTACTGATTGGTCTACTGATTGGCCAACTGGGATCAAAGGGCATTCACCCTTTCAGTCATGGAGGTGGCAAACTAGAAGAAATGGATTTAAGTAGGGGAGTTGATCTTGGCACGTAAGATAGAGCCTCTATGGGCAGTACAAGATGACCAACAGAGAAAGGACGTTCTGATGAAGCGTAAAAATCAACAAATGTTAGCACTGGTGTGGCGAAGCACTATTGTTTTGTCATTCTTCCTGTTGCCTGTTGGCCTTGGCAGTGCCCAATCCATCGAACCTGACCCTCCAAAACAGATAGTCGCTCAGAGCTCAAGTCAAAAGCAAGTTCAAACTGATGCGAATCTTAGCTTTCAGCGGGTGACGCTCCTGTCTAATGTTTTGCTGGTTGTGTTGGTCACTCTGGTACTGCTACTGGTGGCTGCGATCGCAGCGTTGTGGCTGCTAAGAAGGTCTGTGATTCGTGAGGTTGCCCAAATCGTGAGAGCTCACCTCAATGAACTGACTGACTTGGAAGATAGGATTGTCAGTGCCAATAAAAATGTTCAAAGTATCCTAGAAAAAACTGAAGACATTGCCTTGGAGCTAGATCAGCAGGCGGCAGAGTTTAAACAAGACCTAAGTGTTAAACGAGAAAATCTATCTAAGCTGCTATCCAAATTGTCTCAGTCCCAGCAACAGGCATTAACGACAATCAAGACGCAAAAAACCGATACTCAACAAGAGCTAGAACAATTAGAGACTGACTTTGCCTCAAGACTGTCTAAACTCGAGCAAGACGCTAAAAAGCAACGGGATAGTTTTCTGAAGTATCTAGAAAACTTAAGCGCTGAGTTTGCCCCCCAATTATCTGAACTCAAGGGGGATGTGCAAGCCCAGAAAGAGACAATACTGAAGAAACTGAAGCAATTAGAGACAGAGTTTGGCTCCGAACTGTCTGACCTGAAAGAAACTGCGGCAAACCAAAAGGACTTAACTTTAAAAGATTTCGAAAAATTAGGGGCTGAATTTACTCCAGAATTATCGAAAATCCAGGCGGATGTACAAGCCCAGAAAGAGATAATACTGAAGAAACTGAACCAATCAGAGACTGAGTTTGGCTCCGAACTGTCTGACTTGAAAGCCAAGGCTCAAAAACAAAGCGAAGATTACCTGCAAACCCTAGAAAAATCAAGTGCTGACTTTGCTCCTCAACTATCTGAACTTCAGGGTAATGTACAAGAACATAAGGATAAAGTCCTGCAGCAACTAAATCAATCAGAGTCTGATTTTGCTGTTGAACTGTCTGAGCTTAAGGCAAAGGCTGATAAAGAAAGGAACAGTTACCTCAAGAATCTAGAAAAACTCACCTCTGATTTTGCTCCTCAACTATCTTTACTCAAAGCCAATGTCCAAGGGCATCAAGATAAAGTATTGGAGAAACTGAACCAATCAGAGACAGAGTTTGCCTCAAAATTGTCTGAACTTGAAGCCAAGGCTCAACAGCAACGGGATTTAATACTAGAAAATATAAAACAGGTAGAGACAGAGTTTACTCCTCAGCTATCTGACATTAAGGTGGAGGCTGAACAAAAAGCTCAACATAAAATCGATTTAGCTCTTCAGAAGCTAGAGCAATTAGGAACTGACATTACTGAACAACTTTCAAAATCCCAGTCGAAGATTGAAGTGCAAATCGATAAGACTCTCCAGCATCTGAAAGAGCTAGAGGCTAATTTAACAACTCAGGTTTCTGACTCTCAGTCAGGAATTCAAACCCAGAAGGCTCAGACCATTCAGAGTCTGGAAAAATTAGAAACAGAGGCTAAAACTCAACTTTCTGATTTACAGTCGGACATTCAAAAGCGAAAAGATATAATCATTCAAAATCTGGACAAATTGGAAACAACCTTGGCAGCTCAGCTGTCTGAGGTTGAATCTGATGCTCAAACCGAGAAGGATAAAATTATACAACAACTAGCAGAGATTTCCCCAACATCCATTGCAGAAGCTGCTCTGTCTGAAGTGCTGCAAAACACTCAAACTCTGACGGAACAATTAGAACGCCTCAAATCGAACCATCCTAAGTTGTTCTTGAATCCAGATGACTATGTGAATCAGGGCAATACTCTATTCTCTCAAGGGCAGTATCAAGATGCGATCGCTTCCTATGATCAAGCTCTTGACCTTCAACCGAATAACCCTGATATTTGGTATCAGCGAGGTATGGCATTATGGGAATTACAGCAGTATCAAGATGCGATCGCGTCCTATGACAAAGTAATTGAGCTTAAGCCAGATGACCCAGATAGCTGGTATCAAAGAGGTCTGGCTTTGATGGAACTCCGGCGGTATGAAGGAGCAGTGGTTGCTTTTAATAAGGTGGTTAAACTCAAGCAAGACCACTACAAAGCCTGGTTAAACCGGGGCATGACCCTAAGACGGTTGAGACGCTACGAAGATGCGATCGCTTCCTATGACAAGGCCCTAGAAATTCAGCCAAACTATCATCAAGCTTGGGTTGACCGAGGAGTAGCACTGGGAATGCTACAAAAGCATGAAGAGGCGTTTGAATCCTTCGACCAAGCTGTCCAAGTTCAGCCAGATAATACAGTAGCCTGGTTGAATCGAGGCATGGCTCTGGATGTATTAGAAAGATACCAAGAAGCTGTTGCTTCTTTTGACAAGGCTATTGAATTAAATCCCGACTCCCACAAAGCCTGGAATTACAGAGGTTCTACCTTAGTCAAGCTAGAACAGAATGATCAGGCATTGGAAAGCATTAATCGGGCTTTGGAGATTCAACCTGAGTATGCTGCTGGTTATTATAACAAAGCAATCGTTTATTCTTCCCAGGGTCAAGTCACCTTAGCTGTGGAAAACCTAGAGCAGGCGATTGAGCTAAATCCAAGGTATCGGGAAGAGGCGAGTAATGACCCGGATTTTGAGGCTATTTCAGAAGATGATCGGTTCTGGCAGTTGATTGGAGGCTAGAATCCTCTTGATCTCCTGGGTCCGGCAAATAATTCCTATTCCATGCTTGCGATCAACTATGAACTAAAGTCTAGTTTAGTCTAGATTGATATAGCAGGAAATGAGCTTGCGCCAACATATTTCTATAATCCCAGATCAGACAGCATGGTAGACCTGACCCCAAATCCTAGTTTCAGTTTGACTATTTGCTTAACATACCCCAACCGTGCCGGGATGTTAGCCAGCGTAACTCAAGCGATCGCATCTGTTGGCGGTCAATTGGGAGAAATTATGGTGGTGGAGAAAACTCGGAAAATTGCTACTCGCGAGATTACCGTAGATGCAGCTAGCACTGAACACGCTGAACAGATTGTACAAGCGGTGTCAGAAGTTCCCGATGTCCAAATCCTAAATGTCTATGACCGCACCTTCAACCTCCATCGCGGTGGCAAAATCAGTGTCAACAGCAAAATCCCCCTCAAGCATCAATCTGAATTGGCTATGGCTTACACTCCTGGTGTAGGTCGGATTTGTAAAGCGATCGCATCTGACCCAGAACAGGTCTACTCCTTTACCATTAAAAGCAACATGGTTGCTGTGGTCACCGATGGCAGTGCAGTGTTGGGGTTGGGTAACTTAGGGCCAGAAGCCGCTTTGCCAGTGATGGAAGGTAAAGCAATGCTGTTCAAAGAGTTTGCTGGTATTGATGCTTTTCCTATCTGCCTAGCTACCCAAGATACGGATCAGATCGTGGAAACCGTTAAAACTATCGCGCCGGTTTTTGGTGGTATTAATTTAGAAGATATCAGTGCTCCCCGTTGCTTTGATATTGAAGCCAGACTCCGGCAGGAGTTAGATATTCCAGTCTTTCACGATGACCAGAACGGTACGGCTATTGTCACCCTTGCTGCCTTGACCAATGCCCTGAAGCTAGTCAAGAAATCCCTAGAAGAGGTAAGAATTGTTATTAATGGAGCTGGCGCTGCCGGTATGGCAGTTGCCCGGTTACTCCGTAAAGCTGGTGCAGGTGTAATTTGGATATGCGACTCCCAAGGCATTATTTCTACTAAACGCCCTAACTTGACTGAGCAAAAGCAAGAATTTGCTGTGGATGCTTCGGGTACTCTCGCTGGTGCCATTGGTAATGCCGATGTGTTTATTGGGGTGAGTGTACCTGGGGTTCTAACCCCAGACATGGTCAGGTCCATGGCCAAGAAGCCCATTGTCATGGCTATGGCTAATCCTATCCCGGAAATTCAGCCAGAATTGGTAGTAGATGATGTAGCAGTAATGGCTACAGGTCGTAGTGACTATCCCAATCAGATTAATAATGTTCTGGCTTTTCCAGGGGTTTTTCGTGGCGCTATAGATTGTCGGGCGTCAACCATTACCGTGAATATGTGTCTCGAAGCAGCTTTTGCGATCGCATCCCTGATTAATCCCAGTGATTTAGATCGAGAACATATCATTCCCTCTGTCTTTGATGAGCGAGTCGCTCCTGCGGTTGCTGCTGCGGTGCAAAGGGCAGCACGTCAGGATGGTGTAGCATGCCATTAATAAGTAGTTGTATTTCGATAATTTCATGATTAAGCCATAGCAATTAGCTATTCTGGTGGCATTTGATTCATTTTTTGAGGCAGGACTGATGATTGTAACTACTACTGATGTTATTCAAGGTGCGATTGTTGAAGAGTATTTGGGCGTTGTCACTGCTGAGGTGGTTTACGGCACCAATGCACTGCGGGATTTCTTTGCTGGTATTCGAGATTTAATCGGAGGACGTACTGGCAGTTATGAAAAAGTCTTTGAAAAAGGACACCAAGAAGCCCTCAAAGAATTGAAGCAACGTGCCTCAGAACTAGGAGCAGATGCTGTGATTGGCATTGCTATGGATACTGGCACAATTAACGTTGATGAAAAGGGGGTGCTGCTACTGATTACCGCGACTGGCACAGCCATCAAAATCAAGAATTAAGGGTTGCTTGACAGTTGACGGGTACCCGTCAACTGTTGTTTAACTAAATCCGCTAAATTTCCTTGACAACTCATACTCGTTACGACTACGATTAAATAGTAACAATCATAAAGGAATGAGTAAGACAAGATGGTTATCAATCAAGTACCCGACGTAGTATTTAAGACCAGAGTCAGAGATGAGTCAGTTGCTGGACCCAATCCCTTCCGCTGGCAAGACCGCACTACACAGGAAATTTTTGGCGGTAAGCGTATCGTGCTATTTTCCCTTCCTGGTGCCTTCACACCCACCTGTTCATCAACCCACTTACCCCGCTATGAAGAACTCTATGACGAGATCAAAGCACAAGGGGTTGATCAAGTGATCTGCTTATCTGTCAACGATGCCTTCGTGATGTTCCAGTGGGGCAAACAGCAAGGGGTTCAGAATATCTTCTTGCTACCCGATGGTAATGGGGAATTCACCCGCAAAATGGGGATGTTGGTAGAAAAAGATAATCTCGGTTTTGGTATGCGTTCTTGGCGCTACTCTATGGTGGTAGATAACGGCAAGATTGAAAAAATGTTTGTAGAACCAGGCTATGAAGATAACTGCCCTACCGATCCCTTCGAGGTCTCAGATGCAGATACCATGTTGGCATACTTGAAGTCAGCTAAAAGTTGAGATACTTCCCAGCTTAGTTAAGGCTTTATCAGTAGAGGCGTTACCTGCAACGCCTCTACTGTTTTCAGTTTGGTGCGTAAGTCCTGATAATCGTGGATTGACTTGAGAGTGATACAACAATCATTACCTTGGACGATCAGTAAAATTTTACCTCCGACGCCTATTGCGCCTATCTACCAAAAATAAGTAATCTTTCAACCGAATAGTAATTCAGAAGTTTGGGGGAGTCATGAGCTACGATTTTGATTTATTCGTTATTGGTGCAGGTTCCGGAGGAATTGCTACAGCTAGACGAGCCGCCGAATATGGGGCAAAAGTAGGCATTGCAGAATTTGACCGTTTAGGTGGAACTTGCGTAAATCGTGGCTGCGTTCCTAAGAAGCTCATGGTTTATGCCTCCCATTTTCCTGATCAATTTGAAGAGGCACAGGGATATGGCTGGAGTAAGGTACACAGTACCCTGGATTGGACAACCATGATCACAGCAGTCAATCAGGAAACAGAACGCCTCAATGGCATTTACCAACGTATGTTGGATAACTCCAAGGTGGAACTGTTTCAGGGTTATGCTAAGTTCGTGGATTCCCACACCATAGACATTGGCGGACGCAAAGTAACTGCCCAGAAAATCTTGATTGCAGTAGGAGGACATCCAGTCAAGCCCGATATTCCTGGAATTGAACACGCGATTACCTCTGATGATATCTTCCACCTCAAGGAACAACCGAAACGGATCGTGATTCTTGGGGGTGGCTATATTGGTGTCGAGTTTGCCTGTATTCTCAATGGCTTAGGCTCTGAAGTCACGGTGGTTATTCGTCGTGATCAGATTTTACGGGGATTTGATGCGGAAATCGGTTCCGAGATTCAACAAGCCATGGAGAACCATGGGATTCGCGTGCTAAATAACAGTAAGATCATCGCTATTGAAAACACATCAGCCGGTCTGAATGTAACGGTACAAGGACAATCACAAACAACTATAATTGCTGATGCAGTCAGTTTAGCTGCCACAGGTCGTATACCCAATATCCAGAATCTAGGTTTAGAGAATACTGGAGTAGCAATTGAAAACGGTGCGATCGCAGTCGATAAGTACAGTCTTACCACAGAAGACCATATCTTTGCGGTAGGAGATTGTACTAACCGCATGAACTTAACTCCCGTTGCGATTAATGAAGGTCGTGCCTTTGCCGATACCGTATTTGGTGGCAAATCCCGGATCATGAGCTACGAGAATGTCCCAACCGCAATTTTTACCACACCCGAAGCAGCTACTGTTGGTCTAAGTGAGGCCGAAGCACGGGAGAAATATGGGGATGCGGTAAAAGTCTATCGTTCTCGGTTCAGAGCGATGTACTATACTCTACCTGGTCGGGATGAAAAAACCCTGATGAAGTTAGTGGTTGACCAAAACACTGACAAAGTCTTGGGTGCTCATATGGTAGGAGACCATGCAGCAGAGATTATTCAAGGAATTGCGATCGCATTGAAAACTGGAGCTACCAAAGCTAACTTTGATGCTACTGTTGGAATTCATCCCAGTTCTGCAGAAGAGTTTGTCACAATGCGCTAAGGGACTGAAAAAGGTTTCGAAATACAGTTAGTTGTAACTAGGGCGTGAGCACACGCCCTAGTTTCGTACTATAGCGCTTTAAAATCAGATGTGAAAATTTATAGCAATTCAATTGATTAATGCTGTAAACCAGGTATTGTTACTAAGTGCTTAAATACTTTCAATTCTCAATATCAACACTACTGAATCGAAATAAATCCTAAAAAAGCGGCTAGAACTGTATTATCAGGAAGGAATGGCTGATGTTTAACTCAATACATCTGAGTTAAACATCAGCATCTAGTGGTAGAAAGCCCAAGTTTCCCCATGTCATCTTTACAAAAATTAGAAAAATTCGTCAAAATACCTAATAAAGTTAAAACCCGCCGCATTCTTTGGTTTGAACGATTAATGGCGATCATCGCCTTGATTAATCTGCTTTTAGTATTCTTTGACCTCAGCTATATCCCCTTAAGGGATTTCTGGCTACATCAGAAAATTCAGGTATTTAGCTTTACCATTGGTCCGATCAAATCCAAAGGCTTTCCCCTATCGATTCCCATTCCTGATATCACTCCATTATACGACCAATTTAAAGGGATTGAAGACAACCGAGATACTCAAAAATATTTGGACAAAGTTGATCAACTGGAAAAGCAGATTAACAAGATAGGATTATCTTCTATAGAAGAGTCTATAGAAGTAGAAAAAAAACTTAAGGAGCTGCGCAAACTTAGCTTAGAAATGATTGATACTAATCCTTTTCAAGTAGCCAATAAAACTGGAAACTTGGAAAAGCTGAAAAATAAGATGCGTAAGCATATACAAAATCCTGATAAGTCAGCAAAAGAGTCATTTGAGGAGTTCTGGACTCAAAAGTACTTAGCAAGCCATAGTGAAGAGGAAGGTTTGGGATTTTTTAACACCGAGATTAAACCCTTAATAGAAACTAACTATTACCGTCCAATTGGAGAAAATGGCGAATTCGTAGACCTATTCGGACTGATTGACTTCCCATATTTTATCTTATTTGGTACAGAGTTTTTGGCTCGTACCTGGTTAATCAGTCGCCGTCATTCTGGACTCAAGTGGCAAAATGCCATGCTGTGGCGCTGGTATGACATATTTTTGCTAATACCCTTATGGCGGTGGTTACGAATTATTCCCGTTACCATTCGTTTAGGTCAAGCTAAATTAATAGACCTGAGTGTCATTACCAGAGAAATCCGCTCGGGATTTGTTGCCAGTATTGCTCAAGAGATGACGGAAGTGGTCGTCATTCAAATTATTAACGAAGTTCAGGGCTCCATTAGCCGGGGTGAAATTACCAAATGGTTGTCTCAACAGGAAGTCCGCCCCTACATTGACCTTAATGACACTGATGAAGTGTCAGAGCTCACCACCATCATGGTAAAGATGACAGTTGATCAAGTCTTACCCAAAATCCGTCCTGATCTAGAGGCTCTCATGAAACACTATGTGGACATGGGGATTAAACAGTCCACACTTTATCAGGGACTTCAGAATGTACCAGGACTGGGACAATTCCAGAAGCAGCTCACAGAGGAATTAGTGAAAAACATTTTTGAGGCACTCTATGATGGGATTAATACTCTGATACAAGAAGACCCAGTTGCCGACGAACTCCTGGAACACCTACTCAAAAATTTAAGGGAAGTCTTAGGGGCAGAAATTAAGACCAAGGATAGATTACAGGAGATTCAGTATTTGATCACAGCTTGGTTAGAGGAATTCAAAATAAATTATGTCCGGCGCTTATCTGAAGAAGACTTAGATAAAATCTTAGATGAAACCAGAGCAATTCGTCAAAGATTTCAGGAATAACAGTAGTTAAATAAATTTAAGATTATTCCAATAATTAATTGATTGTTTTTTTATTAGCGGATCTATAAACTAGGTTAATTGACAGTAAAACCATTCAATTGATGATTGATACCGAGTTGCATTCAAAGATAGTAGATGGGGAGATGGGGAGATTGGGGGCAGATAAAGTTGTACCTTTGATCGCAACTTAGTATGAAATTAAAAAAATATAGAAATAAAAAAAAATAAACATTTTTTTAAATTATTGTAAATAGTCAGAGATCATCATACAGTTTGACCGAATAATGCCCATAAGCTAAAATACTTATGGGTCAACAAAAACCAAGTTGACTTCTAGGGTCAGCTTGCTCTGAGGAAAAGGGCTGTGAAGTGGGAAAGTGCCGACGCACCAGACACCAAGCAGGGATTAGACCTCAAAACTACCCATGTTCAAGTTTTGATCAGGCAAGCATTTGAGCTGCTAATTGCGTTAGCTTCCGGCAAAAGAAGCCCCACATCTCAATGCTATGCCATGAGTGTGGGATTAATTTTGCACAGGGTATGCATGGAATTGCTATAATATGCGTACTGATAAACAAAGCCGTTCGCGTAGCGTGGCCTACGGCCTTAAATGCTGGTTTGTCAGCACAACAGTTTTAAAAAAAAGACATGGAGGCGCGCTTTCCTATGGCGAATTAAATTACGGGGTCGCGCCTCAAGAAAACAGAGCGGCAGGGCAGTCCGTTCTTAAAGCCCAGCGCCTCCTAAGCAATAGCTGGATTGGCTGGGAAGCCTACACTGAACTCAACGAGTCAGTGTGGGAGCTGTCACACTCAAACATAGCAACGGCAAGCTGGTAACTCCTAATCAATGATTCTGCGGGAAGTTTCCGGTTTGTCCTAGGGTTTAGAGTCTTCGAGCCCATGACCTTGTCAACAATAGCTCAGGACCAGTAACTAGAGATTGGGCTTGTGCTAACTAGATGTGCAGAAGCTTTTGGGCGGTTAGACTTCTTGGAGAAGATTTTGCCATGAAGTGGGTTGACCCCACTTTTTTTATTGGATTGGTGCCATGACTCATCCCCTGATTCCACAACTAATCGATTTGGCAACGCCATTGGCTCAAGATTTAGGATTAGAGATTGTAGAGGCTCTCTTCCAGACCAACAGACGCCCACCGGTGCTGCGTGTCTATATCCGCAACCCCATCCGTGACACTAGCTTGGATGACTGTGAACGCATGAGTCGTGCTTTAGAAGCTCAGTTAGATGCTAAGGACATCATTTTAGACACCTACGTTTTGGAAATTTCCAGTCCTGGGATCACACAGGACTTAAGCACAGACCGAGAATTCATTTCTTTCAAAGGGTTTGGTGTGATTGTTCAGACATCTGAACCCTATCAGGGGCAGCAAGAGTGGCGCGGGCAGTTAATTCGCCGGGATGAGAGCGGAGTTTATCTCAATCTCAAGGGTCGTGCGTTTGCCATTCCCCGTCAGCTCGTGTCCAGAGTAAAACTGGATGATGGGGGTTAAATTTTTCTTGAAGGTTGCTAGGGGTGCAGCACTTGTTAAAGACAATGGCTCGACTATAGATCTACAAGTGCTTCTCCCCTACAAGCTTCAAGGCTGAGGATTGAAGTTGAACTTGATTTACTTTAAATCCCAAGACAATTGCCATGGATAGATTTAAGACGGAGATTTGCTGATGTCGATAGTTAGTTTGCCTGGACTTAAGGCAATGATAGAAGAAATTAGTCAAAGCCACAATTTACCTAGGTCTGCAGTTCAACAGGCATTAAGAGAAGCACTGCTAAAAGGCTATGAGCGCTATCGCCGTTCTCAACGGCTAGACCAACGATTTCATTTTGACGAAGAATATTTTGACAACTTTGAAGTGGATCTTGATATTGAAGAAGAAGGCTTCCGGGTTTTGTCTACCAAAACCATTGTCGAAGAGGTACAAAATAGTGACCATCAAATTTCTCTCAAAGAAGTCCAGGAAGTTGCCTCTGAAGCACAATTGGGAGACTCAGTGGTTTTGGATGTGACTCCAGACCAAGGAGAGTTTGGTCGCATGGCAGCGATTCAAACCAAGCAGGTGCTCTCTCAAAAACTCCGAGACCAGCAGCGTAAGCTGATTAAAGAAGAGTTTCAAGACCTAGAAGGAACCGTTCTGCAATCTCGATCACTACGATTTGAGCAGCAGTCTGTGATTATGGCGCTCAGCAGTGGTTTTGGTCGGCCAGAGGTAGAAGCCGAACTGCCCAAACGGGAACAGCTACCCAATGATAACTATCGCATTAACTCCACCTTTAAGGTTTATCTCAAAAAAGTCCGGGAAGGCCCTCACCGTGGTCCTCAGCTGGTGGTATCCAGAGCGGCGGCTGGTTTAGTGGTCTATCTGTTTGCCAACGAAGTCCCAGAAATAGAAGATGAGGTGGTCAGGATTGTCGCAGTGGCACGGGAAGCTAATCCTCCTTCTCGTCATGTTGGACCAAGGACTAAAATTGCTGTAGATACCCTGGAGCGAGATGTGGATCCGGTGGGAGCTTGCATTGGTGCTAGAGGTTCCCGCATTCAAGTTGTGGTGAATGAATTACGAGGTGAAAAAATCGACGTAATTCGTTGGTCTCCTGATCCATCTACCTATATTGCCAACGCTCTTAGCCCAGCCCAAGTGGATCAGGTGCTACTAGTCAATCCAGAAGAACGTCAAGCTCATGTTTTAGTAGCAGAAGACCAGCTGAGTTTAGCTATAGGCAAAGAAGGACAAAATGTTCGCCTTGCCGCCCGCCTTACGGGTTGGAAGATTGACATTAAAGATGCTGCGCAATACAAAAAAGACACTACCGACATGTCTAAACAGGATACCCTAGAAGAAGAAGATGTCGATAGCAATGAGTTACAGGAAGATTACCAAGAAGGAGTAGAAACACCAGAAAATGTGCTGGATGCTGAGCCAGTGCTTGATTTGAATACTCAAGAAGAAGAATGAGGAATTTTAGGGGTTAACCCTGAGGTGAGGAAAGTTTTGCCAAGGTTGAGAATGGTAATGGTATACAATGATACCCCTAAGCTTGTTGGTTTAGAATGGTAGTGGAGTGTGGGGTTTCGGCTTTGGTCAAGAATTCTTTTACAGTTTTCTTCCAAGCCAATGAGTTATTGAATACTTCCACTTATTGCTGGGTTAGTCTACTCCCCCTACCCCCTACTGCCGGTTGGTGTGGTGATTTTATTCTTGTGTTAGTCATCCCAGTCTCAAGGGTGTGAGGATCTCTACTATAGTTTTTCATCTTCTGCTCACACCACCGGTTAGCCCACATCCGTACCGCCTTCTGGCATTGATTTTTGGTTTCATTGGGTAACTCAATCAGGTAAAACAGGGCGTTTGCCCAATCGCAAACGCCCTACAAGCCTCCATCTACCGTACCCTTTAAAGAAGGAGGACTTTTGAGATTTTCCAAACCGAAAACCCTTATGAAACCAAACTATCGACGTTGTCTTAGCTGCCGGAAAGTAGCACCAAAACAGGAGTTTTGGCGTATTGTCCGAGTCTATCCGTCACGAAAGGTACAATTAGATCAGGGTATGGGTCGTTCAGCTTACTTATGTCCTCAACTGAGTTGCCTAGCGGCGGCTCAAAAGAAAAACCGACTGGGGCGATCACTGCGTGCATCGGTGCCAAAAAATCTGTACGAAACTTTATGGCAGCGTTTAGCTACCATGCCAAGCCAACCCAATTTAGGTAATTAAAGGGTGAATCTAGCAGCAATTTCTTCCATGTATGTTCGTCCGGGGAACATAAGTAATCGTTAGGATACTAAGGAAGTCATTAGTTCTATTGATGCTCTGGTTTCAACAGGGAGGTGAATTTACTTCGATTATACGCTAGCTACCTTTAAAGGCATACGCGGTGATTAGGCGGTTTAACCGAACCGTCAATTTAAAATGCTGCTTGGCTTTTTTCACAGGAAAGAAGCACGCGATAATAGATAAACTTATCAAACTACCGTTGAGGTGAACACACCAACGAAAAAGCATGGATGGTTGATTATCTGTTGAGCATCGCTTATCTTATCGTTTAAGCTTTCCAATAAAGCTTGATAAAGTAAAAAGTCATTCGAGTAGTTGAGTATGGTTTAACAACACGTAGGTACGACAGGGGAATAGTGCATGAACAGCGGCAAAGTCAGAATTTACGAATTATCACGGGAATTGAATTTGGACAACAAGGAAATTTTGAGCATCTGTGAAGGACTCAATATTGCAGTTAAAAGTCACAGTAGCACGATTACAGAATCGGATGCCCAACGGATTCGCACGACAGCCGAAAAATATTCTGACCAACTAGCAGCTGTAAGCAATAGCGAAGGTGAGTCATCGGCAAATAAAGGTTCTAAGTTAAGCTCTGGTAAATTAGTTCGACGTCCCAAAGGGGAGCGGAAGCAGCAAATTGTGGAGCTTCGTAAGCACAAACGCAGTTCTGGGAATACTTCTAGCCAGAGAAGTAATCAAATGGCAATCCCACCCCAACCTCCCATTAAGCCGACTGCTATACCCCCTCGTCAACCTAGCACTCTCAATCGACCTAAGCAGGTCATTGAACAGGACACCAAGATTAAGCAGGATACTAAACCAGAACTAGCTGCTAAACCAGAACTAGCCGCTAAACCAGAACCAGCCGCTAAACCAGAACTAGCCGCTAAACCAGAACCAGCAGCTAAACCAGAACCAGCAGCTAAACCAGAACCAGCAGCTAAACCAGAACCAGCAGCTAAACCAGAACCAGCAGCTAAACCAGAACTAGCCGCTAAACCAGAACTAGCCGCTAAACCAGAACTAGCCGCTAAACCAGAACTAGCCGCTAAACCAGAACCAGCCGCTAAACCAGAACTAGCCGCTAAACCAGTCCAGAAGATTTCACAGCAGAGTACTGCCTCAGCTAAGATTACAGAAAAACCAAAATTAACTGGACCTCCTGTCAGAGTATCACAATCAAAAAGTCAGCCGGCTAAGGTTGAACGACCGATAAAGTCAAACCAAAAAGGTTCTTCCGGTTCAAAGTCAGTAAAGAGTCCAACTCCTAACAAATCCCCTAACAAATCCCCTGTTATTAATAAACAGTCAACGCCCTCGGAAACATCACCACCAAAGCGTTCTAGTTCACCAAGACCAACCGTTCCTGAACTCCAGCGACCTCCAAAAAGAACCAAACCAGGTCTTGATAAAGACAATTCTCAAGTAGCAGCAATCGATGCTGACTCAACGGGTCTGACAGATGATGGCTCTGATCAAGAGACCAACACCTTAGTCAATGAATCTGAGGAACTGCTCAAGGAGGTCAAGCTCCGGCGACCATCTGTCCCCCGACCTGCTAAGAAAAAAGAGTGGGAGGCAGAAAATGGAGAAGACGAAGACAAAGCCCAGAAGGGTAAATCCGCCAAACTCAAGCGGCGACCTAAAATGATTCTGGATGATGAAGATGATATTGAAACAGAATCAGATCAAATCGATAACAAAATCGATGGTTCATTTTCAGTTAGTCTTTCTCTGGCTCGTCCTCCCAAACCAAAGTCACTACAAAAACAGCAAAGCCAAGCACATACTGCCAGTGTTAACCAAAAGAAGAAGCCTGCTAAAGCCAGTAGTAGCAACAAGTCGGATCAGCGCGATCGCCGTCGTACACAGAAAAGTCAGCCCAAACGCCCAGAACAAATTGTTTTGAGAGACTCACTCACCATTAGAGACCTGGCTAATCAACTTGCTATTGCAGAAACTGACATTGTTAAAATGCTCTTCTTCAAAGGCATAGCTGTGAGTGTTACCCAGACTTTGGATGTTCCTACTGCCACAATGGTAGCTGAGGAAGTGGGAGTCAAGGTCGAGATGGAAGAAGAAGCCTCTGCTGCGACTAAGGTGGAAATGCTGGATGTCCAAGACCTGGAAAACCTCGAGCGGCGTCCACCTGTGGTGACAATTATGGGTCATGTTGACCACGGTAAAACGACTCTACTCGATGCCATTCGTGAAGCAAAAGTGGCTCAAGGAGAAGCCGGTGGAATTACCCAGCATATTGGTGCATACCACGTAGATGTTGAGCATGAGGAGAAAATTCAACAGGTTGTCTTCTTAGACACCCCCGGTCACGAAGCCTTTACAGCCATGCGGGCAAGGGGAACAAAAGTAACCGATATTGCTGTGCTAGTAGTAGCGGCTGATGATGGGGTGCAACCTCAGACCCTTGAAGCCATTAGTCATGCTAGAGCTGCTGAAGTTCCCATGGTCGTTGCTATTAACAAAATTGATAAAGCCGGAGCTCAACCTGATCGGGTTAAGCAAGAATTATCAGAACGGGGCTTGGTTCCAGAAGAATGGGGTGGTGAAACGATCATGGTACCAGTGAGTGCTATCCAAAGGGAAAACTTGGATTCACTGCTGGAGATGATTCTATTGGTCTCAGAGCTAGAAGAACTCTCTGCTAATCCGGATCGACCAGCCAAAGGTACGGTGATTGAAGCTCACCTCGATAAAGCTAGAGGGCCTGTTGCTACCTTCTTAGTGCAAAACGGTACGCTGCGGGTGGGTGATAGCCTGGTTGTTGGTTCAGTTTTCGGTAAGGTCAGAGCCATGCTTGATGACCGAGGACAGCGAGTCGAACAAGCCAGTCCCTCGTTTGCTGTGGAAGTCCTTGGCTTGAGTGATGTTCCAGCTGCTGGTGATGAGTTTGAAGTCTTTGAGAGCGAAAAAGAAGCCCGGGCAGTTGCTGGAGAAAGAGCTCAACAGCAACGTCAATCTCGCCTGCAAACTCGCATGAAATCACGGCGAGTTACCCTCACTGAATTATCAGCCCAGGCTCAAGAAGGTGAACTCAAGGAACTCAACTTGATTTTGAAGGCAGACGTTCAAGGCTCGGTGGAAGCTATTCTGGGATCCCTCGAACAGCTGCCCCAAAATGAAGTGCAAATTCGAGTTCTACTGGCTGCCCCTGGGGAAGTCACCGAAACGGATGTGGACTTAGCGGCTGCTAGTGGTGCAGTTATTGTTGGCTTTAACACTACCTTAGCTCCTGGTGCTCGACCAGCAGCTGAACAGGAAGGGGTAGATGTGCGGGAATACAACATTATCTACAAACTCCTGGATGATGTTCAAGGTGCTATGGAAGGTCTGTTAGAGCCAGAAGAGGTAGAAGAACCATTGGGTGAAGTAGAAGTTCGAGCTGTCTTCCCAGTGGGTCGTGGTGCCGTTGCGGGTTGCTATGTACTCTCAGGCAAAGCCGTGCGCAATTGCCGTTTACGAGTGCGGCGTGGTAGCAAAGTTATCTACGAAGGAGTTTTGGATTCCCTCAAGCGTGTTAAGGATGATGTCAAGGAAGTCAATGCTGGCTACGAATGTGGTATGGGTGTTGATAAATTCAACGACTGGGCGGAAAAAGATATCATTGAAACCTATCAGATGGTAACCAAGCGACGGACTCTCTCCCTGAAGTAGGGCTGAGGGGTGTTCTTACCCAGGCATCCATTGCCGGGTAGGTTGTTTTGTTTAAGGTTGAAGGTTAAAGGTTATTGAGACGAGTTGCTCTGTGGCAAGCTTGCAATTGTCAAGGTTCCATCCAAAGCAACTTTTAACCTGTTAACCGATAACCTCCAACCCTAACCCTGCCAAATTGTAAGTATTAAGTGTTGCTAAAAGCACAATCCTAAAAAAGCAGATAGGATAGTGTACAGGTAAGCTTAATAGTTTACCACTTAAGCATGACCCAACTAGATTCATCTGTATTAAATTTTGGTAAGGTGCATATGGCAAGCTTCGTTAAATCCGAATCCGGACCATTAGATCACGACACTCAAGTTTGGGACAGTCTTAAACAAGCCATAGCCGCTAGTTCAGGATTCCAACGCTGGCAAATGGAACATCCCTTGGGTGAACAATTTCAGGATTACAGTCTTGATAGCCGAGTGCGTCGTTACTTACGTGAAACTCTAGAAATGCTTGCCTACTGAAATCCTTAGGGTTTCCTGTCAACGGTCAACGGTCAACTGTCAAAGGCTGCTGGACGAAAGACAAATGAGGAAGGATAATTAGCATTGCTGCTGATTTTGGACTTGACATGGCCTTTGAATATCCTGATGACCTGAAATACCTTGATAGCCACGAATATGTACGGCTTGATGGAGAAATTGCCACTATTGGTATTACCGCCTTTGCCATTGACCAACTGGGTGACTTAGTTCTTCTGGAACTCCCAGAAATTGACGACACTATCGAGAAGGGTAACAAAGAAAATGACAAAAGCTTTGGTACCATTGAATCGGTCAAGGCAGTTTCGGATCTATATTCCCCGGTATCGGGTACGGTGGTAGAAAGAAATGAGGAGATGATCGAGGCTCCTGAACAGATTGCAGAAGACCCCTATGGTGAAGGCTGGTTAATTAAAGTGCGGCTGAATGACCCTGATAACCCACTGGAGGGTGTCCTTTCTGCTGAGGAGTACCGTGCCAAAGTCGAGGCAGAGTAGATTATAAATTGGGTTTAACAGCAAGTAACTTAAGATACAGCTATAGCGAAGGTTCTGTAAAAAGCTGATAAATAGGGTTGTCATCACTACACCCAGCTGTGTAAAGTTGTGTATCTAGAATCAATCTAGCAACACCCCTAGCTTGTCAAATGCTAGGTTTTCATATTGTATATTTAGAACTAAATTGCTTTAGTTCTAAATCGCTTTAGTTATACATCCGGGCTTTGTGTATCTATAGATTTACAGATTTACCAACTTAGGGGGTCACAGCCATCAAAAGTGACCCCCGCCTTCGCTGCTTAATTCACAAATTGATTTACTATGCAGAATTTGGATATCCAGGATCAAAAAAATAGAGCAAATACTCAGTCGTTGCTGAAATCTGACCCCAATCTTTCCGCATCACAAACACTACCATCTACCGATGCTTTTGTCAATCGACACATAGGTCTAAATCCAGATGCAATAGAGCAAATGCTCAAGGTCCTGGGTATATCCACTATAGATAGCCTGATTGAGCAAACTGTACCCGCCGCTATTTGGCTTAATCAACCCCTGCAGTTACCACCAGCCCAAAGCGAGTATGCTGCCCTGGCTCAGCTAAAAGAAATTGCCTCTAAGAATCAAGTATTCCGGTCTGTCATTGGCATGGGATATTACGACTGCATTACCCCACCTGTAATTCAACGGAATATCCTAGAAAATCCTGGTTGGTACACGGCTTACACCCCTTACCAAGCAGAAATTGCTCAGGGGCGACTCGAAGCACTACTCAATTTCCAGACAATGATTATAGACTTGACTGGTCTGGAAATTGCTAATGCTTCCTTGTTGGATGAAGGAACAGCAGCAGCGGAAGCTATGAGCATGAGCTATGGTCTGTGTAAGACGAAAGCCAAACACTTCTTTGTTTCCCAAACCTGTCATCCCCAAACTATCGCAGTGGTACAAACCAGGGCTAGACCTTTGGGAATTGAGGTGATTGTTGGTGACCACCGCACTTTTGAATTTGACCAAGATATTTTTGGAGCTCTGCTTCAGTACCCAGCAACGGATGGCACGATATACGATTATCGGGAATTTATTGATAAGGCTCATGGTGCTAAAGCCTTAGTAACTGTGGCAGCTGACATTCTAAGCCTTACCCTACTTACACCCCCTGGAGAATTCGGAGCTGATATTGCCATAGGTTGTACCCAGCGCTTCGGTGTTCCCTTAGGATATGGGGGACCTCATGCAGCTTATTTTGCTACTCGGGCAGCTTATAAACGGCAAGTACCAGGACGTATCGTTGGTGTATCAAAAGATGCTAATGGTAAACCAGCACTGCGCTTGGCACTGCAAACCCGTGAACAACATATCCGTCGTGACAAAGCTACGAGCAATATTTGTACTGCCCAAGTGCTGTTGGCGGTGATAGCTTCAATGTATGCAGTTTATCATGGGCGAGAGGGAATCAAACGTATTGCCGAGAGAATTCATCAATTAACGGTTATCCTGGCGGAGGGACTGAAACGCTTAGGTTACAGTATTAGCTCAGAACCGTTTTTTGATACCTTGCGCGTAGAATTAAGCGATCGCTCTGTGTCCGGAATTATCGAAGCAGCTGAAGCACGTCAAATTAACCTACGTATTATTGATTCAACTACTATCGGGATTTCCCTGGATGAGACAACGACGGCTGGGGATTTAGTAGACTTGTGGGAAATTTTTGCAAGTTTAGGGGAACCCAGCAGTGCATCCCTACTCTTTACTGTGGAAGAGTTGGCGGCTGAGGTAACAACTAAGGTGACAGCTGATTTTAATGAACCATTTGCTCGCCGTAGTACCTACTTAACCAACCCAGTATTCAACCGCTATCACTCAGAAACAGAGTTACTGCGCTATTTGCACCGCCTGGAAAGTAAGGATTTGGCTCTAAACACCTCCATGATTCCTCTGGGTTCGTGTACCATGAAGCTGAATGCCACTGCTGAGATGATGCCAGTGACATGGCCGGAATTTGGCAAGATTCATCCGTTTGCTCCCCTGTCCCAAACTCACGGATATCAAATTATATTCCAGCAGCTGGAAGAATGGTTAGCAGAAATTACTGGCTTTGCTGGCATTTCTCTTCAACCTAATGCTGGTTCCCAAGGGGAATATGCAGGATTACTCACTATTTGTAAGTACCATCAAAACCGGGGAGAAAGCGATCGCAATATCTGTCTAATTCCTACTTCTGCCCATGGCACCAATCCCGCCAGTGCGGTGATGGCTGGCTTAAAGGTGGTGGCTGTTGCTTGTGATGAGATGGGCAACATTGATTTAGATGATTTGAGGAAGAAGGCCGAGCACCATAGCCAAAACCTAGCTGCTCTGATGGTGACTTATCCCTCTACCCATGGTGTGTTTGAAGAAGAGATTAAAGATATCTGTGCCATTGTCCACAACCATGGGGGGCAGGTTTATATGGATGGGGCGAATATGAATGCCCAAGTGGGACTGTGCCGTCCGGGGGACTTTGGGGCGGATGTGTGTCACCTGAACCTGCACAAAACCTTCTGTATTCCCCACGGTGGGGGTGGACCTGGCATGGGACCAATTGGGGTGATGCCTCACTTAGTACCATTCCTGCCCAAAACCTTACAGTCTCAACCTTCCACTTTATCTATTGGTGCAATTTCTGCTGCACCCTGGGGAAGTGCCAGCATTCTACCGATTTCCTGGATGTATATTGCCATGATGGGGAGTGCGGGGTTAACTGAGGCGACTAAGGTGGCTATTCTTAATGCTAATTACATGGCTAAGCGGTTAGACCCTTACTATCCTGTTCTGTACAAGGGGAACAATGGATTAGTAGCTCATGAGTGTATTGTGGATTTGCGATCGCTTAAAAAGTCTGCGGGCATCGAAGTGGATGATATTGCCAAACGCCTGATGGATTATGGTTTCCATGCTCCAACAGTATCCTGGCCTGTAGCGGGGACAATGATGGTGGAACCTACTGAAAGCGAGTCGAAGGAGGAACTCGACCGTTTCTGTGATGCCATGATTGCCATCCGCCAGGAAATTAAAGCGATTGAATCGGGTCAGGTAGACCAAAGGGACAATCAGCTGAAGAATGCTCCCCATACTGCAGAAGCCTTGATAGTCAGTGAATGGACTCATCCCTATACCCGTGAAGAAGCTGCATATCCTGCATCTTGGTTAAGGGAACACAAGTTTTGGCCTGTGGCAGGGCGCATAGATAATGCCTTTGGGGATAGGAATTTGGTTTGTTCTTGTGAGGGAATGGAGGCGTATATCTAAGTCCAGAGTCAATGGTCGAGTGTGGGGAGATGGTGAGGCAGCGGGGTATTGGAGCTTTCCCCCACTCGCGCTTTGCTGTGGTTCCCCCCACTCGCGCTTTGCATCAAGACAACAGGTAATCATTTTGTTGATTTGTTGAGAGCTGAGCACTGATGGCTGACTGCTGAGAGCTGACCGCTAACCGCTAAATGCTCACACTCTTCAAAAATAACGTTTCTAAGCACGATGACGAATCACTCCCGGTAACTGGCGCAGCACATCATTTTTATATCGAGCGAATTTTTTAATGGCATCTTGATTGACAATATTCTTTTTAGGAAGATTAACAGTAATCGTTTCTTCCATTTGCCATGGATCAAAGTTTTCCCAGTTTTCAAAGTAGGCTTGCAAGTACAGCCAATAGGCTAGATCGAGCTGAGCATCGTATACAATCAGAATACATGGCATTGGTTCTTTTAACCATGGCTCTATGTCTGAGCGTCCTAGGGGAAAGCCGATTGTTTCTTGATCAGCGGCTAGCATGCTCAGAAAATCGGTTGCCTTTAGCTTGACGTAAATTTTACCATTTTCAAGTTCACAATTGGCATCATAGGTAAAGATAATTAGGTCAAACCCATAAGTGTACTCAAGCTCAACTCGTTCTACTGAGTAACCACATAAGAATACATATCGTTCCACATAATTGATACTGATATCAGCAATAATTTGTTCTCTCGGTCGTTTTTTTGACGTCATTGACCGGAAGCTATAGAAATGGTTTACTCTATAGCTTACAGCAGTTTTCAATTGGGTCAGTACTTTCGTTCTGGGTTTTAGGGAGCAGGGAGTAGGGAGCACCGAGTAGGGAGTAGGGAGTAGGGAGTAGGGAGTAGGAAAAAATCCTGTGTACCTGTGTACTGTGTACCTGCATCGCTAAATAAAAGCGATCGCTTATCCCCGTAGACAAGCGATCGCTTTTATTATTCAGAGATTATCCAATGAAAAATCCGATTTAACTACCAGCTAGGACAAAATCCACTTCATCAGCTCCGTCAGTTTGATCTTGACCAGAGGTAATTTGTTCCCCATTCACTTCAACAGCGAAGGGTGTGCTGTCTAAATTGATATTGTAATCCGTTGCGTCAGCAGTGTATCCCACACTAGCTACCATCTTACGACCCTCATCGGTATAGATGAATGCCAACATTTGGTTTTTTTCTTTCTGATTGTCGTAAGCCCAAATGACCATATATTGTTGGTCCTGATAGTCGAACATCTTAGGCGCACGAGTGGGCACATAACGACCAGCATCACCAAAGCTAGCATCGAGGAAGTTTTGCACAGAACTGTCTTGTACGATAGCGTAGGCAACTTCTTCGGGAGAGGTAACTTCTGCGTCACCTTCACTTTCGTCCCTCTCCTCTTCTTTATCACGGTTGCGGAAATAATCCACAGCCACTTTAGTTCCGACCGCACCGACTGCTGCTATACCAGCACCCATTAGTATGTTGCGCAGTTTACTCATTTGTTGTTATGGCCTATGACTATCAACGAATTATACTATAGCAGTTCTCAATTCCATAGTGTTTACAGATTCTGGATCACAAAGGGTTTGATAGCACTACTACTCCACTTATTCTTGAGTTTCTCAACTATAAATGGCCGAATTACAAACTTAGGGGGCACACCGTTATGTACATCAATCCGTAGGAACGTATGAGGAGAGCGGGCTGTTCTGCCTTTACCTTTGCGTCCGATAAATAAAAGCGATCGCGCCACCATTTGAACATAACCGCCCTGACTAATTTCCATCACTTCAACCTCATCTTTGCGCTGACCCCGCAAACTAGCACCACTTCCCCCACAGACCAGCCAATTTAAATTGGAGTCAGCATGTTTAGTATCAAGGGTACGCAAATGCTCAAAGCAATGGGCGTGTCCACTTAAGATTAAATCTACCAGTGGGCGTTTTTCCGGTAGGGAACCAATAGCAGCAGCCACCTGATCGAATACTTGGCGTAAATGGCCACGAACTGCGATCGCATCTGGCTGCTCCCATCGGCTTGTTTCCGTTGAATAGGGAGAGTGATGAAGATAGATCACTCGTCCCCTTACCTGAGGATCATGCCAAGAATCAATTAACCGTTGCTGTAACCAATCTAGTTGCTCTCGGTCAGGAGCAGCCTTAGGTTTAGAAGAAGAGTCAGAACTACAAAAGGTATTGGAATCAAGGCCAAAAAAGTCAAGCCCGCCATATCTAAAGGTATAGTAGCGATTGGGTAGGCGGGTAAAGTGACCAGGTTGGTAGCGCAGGCATCTTCCGGTTTCGGTCTTGGCCGTATAGTGTTGGTTGAGATACTCAGCTAAATTACTCCGCTTGTGATGCTGACTCAAGCAATCAAGAAAAGCGTGAGCATAGGCTTTGCCTTGGTAAGAACTCTCCCAACCTAGGGTCAACCCTAACTGAGATTTTAACCAACGGCGTAGAGGTAAACTTAACTGAGCAAATAATCTGGGCAGAAACGTCAGGTCATAGTAATCATGATTTCCTGGTACAGGTAAAATCGGGTGATTAAAGACTAGTCGAGTAGTGTCAGTTTTATTGACAGGACTCCTAACACCAAAAACCTCTTGGTAGAATTGAATAAATTTCTCCAAATAAAACTCACCCGACCCAAATGGATAAACCAGATCCCCTGTGTGTAAGGTGAAGCGACAAGTATCGATGTGGTCAAGTAATTGTTGAGCTATTTGTGCTTGCAGCTTCCGTCCGTATTCCGTGTCTGAATCCGTATCCCCAAGAACTAGAAACGAAAAGTCTGGACGTTCATTGTGACCATCATCAAGGACTAACTGAGTTTGGTCAATTCCCTGATTGATAATCCCAGGATTACCCCAGCATAAGCACTGGTTGATTGTAGCGATTTTAGTAGCAATGGGCGGGTCATAGATGAACTTCATAAGTTTTTTTAGGCTGACAGAGAGTTTGGGGAGTTAATTGAACAATGTCGGGGTAAGGTTCTCCTCCTCATCCATATCCTGTTGTTGAGGATTGCCTTTGTAACCAGATTTGTAGTACTCGTAAAGGCCAAGATATTCATCTTTAACACCATTAGCAACAATCCCTAAAACTTTAATTTGAGACAGTTTCAGATTCTCAAGAGCTTGGGTCAGAGCAGAACGATCTGTTTTCCCAACGCGAGTTACCAGAATCAACCCATCAGTACGAGGAGTAAGCAAGCTAGTGTCCGCTAATCCCAAAACTGAGGGAGTATCATAAATCACCAGGTCAAACGTTTCGTGGAAACCTGCCATCAATTGTGCCATTTTCTGGGAAGAGATCAGCTTGGTAGGATCTGAGGGAAGTTGACCTGCGGTTAGGACTGATAAGCCAGCTACAGGTAAATTGTCCTCAATTACGTCTGAAGGGGATAGGGTTTGTAAAATTAAATTGCTTAATCCACACTGGTTGGGTAACTCCAATCTTGGATGAACTTGGGGTTTACGCATATCTGCATCCACTAATAACACCTTTTTTCCCATCGCTGCGGCTGTTTGAGCCAGGAAAACCGCAATGGTTGACTTCCCATCTCTAGGCAGAGCTGAACTGATTGCCATAGAACGGATTGGGCGGTCTGAACTCAGTAATTGAATATTGGTATTGAGTATTCGTAGAGCTTCCAAAAAGTGTGAGGATTGGGAGTCCCCATAATAGATGTAAGGCGTTGATTTTTGCTTCAAAGCTGGTATTAGCCACGTAAAAGGTTTAGACAATAAACCTCCTACTTTGGCTAGGGAGTTATTACTTGGCGTTGCTGCTATTTGTTTATTAATGGGGATATTCCCTAACAAATGGAGTTTGGTTTGCTGTTTTAGTTCCAGGGCAGTGTGATAAACGTTATCTAATTTTTCCAAAATCAAAGCCACACCAATGCCTACAGCAAGACTAGCTACAGCTCCCAAGGTTATACTACGTTGAATATTAGGAGAGATGGGAGCCACTGGCCGAACTGGGGCTTCAATTACTTCCCAAGGAATCTCGGTTTGGGCGGCTTCGATTTGCAACGTTTCCCAGGTAGCCCGAAAACGGTTTAACCCTTCAGTAGCAAGTTGTATTTCTAGCTGTAAGTCGCTATATTGTCTGGTTAAAGCAGGTATTTGTTGATCCTGTTGTTTTAGCTGTTGTTCGGCAACTAATAAGGTTTGACGTTGGGTTTCAAGCCTTTGCACTTCAGTTACAGCTTCTGCTAACTTGGCTCCTAAAATTCGCTCTGCTTCTTGCTCTAGGATCGGCAGGAGGTTTTGCCGTTGATTTTGCAGAAGTCGAATCGCTGTGCTTTGTGGTTGGAAGCGAGTTAATTCTTCAGCAATTTGCGTTTCCACCTCTCTTAACTGACCAATAATTTCCTGATATAGTGTAGCTTCACTAAGAGCGGCCACAGCCCCAGTTTCTTCTTGTAGAGAACTAAGATTGAAGCGGCTTTTAGCTAATTGTTGTTCAAGGGCTAAGTTTTCCTCCTTCAAGGCGGTCATTTGAGACGTGATTTGTGCAGCTTTCATCTCTGGGTCAGTGAACTGATATCGCTGTCGAAAGGCTTGTAATTGGTTTTGCAGTTCATTTACCCTGGCTTGTAAAGATGGTAACTGGTTTTCAATGAATTGAATCCCTTGGCGTAAGTTAGTCTGGCGCTCGTTCAGGGAGTAGTTCAGGTAGACTTTGGCTAATTGGTCTAAAATCGTGAGGATAAGATCCGGATCGTTTCCCTGGTAGCTGATTTCCAAGATCTTAGTTTTCCCTAAGCGAGTAATTTTTAAATTGCCAATTAAGGAATCATAACTAATTTCAGGATAGTTTTTTTTGATTTCTGCGAGCACTACTTCCATGAGCTCAGGACTACGCAGGACTTGAATTTGGGTTTGGTAGTCTAAACTAGATTGAATGTTTTGGTTCCCTAAACCAGGCGTTAAACTGCCTAAGTCATTTTCAGCATTAACAGGCTCTACTAAAATCCGAAATTTGCTTTCGTAACTTGGCTCTTCATTTAAAGTTCTCGGGATGACGAAGGATATCCCTGTCACTGTTACCCCTACAATGACTACTCCTCGCCGTCGCGCTAGCGCAAACCAACGCCCTAAATCCCACTCACTGTCTTCTGGTTCTAACGACTGTGACCCTTGAGGTAAAGGGGGAAAGCTACCGTTACTACTTGGAACTGGGGGAGGAGAGGGAGAAAAGTTATGAACCATTGAGTTTCGCTTCCAATTTAATCAGGGGGATCCTAGAACAGTTGACTACACAAGAGTTGGTTGGTACCGGTTATACAGAGATATGGCACCTTCAATTAAAAGCTCTAAAATTTATAATTCAGCAGTCATTATTCAGGATTAATAATAAATTATTTTTAATTGTTTTATTATCAAGTCATTTAAATTTATATATAGATAAATATAATTTAAAACAAGGAACGTAAAGGATTCAATATTTTTAAAATTGGTTCTAAAATATTAGAGATAGTATCAGTTATTTTGGTATAACTGGAGCGACCAGCAATGATAATATCGTTCTGGGATAGCAGAGGGTTAGTTTGGGGATCAATTCCTTGTTTAAAATTGACTTCGATTTCCCTTCGCGTTAGGCTACCATCAGGATTAAAACGAATTAGCTCCACAATTTTTTCTGCTCGCTCATTAAATCCACCCACAGAAAGCAACGCTTCATTAAGAGTGGTATTAGATGGCATTTCGACTGTTCCTGGTTGTTTCACTTCTCCAGCAACATTGACCCGAATTACATCTGGAGAAAGGTTAGTCGAGGCAATTTGAGCAGCTTCTGTGGCAGTAATTTCTCTGGCAGTAGGAATAATTACTGTGTCTCCCTTTTGCAAGGCCAAATCTTGACTAAGGTCGCCATCTTGTAATAATTTCCAGAGGTTAATGTTAATCAGTTGTTCAGTGCCATCGCGAGTGGGGCGACGCACTTGAATTTCCCGCACGTTAGCTGAGGGTTTAATGCCTCCGGCGGTTTGAATCGCTTGACTAACTGTCGGGCGACTAGTACCGTTTTGTCCTCCTTCTAGGCGGTAAGCCCCTGGTCGAAAGACTTCCCCTACCACGGCAACATCAGATATTTCCTCAGTGCTAGCCAGATTAGACGCTGCTAGTTGAGCGGTTTTGGTTAAGTCAACCGAAAGTGTGGCTGGAATCATAATTACATCCCCATCCCGCAAAATCAGGTCTTGACTTAAGTCACCAGTTTGCAGCAGTGCCCAAAGATTGAGGGTAATAGTCTGGGTGATACCAGAAGGTTGAGAACGCCGAATTTTGACTCCCTCTAAGTCCGCCGCTTGGGTTATCCCGCCAGCAAGCTGGACCGCTTGAGCGAGACTGGGAAACTGGCCATCATTGACGAAAGGTAAAATGTAGGAGCCTGGTTGTTTAATTTCCCCAGAAATAGCTATTTTTAAGGGGCGGGGTTTTACTAAACTTACCGTGATGGCAGGAGAGCGCAATTCCGATTGATATTTAGCTGCGATCGCGATTTCGGCTTCTTCTAAGGTCATGCCGTCAACGCTCAGTTTCCCGACTAAGGGCAACTTGATAGAGCCATCTACACCAACCTGTTGTTCGCCACTAAATTCTGGCATCTTGAAAATAGTAATTAGAATCAAATCACCTGCACCAAGGGTATAGGTCTGGTCTATAACAGGGCTAACGGGCTCTACAGCAGGTACAGGAGTGGTAACATCAGTTGGATAGGGGGATGGTAGTGTCTGGGTAGGTTTACCAAAGGTCGGCAGAGGTACGATTTCTGTGGACTGACCTTGGGACGATGGTAGTGTCTGGGTAGGTTGCTCAAAGGTGGGCACAGGTAGGGTTTCTGTGGACTGACCTTGGGACGACTGACCTTGGGACGGTGTTGGTGTAGATTGAGCAATAGTCGATTGAGCCATAGTCGATTGAGCAATAGTCGGAGCAGGTAGAATCTCCCTCAGCTGTTCACCATTAGGCAGTAATTCCCTGAATGTAACCATAGCTAAGTTCCCAGAAGCAGCTAAGTTGGCATGGGCAAGGATAATCTCAGGATGATCCTCTACTTGATTAGACCTCTGGAACAATAGACCTTTTGCAAAAGTATTTTTCTGATACTGTTCTTGATGGAATAGCGAGTGGGGAGGAGCTGTGTTGGTCACCTGCGCCCGCACCTTGTAAACCCCTTGGGAACCCTCTTTGGCCGACTGCATCGCTTTTCGTGAATTCTTGTTCACTGTTGCCTGTTCCGAGATCCGCTGTTCCCTCTTCTGAAAGAAGTCTAATGAACCTTTAACCCAAGTTACCTCTGAGCTAAAGGTTAATTTCCCCGGAGATCTATTGGTATTGTTGGCATTTGCTACCACCTCCGATTTCGTTTGTTTGTCCACCTTAGCTATCCCTGGAGCTGGTATTTCAGATTGTGCTGTCACTAATTCTGGAGTGGGAGCACCTGGCAAGGGGAAGGAACTTTGGCTAACTGGGGTAAACGTGGAAATCATCTGAGCTCGGGGTTTTTTCGGTACCTTCACTGGAGCTGCATCGACTGTAAAGACAATTTCGGGATGATCCTCTGCTTGATTAGACATCTGGTAAAACGAGCCATTAACCCAAGTCACCTCTGAGCTAAAGGTTAATTTCCCCAGAGGTCTATTGGTATTGTTGGCATTTGCTCCTAACTCCGATTTCTTTTGTTTCTCGACCTTAGCTATTGGGGAAATCATCTCAGCTCGCGGTGTTTTCGGTACCTTCACTGGAGCTGCATCGACTGTTTCAAATCGCATTGTGAGCAAATCACCGCCAACGGAGCGAGCAACAATTCGATCAATCGGTAGTGTTTTAACTATCTCTGGCGGAATAACGGTTGCAGCAGGAAGGGATGGTTGAATCTTTGCAAAGTTTTTTGGGCTAACGGTTTGTCGGCTGAGCCCTGGTAGGGTTGGCTGTGAATTACTTTGGTTTAACTGAGATTGGGTAAGGGAAAACTTTGGCTTAGCAAACGTTTGTGGGAAAGTATTGGCTTTTGAATCTTGGGGATTGGTATCCTTTTTTCCTTGATGGAAGGAACTGACCTTTCTTGATTGATCAGTACAAAGCAGTTGGACAATAGGACTATCAAGGGAAAACTTGGGATTAGCAAAGGTTTTTGGGAAAGTATTGGCTTTTGAATCTTGGGGATTGGTATCCTTTTTTACTTGATGGTAGGAACTGACATTTATTGATTGATCAGCACAAAGTAGTTTGACAATAGGACTATCTTTATAATTCCAATTGTTACTCAGCCCAAACCCTAAAGAATAGCTAACGGCGGCTGACATGGGAATCAGTACTAAGGCTCTAAGCATAAGATTATTTTATGGACTTCAACAAACTCCAATTTTTGGACTAAGCACCTCGGTAATTCTATCAGTAAGGTTTATCGAGCAACAGAAAATTTGCTGATTAGACAGTAAAGTAAGTTATCTAAAACCAGTTAGAGCTTCGGTTAGGTTAACAACGTTAACCTAACTTTGGTTAGTTTTGTCTGGGTAGTAATGTAGAGCTGTTACCAATAGCTTTTGAAAGTTCAACAGGACTTATAGTTACTACATATAGTTAAAGAGTCACTACGGGGAGAGGCTGAGGGTAACTGTCACGGACCTAAGTTAATGCACCTCTATCCTTAATACTGGTCTTAGTGTAGTTATCAGGATTATTCCCTACAGGATTCTTTTCCTGCAATCATTGATGACCCTGCCCCGATGATAGCATTGCTAAGACGTTAAAGTGACGGTTCTTTTGTTAATAAGTAATTATACTTGATTATAGCAGTTTGACCTTGGGTAAGTTACCTCGTCCTGGGTTAATGGGATTAGGGAACAGGGATTAGGGAGTAGGGAACAGGGATTAGGGAACAGGGATTAGGGAACAGGGATTAGGGAACAGGGATTAGGGAATAGGGAAAAAATTCTGTGTACCTGATTACTATGATAAACGCTATATTTCTAAAATAGTCTCTAAATCTTGGCCAAGAAATATAATCCAATTCTTCGCGCTCACAACGCTACACATCAATTTCATCTGGCCATCTCCCCATCTGGCCATCTCGAGCTCTGGCCATCTCGAGCTCTGGCCATCTCGAGCTCTGGCCATCTCCATCTGTAGTCCACCTTTGAAGAATTGGTATAATTTCCAGGGAAGTGATCGGTAAAATTTAAACGTATCATTAATTTTAGGCTGATAATTCGGTACAAAAGTGAAGGTAATCGTGAATTTAATACTTCATATTTACCTGATTTTTAAGGATGATTACGGATTGAAAAAATTAAGTCTGTTTTAACCACGAATGGATATCGAGTGCTGTCAAAGTGGCTTTTCATTCTATTATACCTATCTTTAACCTCTGATTATTAATATTTTTAGTGATGGAATAATTTAAATTAATCCTGAGATTATCCCTAAGCTTAGTATAAAGGATAGGATAACCCAAGGGAGCATATTATTCATCAGCTAAGAGAATAAAATATATTCCTACAGTTACTAAATAATAGGCTCCGAGTAATTAACAAGTTTTGAGTTCATCTTATCTTAATTAATCATTTTTTATTTGGTAGCACCAACACTTGTGTATTAATAATATAATTAATGTAATTTTAAGTAAAATAATATATTTTTATTTTAAATAATCCTGAAAAAGTTCTTGAATTTAGTAGGAATAAGTGGCTAAAAAAATATAGCATATTATTCATAAGCTAAGAGAATAAAATCTATCCCTACAGTCACTAAATAATCGGATCAGAGTAATTAAAATGTTTTGATTGCATCTTACCTTAATTACTGAATCTTTTGCCTGGGAGTGCACTACACTCTGGTAATTACGACCGCCGTAATAAATATTGCTGGTGCAGGTGACGGATCTGGTTTTGTTTTGGATCTTAGTAGATCCAGACGATTCAACAGCTTATGGAAAATCTAGATGCTTGTATGGCTTCTAATTGTGGAAATTTACCAAGTTTATTAGAGCAAGCAAATCAGCTTGCAAAAAAATTAGAGGCTTCTCGAATACGAGCGTCTAGAGGTAATCCTAGTTCTCAGATGTAGTAATTCTTATGCTATTACACCATGGTTTCCCCTGGATATTATGTACTTGCTTTCATTATCGCGGCTTTAATTGTTTTCAATACTATTCCTGTAGTTAAAGCGGCTGCCATCAAGTATCAGTACACGGATTTACCAGCCGAGCGTAAAGTGCATCGACAACCAATGGTGCGTTTAGGGGGAATTTCTATTTGTGCTAGCACCTTACTTGCTCTATTTTTAGTATGGAGTCTAGGAGGGTTGGCTGATTTTCCCCCTGGCGTTTCTTCAGAGGTTTGGGCAGTTGTTCTCGGCAGTTTCTGCTTTTTCTTGATTGGCGTCACCGACGACTTGGTGAGTTTATCGCCCTTAATGCGCTTGTTACTGCAAGCAGGAGTTGCTAGTGTCGCTTGGGAAATGGGGTTGCGGATTAGCGTTGTCAGTCTTCCAGGAGTGGAAATAGTACATTTAGGATGGCTCAGCTTACCCCTGACGGTGCTCTGGCTGACAGGGGTTGTCAACGCCATAAATTGGATTGATGGACTGGATGGCTTGGCTTCAGGAGTGGCTGGTATTGCTGGGGTGATGATTTTCCTCCTCAGTTTGTTCATGGGGGAAACTGAGGCAGCACTGATTAGCGCGGCATTAGTAGGGAGTTTATTAGGATTTTTGTACTACAACTTCAATCCAGCTCAAATTTTTATGGGAGATGGTGGCTCCTACTTCATCGGTTTCACTATCGCTAGCCTGAGTGTGATGGGATTGGTTAAGGGTGCCGTAGCTACCACAGTCCTCTTACCTTTTCTGGTCTTGGCAGTACCCCTTTTAGACATGTCTGCTGTGATTACCCTGAGATTATGTCACGGCAGCTCACCTTTCCAGGCCGATCAACGCCATCTCCATCATCGTTTGTTAAAGGCAGGTTTGTCTCATCGAGTAACGGTGTTACTGATTTACGCCCTAACGTTATGGGTTGGCAGTTTAGCTCTAGTGTGTGTTGAGGTTCCTCGCAGTCCGCTAATTATAGGTAGCACAACTATTTTACTGGGATGTGTCACTTGGAGAGCATGGGAGTCTGTTCATGGCTCTTTAACTGATGAGGAAGTAGGAAGTCCTGAGTAGGGAGTGGGGAATCGGGAGTCGGGAGTCGGGAGTCGGGAGTCGGGAGTAGGGAGCAGTGCGACCCCGCGCTTTTTCAAAGCTAAGCGTGAACGCGCACTCCCTGGGAGTCGGGAAAAAATTCTTTGTACCTGATCAGTACAAGAATTGCTACAAATCTTATTACATCTGAATTTTAAGCATGGCTGGGGAGATGGCCATCTGGCCATCTCCCCATACTCCGCGCGCCATCTCCGCGCGCTCACTCCTTTCCCACTCGCTTCTTACTCCCCTCCTTCCTCCCTCTCTCCCCACACTTCCCACACCTCCCACACTCCCCACCCTCCTCTTGCCTCTGGCTGCATCTGCTAAAAGCTGTTTGACCTGGTGGTGCTTCAGGGACGGATTATCCTAAGCTACCCAGAAAATCAGGGCTCGCCCGTCCCTGAAGCACCACTAGCAACTCTTGCCTGTTCCCAATTCCCTACGGTGCGTTTGACCCGTAATTAAATTCGCCACGGGTCGCACCGCTCCCGATTCCCAATTCCCGATTCCCGATTCCCGATTCCCTACTCCCGATTCCCTGCTCCCTAAAACAAAAGTACTTCAACCAACTCAAAAGACTATAGGTGGACTTATGGTTCTAATTAAACAACCAAAAACATCGAAACATATGAAAGGCTGCTTACCAACAACAACAGTTAGTGAGCAGTCTCTGCGGCTGTCTGTACTAACTCAGTTTTTTCCTCCTGACTATGCTGCTACTGGCCAGTTAATCCAAGAGTTGGTGATGCAATTGGGCAAACAAGGCATAGATATTAAGGTGTTTACTGGGCAACCAGGCTATGCTTTTGGGACGGCCACTGCACCAATGTATGAAAAGTTGGGAAAAGTACAAATTAAGCGATCGCGTGCGTCTCAACTTTGGCCTCAGCGCATTCGTGGCAAGGCTATGAATGGCTTAATTTTTGCTGTGCGAGCGTTCTTGCACTTAGTTAAAAACTATCGTCGTCGTAATTTGGTGTTATTAACGACTGCGCCACCGTTTTTTCCTGTGGTTGCCTACCTGGCTCGTAAGATTTTTGGGATGCGCTATGTTTGCCTAATTTACGATTTTTATCCAGACATTGCTGTAGAATTAGGAGTGATTGGTCACAATCATCCCTTAGCTCGATTTTGGAGAGGTCTTAATCGTCGGGTTTGGCGTAAAGCGGAGGCAATTATTGTCCTCAGTTCAGCCATGAAGCAACGAGTAATAGATACCTGTCCTAAATTGGCTAATAAGGTTGCAGTGATTCACAGTTGGGCTAACCCAGATGTGATTGTGCCACTGCCCAAGCCAGATAACTGGTTTGCCCAAAAGCACAACTTAGTTAATAAATTCACGGTGCTTTACTCTGGTAATATGGGGCGCTGCCATGATATCGACACCATTCTTGAGACTGCTAAATTACTAAAAGACGAACCGATTCAGTTTGTCTGTATTGGTAGTGGCGCGAAGCGAGAGACGTTAATCGAGGACGTGAAGCGCTTAGGCTTAACTAACTTTCTGTTTTTGCCCTACCAAGACAAAGAGGTGCTGCCCTACTCCTTAACCGCTTGCGATCTCTCGTTAGTCAGTGTGATTCCTGGTATGGAAACCTTAGTGGCTCCTAGCAAACTCTACTCTGCGTTAGCTGCTGGGGTTCCCGTGGCGGTAATTTGCTCTCGGGAAGCCTACTTAACTGAGCTGATCGCCAAAGCTAAGTGCGGTGCCAGCTTCGTGAATGAAGACAGCCAAGGTCTGGCTGACTATATCCGCTCTCTGGCGGCTAATCAGGAGTTAGTCAAGTCCCTAGGTCAGGCTGGTCGTGAGTATTTATTAGAGAATTTTACTCCTGAAGTCATTGCTAAACAGTATGATCAGGTTCTTTGTGAAGCGTTGAGTGGGGAATAGGGAGTAGGGAGTAGGGAGTAGGGAGTAGGGAGCAGGGAGTCGGGAGTCGGGAGTCGGGAGTCGGGAGTCGGGAGTAGGAAGTAGGGGGCGTTGCTTAATAATGGAATGATTTTAAGAGTGAGGTGGAATGGGCATCTTGTGGAATGGGCATCTTGCCCGTTACAATTTTCGGGCGGGCAGGATGCCCACTCTACTCCTATTCAGCGCGAAGACTGACGCAACGCTCCCTATTCCCTGCTCCCTACTCCCTGCTCCCTACTCCCTGCTCCCTACTCCCTGTTCCCTACTGCCTATGACATTGACTTATGGGCTGTTTTTTGATAGTATTATTTACAGGGATTATGGTTTAATAAAATTCAATTAAAGATTAAACAATTTTATCTCAATAATTATATTAATTATCTTTATAATTAGGTATTTGGCTGATCCTTTTAAGCCAAAGGTCAGAATTAATAAGGTCTTAAAGGCAATCAGCGCCAGTAAAGACTTTACCTCATAGGTATAATCAATGCTATATTCCAGCAATTTAGTAAATTGTCCTGAAAGCTCTAGGTTACTAAGAATACAGAATTAGTGCCTAAATAATCAGCACTTATTCAACGATTTATTTTTATGTTTTTTTAAGGAAATTATCGGATAATTTAACCAAGTTATGACATCAATTATTCCAGAACTTTTTGAAAAAAAATTACTCAATTGTCCTGATAAATATAGATTATTAAGAATAACTAATTGGGGGTTAACTACTAAGGTTTGATTGACTGATTTGTTTAGGAAATAATCGTAAAATATCAGCTATCAGCTATCAGCTATTAACTATCAGCTATCAGCTATCAGCTATTAACTATCAGCTATCAGCTATCAGCTATTAACTATCAGCTATCAGCTATCAGCTATTAACTATCAGCGATTAGCGCTACGCGCACGCTACGCGAACAGCTCTCAGCTATTAACTATCAGCTCATGCGCGTAGCCCATAGGCTGACCGCTGACCGCTGACCACTGACCACTGACCACTGACCGCTAAAATTAAATACTAGCTAGTTATTACTATCTAGATCCTTACGTTTAGGAGTGGGCTTCGATGGTCCTGTTGATCTCAGTCTCTCCCCACACCACTTTTCATTAGTTGTGATGTCAACAGCAGGAAAGTGATTAAGGGGGAGAGTATGTCTATTATTTTATTTTAGGGAGTAGGGAGTAGGGAGTAGGGAGTAGGGAGTAGGGAGCAGGGAGTAGGGAGTAGGTAAGAGGGAAAAGTGAAAATAATCTTGTGTACTTGATAGTTATACAAACTGCCGTATTTAACACTACCCAAATGTAATTTATAGCGTTTCTCATAGCTATGAGGTACACAATATTTTTAACCTCTTGCCTCTTGCCTCTTGCCTTTTGCCTTTTGCCTCTTACCTACTCCCTGCTCCCTACTCCCTGCTCCCTAAAAACCTATAACTTTGTAGCTCACAAGTTGTATAATTGCTATAAAAGTAGATGTTGGTATAAATTTTATGGAGCAAGTCTTGTGGTGAAATCCCCTACTCCCGTAATAACTCAACTACCTATTCTGGAAAATGGCGATCGCTTAAGTAGAGTAGAATTTGAACGACGCTATCATCAAACGCCTGAAATTAGGAAGGCGGAGTTAATTGAGGGGGTAGTTTATGTGGCATCACCAGTTAGGGTCAATAAGCATGGTCAACCTCATGGTAGGATTATTACCTGGCTAGGGACATATGAAGCCGCAACCCCTGGCATTATGCTGTGTGACAATTCTACAGTGCGGCTAGATTTTGATAATGAACCCCAACCAGATGCTTTGTTGCGCATTGAACAAGACAAAGGTGGACAGTCGCGAATTAGTGAGGATGATTACATTGAAGGTGCGCCGGAGTTGATTGTGGAGGTTGCCGCTAGTAGTGCTTCCTATGACCTCTATGATAAGCTGCGAGCCTATCGTCGGAATGGAGTGAAAGAGTATTTAGTTTGGCTAACCCAGGAGCGGAAGTTTCGCTGGTATGTGTTGCGCGAAGGGGAATATGTGCAACAGCAGCCAGATGCAGGTATATTGAGTAGCCAGGTGTTTCCTGGATTGCGCTTAGGGGTGGAGGCTTTATTAGCTGGAAAGATGCAGCAGGTGTTGGCGGTATTGCAAGAAGGGATAGATTCCGAGATGCATCAAGAGTTTGTAGCGCGATTAGCTTCTGTTTAAGTTAAATCAAAATGCTATGCTCAAACTATCAGGTTCAACAGAGGATCATGTACCAAACTGACCCACCCCGTCCTCCCAGGGAAACTATGCCCACTATGTATGATCTACCTAGTGAAGACCCAGAGGAGCCTGGTTTGCCTGACGAATTTCATGACTTCCAACCCCAGCTATTACGGGAAACTTGCCAACCTCCCAACTACCCTAGGGAGGAAATGTTCATTGGTACAGACCTGAATTTATATTACGATAGCCGTAATTCCTTATGGCACAAGCGACCGGATTGGTTTCTGGTATTGGGTGTGACTCCCGCTCAACAACAACAAGACCTGCGCTGGAGTTATGTGGTTTGGCAGGAAGGAAAAGCACCATTTTTGGTAGTGGAACTCCTATCACCAGGTACGGAAGCGGAAGATTTAGGACAAACCCTAAGGTCTGCGAACAAGCCACCTACTAAATGGCAAGCTTATGAGCAATATATGCGGATTCCTTACTATGTGGTTTTTGACCGTTACGATAACCAGTTGCGGGTGTTTCAATTAATGCCCATACAGTATCAGGCGGTAGAACTTTCTGAACCGAAATTTTGGTTTCCAAGACTGGAATTAGGGTTAGGAGTTTGGCAAGGGAAATATCAAGAAACAGAAGGGTTGTGGCTGCGTTGGTATGATGGCGCAGGTAATTGGATTCCAACTTCAGCAGAACGGGCAGAACAGGAACACCAACGGGCTGAACGATTGGCAGAACGATTGCGTAGCCTTGGGGTTAATCCTGATGATTTGTAATTATAGGGAGTAGGGAGTAGGGAGTAGGGAGTAGGGAGTAGGGAGTAGGGAGTAGGGGGAAGAGTTTTAGCTATCAGCTATCAGCTATCAGCTATCAGCTTTTGAATAAAATGAAACAGGCAAGATGCCTGTTCTACACTTGAGGCAACAGGCAAGATGCCGGTTCTACACTTGAGGCAACAGGCAAGATGCCTGTTCTACACTGGGGACACAGGCAAGATGCCGGTTCTACACTTGAGGCAACAGGCAAGATGCCTGTTCTACACTGGGGACACAGGCAAGATGCCGGTTCTACACTTGAGGCAACAGGCAAGATGCCTGTTCTACACTCTTCTCCCCCCTGCTCCCGATTCCCAATTCCCGATTCCCGATTCCCGATTCCCGATTCCCGATTCCCAATTCCCGATTCCCGATTCCCGATTCCCGATTCCCGATTCCCGATTCCCGATTCTAAATTCGCGCATTCCCTGCTCCCTACTCCCTACTCCCTACTCCCTTTGCGATATGAATATACTGACTGACTTAGTTAAAGCACTGCTACGGTATCAAGGAAGAGATTGGCAGAGCTTTGATCCGATTACCCTTCGGAAAGCGGGGATGCCTGGAGTGGAGCCAGATGCTTGTTTCTACATCCAAAATTATCAAGCAATTTTAGGAAAGCGACGACTAGACCTGAGCCAAGATCCACCACCGGATCTCGCCCTAGAAATTGACCTGACTTCAATTACTGATATTAATGACTACATTCCCCTAGCTGTTCCAGAAGTTTGGATTTACAAAGCTGACACAATTCATATCTATCGATTTGAAAGCGATCGCTATTTAGAGGTTCAAACTAGCCAAATTTTTCCAAATTTCCCGGTGAAAGAAACCATTCCCCAATACATTAATAGGGCATGGCAGTTTGGTTCTAGTGTGGCTCTGCGAGAATTTGTTGGACTTCTTGGAGAAGAAGGGAGTAGGGAGTAGGGAGTAGGGAATAGGGAATAGGGAGTAGGGAGTCGGGAGTCGGGAGTCGGGAGAAAAGTTTCAGGGTAAGCTATAGCGCTACGCGCAAGGCAAGAGGCAAGATGCCTATTCTACTCTTGGGGCACAGGCAAGATGCCTGTTCTACTCTTGGGGCACAGGCAAGATGCCTGTTCTACTTTTGGGGCACAGGCAAGATGCCTGTTCTACTTTTGGGGCACAGGCAAGATGCCTGTTCTACTCTTGGGGCACAGGCAAGATGCCTGTTCTACTCTTGGGGCACAGGCAAGATGCCTGTTCTACTCTTGGGGCACAGGCAAGATGCCTGTTCTACTTTTGGGGCACAGGCAAGATGCCTGTTCTACTTTTGGGGCACAGGCAAGATGCCTGTTCTACTGTTGGGACACAGGCAAGATGCCTGTTCTACTTTTGGGGCACAGGCAAGATGCCTGTTCTACTCTTGGGGCACAGGCAAGATGCCTGTTCTACTTTTGGGGCACAGGCAAGATGCCTGTTCTACCATTGCCTTACCACATTTCCCATACTCTTATCCCTACTCACCATACTCCCTGTTTCCGATTCTAAATTCGCGCATTCTAAATTCCAAATTCTAAATTCCCTGCTCCCTGCTCCCTGCTCCCTGCTCCCTGCTCCCTATTCCCTGTTCCCTGTTCCCTGTTCCCTAAAATCCCAAAAGTTGATCACCGAATTTAGAACCCCTATAAAATGAGTCAATCAACACCTCAAACCAAACGATGTCAACGGAACCGGAAGCGTTCTAAACGAAGAACTATTTTATGTCCGATTCATGGTTCCTACCTTGATAGCGTTAGTCAGAAGTATCGGTTGTTTGCTGACCGGCCAGGACAACTTCAGGCGCGTGGTGTTAAACAAAAATATGCCTTGATGCTGATAGCCAGTAAAACCACGGTAGCTATCGAAGGAGAATGGCTAGAGGCTTTTTGGTGTAGTGAGTGCCAGGAAACCAAGTGGTATCACGTGTGCAAGAGTGGCGATCGCATTTATAAGGTATCGTTGGCTCCTGCTGAGTTATGGCAGCAGGTAACAGGGGTGATTGATCCGAATGGCAACTCTTCAGTGGGAGAGTTTACCCGTCGCCAGTCTAAACGAATTGGTTTTCATGGGATTAAGGATTTTGGGGCGATTTAGTTTTTTAGATGAGTAGTTATGATAAATTACTAGCTAAAGTATAGGCAAAATGCCAAGGGCAAGAGGTAAGAGTCGTCAACTAGTAGAGTTGATTAATAACAGAGGCAATCAGTTGAGTTTATTCTTTAATAGTTTCTAAAACAAACTTTGGCATTTTGCCTCTTGCCCAGAAGTGTTTAACGTTTTAATTTTAAACACTTATGAGAATATTATTGCTGATCAAACGCTGATTAATTTCCAGTTAAATGGGAATTAATTTTTGATGCATAATAACTACTGACTAGTGACTCCTAAATTTTAGAGCTTTTAATTCAAGGTGCAAGATATAGCAGTCGCCAGGGCAGTTAGGACATGACAAAAGTCTCAAACCTAAATAAGCGCAAGAGTTTGACTTCTGACTTCTGACTTCTGACTTCTGACTTCTGCTATATCAGTTAGAGAAGCGTTAACGATGAATCGCTTTTTGAGCTTATTAGTTTCACTATAGATTATTTACATAAAAAATTAAGCTTTTCTATGAAAAAATTACTGGTAACAGGCTCCTCAGGATTGATTGGGTCTGAAGTTTGTGGTTACTTTGCTCAACAAGGTTGGCAAATTCACGGTATTGATAATAATCAACGGGCTGTTTTCTTCGGTTCCCAAGGGGATACACGCTGGAATCAGCAGCGGTTGCAAGAGACAATTCAAGATTTTGTTCATCATGAATTCGATATACGCGATCGCAAAGGTATTTTAGACCTAATGGCGCAGCTCAAGCCAGACGCGATTGTACATACAGCAGCCCAGCCTTCCCACGACCGCGCCGCAGCAATTCCTTTCGCTGACTTTGATACCAACGCAGTGGGAACTTTGAACTTGCTAGAAGCTGCGAAGCAATCTTGTCCAGAGTCGCCCTTTGTACACATGTCTACCAATAAAGTGTATGGCGATCGCCCCAATACTATTCAGCTTAAGGAACTAGACACTCGTTGGGATTATGACGACCCGGCTTACACCAACGGCATTCCCGAAACCTTTAGCATCGATCAATCAAAGCACTCTTTGTTTGGCGCATCCAAAGTTGCTGCTGATGTGATAGTGCAGGAATATGGTCGCTACTTTAACATGCCCACAGCTTGTTTACGGGGTGGTTGTCTGACCGGACCAAATCATTCCGGTGTGGAACTCCACGGTTTCCTAAGTTATCTGGTCAAGTGTAATCTCGAAGGTCGGGAATACAAGATTTTTGGCTACAAGGGTAAGCAAGTACGGGATAATATCCACTCTCTGGATGTGTCGCGGTTTATTCACGCTTTTATCGAAGCACCTCGAATAGCAGAAGTTTATAACATCGGTGGCGGAAAAGGCAATAGCTGTTCAATTCTGGAAGCATTTAAGCTGGCAGAGAAGTATAGTAGTAAAGCGATGCGCTATACCTATGTACAAGATAATCGGATTGGCGATCATATCTGTTATTACTCCGATTTGAGTAAGATGCGTGAGCATTACCCCAGTTGGGATATTTCGGTGTCGTTGGAAGAAACAATTCAGCAAATTGTGGAATCTTGGCAAGCTCGTTTGGCTAAATCAGCAGTAACCGTTTGAGTATATAGCAGTTTGGGATTTTGTTAAGTACATAGTTCTGGGGAGTAGGGAGCAGGGAGTAGGGAGTAGGGAGTAGGGAGTAGGGAGTAGGGAGTAGGGAGTAGGGAGTAGGGAGTAGGGAGTAGGGAGTAGGGAGTAGGGAGTAGGGAGTAGGGAGTAGGGAACAGAGAAGTCGGAAGAGGGAAAAAATCCTGATTATCTCTTGTCTGTTGCCTTTTGCATGGAAGCCTTTCCCTACACCTCCCTCTCTTTCCCTGTTCCCTGTTCGGCGTTGCTGAATAATGGAATGATTTTAAGAGTAGGTGCGCGCCTCCAAGGGCGCGAGCAATCCCTCGCGCCCTTGGGTCGCACCTGTAGAATGGGCATCTTGCCGTGGAATGGGCATCTTGCGTGGAACTGGCATCTTGCCAGTTTCAATATATTTTCGAGCGGGCAAGATGCCCACTCTACTCCGATTCATTACTTGACTGACGCAACGCCCCCTCTCTTTACCTGTTCCCTATTCCCTGTTCCCTGTTCCCTGTTCCCTTCAATTCTAGTTTCACATCTGATTTTAAAACGCTATATATTTGCTGACTAATTAATAGTAATTGTGACAAAACTGAAAAAACTCATTCCCAATTTGCGATCGCCAGCCTATCGTCTGGTCGGGGAGACAGCCCGGAAAAACTGGTGGCTGATTGGGATGAACCTGGTTACCAATCTCGTCAGTGCCGTCCTAGAGGGCAGCACCCTAGGTGTTATTTATCTGGCCGTGGGTTACCTAACGGGGACTGATGACCCTGGAACAGATACACCAACCAATCCAACCATAGCTAAAACCCTTGCTAAGATTCTGCCTTTGCCACCAGAGCAAATGTTTTTAGTATTAATCTTTGGGGCAGTGGTGCTGCAAATCGGCTTAAGTCTGAGTAACTATCTCAATAAGGTATCGACAGCTTACCTATCGGCCAAAGCACAGCCCTATGTGACGGGGAAAGTGTTTGAACGGATTATGACCTTTAGCTATGGCTGTGTGAGCCGCTATAAGGTCGGTGACCTAGTACTTTTTACCAATGATGCGGCTTTCGCAGTCGATCAAAATATCACACAATTCAACAATCTGGTGGTGAGTGTGTCATTCTCCTTGGTGTACCTGGTTATTATCGTGCGTCTATCCCCAATCTTGGCAGGGGCGGCAACGGTGCTGATTCTGGCGGTGGCTTATGTGCAGTACAAGCTGATTCCCCGATTACGACGAGTGGTAAAGCGGGTGACCGCAAGCCAGGTGGAGTCGGCTAAGTATATTACTCAGAGCATCCAGGCATTGAGGTTGTTGCATACCTTTGGTACCCAGCCACAGACACTAACGGGGGCAAATCAGATATTAGGTAAAATCGAGAAACAACTAAAAAAGCGGGCATTGGTCTTTTTCCTGCCGGAGCCAATTTTAGAGACTTTGCCCATGGTAGCCCTGGGAATTTTGGCGGCTTCAGCAGTACTATTTGAAGGGGGTAAGGCGACAATCCTACCCCTGTTGTTGACCTTTTTGCTGGCCTTGCAAAGGTTATCGGGGCGCTTGAGAGCAACTTCAAACACAATTACACTTTTTGTGGATAACAGCGCCCGGATGGTACGGTTAGAGATGATTTTAGACCAGCGGGATAAGGTATTTGAGCACTCGGGCACGGAGCCGTTTACACGGCTAAGGGAAGATATTGAGTTTAAGTCTATAAGCCTTTCCTATACTAACGATGATACGTTTGCCCTCAAGAATCTCACCTTTACTCTGCCTCGAAACAAAGTAACTGCTTTAGTAGGGGGGTCGGGGGCAGGTAAGTCTTCGATTATAGATTTGTTCCTTGGGCTGTATCAACCCACGGCAGGACATATTCTAGTCAATGGTCGTCCTCTAGCAGACTATTGCTTGGAAAACTGGCGGCAACAGATCGGGGTGGTCAGTCAAGATACGTTTATTTTTAATGACAGTATTTTAGAAAATTTGCGTTACGGTCGTCCGTCAGCAAGCTTGGATGAGGTGGTGGAAGCAGCTAAAGCAGCTCAAGCCCACAAGTTTATTTTGGCCTTGCCTGATGGATACGAAACCGTGGTGGGTGAGCGGGGCTATCGACTCTCGGGTGGACAGCGGCAACGATTGGCTCTGGCACGGGCATTAATTAAACAGCCAGAGATTTTAATCTTGGATGAGGCAACCAGTGCCTTAGATAGTGAATCCGAGAAGTTGATTCAGCAGGCATTGGAACAGTTCCAGAAGGAACGCACAGTGATTGTTGTGGCACACCGACTTTCAACCATTGCTGAGGCTGATCAGATTTTAGTGCTAGAGCGGGGAGAGCTTGTAGAGCACGGTACTCATAAGTCGCTTCTGCATCAAGGTGAGCGCTATGCAGGCTATTGGAAGTTGCAGAGTAGCCAGGTGGCAGTTTAAGGCAGTAGCTTGAAGCAGGGCTGTTTGATTCTTGACCCTAAAATTGATCAGGGAGTGGGGAGTGGGGAGCTTACAAGGCTAGGTTTTTTACATTTGGGTCGGCAGTCGGGAATCGGGAGTTGGGAGTTGCTGATAAGGGTAGGTTTTTAACTTTGACATCAGGTGTGGGGTGTGGGGTATAAGAAAATGTACCATTATTGTCGTTAAAAATCATCAAGACAATAAAAGTACGTACTCGCCCCTTTGTAAAAAACCTACCCTTGTAAGGGGCATCCTGCCCGCCCGAAAATATTCGGTGCGCTTGACTCATTAAGAATTAAATTCGCTCAAGGTGCGACCCGTTCGCGCACCTCCAGGAACAGGCAAGATGCCCATTCCACAAAACTCTTAAAATCATTCCATTATTAAGCAACGCCTCAGCTCCTTGATTTTTATAATCATTTTTATAATCACCCGTTCGCCCACACCCCACACCCTACCAAGTTCACCAGGTTACTGATCACCCAGTCAGGTATCTAAATGTAGGTACAGACGTGAAATAGATTCAACATTTCTGGTGTATTGTTATTTCTTGGAATACTCTCAATATTACTGCCACTGCTGAAATTGTCAGCTCTCTTAGAGAAAAGGGCTATTACTTCGCAGAAAGTGCATTAGATAAGATAGAGGCTGACCGGCTCTTAGAAGAAATCGACTTTGATGAGATTCTGATCAATAAAAATGACCTAGGTGTGGTTTGTTCAGGAAATCAGAAGTTTTTGAGCCATTGCCTGGCCAAGTCGAAGCGAGCCTAAGATTTGATTACGTCTCAACAGGTTTTAGATGTTTGTAATGCCTATTTCCAAGCAGGATATCAGCTGATAAATCACAGGTTCTGTCAGACCCGTCGAGGGTTTCATATGCCGTGGCACACAGACAATAATCTGCTGCAAGGTAGTCAGTTTTTGCGTAAGCACGAGATGCAATGTCTGGTATTTCTTATATATCTTTCCGAGCCAAATTTAAGCCCGTTTCAGTATATTGAGGGTTCCCACCTTTGGTCATCAAAGTATGACGATGAGATTTATATCAGCGATCGCTGGGTTCAGACGCACTATCAGCAGAATATCAGAACCTTTGAAATAAAGAAGGGCGACCTCATCATCTTTGATTTGCATGGTATTCATCGAGCACGCCCGTTTAAAGACAGACATCATGTTCGAAATAGTTTTCAGTTCCAGGTCGAGCAAATTAAAGATGAATATCTTGGCCATGGAGAGCAAAATCTGGTCAATGCTGGGTTTATCGATAACCCTAGTCCAGACCTTTTCAACTACTTAGGATTTGGCATTCAGCGAAACTATCCAGTCTTTCCGAATAGTTCAATCGCAACTATGGCTATTCCAGAACTAATGAAGTTATATAAGCAGCTTTTGCTCCTGACGCTTAAGGCAATCTCTAATAACCTAGCCAAAGGGCTGCTAACTGGAGAATGGGAGGTGAGTTTAAAACGTAAACTATGGCATCTTAAATTGCCAAGTTCAAACAGCAGAAAGAGTTGATTCAGCAGGCATTGGAACAGTTCCAGAAAGAACGAACAGTGATTGTTGTGGCCCATAGACTTTCGACCATTGCTGAGGCTGATCAAATCTTAGTGCTAGAGCGGGGAGAGGTTGTGGAGCACGGTACTCATAAGTCGCTTCTGCATCAAGGTGAGCGCTATGCACGCTATTGGAAATTGCAAAGTAGTCAGGTGGCAGCTTAAATCAGCAAACAAATCTTTCAAATGTCCCTATCCTAATTATTTTGAGTGGATGTAAAACACTTAAACGAAAAAAATGCCTCCAATTAAGCTATATTACTGTAATATCAAAAATTTTGGCGATCAGTTAAACAGAGATATATTCTCACACTATGGATATGATGTTGAACATACTTTACCAAATGAAGATCATGCAACTGCTATTGGCAGCATATTATAGAAGTTATCGTATAACTTTAGTGGTCTAATTTTAGGTTCTGGATTCATGTTTTCATCTTCTAGTAACTGTTTTACTAGTGCATCTATTATTGGTGTCAGAGGTCATTTAACTAGAAAGCGGGTTTTTGCTTCTCAGACAATTACCTTAGGAGATCCTGGACTGCTAGCACCTAATTGTTATGCAGAATCTTAAAAACAGTACGATTTAGGTTTAGTACCACATTATGTTGATGCATTAGATGAAAGAATTATTTCATTAAGCAAAGCAGAATCTAAAAATGTATTATTGATTGACGTAACACGTAACCCAAAAGAAGTCATTGCAGATATTACTCGATGCGAAGCTATAGCTTCATCGTCTCTCCACGGACTTATAATTGCAGACGCATTTGGTATTCCATCTATATGGATGCAACTGAGTAATAAAGTTTCAGGAAAGGGATTTAAGTTTAAAGACTACTATTCAGTTTTTGGAGAAACTCCCAACTGTCTAACAGGAAATGAAATTATCTCGATTAAACAGGTGAAGCAGAATACTAGAAAACGCTCATCAAAAATCTACAGGATCAAAGAAGAGTTGGACTTGATGTTTCACAACTTAAATTATTTACTAGAAAAACATCAATATATGATGCATAATAATTTTATTTATAGATATCATTATTGTAAACAAAAGCTAGATTAAAAACTTTCAATGACTATATCTAAAATAGACACAAAAATATAACTTTTTTTTAAAAAAAGTTATTGAAATCATAAAATATGAGAACTTAAGAGTGCTTAAATGTCCCTTCACCAAACCTATATTAAAAACCTCAACCTCAAGCAACACCAACCTCTTTGTTCCAAACCCTTACAATGGATGGAGCAACGAAAGCAGGAAGCTCGAAGAATAACCGAGGCGATGAACAGCCGTCCGTTTTCTTTCCTTCGTCTTGGTGACATGGATCTTACCTTACTCCTAGCCGCTCAAGATGGCTTCTCTGGCGAAGCGGACACTACTGATGGAGTAGTCGGCGGTACAAAACCATACGGAAATCCGGGTATCGGACTTCGCTATTCAGCAAGATTTTTGCAGGCTTTCCAAAATGCGGATTATGTAGACTTCCATCAACTTCTTTGGATTAATGAACAACTTTTACCCCAACTGAAGTTAAACCGAGATAATGAACTATTGTGTAATCCCACAAAAGAGACATCATACATTCTACCGACATGGATAGAAACAGAATTCAAGAACTATTGTGAGCATCGCCGTGTAGGAATTGCAGGAGCAGAGGCAAGTTTACTAAAAATTATATTTGAAAAGCAGGAGTATCGAAAAATCGCCCAAAATTATTGGTCTCCATCTGCTACCGTATTTTTTCATCAGGTTAGAAAGAATGGTCATAATTTAAATGATAATCTCGATCTTATAAAAGAAGATCTATGGGAGTTTGTACAAAAAAATAAAATTGACACATTGTTTCTGGCGCTAGGTGGCGGTGCCAAAATTCTCTGTTATGAACTGTCACAAGAATTGGGCATCTGCGCCATAGATTTTGGTGCAATGCTACGGATGCTTACCTACAGTGGTAGTGATGGCAATCGCGCTACCCGCTCCACACATACGCCTTTCCTTTTTCGTATTCCATTTAACTTGTATATGGATTGCTTAGAGCAGGCTATACCCGAGTTAGAACCAGCAACCCTACTGGCAAAAGCACACGCTCAGCTTATATTAGAAGTGCAGGAAAAAGAAGTCGGTTGGACTCACGCAGCACGAGAATATGATTTTTCATCTCAAAACTTGGAATGCTTTCAAAAGTCATTTAAAGAGTATAAGCAACGCTATAAATTCCTATTCAAAAAGAATCAATTAACTAGAAAAGAACGAATTGATTTTCTTCACTTCTGCGGACAGCATGGGCTGACCTTTGAAGGAAGATTTTTTTACTTAGTTTTTAAGACTAAAGCAACTATCAAAAAAATCTTGATGCAATTAGGTTGAACACCAAAAAATCAAACAGTTTTCTAGTTTACCATAATGCGTTCAAATCGCCCTATTTTAGTAACAGGTAGCAACCGCTCAGGCTCTACGTGGATTGGCAAAACAATTTCCTATTCTCCCTATGTTCGCTACATTCACGAACCATTTAATGTGGCAATTGCCGAGGGTACTTATAGTAAAAAAATACCACGTTTGTTTCACTACGTCACACCACAATAACAAGAGTTTTTTCATCATTATTTAAAGCAATTTATAAATATTGATAATAACTTAATTCAAGAGCTATCGGTTGCACTTAATCAAGTAAAAATACGTCCTACAGCGTCAAAAATAGTTCGTTATTATTTTCCTGGCTTTTTAGGAGTTCGTCCCTTAGTAAAAGACCCCATTGCAATTTTTTCTACTGAGTGGTTAGCGACACAATTTGATATGGATGTTGTGGTAATTATCCGTCATTATGCTGCCTATGTTTGGAGTGTATTAAAAGATCCAACTCATATGCATTCGTTTCAATCAGTTTTTATTGAGCAGCCAAAACTACTCGAAAAATTATCTGATTTAGAAACTGAAATTGTTGCTGCAATAGATGAAACAATGCCACTTTGGCAACGGGCAGCTGTTTTTTGGAAAGCAATTTATGCAATGGTAGTTAGTTACCGTAAGCAATATCCAAATTGGCTGTTCTATCGTTATGAAGACTTAGCTCTTGCTCCTTTAGAGGGATTTCGTAGTTTGTGCCAAGATTTGAATCTTGAATTTACGGACAATGTAGAGCAGATAATTAAACATCACGCTATTAATGAATTACCAGAAGAGCAAGATTTAAACTCTCATGTGAAACGGTTTCGCAGTGATAAACATGTCTATGATTGGAAGCAATTTCTTGAGCAAGAACAAATTTTAGCTATTAGACATATAACTGAACCAATAGCTTCAGAGTTTTATGGTGAAGGCGATTGGTAGCCTTGATATTTAAATGACTATTCTTCATATTAACCAAACTGATAAAATAGGTGGAGCTGCGATCGCAGCCTATCGTATTCATCAAGGGCTACTGAGAAATGAAATCGACTCTAGATTTTTGGTTGATTCTGCAATCACTAATAGCAGTCGCGTAGCTAAAGTTCCTCCTCGGGGTAAGATAGATGATCAGCTTCGTAAACTCACGACAGCTTTTGGTTTAAATAATATTTATATAACTAACAGTGCAGAAATTTGCCAACATCCATTTTATGAAAATGCCGATGTCCTCCACTTTCATAATCTGCATACTGGTTATCTCAACTATCTGGCTTTGCCTAGTATTACTCGTAACAAGCCAGCCGTGTTAACACTGCATGACATGTGGAGTTTTACAGGACACTGTGCCTATAGTTTTGATTGTAAACGTTGGCAGAGCGGATGTGGTTCATGTCCTTATCTAGACACAGATCCTGCTATAACAAGGGACGCTACTGCGATTGAGTGGAAACTTAAACAGTGGAGCTATCGGCGATCTAATTTAGCTGCAATTATTGCTACTAGCCAATGGAACGCTGCACAAGCAAAACAAAGCATACTTAGTCATATACCAGTTCACTATATTCCTCTTGGTGTAGATATAGAAGCTTATCAGCCCTTTGATACTAAACAATGTCGCTCCTTATTGGGATTACCTACTAACAAGAAGGTTTTGATGTTTGGGGCGCAAAATCTAACCAACTCTCGTAAAGGAGGAGACCTTCTACTTAAAGCACTTTCAAGTTTACCTCAATCTCTCAAAGGGGAAATAGTACTGCTGACTTTAGGAGATGGAGGTGAAGTAATCAGTGAATCAGTTGGTATACAAACACAAAACTTAGGTTTTGTTAGTAGTGATCACCTTAAAGCAATAGCTTATTCTGCTGCTGATCTATTTTTATTTCCCACTCGTGCTGATGCTTTTGGGTTAGTAGCCCTAGAAGCTATGGCTTGTGGTACTCCTACAGTTAGTTTTAAAGTAGGTGGTGTTCCTGATTTGGTACGACCAGGAACCACCGGGTATTTAGCAGAACCTGAGAATGTTGAAGATTTCTGTAACGGTATTATTCAACTCCTAACAGATCACAATTTGCGTGAGTACATGAGTCAACAGTGCCGAAAAGTGGCGGTTGCAGAGTATTCTTCAAAACTTCAAACTGAGAGACACATAAATCTATACCGTTCAATCTTAGAGGAAAGCAAGGATCGGCTAAGTAAACCAACAAGCTAATTTTACCAATCTTGGCTAGTATCGTAAAAAAAACTATCCTTAATAATCTCTTCAAACGAGTAAAGACAACGTTCTGGAAACCTTCGCAATTGTAAATCGCTTTCTCGTAAAGCCAAATCAACACATGCTTCATAGCCATTTATCATTGCTTCTTCCAACCGAGACTTTAAGCTCGGATTTTGCTGCAAATGCCGTTTAATAGCCCGACGTTGCTCTCTAATACTCAAAACCAACATACCAGTATGGTAACTTGTAAATCCCTTATTAAGCCGGAGATTATTGTCATCTCTTCCGTACAACCTGCGCCAACTAGTGCAGGAGAAATCCTACTGCACCGCCATCTAAGTCAGCTAGATGGGTGGAAGGTTTCAGTGGTGCCCAATCCCCAAGACTTACCAACAAGATTAGTAAAAAGGCTGAATCGCACTCGATTTCATACCTGGGGCAACAATTTAAATGTTCTCACTCATGGTCGCAGTTGGGATCCCCTGTGCCATTCTCACCAACTATCAAGCCAAAAAGCAATTGTGCTCACTGTTGCTCATGGTGATGGCTGCTGGGCGGCTTTGCGCTTTGCCAAAAAACATGGCTTGCCCCTAGTAACTATTTTCCATGACTGGTGGCCAGATTTACCTATTGTTCATGCCCCTTTTCGGCAACTAATCGCACGGCGTTTCCAGCAGCTTCATGATAGCTCAGACTTGGTACTTTGCGTCAGTGAAGGCATGCAAAACGCTTTAGGTTCGCATCCCAATAGTCAAATTCTTTATCCCATTCCAGCTTCTCTACCATCTGAACCAAGATCTAATAATTCCATAGTCGATAAATCTCGTCCCTTGCGAGTTGTGTATTCTGGAAATCTCTATGAATATGGCCCAATGTTAGGGGAGTTGTTGCAGGGAGTTAAAGATCATCCTAGTTTACAGGTACAGCTTCGGGGAAAAAACCCTAATTGGTCGGCAGATGTTCAAAAGGAAATGCGAGAGCGCGGTTTGTGGCTAGACTTTGCACCCAGATCTGAGTTGAACCAGTGGCTAAGTTCAGCCGATGCTTGTTTGGTGACCATGAGTTTTGATCCTGCTATGAGGCGGCGCATGGAAACGAGTTTTCCTTCTAAATTGCCTGAATATGCTCAATTTTGTAAACCGATTGTGATTTGGGGACCAGAGTATGCTTCGGCGGTGCGTTGGGCTAAGGAAGGTAATAAGGCCATCTGTGTGACTAGGGAAAATCCAGCTGAATTAGTTTCAGCCCTTGAAAAACTCCAGAGAACTGCTGAGTTCCGCAAGCATTATGCTAAGCAGACTTGCCTGGCTGCTCAAAAACAGTTTAATCCATTAGTAATTCAAGAAGCTTTTTGTAAGGCAATTAGCGATTTGGTTTTTATTTAAAGATGCCAAAATTATAACAAAACTGGTGAATGAAACTAATTCAGTTTTTGAAACTATGCCTGATGTTAGTATTATTGTCCCTCTTTACAATAAAGCCCCTTATATAGGTGCAGCGATCAATTCTGTCCTTGCACAAACCATTACTGATTGGGAACTGTGGGTCGTAGATAATAACTCTACAGATAACGGCTTAGAAATCGTCCAAAAATATTGTGACCCGAGAATCCATCTTATTTCATGTCCTAAACGTACAGGTGGGCCTGGAGCACCTCGCAACGTGGGGTTAAGGCATGCAACAGGAACCTGGGTCTTATTTCTAGATGCTGACGACACGATAGAATCGACTCATTTAGAAAATTTATTGTCGCCTGTTGAGGATCATCCTGACGCAGCTATCATTGCCGGACATTGGCAAGAATATACTAATTCAAATCCACAACAGCGCACCTTGAAAGCACCTGCTGGCTATGGTTCAACAGCTTCTGGCTTTCCTGATGGAGCAATTGCCTTTGCTTCCTGGGCAGTGCATTCAGCAATAGTTAGGCGAGATATTTTGCATACACCATTTATTTGGGTTGAAGCGCTTGACCGTTATATGAGTGAAGACACAGCCTTTTGGTTTCGCCTTACTTCTACATTCTCGGTAGCATATACTGCTAGCGCTGGTGCACTCTATCGCCAAGAAATTGAAGACAACCGAAATCAGCCAGATGTTCTGGCTTTATGGTTTCAATCTATGAAGGCAATTACTACCGCTAACATAGAGTTTCTTAGTCAACAACAGCGATCGCTAACCGCAAAACATTGTGAAAGTCTCATGCGTCTCTACTCAGATATTTATCTGAAGGCACGACTACAAAATGACGCCACAACTGCTCATGAAGCAATGAAAATCGCTAAGGAATGGCTCAAAGAATGCTCAAATCGAAAAGGTTGTAGGTCTTTTTCACTCAGGGTAAGGGAAGTACTAGGATTGCATCGATTCCTTTCTATCATGTATTGGCAACAAAATTTAGTCACAACAGTTAAGGTGAATTATTTATGATATTTGGAATTGTAGTAACAACTATCTACAGTGGTAACTTTCTCGACGAATATTTCGAGCATTTCAAAGCAAGAAACCAGCTTGATCAGGTTCGCTTTTATATTGTTGGCGATCTATCTACACCTCCTGAGTGTCGTCAGCGAGTCGAAAAGTATCAGGGGGAGGGGTTGCCTTGGTTTTATCTCGGCCAAGAAGAACAGAATAAATTTTTAGCTCCATTTCCAGAACTAGCAGCTGAGATTCCTTGGAAAACTGATAACCGTCGGAATGTAGGGTTTCTAATGGCCTACCGCGATCGCTGTGATGCCATTATTGCCATTGATGATGACAACTATCCTCGGGCTGATTGGCCATTTTTAGAAGGTCATCAACATGTTGGCAAACAGACTACCTTACCGACAGCGACTGGCTATCAACAGTGGTTCAACCTCTGCACCATGATGGATGTTAACTGTGAACGCCAAGGTGTCAGCGGCACTGTGTATGCCCGTGGTTTTCCCTACAAGCGACGTGATCCTCGCTGTAGCAACATTGATACGACCTCTAGTACTGGTCTAGTTAGCATTAATGCTGGTCTATGGTCTGGAGATCCTGATGTGGATGCAGCTACCCGCTTAGTCACTGGATGTGCGGCAGAAGCCCAATTTAGCCAAAGTGTGCTTCTAGCTCCAGAAACACTAATGCCTATAAATACCCAAAATACTGCGTTAATTCGAGATGCAATTCCAGCTTACTATTATGTGAAGATGGGGCATCCAGTTGGAGGAATGAAGCTCGACCGCTTTGGTGATATTTTTAGTGGTTTCTTTGTTCAGAAATGTGCCCAAGCTGTCGGCCATCGAGTACGCATAGGTAGTCCTGTAGTAGAGCATCGTCGTTCATTTCACAATCTCTACAAAGATCTCTGGAATGAACTAGCAGGCATGGTGGTAATTGACGATATGTTACCACTATTAGAGAAACCGTTACCTACAGCCACAACCTATAGCGAAGCTGCCGTATGTTTAGCTTCATGGATCATGGAGTGGAGCCATAGACAGAAAGGCTTTTTATGGGACGCAGCACTTGAGCAATATTTCTCAAATGTTGCTCGTAATATTGAACTTTGGGTATCTGTTTGTCGAGAATTAGATTCATAATGACTTCTCTTGTTTCAACTGTCTTAAACGATCGTGAGGGTCTCAAGTTGTTTTTTCAACAAATGGAAAAACAAACACGCTACCCTAAGGAAATTGTTATTGTTGATGGTGGTTCTTCCGATGGTTCGTGGGAGTTAATGCAAACCTATGCTGAGCAAGGAACTATCCCTTTGCGATGCTATCAAGATGTAGGTTGCAATGTGGCTAGAGGACGCAATTTAGCCATTCAATATGCAAAACATGACCTTATCATTTCCACTGATATTGGCTGTGAGTGGGATCCGGAATGGCTTCAAGAACTCGTTGCTCCGCTAGAAGCTGACTCTAGTGTTGATTATGTAGTTGGTAGCTGGTCTGTTAAGCCCGACTCAGTTCATACACCCTGGGCTAAAACTGAGTTAGTGCTGCGAGGGCATGTTTTTATTGCAACGCCTGAAGCAAATGCAACATCGCGCTCAGTTGCATATCGCAAACAGGCATGGGAAAACGTTGGAGGTTACCCAGAAGATCTGACGCTGGCAGCTGACGACACAGTTTTTGACTACTTAATTAAAAAGCATTGCATTAAGTCAGCTGCAGCACCTATCGTGCGCTGCTATTGGCACAGATTTGAGCGCTTACAGCAATATCTCAAAGAAGAGAAGCGCAACTTCTTCGGTGATGGAGAAGCCATGACCCGCAATAACTACTTTGTCTTAGTGGGGGGCAGATTATTGCTTGAAGTTCTAGGTGTAGCCAGCGTAAGTCTGCTCCTCCTTGACACGCCTTTATCCTATCTAACTCTTGTAGGGCTGCTTTTTAGCCTAATATCCATTAGCCATCGCATATTAAAATTTAGCCCCAAGGCTCAACAACTGGCTCAGTTAGGAGTCTCATTTGCACTATTTCATCTGATAGCTTTCCATTATCTTGCAAAACTGTGGGCATTATGGGGCTATGTCAAAGGGTATTTACATGGTGCTAAACACTGTCAAGACTGTCGTCGTCGTTTGCATAAACCTTTAGAGGCTTTGCTTTGAGACTATAGCGGTTTTTAGCCTAATGAAGTACACAGAATTTTTTACCTCTTCCCTCTTCTGACTTTACTGCTACCTTCTCCTTCCTCCCTGCTCCCTGTTCCCTGCTCCCTAAAACCAAAAAACTTGTACCTTACTAGCTTAAAAACCGCTATAATGAGCATTCCAATCATTTTTATCCACCATGGTAATGCTGACTGTCTTTTTTATGCAGTTTGGCATGCCAAACAGACCAATCCAAACTCTCGAATTATACTATTAGGTGATAAGGCAAATGCCCATTTCATCTGGTTACTAGGCATTGAGCACTACTACACAAAGAACTATACCCAAAGCGCTCAGTTATCTTTGAAGAACTATATCCATCTGAGTACAAACGGTGAAGAATTTGAGAGATTTTGCATTGCTCGATGGTTCATTCTCCATGAATTTTTAACACAGAATTCAGATATTGGTCGGTGTGTCTATCTGGATTCCGATATTTTAGTGTACGATTCATTAGATGAGCCAGCCCAGAACTTGTCTAAATTTGGCATGACGATGGTGTTTTATTCAGCCCATACAAATTTTATAAATCAGCCGAATTTGTTAGGTGAATTCTGTAGTTTTATTCGCCGACACTATGATGAGGAAGATTTGAGGCAATGGTTACGGTGTCATCATGAAAATTTTATCGCTGAAGCGGGATGCGGTGGCATTTCCGATATGACGTTTTTCCATAAATTTACCCTCAGTAATCCTGATAAGATTGCGACCCTTTTTAAACCGATGTTAATTAATTCAAAGCTCTGCACATTTGATGAGCGTATTGATTCAGATGCAGGTGGTTATCAACTCAAATCAGATGGTTTAAAGTTGATTAATTGGCAGCAATATATTCCATATGGAAAACATAAATTATCGGGAAAAATTATTAAATTTTTTACACTTCATTTTCAAGGAAGAAATAAACAAATAATGGTAAGTTTTGTATCTATAATAAATTACATTTTTTATATAAAAAAAGCCATTAATAATATTATCTTATTAAAGACAAATACTTATAATAAGTTACAACGATTCTTCAAAAGAATATAGCTTAAATTTATAATTTATTTAATTTACATATTGAGGTAAGTAAGATGGGACTAGATAGACACGGTACTAAGTTTTTACTATATGCTAAATCACAAGGAGTTGATTTCGATCATACAGCTACTATAGGTAGGCAGGGGTTACATTTAGATTCCTGTGAGCTTAAGAATAATTTCTCCTTGTTTGGTCAAGAAGTATTTGAAAAGTACTTACAGGAAATATTTCAAAAACATGGAGGATAGGCCGATGGTTTTTTTCTGCACATTGGTGCGAGTATTATTGATTCTTTTGATTACTCAGATTATGAAAATTGCACTTATGTTCATGACATGAATTTACCGCTACCAGATTGCTATAAAAATAAATATTCAGTTGTTTTATATGGCGGATCTTTAGAACATATATTTAATTTTTCTATTGCATTAAAAAACTGTATGGATATGGTTAATGTGGGTGGAAATTTCATGTCAATAACACCTTGTAATAATTTTCCAGGACATGGTTTTTATCAATTTAGTCCAGAAATTTTATTCAGATGTTTTTCTAAAAACAATGGCTTTCAAATAGAGAAAGTATTCATTGTAGAAGATGACTGGCACAAGAATAATGTCACTTGGTTTTCTGTTGTAGATCCAGATAAAGTAAGAAAACAGGCCGTTTTCAGAAATAATCAACCTACTTTTTTAATGGTTTTAGCTAAAAAAATTAGTTCAATTAATACCATTGATTCTGAAGTTCCTCAGCAGAGTTTTTATACCCTTACCTGGAGTGGTGATTTATCTTAATATAAAGCTAAAAATACAATTGAGGTTTCTAAAATGTTTCCACTAAAACGCTTAATATACCGACCTGCAAAATCTGTTTTAAGACAAGCGATATCTAACTTAGCAGCTTTGATACAACCAGCTTATGATTCCGAATCTTTTGAACCTTTTAATTTTTGATTTCAATAAATAAATTACCACTACCACCCTATCGTACTATAAAAAGCGATCATTAGATATGTTCAATTGGACTCAATATTCACTCGATCCCAATCAAGGTTATACACATCAAGAGTGGAAAAAATTTTACGATAATATATCTAAATTTGTATTTCAGTATAGAAATGATTTTCTATATTCTTACATCAGTCAGTTTGAAAATATTTTAGATATTGGTTTTGTTGAACATACACTTGACTATATTAACAAAGATACCTGGTTTCATGGAAAATTAAGAAAAAAAGCTGCTGGAAAAGAAGTATGGGGACTAGATTTAAATTCCGAATTAGTAGAAGAGTGTAAAGTTAAGTTCGGATTTGATAACCTTATCGCTGCAGATGCCTGTGGAAAACCAATCAAAGAAAATTATTTCGATATAATTTATGCAGGCCATGTAATTGAGCATGTTTCAGATTTAGGATTATTTTTTAAGTTCTGCCATGGTTCTTTAAAACCAGGTGGAAAGCTACTAATATCAACACCTAATCCCTTTGGCAAAAGCTTTAATCAATGGCGAACAAAGTATAAATTAGTGCCAGTCAATATGGAGCACGTTAACTGGATAACACCATCCTGTATCAATGAGCTTTGCAGAAGATATGATTTTGAATTTGAAAAATCAATCTATCCTAAGCCGCTAGGAAGTAAATTCAGAAGCCTAAGGAAGCTTTTATTCAGTCTATGGAAAGACTATCGTTTTCAAACGAGAGATCTTTATTATGATGAGTATACGTACATTTTAAAAAAGCTCTGATTTTATGTTTCGCATGGATATTTGTTAATTATATTGCTCTTGAATTATCTAACATAACTTGCTCAAAGCTAACTAATTTCATGAGGATTTTATACTATTCTCCTGCCAGCTATGGAGGACTAGCTGACTATGCCCATTACCAAGCTAATGCCCTTGTATCTGCTGGTGCAGAGGTAACGTTACTGACTACGCCCAACTATCCTGTAGGTAGGGGAGAAGCCTATGAGATTGTACCTATTTTGGATGATACCACGGCAAGTCCTGGGGTGCATAAACGAATGCCCAAGGTTCTTAAAGCAGGCTATCTTTCCTATAATCTGCTCACCAATATTGCTAGATTAACCCGTTTTATTGAAGAAAATCGGTTTTGTCACGTCTTAATGGGTTCTTACCTGGAATACCTTGCGCCCTTGTGGGCCCATCGCCTGAGGCAATTAGCCAATCGGGGAGTAATATTCGGTGCAGTAGTTCACGATCCCGTGCGAGATTTTGTCCTGGGGCCTCAATGGTGGCATCGTTGCTCTATTGCAGCAGGCTATTCGTTTCTGCGGGAGGCATTTGTTCATGAAGCAATTGATTTGGATACGGTTCGCCCTATGCCTCAATTGCGCACAACCGTAATTCCCCACGGTATTTATGAATTGCCCCCAGCAAATCAATCTAGGGAAAAAACATGCAACTCACTTGATCTACCTCCAGAGGCTAAGGTGATGTTGTCCTTTGGGCATATTCGTCCGAACAAAAACCTTGACCTGGTAATTGAGGCAATGGCTCGTGTCCCTGATGTATATTTAGTAGTTGCAGGAAAAGAACAGTCTTCTAGTCAACAACTTGCTCGTCGTTATCAAGAATTAGCTGAGGAATTAGGTGTAGCGGATCGCTGTCGCTGGCAGATTGGCTTTATTCCTGAAGGTAAAATACCTAATTTGTTTGACATGAGTGATTTAGTTTTATTGACTTATGATCAGACATTTCGCTCTGCTAGTGGTGTGTTAAGCTTGGCAACTCACCATCATAAACTTTGCTTGGCTTCTAGTGGAGAAGGACCTTTGAAAGAGGTAGTGCAAAAATATCAACTGGGGTTGTGGGTTGAACCTAATAGTGTAACAGCAATTGTCGAGGGCTTAAAGTCATGGCTGGAAACGCCAGTTAAACCTTGCTGGGAAGAGTATTTTCGGGACAATTCTTGGCAGGAAAATGCCCAGATTGTTCTTAGTGTTTTAAAAACTTAAACAAATCTGCCTATAAGTCCTAATCAGTGAATCCTAAAATTATTGCAGGTAGTTTGCTCAACTATCACTACAACCATTGGCTTAGTAACTGTCCCTCCCGTAAAATCCGCATTGCTTACCTCAAGGCATATTTAGCCAGGCTAGGAAAGGAAACATCGGTTCAAATGGGCTGTCGCTTTCTTAACGGGCGTAAAGTCTATTTAGGCGATCGCAACGTAATTAACTTTGGTTGTTTATTGGATGGTCGCCATTATCAAATTCACACTGGTAACGATGTTTCTATTGGTTCAGAGGCAACAATTTTAACCTTAGGACATAATCCCCAATCCCCTAGTTTTGCCGATCGAGGTGGAGATGTCATTATTGGCGATCGCGTTTGGATTGCCTATCGAGCTATTATTTTACCTTCAGTAAAAATAGGAGAAGGTGCGGTAATTGGTGCAGGGTCAGTAGTCACTAAAGATGTGGAACCCTAAACCGTTGTGGCAGGTAATCCCGCTAGATTTATCAAGAAGAGAAATCCAGAGTTAGACTATCACTTACATTACCACCCATGGATCCTGTAAAAAATACCAATTAGATAATAATTAAAATTGTGTTTAAACAATCTCATCAGTGGATCTGCTGTCAAATCGGAGCAAGAGAACATTACGCAATCCCCAGATCCCTACATCAGCAAGGTAATCTATCTCACCTAATCACAGACGCTTGGATTACCCCCCAATCTCCCCTCAACTATCTACCCAAAAACCTACTCACCAGTTTACGCGATCGCTTCCACCCAGATCTTGCTCAAGCATCCACTCACGCCTTTACCAATTCCTTGATTCAGCTAGAAATCCAGCAACGTCTGCAAAAAGTGCGTGGTTGGGAACAAATTATTGCCCGTAATCACTGGTTTCAACAAAACGCTGTCAACTATCTGGCAAAAATTGCTCCAAAATTTAATAAACCTCCCATCCTCTTTACTTACAGCTACGCAGCCTTAGATCTATTACAATTTGCCAAAGCTCAAGGGTGGCGCACTGTCCTCGGACAAATAGATCCAGGAATTGTCGAAGAAAAAATTGTTGCCCAAGCCCACCGCCAATATCCCCATTATCAATCAACCTGGCAACCAGCACCCCCAGACTATTGGACTAACTGGCAAAAAGAATGTCATTTGGCAGACCGGATTTTAGTTAACTCCACCTGGTCTAGCCAAGCCCTACAACAAGTTGGGGTACCCTCAGAGAAAATTGCCGTAATTCCCTTAGCTTACCAAGCACCTACCCAATCTCAAGGGTTTGTGCGCACCTATCCAGAACACTTTTCCCCTCAGCGTCCCCTCAGAGTGCTATTCCTCGGACAAGTTATCCTACGTAAAGGTATCTTTCCCCTGCTGGAAGCAGCTAGATTATTACAAAACGAACCCATTGAATTTCAGATTGTAGGATCCGTAGGGATTACCCTCACCCCAGCCCAACAAAACTTGCCAAATGTGCGCTGGATTGGTTCCGTTCCCCGCAGTGCCACCAGCCAGTATTATCAACAAGCAGATGTATTTCTCTTCCCTACCCTTTCCGATGGCTTTGGTTTAACTCAACTAGAAGCTCAAGCTTGGAAATTACCCCTGATAGTGTCCCGATATTGTGGAGAAGTGGTGAAAGATCAAGAGAATGGGTCGATCTTACCAGAGGTTTCAGGAGAAGCGATTTCTCAAACCTTGCAATGGTGTCTTAATCACCCCGAAAAATTGCAGCGCTTTTCCCACCATCAAATAAATCTCTCTCAATTTAGTTTGCCTCAACTCCAACAAAATCTGCAACATATAGGGTTTGTATCTGGGTTGTGAACATAGGATTGATGGCAAAAGGGAGCAGGGAGCAGGGAGCAGGGAGCAGTATGAAAGAGCTTGGAGGATTTTTTGGTGTTATGAGAAATCAGCAAGATTGTTCATAACCTATTTATATAGCGTTTATCATAGCTATGAGGTACACATTCTTTTTTCCCTCTTGCCTATTGCCTCTTGCCTATTGCCTATTGCCTATTGCCTATTGCCTATTGCCTATTGCCTATTGCCTCTTGCCTCTTGCCTATTGCCTCTTGCCTACTCCCTACTCCCTACTCCCTACTCCCTACTCCCTACTCCCGACTCCCTACTCCCGACTCCCTACTCCCGACTCCCTACTCCCTACTCCCTACTCCCTACTCCCTACTCCCTACTCCCTACTCCCTACTCCCTACTCCCTCCTCCCTACTCCCCACTCCCTACTCCCTACCCCTTGCTCCCTACTCCCTATTCCCTNTCTGAACGATTGTGGATTCTTCAGTTCTTGGGTGCTCCTTGCCGTAAATATTACCTCTTGGCTTGATTTCGTGCTCAAAGGGGGTAGGAAAATTATCTGCATGTGATCCCTACCTGCGGAAAGTGGGATACAAAGTTGATTGTTGGTATTTTATTAATATAATGCAGATGTCAATTACCTATTGATTGTATTAACCAAAACCAATCAATCCTTCCCCTGATCAACCCATAAGTTACCCATAAGTTACCCATAAGTTATATCCCTTCCCTGATTACGAGTTTGGTTGATGTAGTGATAGGTTGGATAGTATTCGCACCAGTCTGATGATGGTAAGATTTGAGCAAGGGGGGTGTTTGATCAATCGCGAAAATGCCAAGCACGCCAATAAAGGAAGTAAACAAGGGAGGCGGATTGTTTTAACCAATTAATATTACAAGTAAGTAATATGACAATTTCGGCACTTCGCTAAATTTAGTAACTGACTAATAATTATGACCTGTGACTATCTTGCTTGATAAATTCAAATTTATCAAGTTAACTGTCCTAAGGTGGTGGTATTAATTAGCAATTAAATAGCGATTAAGTAGGGATTAACTAAGTTATGATTACTTGAGGTGATTGGTGTAGGTTATTGGTTGAGTGGGAGCATATAATCGTGAAAGCTGTTGGGTGGCATAGTAACTGGTTGTGGAAAATTTTTTCTCTAGTTGGAGAAATTTATTTAGGTATAGCAATACTATATCCTGTCCATGTTGCTAAGGCTGATTCTATTATACCAGCCGCAGATGGAACGGTCACTAGTATTACAATTGATGGTAATGATTTGACGGTTGACGGCGGTACATTTTCCGGAGATGGATCAAATTTATTCCATAGTTTTGAAAAACTTGGTCTGAATGCAGAACAGACAGTTACGTTTCTGTCTAATCCCCAAATTCGTAATATTTTCGCTCGGGTGATTGGAGGTGAAGCGTCAATTGTTGACGGGTTAATTCGGGTTGTTGGCGGTAACTCAAATTTAGTTTTAATGAATCCAGCGGGATGGGTGTTTGGTGCTAATGCTCGGTTGAATGTCCCAGGTGATTTGACCGTAACAACAGCGAATCGGATTGGGTTTGGTGAAGACAATTGGTTCACTAGCTTTGGGTCAAATGACTATCAAACTTTAATCGGTAATCCGAAGACTTTGGCCTTTGACTCGAATCAACCAGGGAGTATTATTAATGCTGGTAAGCTGGAAGTACTAGAGGGGAATAATTTAACCGTAATCGGCGGTAGTGTGATTACTACTGGAAACGTAAGTGCTCCCAACGGAACGGTTACTCTGGCTGCTGTAGATGGTGCTAATTTAGTTAGGATTAGCCAACCAGGACACCTATTAAGTATAGAAATTGAATTACCAACGGATGCTGATGGGGAGCAGCTACCATTTACACCTCAGGATTTACCAACCTTGTTGACCGCGGGAGTTGAAGGGTTACAGACACCGATTGTGGTGAAGCCAGATGGGAAAGTAGAGCTTGCGGATTCTGGTTTACCAATAGAAAGGGGTGATGTGGTGGCTCGGGAGGTAAACGCTGAGACTGCTACACTCTCAGCTGCTAATAATCTGACTTTAGTCGAAAGCCAGCTATTTACTACTGGGGATTTGAATCTGTTGGCTGGCAATACAGTGCGATCGCATGATACTCTAGCGCGCCCCTTTATTGCTGAAGCCCTCGGCAATTTATCCATCCAGGGGAATCAAGCCATCGAGATTTCAACCTTCAATAATCAGGCTAGCGGTTTCTTCTCTGGTGGAAACATGGTACTGCGTTCCGCTAATCCCATACAAGGAAGTACTCGCTATCAAACAGGGGCTAGTTTTCGGATCGAGCAATTAGATGGTAGTCCAGGGAATTGGATTAGTCCTGATGATTCCATCATTCTAGCAAATGGTGATGTCAGTCTAGGCAACTACCAAGGCGCTTCCTTACATATTTTAGCAGGGGGTAGTGTTACCTTAGGCGAGATTGCGATTAATCCTAGTGATGACCCTAATCCTAAGATTAGTCCCACCAACTCCGATCCTTTTCTGGCTAATCTCGCTAATGTCACTGTCTCTGACCAAAGCAATTTGGTGATTGATGGTGCTAATCAGCCCACCTTAGATATTAGAGCTGGGATTGATTGGACACAACTAGGAGGAATTCCAGGAAACACCTCAGGTAATCTTGTTCCTGATTTTAGTAATACTGTTATCAGTAATTTCACCAGTGCAGATATCAAAGTTAGCGATATTACCGTAGCTCGGGATGGATTGGTCAGGTTAACCAATCAGTATCTGCCTAATACTGCATTAACCACTGGTGCAATTCAAGTTGACACCATTAAGACCGGTGGTTTAAGTAATAGTAATGATAATCCTAATTCCCCACAAATCCTGATTGACTCTCGCAGCACTATCGAAGTCACTAAGAATAATCGCTTGGATACTTCCAGCAATAATACTGGTAGCGGAGGGGATATTACCCTGATTGCTGATGGCAATAGTAAATTACCTACAAATCAACCTACTATTCAAATTCCTAGCATCGATTCATTGGGTGGGGAGAGTGCTGGTAATGTTACTTTAATTACCAGAGGTGGTGATACCTTCATCAATAGTGGGGGTAGCGGTATCAATGCTGATTCCGCATCGGGCAATGGGGGAGCGATCGCAATCACAGCTACTAACGGTAACATTACTATCAAAAATCCCATCAACAGCCCCAGCACTCTAGTTATTGATACCGATGGTCAAGTCAGTCTCGGCAATCCCGACCAACCCTTACAAGTCAGTAAAATTAAAGATGTTTTGATTACCGCTGGCGGGATTGAAGTGATTTCCCAGTTGATGGCTGAAAGCATCACTATCCAACCAAAAGACCCTAATACTACTTTGGGCATAGGGAAAGATGCTGGTGGCACCTTCCAAATCACCACAGCGAATTTGCTCAATAATCTCGCTCTAGGCACTTCCGGTACCTTAACCATTGGCAATCCTGAATTTACCGGTGATGTAAGAATCCGCAACTTTGACCTGAGTCAGGCCAATCTCAATGTTATTGTCAGAGGCGGGGATATTCACTTTCTCAGCACTGACACCAATCCTGCTGTCCAACTCGCTAATAATCAGACAGCTCAATTTATCTCTGCTGGTACCATCTTTGATAATCTGGGGACTGAAGTAACCATTGATGGGGAACAAGGGGCAGTTTTATTCGATGCTGAAAATGGATTTAGCTACGCCGATGCTAATGGTATAGATGTTCAAGTCAAAAATATTGCTGCTATTACCCGCAACAGTGGCGATATTATCCTTAACCTCCAACACCCCAATGCTGTGATTACTACCGTGGCTGGTGTGAATGGGATTAGCGCTGCTAATAATGGCAACATTAGTCTCGGACAAGATATACCTGGTGCTATCACTATTGATCAACCCATCCGTGCTCAGGGCTCAGGCAATATCTCAATTGGGGAATTCAACACTAATCAAATCAATCTCAATAGCAGTGTGACATCTGGCAGTGGTAACATTAGTTTCCTCAAACCCCTTAATCTTGGTAATACTAGTGCTAATATTAGCGCTATCATCAGCAGCACTAGCGGTAACATCACTTTTGATGGCACTGTTGACGGTAATCAAGACCTGAGTGTTAATGCTGGCACTGGCACCATTGAGTTGAATCAGGCAGTGGGCAGCACTATTCCCCTAGGAGATATTACCCTAACTGCTGATGAAATTAACCTTAACGGTACAGTCCAAGGGAATGCCACCATTACGTTAGAACCATTCAGCGCTGATCAAGCGATCGCAATTGGTGGCAGTGATACCGGCAATTCATCAACCTTAGCACTAACTTCCCAAGAAATCAACCTCCTGCAAGATGGCTTTACTGCTATCACTATCGGTAATCCTAACAGTAGCGCTAACATCACCATTGCTGAAACTGGGGTCACTTTCCAAGACCCAGTAACCATTCAAGCCCCAGCCGGGTCAGGTGCCATCATTGGCAATGGCACAATTCAAGGCATAGACAATGCTTCCATTACTCTAGAGGCCAATCAAAGCATTGCAGTTGGGAACATTATCACCAATGGCTCCGATATTAAGCTTACCGCTAGCAATGGAGAGGTATTCACCGACAACCTAAACACTTTTGGTATTAGTGGGGGTGATCTGGTTATCAATGCCTTTACTACCATCAAGACTGGCGTAATTAATACTAGCGGTAGTTTTGGGGATGGCGGAAATGTGCTAATCGACCCGATTGGGGATGTGGAAGTCAGGGCGATTAATGCTCAAGGGGGAGAAAACGGTAGTGGTGGTAATGTTGATATTACCGCTGGTCGATTTTTCCGAGCTACCGATACTTTTAGCGATCGCAATCAGAGCACAGCTAGTATTTCCACTAGCGGCGGAGTGGCAGGAGGGTCGGTCATCATCCGACATAATGGCGGAGCTAGTTCCATACCCTTTACCGTAGGGGATGCTACCCTCAATGGTACTGCTGGAGCCATTACCACTGGCATCGACAATGCTATTTTGCCAACGCAACGGTTTCTGGAGTCCTATACTCAGGGGAATTTTACCAGTCAGATTCAACTGATTACTCAGCTAATTACTCAGTCATCTCCTAATACTAGTAATAATACTAGTAATACTGAAGTAACCAATAGTGAGCCAGATTTACCTGAGTTACCACAGGAAATACTCCCAACAGTGATGATAGAAGAAACTGAAGCATTGTCCAAAGAAATGCTAGTCTATCAACTAGAGGATTATTTTACCAGTCAAGTCACCGGTCAAGCCACCAGTCAAGCCACCGAAGCCACCGGTCAAGGGGAGTCATCTGTTCCTGAAATTAAAACAGCAAAAGACATTCAAACAGAACTCAAGGAAATTGAACAAGTTACCGATGCTAGACCGGCACTGATCTATGTCTTTTTTCGGAATTATGGAAATTTACCAGGACGAGACGTTGTCTTGAAAACCGAATTCCTCAACATCAATCCCAATGTAATTGTAGAGCCAAAGCCTAATGCTCCGTTGGAACTGGTATTGGTAACTAGCCAAGGCAACATGATCTACAAACGGATTGCTAATACCAGCCGGGAGCAAGTGTTAGCCTTAGCTGAATCATTCCGGGATAGTGTAGCATCTCCCAGAGCAGGGGTGTTTCGACCAGAAGACTTAGCTAAATCTCAACAACTCTATCAATTACTGATTAAACCCCTCCAGAAGACATTAGATGAACAAAACATCAATAACTTGGTGTTTGTGATGGATAAAAGCTTGCAGTCTCTCCCCTTAGCAGCACTCCATGATGGCAAAAGCTTTATTGTGGAAAAATACAGTGTTGGTTTAGTCCCTAGTTTGAGCTTGACCGATACCCACTATACCGATGTCAGAAATGCGCCAGTGCTGGCGATGGGTACAGCAAAATTTGACCAGCATCGAGACTTACCCTATGTGCCCAAACTAATCCAGCATCTTGTGGATACTTGGTCAGCTAAAGCCCTAGAAAACGACAACTTTACCGTGGCTAATCTTCAGGATGAAATTAATCATAAATCTTTTAATATCCTTCATTTAGGAACCCATGGTAAATTTCGGTCTAATGCTAGTGATTCCTACATTCAGTTCGGAAAAAAACGGTTAGGATTAGGAAAATTTGAGACCCTGGGATTAGAGCAACCACCGGTAAATTTATTGGTTTTAAGTGCTTGTGATACCGCCCTTGGCAATGAACAGTATGAATTAGGATTTGCTGGATTTGCCTATCAAGCCAAAGTGCAATCGGTTTTAGCTAGTTTGTTAGCCGTGCCTCAAAATGGAACGTTTAAACTCCTGAAGTCATTTTATGACCATTTAAATATAGTTCCTAGAAAAGCAGAAGCCTTAAGACTAGCTCAAGTCGAGATGCTTAAGGATAACAGTAATAAGAAACTATCCCATCCTTACTATTGGGCATGGTTTACTATTGTGGGGAATCCTTGGTAGTTTTAGAAGGGAGTAGGGAGTAGGGAGTAGGGAGTAGGGAGTAGGGAGTAGGGAATCGGGAATCGGGAATCGGGAGTAGGGAGTGGAGAATAGTTGAAGAAGCGATCGCGCCCCGCGTGACCATTCGCGTAGCGTGGCCTTTTGGCCAAGGTCAATCGCATTTATCCTCCCTATCTCCCTATCTCCCTATCTCCCCATCTCCCTATCTCCCCATCTCCCCATCTCCCCACACTCCCCCAAATCAGACCTAAAGCTTCTTCTTCACAGCTGACGTAGCAGTTAAGGCACCTACAGCTAATAGACCTAATACAGTTGTTGGTTCAGGAACGGTAGCCGAGGCTCCGTCATAAAACACGGTAATGTCAAAGGTCACATTTTGATCAGCTTCTCGAAAAGCAAGAACTGCCTCACCAGGAGCAACACTTCCTGAGGTTAGCAACAGTTTTTTCATATCCTTAGAGAAGATGAGTTCGCTGAAAATATCAGAAATACTTTCCTTACTCCAGGCTGCATCTTCTTCGGCAGGAATTGTGTAGAGGATACTGGTTAAGGTCTTGTCGATGTTATTTTCAATTACTACTCTACGCCCAACATCTGTGGTAATGGAATCCCCAGTTTCACAAAAAGGAAGACAAAGTTGGGCAGTAGGTTCCTCACCAACGGGGGGCTTAACAACTACATTTTTAACTAGTGTAATTGCCTGGGCTGCACTAGACATTGCCACAGTCATCAATGCTGCTGATGCTGTAGTCATAGCTAATTTTTGAGCCATCCCTTTGGTGACAGCTAATGATGATGATAATTCAGCCATCTAAATCCCTGATTAATTTTCCTATGTCATACTACCAAACAATCTGGACATTTTTTATAAATTTTTGATAAACTTATCATGAAGCTTATCTTCAAGATTGTGAAGGCTTTTAATAATTGAGCTTGTAGGAATTCAGCTCAGAAGCGAACGCACCCCGCGTGACCATTCGCGTAGCGTGGCCCAAAGGCCAAGGTCAATCCCATTAATCTCGCCCCGACTCCCGACTCCCGACTCCCGATTCCCTACTCTCTACTCCCTACTCCCTACTTATGGATACAAACGCCGCTGAATTACAAGAAAAAATTCGCCAACAATTTGATTTTGGCCCCTATCCCAGAATTCCCATCGACCGCTCCCCAAAAAAGCAGCTAAGCTTACTTTATTTCCATAATTTAATTACTCCCTATTATTTAAGAAATCACCAAGTCATTAATCCAGACCAGAAAGTTATATTAGATGCTGGCTGTGGCACGGTATACGGCACATTAACCTTAGCAGAAGCTAATCCCGGAGCCAAAATTATTGGGATTGATATCTCGGATCAGTCTCTGGATTTAGCCCGTAAACGCTTAAGCCATTATGGATTTGAAGAGGCAGAATTTCATCAGCTTTCTATTTATGACTTACCTAGCAATGGTTGGGAATTTGATTATATTAATTGCGACGAGCTACTGTATTTATTTCCTGATCCAGCCGTTGCCATGAAAGCCATGAAAGCGGTTTTGAAGCCTGAGGGAATTATTCGCAGCAATCTACACAGTAAGCATCAACGTCACCTGTATTTTAGAGCCCAAGAAGTCTTCCATCTGATGGGATTATTTGATGACAATCCTGAAGATATGGAAATTGAAATTGCTTTAGATACGATGAAAGCGTTAAAAAATAATGTTGATCTAAAAGCTCAAACCTGGAATCATAAATATGAGGGAGAAGACGGAAAAGAGAGAGTTTTAATGAACTATCTTTTCCAAGGGGATAAAGGCTACACTATTCCTGATTTATTCGCTGGCTTAAGAGAGGCTAATCTAGAATTTATCAGTATGGTTCATTGGCGACAATGGGATTTAATGAGTCTATTCAAAGAACCAGATAATTTGCCAGTGTTTTTAGCGATGAGCTTGCCAGATATTTCTGTGGAAGACCGACTGCATTTGTTTGAGCTATTACATCCTGTTCATCGGCTCCTGGATTTCTGGTGTGGACACCCGGACCAAGGCCAATCCTTTACCCCAATTTCCGAGTGGACAATGTCCGATTGGCAGAAGGCTAAAGTACATCTCCATCCTCAGCTGAATATACTAGACGTTAAACAAGACATGCTCAAAGCTATTACTGAATTACAGCCTTTTGAAATCAGTAGGTATCTGCCAGTGAGTGGAGTTCAATCTCTGGTAGACAGTGCCGTTGCCTCTTGTCTATTACCCCTATTCGATTCCCCTCAGTCGATGCCATCTTTAGTAGAACGATGGCAGAGATTGCGCCCAGTGGATCCGGTAACACTGGAGTCCATATCTGATCAGAAGGCGTTTGATACGGTGAAAGAGGCATTGATGGGATTGGAGAATTATGGATACGTATTGGTTGAAGGTTAGTTTGTTGAAGGTTGAAGGTTGGTAGGTTGAAGGTTGTAGGTTGAAGGTTGGCAGGTTGGTAGGTTGGTAGGTTGAAGGTTAGTTGGTTGAAGGTTGTCAAGTTGCCTATTGCCTCTTGCCTCTTGCCTCTTGCCTCTTGCCTATTGCCTATTCCCGATTCCCGATTCCCGATTCCCGATTCCCGATTCCCGATTCCCGATTCCCGACTCCCGATTCCCTATTCCCTACTCCCTACTCCCTACTCCCTACTCCAAAAGTCCCGCATCAATACCTAGTGCCTCAAGTTGTTCCGGACTAAGAGCCTTCAATTGGGCTACCAACTGTTGCCGCTTTTGTTGCTCCTGCTGGACTTGAGCCTCAGCGTAGGCTGCTCGCTCTTTGCCAGTCAATAGTAGATTTCCCTCTCGATCCCACCATCGCAACCAAGGTTGTTCCGCTAGACCGAGATACGTGCCTCGCCACACTCCTACTTCTACATTCATTCGATTAATGGGATAGTGGTTACGCTCGTTGGGACTCAGGCGCTCGTAGGTGCCATCTTCCCAGTGGTACACTTCCAACTCCCCGGTATTGATCATAAATATACCGTAATAGGGAATGCGAATAATTTTCTCGTATACCCAGAATTTACCTGGTTTTTGAACCTTGCCATCTACTGCTTGCAACGGTGTTTGATCCCGTTCTTCGGTTCCTGTACCCGATGCAAACTCTAGGGCAATCAAAGGTGTTATATATTCCCGCCACAGTACATAAGAGCGTCTAATCTGGCCATCCAGTCGGGGCGGCACGTCAGGCACATAAAACCAATCCGGGGCTTCTGCACCTTTTTCGGGGGGGTTAGTCTCCCGCCAGTAAATCCCACAATCTTGACCGATGGCATAGCGATTGTCTGGGTGAAGCTCTTGCAAGACTGGCTCTATGGAGTCAGTCAGAAGAATGCTTTGGGGATGTTTCTGAAAGTTGTTGACAAAAGTTCCATCAGATTCTGGCAATTGGGTATGGTCTGGAAAAGGGCGCAGTTGTTCGTCAATGGTGGTGTTGGACTGAACCATAGCTCGAAGGTGTTGAGAGAGGATCCCCCCTAACCCCCCTTAACAAGGGGGCTAGCTGCTGTTGGTTATTTTCTACAAAAACATTGCAATATCTACAAAGATGAGTTAGACTTTAAGCATAGATTTAATTCCATTAAAGATACTTTGTAACTTAAATTAAAGCCGATAACCAAGGTTTTGGTAGTTACGTTAATTGTCCAGAGTGGAGTTTCATTTATGCGCTAAGCCGGGCGTAGTCTGGGTTTAGCCTTGGGAGATACCCCCTGGCTGCTTTGGCAGCTTGCATTAGTGAGCCAAGCTCTTCGTTTTGTAGATTTTGGTAGCTAAAAAGTATCGGGAACCATCGCTCCTCTTGATCATCTCTAGCTTCCCCCTTCCGCGCGGGGGACGGGAGGGGGATCCCCACAACTGAAGGTTAGCAGGTTGACGGCTTAATTATAGCGCTATCTTTCATCAACCTGGTTTATTTGAGATTTGCGATCGTGAAGCGTAACCAAAGGTTAGTGGACAGTAGGCAAAAGTATCACAAAGGTTGCCAAAGCCTCAAGTAATTTGCTATACTTTAACTATAATATTAGTGCCACGACCTTGTCTTAATTAAAATTTCCCGAAAACCAAGGGTTTTGTAGTGACATTGGATCTGGTTCTAGAAATTTAATGGCGCACGAGGAATATTTCTTTGTGCTTTGGGAGATACCCCCTGGCTGAGGAATCAGCTTGCATTGGCGGGCTAAAGTTTATATTGGTAGACTTTGGTAGCTAAAAAGTATCGGTCAATCGGATTAATCTAGCTTGTAGGGTGGGCAAAAACACTTTGGTGCTCTGGAGAAATCTAGATCATCGAAATTTTGCCCACCATTACCGTTTGATGTCAGATATGCGTTCGCGTTCGCGCAGCGGAGGCCGTAGGCCAAAGCGTGGCCTTTTGGCCAAGGTCAATCCCATTCATCTTTTCGTGGGCAGCAGTGGTGGGCAGTGCTTACTTTAACTATGGCTTGCTGATATTATATTGCTGATGCACTGCCCACCCTACATCTACTCCTACATCTACTCCCGATTCCCCACACCCCACACCCCACACCCCACACCCGACTCCCGATTCCCGACTCCCGACTCCCGACTCCCCACACCTCAAAAAATTTTTTCCCCTAGATGATATGAAAATTGAAACAAGTGGGTAAGTTAAGTCTAGAAGAAAACAATTCATAAGCATTCAGCTATCAGCGGTCAGCGATTAGCGCTACGCGCACGCTACGCGAACAGCTTTCAGCTTATGGGTGATCACAGGCTGGAAGCCTGTGCCACATTACTTGACTTTTGAATAAAATAAGCTGACCACTGACCACTGACCACTGACCGCTGAATACTTACAATAAATCAGCATCCCGCACCTCCAGAAAGACTTATGAAAACTGATCTAAAAGTTAAACTACTTCAGCACCTGACCCAGAAAAAGCAAGACGAAGGTTTTACCCTAATTGAACTACTGGTTGTAATCATCATTATTGGAATTCTATCCGCCATTGCTCTGCCTTCTTTCTTGAACCAAGCTAATAAAGCCAAGCAGTCAGAAGCTAAAACTTATGTCGGTTCCATGAATCGCGCTCAGCAAGCCTACTACTTGGAAAATGATAAATTTGTAACTGTGGAGACTGATTTTGGTGAGTTAGGTCTTGGCGTTGCCACACAGACTAAGAACTATATTTACGGAGTACAAGACGGAGGTACCACCAAAGCAAGCGTCTCTAACTATGGAGACCCAGCTACAGATGACGGGAACGTTGATACTGAATCTTCCCTTAAGGCATATCAGGGCGTTACAGCCTTAGGTCAGATAGAAGAGACCAGTGAGGCAACCACGTTGGCTGTATTGTGTGAAACTAAAAAAGCTGTGGCAATTACGGGTATAAGTGCTAAGGGTGTAGGGGTTACGATTACCAATGATCAGCCCCAATGCAAGGACAAAGATAACTGGAGGAATTTATCAGGTGGTAACTGATAATACTTAGGGTAAAGCCTTGCTGACTAAAGTTTGAATCACCTAAAATAAGATATTTAGTGATAGTGGGTAGAACCGTCTACCCACTTTTTTTATGGAAATACTTTAAGTTTATGGAAATACTTTAAGTAAGTGGACAATTACGCTCATCACGTTTTGAATGGTATTAGAAAATGGGGTGATATCTTTAATTTAAATACCACAAAAGTATGACTAACTGGCAGCAACAAGCGGAGCACTATCTAATTCAGGGAAACTACAGTAAAGCCGCAAGTTTATACGAACAGGCTATTGAAGCGGAACCCGATGTCATCAGCTACTACTGGCATTTAGGCTTACTGTTCCTCTTGCAGGGTCAAGAAACAGAAGCCCAAACCACTTGGCTGCTGGTGATGGCGGAGGCGGAGTCAGAGCAAGTGGAGACTTGGACTGAGGAACTGCTCCAGGTGTTGCAAACCGAAGCTGAGCGCAGGCAGGGGTTAGGGGATTATGCGGTAGCCTGGGCAATCCGCCAGCATATGCGGGAAATTAGCCCCACGGATCTGACTAATCTCTTGGAAATTATTGCCCTCAGCATCAAGCTAGAAACCTTTAGCGGTGATGACTTGACGGAGTTGGGGGTGATTGAACTGCTACAAACCCAGCCAACGGTAGAATGCAATCACCAGTTATTAAAAGAGGTTTTAGAGCAGATACTAGAAGCCGAACCATTGCATCCAGCCTCCCTAGCATTCACCGAAGCTTGCTTAGCTTACCTGCCTAATCCTGAGTTTTGGTTTTGGCCGTTGCTGTCAGCCTGTATGAAAATTGGTCATACTTTAAAGCAACCGACCATTGCTGCTAGTTTTCTGGAACGTTATCGCTCCTTAAATCTTCAGAATCCTCATAATATAGAAATATTAAGACATCTCGCTACCTTTTATCAAGATGCTCGTAATTATGACCAGGGCATAGAAACCGCTAAGTTGTGCTATTCCTTATCGGAATCCTTACCAGACAAAATCTCCGGAATTAACTTGGTACTGCGGGGGATAATGAATGCGGGGGGCTATTGGCAGGAGGTTTCTGCGGCTTGCCAGACCCTAGAATCACTGCTGGTTTCCTTAATTAAGCAACAACCAGCCAACTTGTCTGATGTTGAGACTCTGCGTCTGCTTACCCCATTCTTTTCTCTGGCTCATTTTCAGGACGAGCCTAGCCATTTCAGACCAATTTTGAATCAAATCGCTGAGGTGTTTCAGAGGAATATTCGGGGTTATGCCCAGGAAAGAGCGGAGTGGTATGGATCCCCCCTAACCCCCCTTAATAAGGGGGGAATTCAGCAGGGAGGAAAAACTACTAGACCCTTAAAAGTTGGATACCTGTGTCATTGTTTAAGACGGCATTCCGTGGGGTGGCTAGCTCGTTGGCTGTTTGAGCATCATGACCGCGATCGCTTTCAACTTTATGGCTATTTCGTAGACTATAAGCTAGTAAACGATCACCTCCAAGAGTGGTATGTCAATCAAGTAGACCATCCTCGCAAATTAGGGATTCATGTTCTAGAGGTGGCTGAGCAGGTTTATCAGGATCAACTGGATATTTTAATCGACCTGGATAGCATCACCCTGGATATCAGCTGTGCAGTGATGGCTCTGAAACTGGCACCAGTACAAGTCACTTGGCTAGGGTGGGATGCTTCAGGATTACCTGCCATTGATTACGTGATTGCTGACCCCTACGTATTACCGGATTCCGCTCAGGAGTACTATTCCGAGAAAATCTGGCGCTTACCCCAAACCTATATTGCTGTGGATGGGTTTGAAGTGGGTGTACCTAGCTTACGTCGGGACCACCTGGATATTCCCAACGATGCCACCATTTATCTCAGTAGTCAGAAGGGATACAAGCGCAATCCCGATACCACAAGGCTGCAAATGAAAATTATCAAAGCGGTCCCCAATAGCTACTTTTTGATTAAAGGTAAATCTGACCAAGACTCGATCAAACGGTTCTTTAACCAGATTGCGGAAGAAGAAGGGGTAGAGTGCGATCGCCTCAGGTTTCTACCATTAGTGCCTACGGAAGCGGTTCATCGTGCCAACTTAGGCATTGCGGATGTGGTACTAGATACCTATCCCTACAATGGAGCCACCACTACCCTGGAAACCCTCTGGATGGGTATTCCCCTAGTCACCCGAGTGGGAGAACAGTTTGTTGCTCGCAACAGTTACACCATGATGATGAATGCGGGAATAACGGAAGGCATTGCTTGGACAGATGATGAGTATATCGAGTGGGGGATTCGCTTAGGTAAAGACCCTGCTCTGAGACAACAAATTTCCTGGAAACTGCGACAATCTCGACAAACTGCCCCCTTGTGGAATGGTAAGGAATTTACTCGGGAAATGGAAAAGGCTTATTTGGAAATGTTAGGGAGATAGGGAGTAGGGAGTAGGGAGTAGGGAGTAGGGAGTAGGGAGTAGGGAATCGGGAATCGGGAATCGGGGAGATAGACCCTTTGGGGTATAAATCTGCTGTATCAAAATCAAGCCCTTGATCATCTCACCAAGAGAACGAGTCTTCTGTTTACCTTTCACCCGTGATCTGTCTCCATTGTTCCTGAAACTTTGAAGTAGGATTATTTTCCTTTATTTGTTCAACAAGTCGATCCGTTTCAATGGTGTGACGGTCAATTTCTTCCTGATACTCAAAATAGTATGCCATTGCCCCATGAACCTGGGCTAAGGACAGATCATACTTGTGAGCAATTTCTTCTAAAGATTCTTTCATCTCCAAATACATTTCAGCAATAGCAGCAACAGGCATTCTTGTCCCAGCGATGCGGGGTTTACCATAACAATAGTCAGGATCTATGGCAATATATTCGGTAGTTATTTGTTGGATAGACATTTGTCTGATTTTGATTAAAAGATAACCGTATTAATTATAAGCAAAAGGCAATAGGCATGCTAGCAAAAGGCAATAGGCATGCTAGCAATAGGCATGCTAGCAAAACTGATCTGACTCCCATCTCCCCATCTCCCCATCTCCCCATCTCCCCATCTCCCCATCTCCCCATCTCCCCACCTCCCCACCTCCCCATCTCCCCATCTCCCCATCTCCCCACACCCCATACCCCACACCCTACTCCCTAAAGAATTTGTTACAAAAATTTTCAAAATATGTTCTAATATAGCGTTTTTTATGTTATACTATAAAAGTGGATGAAAAACGTCCATGGGAAGAGCCAGCCTACTGACAGTCCAAAATCTCTAGGCTGGCTCTAGATCGCCCCATAAAAGGAGACAACCCAATTATGACTTACTATCACCGCCTACACCCGTGGGCCATCGTTCGCCTGTTACCAAAGATGCAGCGAGTTGTTGTTGGTCGCTTTCGCAATCGTTCTGATGCGGAAGGGCATTTAAAGGCTCTGAAACGATTAATGCCTGATGCTGAATTCATCATTGTTTTTGATCTAGGCGATCTTCCTAGGGAGGAAATGTAGAATGTAGAATTAAGAATGGAGAATTAAGAATTAAGAATGTAGAATTAAGAATTGAGAATTAAGAATGTAGAATTAAGAATTGAGAATTAAGAGGTTGTCTGAGAAGTCTCATTTGCTACATCTAAGCCCCCGTTGGTCCCCCAATTTTGGGGGCTTTTACCAGCAAATTGATTCTTTTTCCCCCCAGAATTGGGGGGCTAGGGGGGCAAAATTCAGTATCAAAAAACTTTTCAGATCTCCTCTAAGAACGCAGAAGGCAGAAGGGAGAAGGCAGAAGGCAGAATTTCCAATTCACCATTCATTCTTCATTCTTCATTCTCCATTCTACTTGGTGGTGCGTTACGGGGCGGGCTATTCCAATACTGGCCCTCGAAGTTAAAAATGAGGGCAAGCCCGCCCCTAACGCACCCTACATTCTTCATTCTTCATTCTCCATTCTAAATTCTTCATTCTAAATTCTAAATTCTCAAAGGAAAGCACTATGCTATTAAAAGATAAAAAACGCTACTACACAGCAGACGAGTATTTAGAACTAGAAGAAGCTGCTGATTATAAAAGTGAATATCGGGATGGAGAAATTTTACCGATGGCTGGAGGCACTACAAATCATAATAAAATTGCTCTGAATTTTGCAGCTCACTTGAAGTTTGCCTTAAAAGGACAAGCATACGATATCTATATCGGTGATGTACGATTGTGGATACCTGATTATAGCCAGTATACCTATCCTGATACTATGGTAATTCAGGGGAAACCCATCTATACCGGCAAAGGTAAGACGACTGTCATGAATCCCTTGCTAATTGTTGAAGTATTATCCAAATCTACTAGAAACTATGACCAAGGAGAGAAGTTTCTCTACTATCGCTCAATTCCCCAATTTAAGGAATATATATTGATAGATCAGGCCAGATATCATGTGATTCAACATACCAAAACCAGTGAAGGACAATGGTTACTTACTGAGCAAACTTCAGAAGCAGCAATTCTGGAATTAAGTACTATCGACTTTAAACTTAACTTTAGTGATATTTACGAAGGGGTTAATTTTGAAGAGGATGATGAAACTTGTCAAGTTTAAGGTTAAAAAGTTGAAAGTTGAAAGTTGAAGGTTTAAGGGTTTAACTTTTTCTGTTCCCTATTCCCTGTTCCCTGTTCCCTGTTCCCGATTCCCGATTCCCGATTCCCGATTCCCGATTCCCTAAAAAGCGTTATCGTAGTTTTGGTTAAGGCAAAAGAAGCTTCTCTGACTGGTATGTATCTCACCCATTTCGGCGCAAACAGCTGGCTACTGGAACTCCCAGAGCAACGAATTCTGATTGACCCCTGGTTAGTGGGTTCATTGGTCTTTGGCAACCAACCTTGGTTCTTTAAAGGGGACAAACCGGAAGCACTTAACAGCATTCCCGATAAAATTGACCTAATTTTGCTCTCCCAAGGCTTAGAGGACCACGCCCATACGCCAACCTTGGAAAAATTAGACAAAACTATTCCAGTGGTTGCCTCTACTAGTGCAACAAAGGTAGTCAAACAGCTAGGTTATACCCAGGTAACCACCCTTACTGCTGGTGAAAGTGTTCCGTTAGGAGATCACATAGAAATCCGAGCCTTGCCAGGAGCACCCATTGGTCCATTCCAGCAGGAAAATGCCTATCTGATCAAGCAGTTGGATAGTGGTAAAAGTCTTTACTACGAACCTCATGGCTATCCCCCTGCTGAAGTCAAGGATTATGCCCCAGTTGATATCGTGATTAGCCCAGCCGTGACCTTAGAATTACCGTTACTAGGGCCAGTCATTCAAGGCCATAAAACAGCACTGCAGTTGGCGCAATGGTTACAACCCCAAGTCTTTCTGCCCACAGCAGCCGATGAAATTGTAGAGTATCAAGGGGTTTTGGCTTCTGTGCTGCGGGAAGTGGGGAGTCTCGAAGAATTGCGATCGCAACTCCTCCAGCAGAACCTGCCTACCAAAGTCATCACTCCCAAAGTAGGGGTTTCGTTGGAGTTATAGGAAGGGAATCGGGAATCGGGAATCGGGAATCGGGAGAAGAGAAGGGGGAGTGTGGGAAGTGTGGGAAGTGTGGGAAGTGTGGGAAGAGGAATGTGAAAACGCTACAGTATCATAGTGTCCCACATCAACAGCTAGGAGATCCAAAATGCTGGAGTTGTATCAATTTGAATTGTCCCAATACTCAGAGAAAGTACGACTGATTCTGGATTACAAAGAGCTGGACTATCGGAAAATTGAGGTAACCCCAGGAGTAGGACAGTTAGAACTATTCCAACTGTCTGGTCAAAGTAAGGTACCAGTGCTAAAAGATGGGGATACCGTGATTAGCGATTCCACTGCGATCGCAATGTATTTGGATCGCAAATATCCCGACAAACCCATCATCCCCAGCGATCCCAAAGAACGAGGACTCTGCTTACTGATCGAAGAATGGGCAGATGAATCCATTGGTACCAAGAGCCGGAAAGTGGTCTATGGCGCATTGAGTCAAAATCCCGACTTCCGCAAATCGGTCTTACCGAACCAAACCCCGGATGTGCTCAAAACAGTAGTTGGTTCCGTACCCTCGGAATTTTTAGATATTCTAGGGTTTGGTGTCGGTTGTGGCACTGATGCCGTCAAGGAAGCCAAAGATGGTCTCAAGCAAGACCTAGAAGCCTTGAGTCTATTGCTCCTGGATAGTCCTTATCTAGTCAGCAACTCCCCTTGCTTAGCAGATTTTGCCGTAGCCGGTTTAAGTCTGCTCCTGAAATTCCCCGATGGGAATTATCTCGATATCCCCCAGCAATATAAAGGTCAAGGGATTCCTGGCTTTGCCGATAGTAACCTCTATGAAACCTTTTTTGCTTGGCGCGATCGCATTTATGCTGATTATCGCAAACCTTTAGTTTCCGATAGTCCCAGTGATTCTCAACCCACATCAATTGAGATTGATTAATCAGATTTACCGTCAGCGGTCAGCCGTCAGCGGTTAGCAGTCAGCGGTCAGCCGTCAGTGGTCAGTGGTCAGTTTGACCCGATGGTGCGTTACGGGGCGGACTAGCTTGCTAGCTTGCCTATTGCCTAGAAAAGTGGTGCGTTACGGGGCTACTGGCGCTGGACCTTGAATATGATGGCAATCCCACCCCTAACGCACCCTACTCCCTACTCCCTACTCCCTACTCCCTACTCCCTACTCCCTACTCCCTACTCCCTACTCCCTACTCCCTACTCCCTACTCCCTACTCCCTATAACCCAAATGATTTAGCATTGCAATAGTCCTGGCAATTGTGGTAATGGATTTAAGTCAACCTTTAGGTTCAGTTATTCAAGGCTCTCTGTCTGCTGGATTGGAAGTGCGATTACACCCCGATGTCTCCGTAGAAGATATGCGAGTGGGGAAATTTCTGGTGGTTCAGGGAATGCGATCGCGTTTCTTCTGTATGCTCACCGATGTCTCTTTGGGAACCTCCAGTCAGCGGATTCTGGTTAATCCTCCTAATCCCAATGATGACTTTCTACGGGATGTACTCGCAGGTAGTGGCACCTACGGTACGATTAATTTAACCCCGATGCTAATGTTTACGCCACAAAAATCCCAGTCACAACCGCCAGTGGAACTAAATGGAAAAAGTCCCTTAGGCTCCTTTCAAGCTCAAAGTAGCGAAGAGATGGAATTGTTACCAGTAAAAACAATTCCCAGCCATTTTTCTCAAGTATACGATGCCAGTGAACGGGATTTTCGGGCAGTCTTTGGCTCAGAAGATGACCCCCATCGCCGGAATTTTTCCATTGGTCAACCCCTTGACATGGAAGTCCCCATATGCATTGACTTAGATCGGTTTGTAGAACGCAGTAACGGGGTTTTTGGTAAATCTGGCACCGGTAAATCCTTTCTAACTCGGCTACTGCTATCTGGGATTATCCGTAGGCAAGCAGCAGTAAATTTAATTTTTGATATGCACTCGGAATATGGCTGGGAAGCCGTATCGGAAGGGAAACAATTTAGTACAGTCAAAGGATTGCGCCAGCTTTTTCCATCCCAGGTACAAGTTTATACCCTCGACCCAGAATCCACCAGACGACGAGGGATTCGGGATGCCCAAGAGCTTTATCTGAGTTATGACCAGATTGAAGTAGAAGATATCAACCTAGTCCGAGGAGAGTTAAATCTTTCTGAAGCTAGTCTAGAAAATGCCATTATTTTACGCAATGAATTTGGCAAATCCTGGATTGTGCAACTGCTATCCATGACCAATGAAGAAATCCAGGAATTTTGCGAAGTCAAACGAGGCAACAAGTCCTCAATTATGGCATTACAGCGCAAATTAAGCCGATTGGATGAATTAAAATATATCCGTAGTGCTTGTCCCCATAATTATGTCAAGCGAATTTTAGAATCTCTCGATGCTGGGAAGCATGTTGTCGTAGAATTCGGTTCCCAATCCAACATGCTTTCCTATATGTTAGCTACTAATTTAATTACCCGTCGTATTCATAGCAGTTATGTCAGAAAAGCCGAGATATTTTTGCAGTCAAAAAATGCCAGCGATCGCCCCCGTCCCCTAGTGATTACCATTGAAGAAGCCCACCGTTTCCTAGATCCAGCCACAGTAAGGCAAACAATTTTTGGGATTATTGCCCGTGAAATGCGCAAGTATTTTGTAACCTTGTTAGTCGTAGACCAGCGTCCTTCTGGAATTGATAACGAAGTCATGTCTCAAATTGGAACTCGGATTACCTGTTTGCTAAATGATGATAAAGATATTGAAGCAATTTTTACTGGGGTGTCTGGTGGCCAAAGTTTGCGTTCGGTATTAGCCAAGCTCGATTCTAAGCAACAAGCCTTGATTTTAGGACATGCCGTACCAATGCCAGTCGTAGTCAAGACTCGTGCTTACGATCAACAATTTTATCAGGAAATTGGGGAGCTAGATTGGCAACAAAAGTCCGATCAAGAGGTATTTTTAGCCGCCCAATTAGCTAGGGAAGATATAGGGTTTTGAGATCAGCCGTCAGTGGTCAGCGGTCAGCGGTCAGCTATCAGTGGTCAGTGGTCAGTGGTCAGTGGTCAGCCGTTGGCCTTTGGCACCTCAACTAGCGTGGCACCTCAACTAGCGTGGCACAGGCTTCTAGCCTGTGTGACCCATAAGCTGTTCGGTGTAGCGTGGGCGTAGCCCATAAGCTGATAGCTAATATAGCAATCCGTGTAGGAATTGCTGAGAATTTTGTTCCCTACTCCCTACTCCCTACTCCCTACTCCCTGTTCCCAGATCCGCTGTTCCCTGTTCCCTTTGCTATAGCTGATAGCTGATAGACGAACTTTTCTAGTATGCTGAAGATATGATGCCATAAGGCTTACGATATCTAGCAAATGCCCTATCTGGTAACATCAGGGCTTAATTCCCCTGTGATTCATCCGGGGGATAATTTAAAAGGAGATTAAAACTTGAGGAACCAAAATCCACAAAATTGGCAATCTTTAGTGGGGGGGATTATCGCAGCATTAGTTATTCTCCTCACCTTTAATTGTTTTGTAATCATCAATCCTGGTCAGGCTGGAGTCCTTAGTATTTTGGGTAAAGCTAGAGATGGCGCTCTGCTTGAAGGTATCCACTTCAAACTGCCCTTCGTCTCTATAGTCGATGTGTATGATGTCACCGTACAGAAGTTTGAAGTCCCAGCCCAGAGTTCCACAAAGGATCTTCAGGATTTGACCGCTCGATTTGCCATCAACTTCCGCCTCGATCCCAGTCAAGTGGTTAGCATCAGGCGAAAACAAGGAACTCTACAGAATCTAGTGGCGACAATTATTGCCCCTCAGACTCAAGAGTCATTTAAAATTGCTGCCGCCCTTCGTACTGCTGAAGAATCGATTACCCAACGGAGTCAGTTAAAGGAAGATTTTGATAAGGCTTTGGGCGAACGGTTAGCCAAGTATGATGTCCAAGTATTGGATACTAGTGTGATTGACCTGAATTTTTCTAGGGAATTTGCCAAGGCAGTTGAAGAAAAACAGGTAGCTGAACAACAAGCCCAACGAGCTGTCTATATAGCACAGCAGGCTGAGCAAGAAGCTCAAGCAGAAATTAATCGCGCTCAGGGTAAAGCAGAAGCCCAACGACTTTTGGCCGAAACCCTCAAAGCTCAAGGGGGTGAACTAGTGCTCCAGAAAGAAGCGATCGCAGCTTGGCGAGAAGGTGGGGCTCAGATGCCTAAAGTTCTCGTTATTGGTGGTGATAGGAATAGCAGTGTTCCCTTTATCTTTGACCTAAACAACGTACCTCAATAGCATCAAAATGTCAATAAAATTATCAAAAACTCTTTAATTTAATGCTAGTTACTAGTGAGACCTTTGATAGTTTGCAGTTGAGTATTAGTAGTTAAATTACAACTACAAAAACCCGTTTTCTAGATAGAAAACGGGTTTTTTAAAAATCAATTGATAGCAATCGAAGTAAAGCTTAATATCATGTCAGGATAATTACCCTTAATAAAAACCTCGCCCATCTCCCCATCTCCCCATCTCCCCATCTCCCCATCTCCCCATCTCCCCGCGCCCCCGCCCCTTAATTATGGTATTCAACCAGACTTGATATAAGACATATTTCTGTTCCCTACTCCCTACTCCCTATTCCCTACTCCCTACTTCCTACTCTCTACTCCCTATTCCCTTTCCTATAAAGTTTCCATGAGTATTTTCACCCTACAATCCGTTCGCAAAGACTTTGGGATTAAAGAAATCCTGAAAGAAGCTAGCTTTAGTCTAGATCCTATGGATAAAGTTGGTCTAATTGGCACTAATGGTTCAGGTAAATCCACCCTATTAAAAATAATTGCTGGTCTTGAGCCCATTGATGCTGGTCAACTCTCCATTAATCCCAAAACTAAAATTGTTTACTTACCCCAACAACCAGACTTAGATGACAATAACACCGTTTTAGAGCAAGTATTTGCTGATAGTGGTCAGCAGATGACTCTGATTCGTGAGTATGAAGAACTTTCCCAGAAATTGGCTCACAATCCCGAGGATAACCAACTGCTAGCACAGCTCTCAAGTGTAACCCAGCAGATGGATGCCACAGGAGCTTGGGAACTGGAAACAAAAGCAAAAATTATTCTAAGTAAATTAGGAATAGTTGATTTTGATGCTCCCATTGGTCAGTTGTCTGGTGGCTATCGTAAACGGATTGCATTAGCAGCCGCCTTGCTAGCGGAACCAGAAGTATTGTTAATGGATGAGCCAACAAACCATCTCGATGCCATGTCCGTAGAGTGGTTACAGAGTTACCTAAATAGTTATCGTGGAGCAATATTACTGATTACTCACGACCGCTATTTTCTAGACCAGGTCACCAACCGGATTATCGAAATTGACCGGGGAGACCTGTATACATACTCTGGCAACTATTCCTACTATTTAGAGAAAAAAGCCTTAGCTGAAGAATCAGCCATCAGTACTCAACGGAAACATCAAGGGGTATTGCGCCGAGAGTTAGAATGGCTCAAACGGGGGCCAAAGGCTCGCAGTACCAAGCAAAAAGCTCGAATTGACCGTATTCACGACATGCAAGCCAAGGAGTTTAAACAAGCTCAGGGTAAAGTGGAAATTTCTACCCCTGGTCGTCGAATTGGCAAGAAAGTCATTGAGTTAGACAATGTTTCTAAAGGCTATGACGGTAGAATTATGGTCAAAGATTTTACCTACGAATTTAGTCCCGATGACCGAGTTGGCATCATTGGTGGCAATGGGGTAGGGAAATCTACCCTAATGGATATTATTACTGGACGCATTCAGCCCGATTCTGGTAACGTTGAAATTGGGTCTACCATTTATATCGGTTACTTTGACCAGCATTCAGAGGATTTGCTCGAAGCTCTTAATCAAAATCAGCGAGTAATTGATTACCTAAAAGACGTAGCAGAGTATGTCACAACCGCTGATGGCACATTGATTACTGCCTCACAGATGCTGGAGCGTTTCTTATTTCCTCCCACCCAACAGTATGCACCAATTCATAAGCTTTCCGGTGGTGAGAAACGTCGCTTGTTTCTGTTGCAAGTACTGATGAGTTCTCCCAATGTACTTATTCTTGACGAGCCCACTAATGATTTAGATGTACAAACTCTAGCTGTACTGGAAGAGTATCTAGAGGGGTTTAATGGTTGTGTGATTATAGTCTCCCACGACCGCTATTTCCTAGACCGCACCGTCGATAAAATCTTTGCCTTTGAATCTGAGGGTAACATACGTCAGTATCCTGGTAATTATTCCCTTTATATCGATAAAAAGCGAGAAGAAGAGGCAAAACTAGCCCAACAGATGGCTCAGACTCAAAGTAAAAAGCCTGAATCCTCTAAGGTCGAGGCGTCCAATAAAAAATCATCGAGTAATAGCAAACCCCGTCGGCTGTCTAATTGGGAAAGGCGGGAATTTGATCAACTCGAAAGTCAGATTCCCCAACTGGAAGCTCAGAAAGCTGAGTTGGAGAAAACCCTTTATCAATCCCCTCCCAAAAACACCAGTGAAGTCCAGAAACTTTATCAGACCTTAGAGGCATTGACTCAGGAAATTGATACAGCAACTGAGCGTTGGATGGAGTTGGCGGAACGGGAATCTTAGTTGATACTCCCCGGTCATTAGACGCGGGGATTCTGCTGACAGAGTAGATTAATGTTCCCGGTTACCCGAGCTGAAGTTCCCTATTCCCTTGACTTTCGGGTACTACCAGACATGATTAATTTTTGTTACGATAACCGAAAACATCCTGGATCGTAAACTCTATCACTAGACTTATTGCATCAATCATCCTTTTGCCCCCCTAGCTCCCCAAGTCTGGGCAGGGGATAATCGGGGCTTGGCACCATTGATGCAAGAGGTCTACTGTAGGTGGCGGTTTCCAGGGATAATCTGCTGTAGACGGGAAAACTGAGAAGGACTAATGGTCAAAGGAACAGGGGAATACCTGTCAACCAAACTTCTGTAGTCAACCCGACAGCAACTTGGGATCAGGACTAAAAGTCCCCAGCTAAAATTTTCCTTGGAGACATCTTAATGCTGCGACTCGAACACATTAGTAAAGTATACCCCACTGGCGAAGTTCTAAAGGATGTCAACTGGGAAGTTAAACCAGGCGATCGCATTGGCTTAGTTGGCGTCAATGGTGCCGGGAAATCTACCCAACTGAAAATTATTGCTGGAGAGATGGAACCCACCAGCGGCGTTGTTATCCGTCCTGCCAGTCTTCATATCGCTTACCTCACCCAAGAATTTGAAGTAGACCCAACCCGCACGGTCTCAGCAGAATTCTGGACGGTATTTAAGGAAGCTAACCACGTACACGAGGAAATGCTACAAGTGCAAAACGCCATGGAAATGGCTGATGAAGCAGAATTAGAAGGACTGATTAGAAAGCTAGATAGGTGGCAGCGCCAATTTGAAGCCCTTGATGGTTATGGCTTACAAGCAAAAATTGACAAGATCTTGCCAGAGATGGGATTTGAGCCACAGGATAGCGATCGCTTAGTGAGTGCTTTCAGTGGTGGCTGGCAAATGCGCATGAGTTTAGGCAAAATCCTGCTCCAGAAGCCAGACGTCCTACTGATGGACGAGCCGACTAACCATCTTGACTTGGAAACCATCGAATGGTTAGAAAAGTATCTCAAGGGTCTGAAGACCCCAATGGTAATAGTATCTCACGACCGGGAGTTTCTTGACCGCCTCTGCACCCAAATTGTAGAAACCGAACGGGGTGTCTCGACTACCTACCTAGGCAATTACTCAGCTTATCTGCAGCAGAAAGCCGAGATGCAGGCAGCTCAACTGAGTAGCTACGAGCGTCAACAAAAGGAAATAGAGAAGCAGCAAGCCTTTATTGAGCGTTTCCGTGCTAGTGCAACCCGGTCTACCCAAGCCAAAAGCCGAGAGAAACAATTAGAAAAAACTGAACGGATAGAAGCCCCGACTGCTAATCTCAAAACCCTCAAATTCCAATTCCCTGATGCCCCTCGTAGTGGTCTTGAGGTAGTCAAAATCAAGGATTTAGTCCATGACTATGATGACAAGATTTTATTTCTGGGAGCAGACTTGTTGATTGAACGGGGCGATCGCATAGCCTTCATCGGTCCCAATGGTTGCGGTAAATCCACCTTACTTCGGATGATCATGGCAATGGAACAGCCCACAGAAGGAATAGTAGGACTGGGCAAACACAATGTCATTCCTGGTTACTTTGAGCAGAATCAAGCAGAAGCCCTAGAATTAAGCAAAACGGTCATGGAAACCATCCATGATGAAGTCCCAGACTGGAAAAATCAGGAAGTGCGTACCCTATTGGGACGGTTTCTGTTTACTGGGGACACGGTATATAAAAAGGTTGAGTCCCTTAGTGGAGGCGAAAAAGCCCGCCTGGCCTTAGCCAAAATGCTCCTTTCTCCCGCTAATTTACTAATTCTGGATGAGCCTACTAATCACCTGGATATCCCAGCCAAAGAAATGTTGGAGGAAGCACTCGCGGCCTATGATGGTACAGTAATTATTGTTTCCCACGACCGCTATTTTATCTCGAAAGTGGCAAACAAAATTGTGGAAATTCGGGATGGCGAATTCTGCACCTATCTGGGAGATTACCACTACTATCTCGAAAAGATTGCCCAGGAAAAAGAAGAAGCTCGGTTAAAAGCGATCGCTGCGGCCAAAGCGGCTAAAAAAGCTGCCAATGCTAGCAAAAAGACCAAAAAGACCAAAAAGAAAGCTGCTGCTAAACAAAAGTAACATATAGCAGTTCTCAATACCAAATTGAGAACTGCTATATGAGCTATTACCGATTAAAATTACCGATTAAAAGCTTATTGCTTAAGTGCTGAGGAGTTAACTATATTGCTGGTTAATCTCTGCAATACCTGATCAATATCATTCAAATCACCGATAATCCGCCGGACAGGCTCGGGCCATACTCTGAGTAGTGTTGGTGTAGCCGAGATCTGATCAGTTTCTGCCAGTTCTGGGTGCTTGAAAACATCAATAATTTTTAGGGTATAGGGATGACCTAAATGATTCTCTAACAACTGGTATAGACTCTTGAGAGTATACTCAGTTTCTGTACTATGTCCGGAAACGAACAAACGCAGGACATAGCTATGGGTAGGTTGTGCCTGGGAGTGAGACACATCAGGCAAGGATATCCTGGATAAAGAATCAGGTTTGGTGACATCGGTGACAGTCAGTGAGTCTGTACTATCAGTGGTAGACTTAGATAAAACGGGCAGCTTTTCCATAGCTCTCAAATGCTCCTGAGGTGAAGATCTGCCAGAGTTTTGGTTAGTAACCCTTTCTGGCAAAACGTCTTCTGTATCGCAGTAGGATAATGGCTCTGGGCGGTCAATGCGCAGGATCAAGTCATGGTTTTCCCAGAGTTGGGGAAACTGATTGCGATAAGTTTCTAGCACCGCCGGGTCACAGGACTCTTCCTCCCAAGGGGCTACTTGCCAAATCAGGTTGTCTGTGCCAAATACTGCATTTAACAATGCCTGATGATGTTGCACCAACCAATGAATTTCTGCTGACATGCGCAACTGATTGGTTTGAGAGTCCATCCACCGATCAATGGTGGCAGTATATCCCGGGACTAAAAAATGAGGTGGCTCTGGTAACCCCAGTATTTCCTGTAAACTCGCACACAGATGCAGATGCCAGTGACTCTGCTTATTAAAGTCAATGCTATATACTAGATCTTCCCCTGGTGTAAATATAGCAATACCTTTAAACAGTTGGGGCGAGGGGGTTTCATCCAGCATATGCTAGTACTATGTCAAAATTATTTTAATACTTTAAGTGTTAGGTTTTAGGTAATGGTTTTAGGGGTTAGGGATTAGGAATTAGGGGTTAAGTGTTGATCCCTAATTCCTAATCCCTAATACAAGTGTGGCTAATCCCTAGATCCGACCGCGCAACATCATTGCGATCTCGTTGGGAGTGGGTGACTTTTCCAAGGCAGTTTCCTCAGTAATACGCCCCTCTTGGTAAAGAGCGAACAAGGATTTATTTACAGTAACCATACCGTCAAATTCACTGTCCGCCATCAGTTGTTCAATTTCTTCGTATTTGCCCTTGAGGATGTAATCCTTAATGGATTCAGTATTAATCAGGATGTCATGGAAAGCAGCACGCTTGCCATCGGTAGTACGACACAACCCTTGGGAAATCACTGCCACTAGGGCTTCTGATATAGCCACCCGCATGGGAGGCTGTTCTTCTGGATTGTAGAGATTGAGAATCCGCTCAATGGTTTTGACCGCACTGTTGGTATGCAAAGTACCCATGACCAAATGACCAGTTTGAGCAGCCTTCAGAGCTGTATTGACTGTTTCTCGGTCTCGCATTTCCCCAATCAGAATCACATCGGGGTCTTCCCGCAAAGCAGCTTTCAAGGCCCGGTCAAATTTACGGGTATGCATTCCTACTTCCCGCTGTTTAATCAGAGATTTCCGACTTTGGTGGATAAATTCAATGGGGTCTTCAATGGTAATTATATGTCGCGGCATCTCTTTGTTCATATAGTCTATCATGGCGGCCATGCTGGTAGATTTTCCGGAACCTGTCGGACCGGTGACCAAAATGAGACCTTTATGGTAGTGACAGACATCTTTCAGGATTGCAGGCAACCGCAACTGCTCAAGGGTCAATATCTTCAGGGGAATAATCCGCAAGACCATGGCAGGACCAAGAAGACTATCGAAGATATTAATCCTGACCCGACTAAACTCGTACTGAGTTGCCCCATCAAATTCCAACTCTTCTCTAAAGCGTCGGATTTCTTCATCAGTCAGTATTTCCTTGAGCCAACAGCTAAATGTTGCCTGATCTGTGACTGGATACTCCGTTGGCTCCATTTCCCCACGATTCCGGAAACGGGGAGTTTCACCAACACCTAGATGAATATCAGAAATTCCTTTCTCAAAGGCCTGACGGACAATGCTTTCTAAGCTTGACTGTCCAGGAGGCAGACCGATGTTACTGGGTGTCTGCTGGTGCTGATTGGCGGATGGTTTGGCTTGGACCTTAGTGGCTGAATTCTGAGCTGCTGTGGCCACAGGGCGAGGGCGTGAGGCTACTGGGGCACCGGCTTGACGGCTTCTTGGAGCCATGGCTCTTGGTTGTGCAGGTCTTGATTGATTGCCTTGAGCAGATACTGGTCTAGACGCTACATTCAAAGGCGGTGGTGCTGGTGCAATGCGGGGTGAACGCTGTGGGTCTGTCATCTTTCAACTACCAACTACAGTTGGGCTACGAGAATTTATTTTACAAACTCTTACATTAAGTTTTCCCAACAGTTAGGGTTGAGTATAACTTATAACAGTTCTACCTTAGGTAAGGGATTTTCGTCCTGGGTTAATGGCAGTAGGGAGTAGGGAGTAGGGAGTAGGGAGTAGGGAGTAGGGAGTAGGAAGTAGGGAGTAGGGAGTAGGGAGTAGGGAGTCGGCAGTAGGGAGTCGGGGTAGGAAAATTGAGTGTACCTGATAAGTATAAGAAACGCTATACACTAATTTCATGTCTTCGAGCTATAAATGGTGATGAGGTGATGTGTTTATAGGACTATGTATGTTTTGAAATTCCTTAGCTGTCACCATCTAATTGTTTGTTATTGTTTGTGATTGTTTATTTTTGAGTAAGCAGCAAAAACTCTAAAACCCTCTCCCCTGCTCAAAACCAGATTTAAGATCACCGTGAGGGCCCAGACCAAGCCGTGAGGGCGCAAGCAAAGCGCCCCTAAGATTCAAAGCACCCCTAAGATTAGGGTTGACCAAGGGACGGGGGGGAAGTCTTAATCACAAATACCTAATCACAAATACCTAATATGAGTAATTATGCGTAATTATCATTAATTATGCTTAATATGATAAAACTCCTCAATTTGGATAATATATATTAAGCAAATTATAACAAATGTTAAGCAAATCGGATTCAAACCCTCACCCATCCTGATCCGATGCCCGACCCTAGCTCCCTTTCTTGTTCTTGCGACTCTATAACTGATTCGGTCTATATAAATCTAACTATAACGCTATAACTGATTGGGTCTATATCTTCGGTCTATGTATCAGCGATGAAAAATTGATTCATCTGTCTAATGGTAGATTATCGGTCTGTCTTAAGATAACCAATAATTTCCGGCTTTTAACGATTGTAACAATTTTGATACATAGGTCGGACGAGTTGACTGTAAACTTTTTTGACAAAAGGTTCATCTTCATCAAAATTTTACCTATACTTGAACTCACCTAGAAAATTTCAAATCAAAGAATTTACTCAAGGACAGACCCTGTCAATCAAGGGCAGACACTGTCAATTCATTTTTTTTAATGATTACTGGAGAAAACACCATGGCATTAACCACAAGTCAAAGCTTGACACAAACTGATTCATTAGCAGTGGTCAAAAGCTTTTTAATTTGGGCATTTACCTTGGCAGTTTGCTTACTGGTTGTCGGTTTTCCGTTGATTGTATTGATGGTGACCACCGGCTCTTTGTTAGCGATCGCTCTACAATCGATTCTGCCGGTTAGTGCTGTATTACTCGTAGCAGGGAGTTTGATTGGAGTAAATGTTTTAGCAGTGGTATTAGGTGCAGGAGTCTTAACCTTTAAGGGGGTTCATCCTCAGGAAGTTCGTTGGTTAAATTGGCTACATGGCGAGCCTGATCTGATCCAGACTCCGGTTTATGCCGCTTGCCCCCTCACCTGTAACATTATCAGATAGTCACATAGAAGGTTTCTGAGCTGGCCCTAGTCTGGGAATGTTAATAATTGATGACCTTTTAGGATCTCAAAAAAGGGTACAAGGTGTGGGAGTGTTTTCTCTTTTCAGTCTAAAGGTCATCAAGGGTCAGCACCCTGCCCGTTCATAGACGGGGCTTCCAAACATTCCACGATTTTTTGTAATAAAGCCAAGCTTTGGTAAGTTGATTGGTTTTTCAGCAATTTTCCCGGTCTTGACCGGGTTTTTTGATGAGAACATTCAAGAGTATCCTACGAAGGTTTAAGGTTGCAGGTTGAAGGTTGCAGGTTGGGTTGAACGCGCACGCGTGGCCTTTTGGCCAAGGTTGCAGGTTCCGTAGCGTGGCCTTTTGGCCAAGGTTAGTCGTTCGCGTAGCGTGGCCTTTTGGCCAAGGTTAGTCGTTCGCGTAGCGTGGCCTTTTGGCCAAGGTTGGTCGTTCGCGTAGCGTGGCCTTTTGGCCAAGGTTGGTCAAAGGTTGGTCAAAGGTTAACGGTTGCTTCGCTACCAATTACCCATCTCCTCATCTCCTCATCTCCCCATCTCCCCATCTCCCTATCTCCCCAGACTTCCCACCCTCCCCACACTTCCCACACTTCCCACACTTCCCCTCCTGGGAGGGGTTAGGGGTGGGTCCCACCCTCCCTCTAATTATGGGTATTCAACCTGACTTGATATTAGGGGGGATTCCTGTTCCCTACCTTGACAAGTAAATTTTAAACTTGGGGCAATCACTAAGTTTATACTGCCATGATCCAGAATACAGCTATTAGCTAAAAAAATTACCCTTCTAATCGTTAGATTGTAACTATTTATTAAACAATTTGATAATTTTATTGATTTTTTTGGTTTTATTGTTGACAATAATAGTAGCCATTGGTTACAATATATTCATTGGAAAAAGAGCCGCGCTCATCGGCCACCAACCTGGAAGCGCGGCTCTCCCCCCCAAGTTACATGGAGGTAATTCTATAATAATGGCAAAAAAACGATTTGTTTATCATTCCATCGATTATCACGAAGCGTTCGCGTAGCGTGTGCGTAGCACAATGGAGCGCCTTGAACAGCTTGCACAACAGAGGGAGTTAAAGGGCGAGAATTCCTATCCCTATCCCATCACTGAGCGAGAGCAAATCCTAATCCGACTGTATAGTTACTGCGAATTGGGTATGACACCGCAACGGTTTTACAGTAAGTGGGACTTGAGTCGGGAAGAGATGGCTTTAATCTGCTCTTGTTCCGTTCACACTGTTAACGGCTGGTTTAACACCAGTCGTCGCTGTTACCCTCTGACTCCTGGTCACTTGCGCCATCTGGCCATTATGGATTTGTTGTTGGAGGATTTCGAGACAATTCCTAAACCGTTATTGGAGCGATTGTTCTCGAATTAAAAATGTAGAATTTAGAATGAAGAATGTAGAATGAAGAATGTAGAATTAAGAATGTAGAATTAAGAATGTAGAATTAAACACCTACACAGAATTAATTACCTACTCTCAATTTATGTAATCCTTACATTGTAAGGCTTTGGTTTTTGTAAAATGTGTAATCATTTTTGTGTACCTGCTTACAAATTCTTAATTATACATTATACATTCTTAATTATACATTATACATTCAAATCTATTCCCATGGTTATATTTTTACAATTCAAACAGGGATGCTAGACTGGATTTAATGTAACCTAAAATGACTCTCCCAAGGTTTTCGACTTTGGGAGTGCTTTACTTGCTGTTAAGCAATTTACTATATTTCATAATAATTATCAAGCCTTTTTAAGAGCTTATTGATAATAGATAGCAGTTATCAATTGGGTGAAGTAAACAAGTTGAGAATTTTAGGAAACAGGGAACAGGTAAAAAATCCTGTGTACTTGATTACTATCAGAACTACCGTAATTTTGCTAATTTCTCTTGAGCAAACCATCGCAGTCGATAATCGGGTTCATGCTCTGCTCTATCCTGCAATAAAGACCGGGTTTGGGAATGGTTAGGATAATATTCGAGGATGGCATTAAGGGCTACTTGTCGAGGATTGACATTGTCGTAATCCTGGTCTTGATCACGCTCAAAGGGGTCATTGAGACTGCGATAGCATAAAAATTCAAATAACCAAGGCTGATCTTGCCAACCTTGAGCTAACTGTTCAATTGCTTTAGCTCGCACCAACCAATGCTGATCACAGCGAGCCCATTCTTGAAGTATGGCTAAGGTATCTGGGTGGTCTTTGTAACCTAGAGCTAACTGTTCAATTGCTCTAAGTCGCACATAGCAATAAGTATCAGAGCGAGCCGATTCTTGAAGTATGGCTAAGGTATCTGGGTGGTCTTTGTAACCTAGAGCTAACTGTTCAATTGCTGTACCTCGCACGAACAAATCAGTATCAGAGCGAGCCCATTTTTGAAGTAGGGGTAAGGTATCTGGATGGTCTTGCCAATGGGTGGCTACTGCTACAACAGCTTGAGTATGAAGATCACGGACTAAATTGGCCTGATATCCATATGGGTCATAATCATAATTTAGATCATAGTGAATTAAGTCTTTGAAGCAATTCAGTAATTCAGTATCCGTTGATTGAATTTCATACCGATTCCTAACTTCAGACAAACAATCCCCTGCCAGAAATAAATTACCAAACTCATACCCTTCTCCATCTTGTGCCATCAAATACTCAATAATCTCTCCAGCTTTGTTGGAATCAATCATGCCCACAATCAACCTGAGCACTTCATGCCAAGATTCATCCCGCCAGTGCTGACCAAAGACTTCAGTTTTCAAGTTTTCTATAGAAATATCCTGTTTTTTCTCAAATTTCCTGACAAATTCCCAAGCACAGAAATATTCCAAAAATGTCCGATGCACAAAGGCGTAGTAATCAGCTCCCATGAAACACAATATAAAATTGCGAGTGCGCAACTGATTAATCATTACCTTAGCAACGGCTCTGGGATTAGTAACGTCTCGTAATTTCAGCTCCTCTTTGATAATCCTTTCTAAATCCTCTCCACTAATCAGATTTCCCGCTAACCCTGCTTGATTGCCCTGCATGAAATATGCCACTTTTCCCAGCATCTGTTGCTTATCTTGATAATCAATAGTCTTCGGTTCAACACGATTATCTTCTAGTAATGCTCGTTCCACATCCCATTGATGGAGCAGTAATCGAGACGCTTGGTTATAGAGTTCAGAACGGTCACGAGGCAATTCTTGATTGCGGTTCAGGATTGCCATCATGGTTAGTAATAGGGGATTTACCGCCAGTTGTCGAATCGGGGAGGATGTCTCAATTGCTTTTTGTAAGCGCTCCCGTTTCTTAACTTTATCGGCTGGATTAGTAAAGGTTAACTCATGCCACTTCTCGATAAAGGTTTGAATTTGTTCCGACTCCAAGTCTTGGAGCATAACATGACGAAATTCAGCATTTCGTAGCCGTTGGGGTTTATAACCAATGACGCGAGATGTAACAATTACTCTTACCTTAGGATAGGTATTGGTAAAGCGATGAATATCGGTAATCACATCTTCTCGTTTGCCTGGCTCAAAGACTTCATCCAAGCCATGGCCGTTGGCCACGCTACGCGAACAAACATCACTAATACTTTACCAGCCTTTAACTGGTCATGAAGTTGATGTTGATTGAAATGACAGATGGAGCCACTGCTTTGATGGCAGAATTCCAAGAAATTATTACACTGTCCGTTATCGCGATTCCGGATATAGGTGCGTAATTCAATCAGTAACGGAATTGGTAGAGAAAGGGCAGTAGTCATATCCGTTCTTGCCCAATTTAATGCTAAATATTGCAGCAAGGTAGATTTACCAGAGCCTGGGTCTCCTAAAACCACTAAATAGCGATAACTTTGAGAGTTTTTAATAACATCCAATACGGATTTAACCGGCTGTTGATGATAAAGGTCTTTAGCTCGTTTTAACTCCTCTTGATCAATATCCCTGTCTAGTTGACCACTGTCTCCCAGTTGTCTATAATAATCTTTAGGAAGTTCATGAAGAGCTGACGGCATCAGGTCATGAACCTCTCGCACATTTTGGGGGATAAATATCTTCCAGAGTTTTAGTTCATTATAGGCACAAGCATTGGTATCTAAACTATCCAAGCTGAGATTACCGTAGCGCTCTAGGAGTGCTTCTTGATAGGTGCTTAAGTCAAAGTCTGGGATAATGCCTGCTGTAGCTTTAGTGTTTTCTGCGATTAGCCCGAAGGGCTACGCTACGCGATCGCATCCAAGGTTTGGGAATCCCGGATAGGCCGTAACTGATCGGATTCCCGGATGATAGTGTGTACTTGCTTGAGATACTGTCTAGCAATATACTTCCAACGAAATTCTTCCGGTAATGGTAATAACTTAAGCTCAATCCAAGTCTTAGCTAATGTCTCAGTATCTAGTTGCTGACAGCCATATCTAAAGGCACTGCCTAGGATAGCTTTAATGGATTTATCCTTAATATACTGCTTGAGGGGTTTAGTATACTGTTTCAATTCTTGCTTGGATAGGTCAGCATCTTCCAATTCTCTTTCCACTAAAGCTACAAATTCTTTTAAGGCTTTACCGAAGAGTTTTTTCTGGGTATTTTGATCCGATAGTCCAGTATACTCTTTGATAGACTCTTTGAAGAAGTCTTTGGTGTAGTCTTCTAGAGCGTCTTTGGCCAAGGGACCGATCACTTCTTTGGCGAGATAGCCCCCGGCACTAGAAATTCCCCAAACTGCTAACCAATCCAGCATGATATTGGTAGTTTTGTGGTTTATTTATCAGTATAGAGGAAAGGAATTAGGGAGTAGTAGGGAGTCGGGAGTCGGGAACAGGGAGTTTGACCCGGTGGTGCGTTACGGGCCGGGCTGTCTCAACCGATGTCAAGAGGCGTAAAATCAAGGGGAGCCCGTCCCTAACACACCCTACGCAACTTGACATGGGGTTTGGATATTTGAGCTGCGGGGGCACGTTCTTTTTGGTATTATCAATACTTAAGCGTACACGGAGCAACTTTCGATGTCGCTGTAATTTAATCTAAGCAATAGGTTCAGGCATTTTATCCAACTGGTCTGTACCCAGTAGTACATACATTAGTAATGACAATTTGGCACATGAGGCAAGAAGTGTTATTTGTATCTGTTGGACTTGGATTGGTAATTTTAGCCAGTCATGAGACCCCTGCACATGCACAACTCGAACAAAGTCCTATTGACATACGCTCTGAAAACAAAGTAGATAGTCTACCTTCCCTAAATTTCACCTACAGTGATGACACTGAACTAGCAATAATTAATACTGGTTCACCCGACGAGTTCGGCACTATTGAAGCAGTTGTAGAGGATGGTGCAGGTATTCTGGAGTTTGAATCTGAAGAATTTGAACTTAAGCAGTTTCACTTCCATTCGCCCAGTGAGAACACACTGGATGGACAAGCTTTTCCAGGGGAATTGCACCTGGTTCATGAAAGTGATGATGGTGATTTATTAGTAGTTGCCAGATGGATTGAAGAAGGTAAATTCAACGTATTGCTAGACCCAATATTTTCAAATTTACCGCCACAAGAAACGAGTACTAAGATTCCCATCAATAACTTTGAGCTGAGTAGTTTATTACCCAATGATCTATCCTCATATCAATTTACTGGCTCATTGACAACGCCACCCTTTACTGAGGGCGTAAAATGGGTTGTGCTGAACGAAACACTCGAATTGTCCCAAGGGCAACTTGACAATTTTCAGACGCTCTTTCCCAATGGCAATGCTCGCGATGTACAATCCCTCAATAGTCGGATCGTTCAGACTGATATTGTAGCATCTAGTGCCGTTCCCGAACCCGCTTCTACCCTTTCTCTTATTGCTTTGGGTGTTATTGCAGCTGGCGGCACATTGAAAAAGCAGACAGCATAAAGAGCTGACTCAATAGCTGTTTAAGGGAGGTCGCCATCTCCTTTATCCAGGGGTTTTTTGAGCCTGGTAGACTCAATTTGTATATAGGGAATTTCTTTATTACAAATTGAGTCTACGGGTGCTGTATCACCTTCTGTGTCTAGGTTCTCAGTCTTTAGTTTATCTGCCCATTTACGACTTGCCCCTTACGATCGGCGGCAAAGGCTAAATGCTTAGCGACAGTTGCTAAAATCAAAGTCATGAGTCGGAAAAAATTGAGGTAATCTCATGTCTGTTGCCAAACCCTTATTTGAGCAGGTTATTCTCCCTCATCCGGCCAAAGAAACCCTGCCCACCATGTATGATTTACCCAGTGAAGATCCCGAGGAGCCGGGTTTGCCTGACGAATTTCATCTTTGGCAGCCACAACTGTGTAGTGAGACATTTCGCCCTCCCAATTATGAGAGCGAAAGGGTGTTTGTCGCCAGTGACTTAAATTTATATTATGACCCTAACCATACCGCTTGGTACAAACGACCGGATTGGTTTGCTGTAGTGGGGATTTCCCGATTCTACCAGGAAAGAGAGCTCAGAATGAGTTATGTAATCTGGCAAGAAGAGGTCAGACCAATTGTGGCCATAGAATTGCTATCTGCCAGCACCAGAGATCAAGACCTTGGTTACAGTGAACGAACGGGAGAAGCACCAACCAAATGGGAAGTGTACGAGCAAATTTTAGCGATTCCCTACTATGTTACCTTTGACCGAGTCAGTAACGAATTACAACTTTTTAAGTTAGATGGCGGCAGCTATCAACCCCAAACCATAGACAATTCCCAATTTTGGATCCCTGAGTTGCAATTGGGTTTAGGACTATGGCTTGGGGAATATCGGGGATTGAATCGGTTGTGGCTACGTTGGTATGATCAACAGGGGAATTGGATTCCTACTGAGGCAGAACGAACCGAACTCGAACGCCAACGAGCTGAACAGGAACGGCAACGAGCTGAACAGGAACGGCAACGAGCTGAACTGGCTCAACAACGAGCTGAACAGGAACACCAACGAGCTGAACTGGCTCAACAACGAGCTGAACAATTAGCAGAACGGTTACGACAGATGGGTATTAATCCCGATGAAATTTAACCTCTGTCTGAGTTGGTGGGTGTATGTCATTTAAGCTGTTTGACCCGCTGGTGGGTGAGATTATGTTCGGATAATTGGGGACAATACTGATAGATTGGCAATCTTTTTCAGTGCTACTGATACTGACGATAATTCCTTAAACGCAGTGCATGGCGAAAATTCGGAAAACCGTTGTGAACACGATTGGGTTAAATCCAGATTACCTGATTCCCGTTCCCAAAGAGACGATTCCGAAAACAGCGATCGGCAAAATTCAGCGCCAGGAATTGAGAAAAAGATTTGAGGCTGGTGAATTTGATGGTATCTTTTGAAAGGCTGAAGTTAATAACCTGTAGTTTGAGCAGATTATCAAGAAAATTATCTAGGAATTAATAATATAAAACTGTCATAAAATCAGAGACTATTTGTTAAATATTGCTTAAATAGTTATTTGTGTAAAACAGGCATGTTGGTGGAACAGGCATCTTGCCTGTTTCCTGCCCCAAAATTTACTGACTGCTGACTGCTGACGGCTCTATGCTTACTTAGCCACAGGTACCTGTTGGGTAATACAATGAACCCCTCCTCCACCTTCAGCCAGAATCAGACTATTTACACCAACAACCTTCCGCCCAGGGAAAACCTCACGCAGAATAGCAAGGGGAGCATCATCTTGGCTGGAGTCACCAGCAACTGGAACGATCACAGCATTATTAGCAATATAAAAATTCATATGAGCAACATCTAAGCCAAGAGGAATCTCAACAATCTCAAACTTACGTCCACGAGCATCAGTACTTTGTTGTAATCGATGCTTAGCATCCCGACAAATCTTGTAGTTTGGATCATTAGCATCATCAGTGCTATGGAGTAAGACCAATCCAGGTGCTGCAAATGCGCAAATCCCATCCACATGTCCATCTGTGACGGGATCAGGCACGATACCACGACCTAGCCAAACCACCGTTTCAGCCCCGAGATAGTCCTTCAAAAGTCTCTCAACTTGAGACTTACTCATGGTGGGGTTGCGATTGGGGTTAAGTAAACATTCTTCAGTGGTGATAATAGTACCTTCACCATCTAATGTGACACCACCGCCCTCCAACACTAAAGAGGATGAGTACATGGTAGTCTCAAAATAGTTAGACAATCGCGCTTTTAGTAAAGCATCGTCGTGATAGGGGGGAAACTTACCACCCCAACCGTTGAAGGTAAACCCAGCTACCCGACGTGAACCCTTGCCGTTCACCAAAAACATCGGACCGGAATCCCTTGCCCAGCCATCGTTTACGGGAAACTCAATCAGTTCGATATCTGAACTCAACAAGCCCTTAGCCACACCTTTGTCTTGAGGATGAACAACCATCGAAACGGGTTCAAACTCATTGACAGCATTCGCCACTGCTGCCCATTCCCGCCTTGCCTTCTTCAGACCATACCCTTTCCAATTCTGAGCTGGAGGAAACACCATGATCGTGAATTCATGGGGCTGCCATTCCGCTGGAAAGAAAAAGCCATCCTCAAGGGGTGTTGTCTGCTGTAATAACTTCACTCCAGTGCTGTTATAGTCCGGCATTTCACTACTACTAACCTCAGTTCTCACCCTTGAGCAAACTGCTGACATACCCAAGGCACTAGCAGCTGAAAGAACACTTAACTTTAGTAACCTTCGACGATTCAACATAGCGTGTATCTATTCTATAGCAGTTCTAAATTGGGTAGGGAGTAGGGAGCAGGGAGTAGGGAGTAGGAATCCTGGCATACTTCCGACACTTCCGACACTTCCGACACTTAACACACTTTTTGATGGTCAATGCTAGCAGCGGTATCATAGAGTGGCTAAAATGTCCAGTGACAGGTGATCTGTTTTTTCTACTGATGGTCAAATTAAGGTAATTAGAGATTCTGTAATGCGGTGTGATTGCAATTACACCTTTGGGTAATGGGGAAAGTGTTTTCACCATTACCCTTCTTCCCCATAGAGAAAAGGTTCACTAATGTAAGCTATCAGCTATAAGTTTCAAGTTTCTAGTTTCAATTTTAATCAGAAGGTGTCTTTCCTATGACTAAAGTACCTATTACTAAAATAACTGACGAACTCAAAACCGAAATTTTCTACCCCGATAGTGATGGTAAACCTATGACAGAAAGTGATCCTACTCGGGATTATCTAATTTATGGAGTAGAAGCATTAAAAAGTTATTTCAAAAATCGGGAAGATGTTTATGTTTCGGGTAACTTATTTATTTACTACCAGAAAGGAGAACCCGATCAGGTAGTCTCTCCTGATGTATTTGTGGTTTTTGGCGTGGAAAACAAACAGCGAAGAAGCTACAAGGCTTGGGAAGAAGGAGGAAAATTGCCCAGTTGGGTATTAGAAATAACCTCAAAAAGCAGCCGGAATAGTGATCAAACCACAAAACGCCAACTATACCAAACAATGGGAGTATTAGAATACTTTCAGTATGATCCTACCGGGGATTATCTTAACCCGCCACTTAAGGGATTACGTTTGGTGAAGGGAAAGTATCAACCTATCCCCAGCAAGCCCTTAGGGGATGGAGATTTTTCTATTGATAGTGAAGTGTTAGGTCTAGAGCTGCAAGTGCATCAGGTAAAACTAGAATTTTTTGATCCGAAGCTGGGGAAAAAGCTATTAAATTTTCAAGAACTGGAGATAGCTTATCAACGAGCAAAGTTAGAGCAAACCGCAGAAACTCAAGCCCGACAACAAGCGGAGTTAGAGCGAGCTGCTGAAGTTCAAGCCCGACAACAAGCGGAGTTAGAGCGAGCTGCCGAAGCTCAAGCCCGACAACGAGCGGAAGAAGGGCTACAGAATGCTATTTCCCAGTTATTAAGCTTAGGCTTGACTGTTGAACAGATAGCTGAAGCACTAAATTTATCAGTGGCAGAGGTTAACCGTCACATTTAAATTGGTTATTCCCCCTTACCTATTCCCTGTTCCCTATTCCCTATTCCCTATTCCCTGCTCCCTACTCCCTTGCTGAATGACCAATGACTAATGAGCAATTAAAACCTAAATTTTTCTACCGCAATACTAATGGTACACCAATGGCAGAAAGTGACCCTAACCGAGATTATATCATTTATGGCGTAGAAGCCTTGAAAAACTATTTCAAAAATCGAGACGATGTTTATGTTTCCGGTAACTTATCGATTTACTACCTAGAAGGCATATATGATGCGGTAATTGAGCCTGATGTATTTGTAATTTTCGGAGTAGAAAATAAACTACGAAAACACTACAAAGTTTGGGAAGAAGGCGGAAAGTTTCCGAGTTGGATCTTAGAAGTAACTTCAATAAGTACTAAGGGAACTGATCAAAGGTTTAATCGCCAAACATACCAAGATATGGGAGTATTAGAATACATGCAGTATGACCCTGTGGAAGATTATCTCCAACCACCCCTGAAAGGATTACGTCTGGTGGAGGGAAACTATGAGCCTATAGCTAGCAAACCTTTAGGAGATGAAGATTTCTCGATTTACAGTGAAGTCTTAGGTTTAGAACTTCAAGTGAATCAGGGAAAATTAGAGTTTTTCGATCCAAAGTTAGGTAAAAAGCTATTAAATTTTCAAGAACTGGACATGGCTTATGAGGAAGCTGAACAAGCACTACAGAAAACTGAACAAGCACTACAGAAAGCTATTTCCCATTTATTAGGATTAGGGGTGAGTGTGGAACAGATAGCTGACGCTTTGAGTATATCAGTAGACGAGGTTAATCACAGACTGCAAAAATAACTAAGGTCAGTTTTGGATAAGGAGGAGCGAAGGGAGTAGGCTGAAAGTACTACCCCTCAACCTTCCCAAATTTCTTCCATAACCATGACAAAACCAGGCAGCACTGAATCATCCCCCTTCACCGTAGCGGGATTTTCCAATTGCTCCACATCAGCACCAGGACGGTAAATATACACCCGACGACTATTTGGCTCAATCAACCACCCCAACCTCGCACCATTGTCCATGTACTCCTCCATCTTGTCCTTGAGGTCTTTTACCCTATCACTGGGGGAACGCAACTCAATCACAAAATCTGGGCACAGAGGAATAAATTTTTTCCTTTGTTCTTTACTCAGGGATTCCCACCGCTCCAGCTTGAGCCAAGATGCATCAGGAGAACGATCTGCCCCATTGGGCAGCTTAAAGCCACAAGAAGACTCAAAAACTTTCCCTAGCTTTGTTTGGCGGTTCCATAACCGTAGCTGAAAATTAATGTCGGAATTTCTGTCAGATGTTTCACCTCCTGTTGGGGGCATAACAATTATTTCTCCGTCTAATGTGCGTTCAATACGTAAATCTCGATTAACCTGACAAAACTCAAAAAATTGGTCATCATCCATATCCAATGCTGGAGGCATCCTCAGCACAATGGGATTAGTTTCAACAGCTGTGGTGGCTAATGTCATGATTTAGCTACTTCCCGCACAAGTTTCTTATATTTTAAGATCAGTTTTGGTTAAGCGATCGCTGGCAAGAGCTTCTCTAATATCAAATCCGGTTGGGAGATGGGGAGATGGGGAGATGGGGGAGATTTTTATTAAGGGTAATTATCCTGACATGATATAAGGGAGCTGGGGGCTTTGGCAACAAAAAAATGTAGGGGTTGGTTCATACTACCCCTACATTAAAAGCTGCTAATTTGTTAATCACTAGTAGGGTGGGCAAACTAATCTAGTGTAGAAGACTCAAAACAATAGAACTGTTTTTGCCCACTCTACAAGCTAGTCAACTGTAAAATATCAATCCCTAACGAGGAGCAATGGATGGAGCGACAGAAACTATTGGAGCATTTTCTAGTGCTACTGGTGCTTCGTTGACCAAGGTTGGTACAGAGTTGCGGAGTCGTGCGGTTAGCTGGACTGTGGTAGCGTCATAGATCTGAGTCACAATTTTCGGATACAAACCAATGCCGATAATTGGTACTAACAGACAGGCAATAATAAACACTTCCCGAGGTTCAGCATCAATCAAGGCTTCGTGGGCGACTAATTCCTTGTTTTCCGGACCATATAAAATCTCCCGCAGCATGGAGAGCAGGTAAATTGGTGTTAAGATAACCCCGACAGCTGCCAGGACGATCACTAATACCTTGAAAAAGGAACCGTAAGCATCACTGGTCGCAAAGCCAACAAACACCATCACTTCTGCCACAAACCCACTCATTCCGGGTAATGCTAAGGATGCCATGGAACAGGTTGTCCACATGGCGAACATTTTGCCCATTCTCTTACCAACACCCCCCATCTCATCGAGCATCAAGGTATGGGTACGGTCATAGGTAGCTCCTACTAAGAAGAATAGGCTGGCACCAATTAAACCGTGGGAAATCATTTGCATCACTGCCCCACTCATGCCTAAGTCGGTAAAGGAAGCAATACCAATTAAGACAAATCCCATATGGGAAATGGATGAGTAAGCAATCTTACGCTTGAGATTACGCTGGGCAAAGGAGGTAAGGGCAGCGTAGACAATATTGACAATCCCTAAAATTATCAATACGGGAGCAAACACGGCATGGGCATCGGGTAGCATGCCAGCATTCATGCGGATTAGGGCATATCCCCCCATTTTCAGCAGAATGCCAGCCAGGAGCATGTGTACCGGTGCTGTGGCTTCCCCATGGGCATCTGGTAACCAGGTATGTAGAGGGAAGATGGGTAGCTTGACCCCGTAAGCAATCAGGAAGCCTCCGTAAAGCAGTAGCTGGAAATTTAGGGCGTAATCTTTGAGGGCGAGCGATCGCATATCAAAGGTTACGGTATCTCCATAGAATGCCATGCCTAAGGCAGCTAGCAAGATAAACAGGGAACCCCCTGCGGTGTAGAGGATAAACTTGGTAGCTGCATAGAGACGCTTTTTGCCCCCCCAGATTGACAGTAGCATGTAAACCGGAATTAACTCCAGTTCCCATACCAAGAAGAACAACAGCATATCTTGAACAGCAAATACAGCAATCTGACCACCGTACATTGCCAACATCAGGAAGTAAAATAGCTTAGGCTTGAAGGTTACCGGCCAAGCTGCCAGCATCGCTAGGGTAGTAATAAAGCCAGTCAGTAAAACAAGAGGCATGGATAAGCCATCTACACCTACTGACCAATTCAAGTCCATTTGAGGCACCCAGCTGTATTTTTCGACCAGTTGCAGTTCTGGGTTGCTCAGGTCGTACTGGGTCACAAAAGCATAGACAATTAGGGCAAAATCAATTAGCCCGATAATTAAAGAGTACCAACGCTCCCAAGTCCCATTTTTTTCTGGCAGAAACGGGAGCAGAAGCGATGCCGCAATCGGAAACAGAATAATTATTGTTAGCCAGGGGAAATCTGTCATAGTCAACTAGTCAGTCACCATTGGTCAAAATAAAATTGCAAATTGTTAATTGTTAATTGTTAATTGTTAATTGTGTATAAACAACTAACAATTAACAAAGCAGGTCAGGTCACACCTGAGACAATTACTAAACCCAGTACTGCGAGGAAGACAATTAGAGCATAGAATTGGGCACGACCGTTTTCTACGTATTTCAGTGCTTCACCACTGAGCAGGGTGAAAAAGCCAGTCAGGTTGACTACACCATCAACGATACGGTAGTCTACTTCCATAACTTGCCGTGCTAATCGACGGCTTCCCTGAACAAACAGCCGGTCATAAATTTCATCGAAGTACCACTTATTGAGAGACAGCTGATATAGGGGCTGGATTTTTTTAGCGATCGCATTGGGGTCAATCTTGCCCTGTAAGTACATCAGTACCGCAACGGAAATCCCAATCAGACCGATTCCCACGGAACTGCCGCCCATAATCAGAAATTCTGACCAGTCAAAGGCTTCTGCTTCTGCCACGACTTCGGCTATGGTTTCACTGGCTGGGTGGATAAATTCCTCAAAGTAGTTGTTAAAGGGAGTTCCCACCAAACCAATCAGTACCGATGGCACGGCTAACACTAACAACGGTAGTGTCATCGTTAAGGGTGACTCATGGGGAAACTCACTGTGGTGGTGGTCGTGGTGATCATCGTCAGCCTGAGCCTCAAGTTCCCGTACATCCATAGCACCAGGACCAAAAGCAGGTACAGCTACACCAGCAGCTTCTTTGAGTTGATGACGAATTTCCATCTCATTGCCCCGAAATTCCCCTTCAAAGGTGGAGAAATACATCCGGAACATATAGAAAGCAGTCATTCCAGCGGTCAGCCAGCCAATTCCCCAAAGTATTGGACTTACCTCAAAAGTACTGCCTAAGATTTCATCTTTTGACCAGAACCCTGCGAAGGGTGGAATTCCACAAATTGCCAAGGTTCCAATTAGGAATGTCAGGGAGGTAATGGGCATAAACTTACGCAAGCCTCCCATTAACCGCATATCCTGAGCCAAAATCGGGTCATGGCCAACCACAGCTTCCATACCGTGAATTACTGACCCAGAGCAGAGGAACAGCATGGCTTTGAAATAAGCGTGGGTCATCAGGTGAAATAAGCCAGCACCATAGGCTCCAATGCCCATTGCCATTACCATATAACCCAATTGAGACATAGTTGAATAGGCTAACCCTTTCTTAATATCATTTTGAGTAATAGCAATGGTTGCCCCTAAGAAAGCGGTAAATGCTCCCGTCCAGGCAATCACAGTCATGGCGACTGGAATCCCTTCAAACACGGGGTACATCCTCGCAATCAAAAACACCCCAGCGGCTACCATAGTTGCGGCGTGAATTAGGGCAGAGATTGGGGTTGGGCCTTCCATGGCATCGGGAAGCCAAACGTGGAGGGGAAATTGTGCGGATTTAGCCACCGGACCGAGAAACACTAAGACAGCGAACACAGCTGCCATGCCTGCACCCAGGTAACCGGATTCGACAAAGGCTTCCAGATTGGCTCCCATGGCATCAAAGTCGAAGGTGCCAGTTGCCCAGTAGAGTCCCAACATGCCTAACAGCAGACCAAAGTCTCCGACACGGTTAGTCACGAAAGCTTTTTGACAAGCATCTGCTGCTGCCTTACGGTCATACCAGAATCCAATGAGCAGGTAGGAACACATTCCCACCAGTTCCCAGAAAATATAAACTTGCAACAGGTTGGCAGAAACCACCAAACCGAGCATAGAGGAACTAAACAAGCTTAAATAAGCATAGAAGCGCACATAACCGGGGTCATGAGCCATGTAGCCATCGGTATAAATCATGACCAGAAAAGCTACGGTGGTCACCACTACCAGCATCAGTGCGGTTAAGTGATCGATGGTATAGCCCATCATTAGGTGAAAATTGCCAGCAGCAGCCCACTCCAGGGTGCGTTGATAGGGTTCATGACCATGAAATTGACTCCAGAGTATAGCAAAGGAGAACACCATGGACGCCCCCAACCAGGAGACAATAAATACAGCTAACAGCTGCCGCAGACGGTTTGTTGCTCTATTGAAGGAAATTAGCCCCAGACCAACCAGCATTGCCCCTGCCAAGGGAAACACTGGGATTAGCCAGGCATATTGATAAAGCGGTTCCATTGAAGACAGCCTACTTCAGATTTCGTTACTATTTTGGCAAACTGTAAACCGCTGATGTCTAAAGTTTTTCTTTTTGTTTGTCTGTAGAAGGCCAGATCCTTTAATCTCAACTGCACTATAGCAGCCTAGACCATGGACTCACGGTTGGCATTGGTTTGCGGTGACTACTACCAACAGCCGCCATCCGGTGAATAGGCCACTAAGGTCTCATATCTGATACAAATCTTAACCTTTTTAGTAATCTTCATTACAAAATATCTGATCAAAACGAGTAATCATCAGATAATCCCAATATTTGATGAAAATAATAAGAAAATTTAATTAACAAAAATTTATCTTTTTGGCACGGATACTTTCCCAATTCCTAGCCATGAAAGTGGTATAATATAACTTTTATCAATTCACAGGGACAGTTCAGGCACAAGAGTCAGAAACCAATTAGTAATTGGTAATTGGTAATTGGTAATTGGTAATTGGTAATTGGTCATGGGAAAGGGAAATTGGTCATGGGAAATGGTAAACCCACAACCTGGTTACCGATGACCAATTCAATGGCTAATTAGGTTAAGAGTCGCTAATTAGCTAATTAGTTTAAGTGAAGGTTTTAGGCTTTTAGGTTGAATGGCTAAGGGTGTTCTGACCCAGTTCCCTAGCGCCGGGTAAAGCAGGTCGGGTGTCAACAGCTTTCCTTGTGTACCATTACCCTCTTGCACCTAAGACCTAAGACCTAAGACCTAAGACCTAAGACGTAGAATTTCTCTAGAGGGGATATTGGCCGAAAAAGCTTTCAAACCTTGGCGCTGCCTTTTATCCAACTCCTTGGTCAAATCTGGGTATTGGCAGTGTGATTTGAGCAGCCTGGCAATTTCCCTGAGCAGCTCATCCCGACCTTGGAAACCTTCTATTCGTGAGACCAACTGACCTTGCTCAAAGAATAGCAATGTCGGTAGGGTCTTGAGTCGATAGGTATTGGCAAGCTTGAGATTGTTATCGGCGTTTACTCTGACAACCTTGACATCATTGCTTCCTTGAGCTTGGAATTCCTCAAGTATGGGGTGAACAAACCGGCATACTCCACACCAGGGAGCCCAGAAATCAACGATAACTGGCTCAGAAGAGTCTAAAACTGTTTTTGAAAACGTCCGTTCATCAACAGACAATACCATGATTTTTTGAAATATAAGGGTTTTTAGATTTGTTTGGGATCATGCTACATCGAATCGGGATCATCTGAGCAACAGAAATGTCCTAATTACCAATTTACTTGGGCTACAGCTGTAATCATGAGGGGATGTACCCACCACAACAGCCCAGTAAAACCGATGACTCCTAGGTATGCCGGACGAACAAACTCCTGCCATCTCAGGAATTGACGTCCCTGGATAATTGCCAAAAAAGGGATTACGGATGTGCGAGCTTTGAGTGCACAAAAGGCTTCTCCATGCCGTGCCAACAACCGGCGGTCTCCATGCCAGACAGCGAAAAGATGGTGGAGAATTAATCCCACGGAGGTCAATAGGGTAAAGGTGCTACCAATCCAGAGGGTATGGGCAATACACCATATTACTTGTCCTACCATTTGGGGATGCCTGGTAACCCGCATAATGCCAGACTCATACAGATGGACTTGGGGCTTTTGAATCGCAGCAATTTCTAATAAATTAAACGTAGCTGGATAAAGAAACAAGAAAGAAATGACTGAAAGCCCCCATACTAATGACTTAATACCTGGCAGGTCCTGAAGGAGCCACAACTGTATACCATCATATCGATGGTTCAAAAAGTAAATAATTAATACAACTGCTAGCGGAAGACTCACTAAAGCAAAGACAATACGATAAAGCCTTGGACCAATTATTTGTTCACCCTTAGAACGCAGGGCGGCTAAACCACTATGAGCGATCGCAAAAGTCAATAGCAACCCAAACATGACAAAGTGGCTGACACTCAGCCAATTTGGAAATACCATAGGCAAGGGTGATAGATGGGAAATAACGCTCTATTATAGCAAAAAAGCGATGCAGAGGTGCGACCCGTGGCGAATTTAATTCGCCTACGGAAAAAGCACCATTACGGTCTTGGGGGTCCCCCCCATGAGCGACTGCATCAAGACGGAGTAGGAACTTGAGTCCTGGTTATGTTAGTTTCGATTTCAGCTCGCTCCTTTCTGTTAATGGTTTAGCCCTATGTCTGACCTACCTTTTTCTCTCGATCAACTCCGTATACTCAAAGCGATCGCTACTGAGGGGAGTTTCAAGCGTGCTGCTGATAGTCTATACGTAAGCCAACCTGCTATCAGCCTGCAAGTACAAAATTTAGAGCGACAGTTAGAGGTGCCGTTATTTGACAGGGGTGGACGCCGTGCCCAACTGACGGAAGCTGGACACCTGCTGTTGGACTATGGGGAAAAAATTCTGGCTCTATGCCAGGAAACCTGCCGAGCCATTGACGACTTACAAAGTCTCCAAGGTGGGACCTTAATTATTGGTGCATCTCAAACTACCGGAACCTATCTACTACCTCGGATGCTTGGTATGTTCCGACAAAGCTATCCTGAGGTGACAGTACAATTACAGGTTCACTCCACTCGCCGCACTTCCTGGGGTGTAGCCAATGGACTAGTGGATTTAGCCATTATTGGTGGTGAAGTTCCCCCAGAACTTCAAGAAACCTTGACCATTAGTCCTTATGCTGAAGATGAGCTAGTACTAATCTTGCCTGCATTTCATCCCATGGCTAATTTGGAGAAGATCCAAAAAGAAGACCTGTATAAGTTACAGTTTATTGCTTTGGACTCCCAATCCACCATCCGTAAGGTAATTGACCAGGTATTAGGTCGCAGTGGCATTGATGCTAAACGGTTTAAGGTGGAGATGGAACTTAACTCCATTGAAGCGATTAAGAATGCAGTACAGTCAGGACTAGGAGCTGCGTTTGTATCGATTACAGCTATTGAAAAAGAATTACAAATGGGGGTGCTACACAGGGCAAAAATAGAGGGAGTAGTGGTTAAACGGGTATTGTCTTTGGTGATTAACCCCAATCGTTACCTTTCCAAAGCAACAGAAGCCTTCTGTAGGCAGATTTTGCCCTTGTTTGGCTCAGTAGCATGGCACGGGCAATCCTTGGCACTATCAGGGATGGTAACTAATCCTAAAAATTTAGAAGTGGATAGCCCCCACGCTGAAGCTGGGGGTTGAAAGCGATGCAGCGCGGTCTTGGGGGTTTCCCCCATGAGCGACTGCATCAAGACAGGGTTGAAAACAAGTGACGAGATTTATTCCGCTGCCTACGAGAAGATCTGATCAGTAATGCAGAAAATTCCAGGGGCTTCTTCAAAATGGCGTGAGTTCACTAATATCTAACGACTAAAATAAACACAACAAGCAGTGACTTGCTAGAGCTTGTCAGCTGGTAGCGCCTTGTATTTCGTAGTGATCCTCTAAAACATGGAAATTTTCTGCACCCGTCCTGGCTGCCCAAATCCCCATAATTACTTTGATGATCTAGATAACAGAACCACTCTAACCACCACGGAGCAAAGGTATTGTAATAGCTGCGGCATGCCCCTGATTGTAGCAAGTCGCTACATTCCCTCCCAGCTGCTGCGCAAAGGAGGATTTGGAGCGGCATTTCTAGCACGCGATCGCTATACCCCTACCTTGCGTCAATGTGTCGTTAAGCAGTTCCAACCGTCTGGGAGAATTAGCCAGAGGGAACTACAAACTGCCCACAGATTGTTTGAGCGGGAGGCAACGGTTTTAGAGAAATTGGGCAGGCGTCACCCCCAAATCCCCGATTTGTATGCCTACTTTCCGTTGACGGTGCCGAGTCGGAAACCGGGTAAACAAGACCAGTTTTTCTATCTGGTACAGGAATATATTGATGGACAAAACTTGGAGGAAGAACTCAACACCTTAGGAGCATTCTCTGAAGCCAAAGCCATAGAAGTGTTAACAGAAATTCTCAAAGTCCTCCAATTTGTCCATGACAATGGCTCCATTCATCGCGATATCAAGCCTTCCAATATTATGCGCGATCGCAATGGGCTTCTCTATCTATTAGACTTTGGTGCAGTTAAGCAACAGGTAAACCCAGGAACAACAGCGGCGAGGTCTACTGGTATTTATTCCATCGGATTTGCACCACCGGAGCAAATGACCGGTTCTCAAATTTACCCTTCAACGGATTTGTATGCTCTGGCAGTGACTGTGATGGTTTTGATGACTGCCAGAGAACCCAATGAACTCTACGAACCTGTTACCCATGAATGGAACTGGAGAAGTTATATCCAAATCAGCAATGAACTTGAGAGTATTTTCAATCGACTACTTATGCCAATGCCCCATCAACGCTTTCAGTCTGCTATGGAGGTTCTTGATGCCATAAATGGTTTAAACATTATTGCTCAGACAACCCCTCAACGCCCTCACGGATCAGTTCTACCAGTATCCCCACCCTCCGGGTCCCACAACAGGCAACCACAAACCCACTCACCCCTATCCAAACCCCTTAGAGCAAAATTATCTCTACTTGAGGTACTAGGAGCAGCTGCTTTTACTGGATTTGAGGGAGCTTTATTATTCATTGCTGCAACTGCTTTTGCTAAGATAGTCTCCTCCAACCCACTGGGTATGCTTTTATGGGGAATGAGTTTGGGAGGGCTAATTTATGCTCAATATCGCAGGTTTATTGAAAAAATTGACCTAGTGATTATAGGAGGCATCAGCTTGGGACTGTTGATACTTTTCCCGGTGTTGCGAGTCCAGCAGTCAATCCAGTTAGTTATCATAATATCAGTTCTAGCAGCAGCAGCAGCGATCGCTCTGACGGCACTTTTCCGGCTGGTATATCAACTGTTATCTCGAATACTATAGCAGGGGCGTTGCTGATTAATGGAATGATGCAGGGTAACTGACAACGGAACTTATGTCCGATGAAAAACGAAACGAGTGTTCTTTTGCTATCGATGGTGATTACGGTAGCTATGGTGTTGGGAGGCTTATGGTGGCTTCAGAAAAGTCAGATAATCACACTGCCATTTCCGGAGGAAACGGAGGAAGATGAACCTAGGGCTAAGGTAACTCCAAAAACTACAAACATTAAGCCTGAGATAATCATCGCAGAGCACCTTAGTGCCGGAGATAGAACCTTAATATCAACAGAGGTAACACCAGACAAACAGGCAGCAGTCAAAGCATTTGCTTCTGGGAATTATGGGAAAGCGGCTTCCTTACTGGAGGCATCGCTCAAAGCTAAGAAAAATGATCCAGAAGCTTTGATTTACCTCAATAATGCTCGGATCGGTACATCTAAGTCTTATACAATTGCGATATCAATACCTATTGGTGTAGAGGTAAATGCAGCCAAAGAAATGTTACGGGGTGTTGCCCAAGCCCAACAGGAAATCAATGCTACCGGTGGTATTAATAATGTACCATTGAAGGTGCTAATTGCTAATGATGACAATGATACCAAGGTTGCTAAAAAAATAGCTAAAGCTTTTGTGGATAATCCAGATGTTTTGGGGGTTATTGGTCATTTTAGCAGTGAGGTCACCCTGGCAGCCGCAGAGGTTTATCAAGAGAATCAGTTGGTGGTGATTTCTCCGACTAGTACCTCAGTAACTATTTCAAGACTGGGTAATTATGTCTTTAGGACTATCCCTAGCGATCGCTTTTTTGGTAGCGCCCTGTCTCGCTACATGCTCAATCAATTAAATGTACGCAAAGCAGCTGTCTTTTTTAATTCCCAGAGCAACTACAGCCAATCTCTTGCCGATGCATTTACCACTGCCCTGTTTGCTGATGGTGGCGAGGTAGTGGGAGAGTTTGACTTTGCCAAACCTAACTTTAATGCTGGTGTTGATGTCAAACAGGCGATCGAGAAAGGTGCAGAAGTGTTGATATTAGCTCCCAATTCCGCCACCCTTAACCAAGGGTTACTAGTAGTGCAGGTCAATGATGGACGTCTACCGATGCTAGCAGGGGATAGTCTTTACAAACCCAAGACCTTGCAAATCGGTGGTAGGGATGCGGCTAGTATGGTGTTGGCAGTCCCCTGGCATATTTTGGGCGCTCCAAATTCCCCCTTTCCCCAAGCCGCCACGAAATTATGGGGTGCAGATGTGAACTGGCGCACTGCCTTAACTTACGATGCTACTCAAGCTTTAATCGCAGCCCTCAAACAGCAGCAAAGCCGTTCCGGTGTACAAAAAGCCCTATCCGGATCAGGTTTTCAGCCCCAAGGAGTATCCAGCAAAATTCGGTTTTTACCATCAGGCGATCGCAACCAGGCTGTCCAGCTTGTCAAGATTGAAGCAGGTAATCGTTCCAGCTTTGGTTATGACTTTGTGCCGATTCCTAGCAAGTAGAAACCGGGCAATATAGAAATAAGAGCGTTGCCCAATTTTGGAATAACTGATCAATATTTTTGCCATTTTGTCACCTGATCAGTGGTCAAATCTTGTACCATAAGTTATTTAGCTCAGTTATTTAGCTAAGTTATTTAGCTAAGTTATTTCCCTAATCAGGAGTATCCAACAAGGGCTTTTGTTAACTAGTTGTATTTAATTGTATTCAGTTGTATTCAGTTGTATTCAGTTGTATTCTACAGGGTCACTATGTGAACCACCGTTGATGGTTTTTCGTTGACCCTCAACCGTCAACCGTTAACCGTCAACCATTCCACTCATCAATTACCTTGAAAGATTACAAAACAAATTAGTATTAAGCATTATTCCGGATAATCAACTGGGTTAGCCTGTATAAAAATTAGCAATAGCGTATGTATCAGAACAACGAAACTAAGCTTCTTGGGCTATCATTAATGATCTCCTTAGCTTTGGTATCTGGGTGTCTGTGGTGGTTTAAAGTGACCACATCTCCCTTATCTATGCTGGTATCGAACAATACGTCTTCAGATAAAACAAGCATACCAAATTACCTTAGTGGGGGAGACCATATTTTATTTTCTGATTCAACAACACTGGAAAAACAGCTAGGAGTAGAAGCGGTTACTGCTGGTAACTACGACCAGGCAGTTGTTAAATTCACGGAATCCTTAGACCTCCACCGTGATGATCCAGAAGCTCTCATCTACCTTAATAATGCTCGTATTGGGGACAAACCCTCTTACACCATTGCTGCTGTTGTGTCCATTAGTGATAACGTAAATACTGCCAAAGATATACTTCGGGGTGTGGCTCAAGCCCAACAGGAAATCAATCAAGCTGGTGGAATTAAAGGTATTCCTCTCAAAGTACTGATCGCTAATGATGATAATAATCCAGAGGTGGCCAAAAAATTAGCATTAAAGTTGGTGAGTAAGCCAGAGATTTTGGCAGTTGTTGGTAATTTCAACAGCAAGGTGACCCAAGCTACAGCAGATAGCTATGAATCCGGTAAATTAGTAACAATTTCTCCCATTAGCACTTCAGTAAACCTATCAGGAATTAGCGACTTTGTTTTTCGTAGTGTACCGAATGATTTCCTGGCAGGTAGAGCATTAGCTAAACACATGGTGCAAGACCTCAAGCAGCATAATGTTGCTGTTTTCTACAATTCTCAAAGTGAGTCTAGTCAGTCTCTTAAATCAGAGTTTGTAACCGCTGTCTTCTTGGAAGGAGGACGAGTAGTTAGTGAGTTTGACGTGTCTGAGAAAAATTTTAGTGCTGCTAAAAGCTTTAAACAAGCGATTAATCGTGGTGCTCAAGTTCTGATGTTAGGTGCTGATTCTAGCAGCATTGATCAGGTACTAAATGTGGTTAAAATCAATAGCAAACACCGCAATAGCTTGGGTCAACAATTAGTTATTTTGGCGGGAAATCAAGTTTACAGTACTAAGACATTGACAGTAGCAGGTAAAGATGCTGAAGGGATGGTAGTAGCATTACCCTGGCATCCCCTAGCCAACCCTCGCTCGGAATTTCCCAAAACCGCTGATCAGCTTTGGGGTATTGATGTTAACTGGCGCACAGCCATGGCTTATGATGCTGTCCAAGCCCTAAGTGCGGCGATTAGACGTAATCCTACTCGCACCGGAGTTCAACAGGAACTTTCAGCACCGAACTTTTTTGCTAGAGGTGCTGCTGCTCCGATTCGTTTTTTTCCATCAGGCGATCGCTATCAACCGGTCAAATTGGTGACAATTGAACCAAGTAATAGTTCTAGCTTGGAGTATGAATTTTTGCCAATTCCTTAACCCTGATACCAATTTTATTTATGCCTGCTAGGGATGATGATGGGGAGATGGGGAGATGGGGAGATGGGGAGATGGGGAGATGGGGAGATGGGGAGATGGGGAGATGGGGAGATGGGGAGATGGGGAGATGGGGGGATTATTAATCTGTAGGAATATTTTTTATAATTGGTAAGCTGATGTGTATTGAAATTGGTTATTTCCCGTTCCCTGTTCCCAGCTCCCCTGTGTGGAACGGGCATCTTGGTGGAACGGGCATCTTGCCCGTTTCAATTTATTGTTTATCTCAACTCCCCAATCTCATACTTAAATCCAACCAACTAGAGCGAGTAATGGGAGCACTGCTGGAGATGTAATCTACTCCTGTTTCGGCCACTGCACGAATCGTCTTTAAGGTCACATTACCCGATGCCTCAATTTTAATGTTGTTGTTGCTTACACGAATTAGCTTAACTGCTACCTCCATCTGCTCAACTGGCATATTATCCAACATGATAAGATCAGCATTGTGGGCGATCGCCTCTTCTACTTCCGCGAGAGTTGTTGTCTCTACTTCTATGGTCATAGGATAGGGAATAGTATTACGAATTCGAGCGATCGCTTCCCCAATTCCCCCAGCCGCTTGAATATGATTATCCTTAATCATCACCGCATCATCTAAGCCCATGCGATGGTTAATGGCTCCTCCCACTTGAGTTGCATATTTTTCCAATAGTCTTAAGCCTGGAGTAGTTTTGCGAGTATCCACCAACTGAGTAGGCAAATCAGCAATTTTTTCGGCATACTGACGGGTTAGGGTAGCAATGCCACTCAGACTCATCGTTAGATTTAAAGCTACCCTCTCTCCCATCAACAAAGCATCAAATGGTCCGTGAAAACGAGCGATGGCTTGGCTTGGCTGACAACTTTCTCCTTCTGCTACTAGCGGGATAAAGCTGACCTTTTCATTTAATAAATAGAACACCCGCGCTGCTATTGGCAATCCCGTGATTACACCTGCTTCCTTAGCGATCCATTGTCCGTTTCCAGAACTAGCTTCTTGAGTGAACAAACCTTGGGTGGTGCGATCGCCTCTACCAATATCTTCTTTGAGCCATTGATGCAGTAGAGGGTCTAACACTATTGGGGGAGGTAATATCGCCATAAGTCTTACCAAAAAACCTGGTTATTTTTTTTAGTTTTTAGTTTAACGAGTTATTATCTCAAGTTATCCAATAAATCATTTAATTTAATGTTTTTTTAACTTCATCCTTGTTTTTTAAAATTTTTTCTACCCAAATTGTATCAGCTTTTGATAAACCAGGAATATTTTTTTGTTTGTAGTCAATCATTAAATCATAGCGCCCTTGGTCATAAACTTGATGTAAAATCATTTGTAAATCTAGAAGCATTTCTGGATCTTCTGGACATAAAGGTAAAGGAAAAACAGGAATCACATCTTGAAGGTTAAAAGCATATAGATAGGCTTGAGGCCGTTGATGACTAGGACTAACTAAAATGTGATAGTCACGCTCGATATTCTGATTTAAATTAATCAGTGAATTACCTTGACGTAGTAAATCTATTTCTACGAAATTTGTTTTACTATTTAAAATAAGCTGACGTTTGTTTTCATATTTTTTCCGACCTTCTCCTACATTTTTATTGATAGGAGAAATAATTTCAATAGCCGTAACCACTTTTCCGGTACCAACTCTCCTAACTTCTAGATATCCTTGCTTAATAGTTTCTGTCAGAGCAAGTTCTATCGTTAAAGGTTCGGTAGAAGGAACTGCAACAGCTACATTAGACTCGGGATATCTGATCGTATTTTCAGAGCTTTTAGCAATGACATTATCAGGAATACCAATAAGCGTGGACTTTTCTCCACTAGTTTCGTAGATTCGCACTTCTACCGCAACTACATATTTAGGGGCTAACTGTTGGTTTAATAAGCGAGCAATTTCCGTAATTAGCCAATGATGTACGCTTGACCAATAGGCTGAATCTTCTAAATAGGGATTCATTCCAGGGAATGGTGAGGGCATGGTTATTTATACTTAAACTTACGGGGTAACATAGAAGCTAAAAGGAAGAAGATAAAAAGACATGAAGGCTGTTAAAAAAAGGTTAGTTTTACTTAGTTTTGAACTTGGGATTGGTCACATCAAAATTGTAGAAGCAATGAACGCTCCACGCTCTGCCATAGTGTATAAACCAACGTGATGAGCAATTTTCTGGGGATGAATTGCCGTCTTTGGCAAACCCTGCTGGGCTGCCATCTCTGCCGAGAGGTCGAAGGTGGAACAGCCTTCGGTATAAACGGTAATGTCTTTTAACGTTGGTACCATATCATGATTGCGTGCTGATAGCATAGTAACCACGAAGTCCATGACGCAAATATCGGTACAGATTCCTACGACTACTAAGGCTTCCAGTTTGTGCTGGTTTATCCAGCTAATTAAACTATTGTTGCCAGTATCTACATCAATGGAACCGATAAAACCATTGATGCAGTCTTTTTGAATTAAAGTAGCGTGGGGATGAGTTTCTAGCCATTCCAGTTCAGGAACGAGCTTTTCTTCCCCAGACCCTTTTTCACAATGAGGAGGATAGGGAGGTTCTGGTTTGCCTGGTTCGTGGGTATCTAGAAAAGCTAAGACTGGCCAACCTTTGGCGGTGAAAGCTTTTGCTAGGCGATCGCTTTCTGATACCATGGTGGCTATTTGCTGATTTGGTTCTGTTGGAGCCAAAGGACCAAAACCAACAGTGCAAAAGCCATTGAGCACATCCACAACGATCAAACCGGTGGGACGATCGCCAATAGTATAGGGCTGAGGGTCAATGGGTAAGGCGGCTTCAATTGCTGCTAAGGTGGCATCGGGAGTAGTTAAAGAAGTTACCATCAAAACCTCCTGGTTATTCTTGGTATCGACAATTTAAAAAGCTAAGTTATGATTTCTTACCCTACCGCGAATTCAGTAAATTTCCTAAGGTAAGGGGCATGATAGGCCAGAACAATATCTTGGTGAGGGACACCGCGTTCAACTAAGACGTTGGCAATCCCAACTTCTGTACCATCATTTTGAATCCAAATCTTATTATCTTTAAGGTCAATGTGAATTGTGGAACCATAAATACGGCGACGATTACTCCATCCGGCATGGACAAGCTGGTAGCGGTCTCTTTCGGTATCAAAGATTAATTCCACTTCTACCTCACCATAAGCGGGTTTGTGGCTGCTGTATTCGGTTAGAATCTCTTTGACGAATTGCCGATATTGCTCTAGTTTTGCCATTGAACAATTTCCTCCTTAGTTGGCTCGAATACAAGCAATTTTATTTGATATTCTTGGGTAATAAGTTGAACGAAGCGACGGGCAAAGAATGTCTCGTAAATTTCAAGAGGAATAGCTAAATACAATAATCTCTCTGGATCTTCTGCTTTGAGGGCAAAGCGATAGTTAAGGAATTGTCCCAAAACCGTATGGAATTCAGGGTGACTTTAGGCAACTGCAAACCCTGTGTGCTTCCTCACTCCTGGTGATTTAAAGCCTAGAACAATACGCTCTTTAGGAATGCCTGCTTGTAGGAGTTCCCCAGCGATGCCATCCTCTGTCCCATCCCGATGAATCCAGATTTTGCCATCGATAATTTCCACATGAATGATACAGCCGTGAACTTGACGTACTCCCTCCCAACCAACTATCATTAATAGGTAGCGATCGCGATTAGAATCAAACACGCTATTTCGTTCAATTTCTCCATAAGAATAAGGAATTTGTGCGTAGTCAGAGATAATTTTTTGAATAATCTGCCGGTATCGCTCTAAAGTGTCCATCTAATAATATCCTCCGCTTCAGAATCAAAAACCAAAAGACGAACTCGATTGTTTTTTATCAACAGATCACCAAAATGAGAGCATTTTTGACACATTCTTGGTAAATGTCTTTAGCTGGCATATCTCCTTAAACACCTCATCCACCTTAATTTTACAGTGCGATCGCGTAGCGTAGCCCTTCGGGCTAATCGCCTTTGGCGCGCTCTGAAGAGCGATCGCTAATAGTATCGGCATGAGAATCAATGGGTAAGGCGGCTTCAATTGCTGCTAAGATAGAATCACTACTAGTTAAAGTATAGCATTTACAAATATATCATAAAAAATACTGCGGATTATTTATAACAAAAAAAAATACTCCGAGTTCTTTCCTACTGTTGCCTGTTGCCTGTTGCCTGTTGCCTGTTGCCTGTTTCCTATTCCCTTGAGCCATCAATTCGATGACTTAATACTAACTACCAAACTGTTTCAAAATTTAAACTAAAGCCAGGTAATACCTCTTCTGCAGATAGCGTCTTAGGAGAGTTCAACACCTTAACCTCTTGTTGGGGTTTATAAATTTCTACGATTCTATTTTTGGGATCGATTAACCAGCCTAAGCTTATGCCATTGTCTAAATATTCCTGCATTTTTTGTCTTAAGCTTTCCATAGTATCCGTACGGGAGCGTAACTCAAGGACAAAATCAGGACAAAGGGGTGGGAAAGTGTCTTGTTGTTCTGGTGTGAGTTGATTCCAGCGTTCTATTTTTACCCAACTGACATCAGGAGAGCGCTCGGCCCCATTAGGAAGACGAAAAGCACAAGAAGAGTCAAAAACAACTCCGAGTTTGGTTTGATTGTTCCAAATCACAAATTGTGCAGATAATTGTGCGTTGCGTTTTCCCGTATTGCCTCCTGTAGGGGGCCTAACAATTAATTCTCCATTAGCAGTACGTTCGAGGCGCTTTTCTCGGTTAGCAGTAGCGAGTATTTGGAATTGTTTTTCTGTAACTTTGAAGGTGGGGGGAATGTTAATAGTATTCATCCTGGTTATTCTTGGTATCCACAATTTTAAAAACTAAGTTATTCTTTATTCCCCCACTTTCCGCACTGCAGTCTGTAGTACAGAAGATTATGAATTTAGCGATCGCTCTTCAGAGCGCGCCAAAGGCGAACGCACTCCTTGTGATCAATGCGGGTATACTAGTAAACATTCTTTCCTATGTTTATGTAATTGTGCCAAAACAAGATTCTTTTAAACAAATTCCTTCGCCAACTTCTTGGTTGTCTATTTCTAGAATGGCGGGTCTGTATTCCAAGCATAGCTTACTTTCCATAGTCGATGTTTGATTTCGCAGGATGCTCGACCAAGTGGCAAAAGCATTATTGTCGAATTTAAAGTGATGTATTTTGTCTTGGATGCGGGCGTGGGCACTGGTTTGACGATGGTAAGAATCTTCTCCGTTTAACAATATTTCTTTTTCTGTTTGGGAGGTGTTCAGGAGCTTGAAATAATTGTATTTTTCTTGGCCGAATGTAGCTTCAGCACTCCAAACAATTCCGTAATCAGGGAAAAAGGCGTGAACAAAGTGGTAGCCCCAAAACTTGGGGTAATCTCCCTGATAAATTTTGCAATAACCTATACCTTTTTGAGTGCGATCGCCTGTGTACACTGTGCACAGGAGTTTTGGTTGGTGAATGACGGCACGATGATTTTTTTCAGCGGGAACCGCCCAAGTGAATTCGGCGGCAACTTGGAATTGAATTTCTATATTAGCTTCTGGCAAACAAATGCTTCCGGTTCCATCGTTGTTTGTGATAGATATGTGTTGATTTGAGCGTTGGTGTTCGGAGGTATTGATAAGTTCCAGGGAGTAGCCCTTGGTGTCGCTCCACCAGGCTGAGTAATGCTCGATTGTTCCAGTTTTGAAATATCTTAGAGCAAGTAGAGAACCATCTTCGAGGAAGAAATGGTATTGTTCACTATACACAGGGGTTACAGAGGATAAATATGTATCAGGTACTTGGTTTATTTTTGGAACACAAGGTTTTTTTGCAACGATGGAAGAGCCACCAATATTGCCGCTTTGAAACAAGTCGCTAATGGTTTGATAAAATTGACTACGGTGTTCATAAACGTCTTCACCGACTAGTTTGATTGATTCTTCTTTTGATTGGAGTAATTTTTGATAGCGTTCTTTTACCCAACGTTTCCATCCTGTTGTTAAATCGATGAAACAAATGTCACCAAATCCTACACGTTCGAGGTGATTTCGGTAGGTTTCGCGGGTTGGTAAATAAGAGGATTGAACCACTTCTTCTAGAGTGGTTTTAACCTCTGGGGGAAGAGGGCCATTGGCGACGTAATCTTCGATATATATCAGGCCGTTTTCCTTCAAAGAGCTAAAACAAATTTCCAGTATTTTATCGCGGTTTTCAATGTGTAAAAATGACAGAAAAGAAATGATGCTGTCAAATGAGCCTGGCAACAGGGCGTCAATGACTTGGGGACTTAGAATATTGCCTGTGAGGTATTGGATGCGTTTGTCAAGTCCCACTCGTTGGGTGAGTTCTTGGGCAATTTCGTTAAAATTCTTTCTTAATTCCACACATTGGATGTGACATTCCGTTTTATAACTAATGTATCGAGCAGGCCCACCAATACCGCTGCCAATGTCCAAAACTCGCGAGTTGGGGGATAGTGCCAAACGATCGATAGCGCGATCGCAAGCTTTGGTGCCAAAGTAGTGGTATTGGTCTAAGTGATCCAATTCTTGCAAATCGAAGATTTGCAAAGGACCTGTGGCTTTTCCTTTTTGTTTCAGTGCTTGGCGAATACTATGGATGCGCCAATCGTAAATCAAAGCTTCGTCTTTTGAGAGAGGATATTGTTTTGCAGGTTGTGAGATTGTCATGGTTATTCCAAAGTAATTTCGTGTTTTAAAAGTCAAAAATCCTGGTTATTTGGGAATGATTTCAGATCAAGCATTTCGGATGGAGTACAAAAAAACGGCTCTACCGAACCTAGTATGCATAAAACCGCGCTTATTGCCCACTAAGTATGAGCCCACTAAGTATGATTGGGAAGGTAATTTCTAAAAAATCATTCTATCAAAAACTAAAACTCCCGCCCAATCAAGATTAGATTAATTATTTACTGACAGTTTTACATCGCCAATTTGGTAGACCCAGAAAATCCTTACAAGCTCCAACGTTAATTAACAGTTCTACAGCAATTCCTGTGCAGTCTCGTGGGAAAAGAGATAAGTGGTATTCATACCGCTATCTGATTGGATTCTAACCTTAGAGAAAGTTGTGCAGATTTCCACCAACGATCGCCCTGTAATAAGGTGTGAACTTGCCAACTGGGTGAGGTTTGGGGATAATCCCTGCGGTAATGTCCGCCCCGACTTTCTGTGCGCAATGCTGCACTTTTGAGAATTAAATGGGCAATATCCAGGAGATTGAAGGTTTCTGCAGCCGTTCGCAATTGCTGCTCGGCTAATGGTGACTCAAATTTAACTGTTTGGTTGGGCAGTAAATCAAGCAAGTATTGACTCACCTGAAAACCAGCCAATTCAGAGCGCCAGGAATTAACTTGAGCAAGGGCTGACTCTAACATTTCCTGGGAGCGACAAATTCCTGCACTTTGCCACATCAGGTAGGGCAAACTTTGCCTTACTGAGGCTATCTTCTCGATTTCCCTTTCCCACTCACCTTTCTCTTTTCTCAAAGGTAGGGATTCCGCCAGAACTGAATTAGGAGCTGTTTCAATCTCAGCTAATTGGGCGGCAAAAACCAAGCATTCCAATAAGGAATTACTCGCTAAGCGATTGGCACCATGAACCCCTGTACTAGCCGTTTCGCCAATGGCATATAGCCCTGGAATTGAAGTGCAACTGGTCAGATCGCAAGCCACTCCTCCCATCCAGTAATGGGCAGCAGGTGCAACGGGAATGGGCTGCTTTAAGATATCAATGCCCCAATGTTGACATACGTTAATAATATTGGGGAAACGATAGCGAATTCGCTCTGGCTCAATGGGTTGCAAGTCTAAATAAACATGGGCGTGGCTAGGATCGGCGGAGGTTTTTTCTAAGTGACTAAAAATTGCCCGACTTACCACATCTCTAGGAGCCAACTCCCCGGCTGGGTGGTAATTAAAAGCAAAGCGATCGCCTTTGTGATCTACTAAATGTGCCCCCTCTCCCCGGACAGCTTCTGTAATCAAAAAGCGAGGTGCCCCTGGTTTGGTTAAAGCTGTGGGATGAAATTGGAAAAACTCCAAATCTCTAACAATTGCCCCAGCCCGCCAAGCCAGTGCTACTCCATCTCCTGTACTTACGCCTGGGTTAGTGGTCTGGGCAAACACTTGACCGCCACCACCTGTGGCTAGGATTACCGCAGAAGCTTTTAGCCAAGATATCTGACCTTGATAGAGGAGGCTAATCCCCTGACAATGACCAGTTCCTGGATTGAGCCATAAACTCAAAGCCACTGCGTGAGATAGCACCTGAATATTTGGACGCTCTAAAACTTTGGCAGTGAGCGTATCCACAATTGCTCGACCTGTGGTGTCTGCGGAATGGAGGACGCGGGGACGAGAGTGAGCTGCCTCTAGGGTCATGGCTAGCTTTTTGCCTTTGCGGTCAAAGGCTACCCCCATCTTGACCAGAGAGTCAATGGCAGCAGAGGCATTTTCTACCAGAAACTTGATCGCCTCGCGATCGCAAAGACCAACACCCGCTCGCTGGGTATCCTCGAGGTGAAGCTCTGGGGAATCAGATGGGTCAATAGCAGCAGCGATTCCTCCCTGGGCCCAGTTGCTAGAGCCTGTTTTCAGGGTGTCTTTGGTAATCAAACCTACCTGCAAATGAGCAGGTAGACAAAGGGCTGCATAAAGCCCAGCCGCACCACTGCCCACCACTATGATGTCAAATTGGGAGGGAGTGTTAGCAGATCGGGAAGACTCGTCAGGGGATGATTTAAAATCTTGCACGATAGATCATATGTCACTAATCTGTGATTAATTCCTAAGCAGTTATTCGTTTTCAAAACACAAATTGCTTATAAGTTATAAGTTAAAGCTTATAACTTATACTTTTTTCAAGTAATTTGGTCAAGCTGCTCAGGGGCACTACAGCACTACACTGATAACTCCAACATCCGTTGAATTGGTCGCAACGCGGCTACTCGGATGTCTTCCGGCATAGTAATTTCTGGTGTTTTCTGCTTCATGGCTAGATACAGCTTCTCCAAAGTATTGAGCCGCATGTGAGGGCATTCGTTACAGGCACAATTGCTATCCATACCTGGAGCAGGGATGAAATTTTTATGGGGTGCCCTCTTTTGCATTTGGTGAATAATTCCTGGCTCAGTAGCCACGATAAATTCTTCTGTTGAACTTTGCTCGCTATACTTTAATAAGGCGGTTGTGGAACCAATGTAACTGGCATGACGCAGGACAGGGGGTTCGCATTCTGGATGGGCAATCAACTCAGCTTCAGGATGCTGTATTTTCAGTTGCACGATCTTTTTCTCAGAAAAGGTTTCATGGACAATACAACTCCCCTCCCACAGGACTAACTCCCGTCCGGTTTGCTCCATGACATAGCGACCTAAGTTCTTATCTGGAGCAAAAATAATCGGCTGGTCTTTCGGAATTTGGTTGACGATCTTAACTGAGTTAGAACTGGTGCAAATGATATCGCTCATCGCCTTAATTTCAGCGGAGCAATTAATGTAAGATACCACTAGATGGTCAGGATGGTCTGCTTTGAAGGCCGCAAATTCTTGGGGAGGGCAACTGTCAGCTAGGGAGCAACCTGCGTTTAAATCTGGGAGTAGTACCAATTTATTGGGGTTAAGGATTTTGGCAGTTTCTGCCATAAAGTGAACCCCAGCAAAGACGATGACATCTGCTTCTGTAGCCGCCGCTTGTTGAGAAAGACCGAGAGAATCGCCGATGTAGTCAGCAATATCTTGAATATCTGGCTCTTGGTAATAGTGAGCCAGAATAACTGCGTTTAATTCTTGCTTGAGGTCTTCAATCGCTTCAAACAGGTCTTTGGGCGGATACTCCAAGTCTAGGGTTGGTTTTGGGAGGACATTTGTAAACATCGCATTCTTTCCCTATTTCTGACTAGTTTACAGGTTTTTGAATATTTTCTTTCTTTAAGAATTATTAAATCTTCGCACTGGGTGCTGTACTATAAAAACTTCATTAAGTTATGGAATTTTAATGCTATCTTTATGCTATTTTAATGCTGCCCTCGACTAGGCTAACCTCATGGGATCGCAACATATTATCTATGTGCATAACTTCAGCAGCCAGCTCTATTAGGTTTGGGTGCATCTCAATGAATGAAATTAGGCAAAAGTGAGATGCACCCGATTAGATTTAACTATTATGATCTCCTATATCTTTTGTACGAATTGGTTGTTCGTTAATTTTAAATTAACAATTTACCCACCTAATTTAAACCTTATTTCCTTAACGTCTCACCCATAGCATGACCCTTGGGTTTGAAAACACTCTTCATTAACAGCTCATGCACCAATACGGCTACAATAAAGCCTGGACAAACTTCGGATAGGATGTTATGAAATCCTAAAACTCGCCAGAGGATAGCAGTACTCAATCCCGCCAACATCATAGAGTTCAAGGCTAAATAATGAGTGCGCCTTTTCAATAAAATAATCAGCATGGCTGGACCGAGGGAACTGGCCACAGCTCCACTAGCAAAAAGAACCAATGAAAACACTGTGGAGGAAATAGAAATTGCCGCAATTACAGCGAGTATTCCCACCACTAAGGTCATGAATTGCTCGTATTTCACGCCATATTTACGGGACATCCTCCGATGCAACGCCGGGGAAATATCTCTAGCGATGGCACTGGAACAAACCAGAAGTTGGGAATCTGCTGTAGAGGCAATGATAGAAAAAACACCAGCCAACACAATACCGACTAAAAAGGGATTAAACTGTTGTGTAGCTTAGAAGGGCAAGGCTTGTCCTCCCGTTACGCAGTAGACTAGAATCGAAGCTGCTGCGATCAAAGCTCCAATCGTAGGGTCAACTCCAAAAAATACATCAAGGGTCTTGGCAGCTGCAGCAAATTGTGCGGCAGTATAGGCTCCGATAAATACAACAGTGATCACAGCAACGATCAACGTGATTATTCGTCTGCCTTGAGGTTTTTTGACTGTAGAGCCTAGGAACTCCGGAATAGTTTGGGAGTTTTGCTCTCTGGACATCTGGTTTATTTTATCAGGGAAAAAAGTCCAAAAGGTTAAATCACCTAAGAACCAGGCAATTACCATCAGCAGAGCAGAAACTCCCATGGAGTAAGCCATTCCCACGGTTCCGATCATAATCCATCCACTGTTTCCCGTTGCTCCAGCACTCAGACCGACAAAGACTTTCCCAAAAGAGCGTGAGCCAAGTAAGTAGTCTGATTCTGTATTATCGGAAGATTTAGCAGCTAGAGCCCCAATCCACAAAAAAATTACTAGAAACAATCCAAAACTGAAAATTGTAATACCTGATTCCATTAGTTTTTATCTAAGGTTTTTGAGGTTTAACTGCTCCGGTTGGCGAACTCCAAAGCGATGAATACCATGTATGAATACTATGGGATAAAACTGAACTCAATTCTCCCGGATGTCTGCCACAAATTTTTATTCGCTTTTGGTAATGGGTAATGGTCGTCCAATTAACGATTAGCCATGACGCGATAATCAGCTCTCTAATATCTTTTATAGAAAGGAGATTAGAGAGCTTTAAAATTTCAAGGCGATACCGTTTCCTACAAGCTATTACACCGATCAGGAAAAAGTTTTTCCTATAGTATCATATTCGATTAAATACCGATAATTTCCGGGGGTTCCTTAATAATGGAATGATTTTAAGAGTGAGGTGGAATAGGCATCTTGGTGGAACTGGCATCTTGCCAGTTTCATGCTTATTTTCGGGCGGGCAGGATGCCCACTCTACTCCTATTCATTCAAAGACTGACGCAACGCCATAATTTCTGGGGGTTGCTTATACCAAGTTGTGTTCTTGCCATGTTAATCCCCTTGTTACTCGCCTTGGAAGAATAAGATGATTGCAAAGCTTAGTGTTCAGTGCTTAGTGTTCAGTGTTGTGCAGGAAGGGTAAAGTAAAACGTACTTCCCACTCCAGGCTCAGACTCTACCCCAATCTGTCCCCCGTGATTTTCCACAATCTTCTTGCAGGTGGCTAGACCAATACCAGTGCCAGGATAGTCTTTATTGCTGTGCAGACGCTGAAATATCTCAAAGATATGCGATCGCTGATCGGGTTCCATGCCAATGCCATTGTCATGCACCCCAAACAGCCAGTAGTTACCACCATGCTCCAAACTATTCCGCCCATTCTCCTGAAACCCAGTTGCATTGATACTAGAAACTCTTCCTACCTCTGGCAATATCCCATGCTCACTGTCCCTGGATTCGAGCATCCCCCTGTCTTCCCCACCACAAACATCACTGTTGTCTACGGGCTTTACTGAAACCTTGACTTGGGGGGATTTCCCTGGTGCTTGAAATTTAATGGCATTGCTGATCAGATTTTGAAGACTGTGGGTGCATTAATCAAGCCAATCCTATTCTTGATCCCAATTGAACGCACTATTTGGTCTGTACCACCGGTATTTAGATTGTGGCAGCTAGCACAGGAGATAGTGTTATCCTGTGACAGTTGGGGGTCATGAAAAAGCGTCTTGCCCAGTTTTACCTTTTCTTTGTTTAGTTCTAATTTGAGTGGTATTGGCTGAATTGGTTTATCAAATAAAATACTATATTAAGAGTATTTTTGCATATATTTGTTTGATTAATCTGGTAGGTTATGATGGTGAATTTTGGAAAGTATAACTATTCATAAAAGCAATAAATTTTAAAAAAATAACTAGTCAATTAATTTTAAATTGTTGTTATCTTACAGTTTACAATTGTCCATGGATTACAATCGATTATGCCAATTTAAAAAACTATTGCTACACATTAATTTGCTTGTTCGCCGGATAGGGTCCCTTGTAGGGTAGGTTGTTCGCGTAGCGTGGCCGAAAGGCCAAGGTTCAGAAGATAACCCGAGCACCGGCTAACCGACTAACCGAATAACCTACACCTGTTCAGCATCTGTAGCTCGAATAAATTAAATTGGTATTAGTTAGTATGTATGCCCTATTTTAAGTTCATCAAATAACAGAACCACAACTCAACCGTAAGAACACTTATAATTCGTAAGTTTGAATTCATAATTACGGAAAAATTACCGATTATACCCAATGGGTTTGACTAATTATCATATCTCTTATCGGGGAATTGGTACTTGGTAATTGGTACTTGGTAGTTTACGATTATCAATTACCGATTGCCCATTTCCAAAACAGGAACTATTTAGTAAGTGATTAACCGGACTTGATCTAACGACTAACCACTAACGACTAACCACTAAAAAAAAAATTACCCGGACTGACTATAATTTTCCTGGTAGAGATTAGGCGAGATCATATCAAAGCTATATCCGATTTTATTATGGAAACATCTGAATACACTCAGCTCAATCCATTTCTCCAGGCTCGTGAGTACTTTGAAGAAATTCTTAATTGGCTCTGTTCTGAGGAAGCGCACCGTCTCACCTATTACCAGATAGAAGAAAACCTCTGGATCAATGGTATGGAACTGTTGCGGCAACTGCTACAAGGTTATCTGGATTGGCGGGGAGACAATCAGCCAGAAGCACTGTACCCAAGAAGGCAGGGTAGGTACTCTACCCAGGTCAATCCCCAGCCTGGAAGTGATTGGGGTATTGTCCACAATAGGGATAATTTGTACTCCGATGCAAGAGGGGGAACAGAGGGCATCAGGGGAGAAAGGGGAGGTAAACAATGGTCATCTTATCCCACCAGTAGGCAACCCAGCCTAAGGACTATCTTCGGAACAGTGAGACTTAATCGTTTTAATGCTAGTTCCCAGAGAAACTCACCTCCGGATAATTCCCCACTCAAGGTTTACCCACACGGGTACTGTCAGGTGAGCGGTATTCCTTTAGCATCAGAGGTGGACACCAGTTGCTCCGACCCCACTATCCTAGCCCAACCCCAGGCCAAAGCTGCTGGAGTTTCTCAGGAACAACAGGAAGGATTTTGCATAAGAGATATGGGAACTTGGTTTAGACGCCAGTGGTGGCTTAAGCACAATAGTTATCAATCCCTATGGCAGCCAAGGCGTTCTGTTCCCCGGTTGTTAATTAGTGGCACCATTGCGCTAGTGGGAACAGCAGCTTTCACCAGTTATTGGGTGGTTCGGAGTCTGATTCTTGAGAGTCTGAAGGATAATGCTCAATTGAAGGTCAAGATGGCGGGACATCAAATTGATGAATGGTTGGCGGTTCTGATGGCGAAGGTGGAAACAATTGCGAATACTCCCGAAGTTCGGTCTTTGGACTGGGAGGTTGCCCAACCCTATCTGCAACTCGAGCAAGAACGATTGCCCGATTTTCATATGTTTGTCATGGCTAAGGGAAATGGCTCTTACTACACCACTCGTGCAGGTTTTATTGAGGGGAAGAATCTTAGCGATCGCATTCACTTTCAACGAGCGATGCAAGGAGAAACCTTTGTGGATAATCCGGTAGTCTCTCGTTCTACTGCTATTCGCCAAGTCAATATTGCGGCTCCTATCTGGTCAGTTCCCCCCAACAATGACACGGAAATTATTCCAGAAAAACTGGCTTTGCCCAACCTAACCAACGAGAATGTGGAACTCGGGGATACTTACCAGCCAAAACCAGGAAAGTTGCCTGGTCTATTGTCTTTCCCCATAGGAGAATTTGCTGGACCGGTTTCCTTAGACCGACTCTCAGAGGTGATTACCAATACTACCTTAGGCGAAGGGAGTTATGCCTTTGCTTTGGACTCGAAAGGAGTACCCATTGCCCATCGAGATCCAAAGGTAATTCAATTTGGTAGGAGTTTTTTAGACTCCCCTGACCCCAATCTAAAGCAAATTGCTCAAGAGATGATGGAGGCGATGGAGGCTAGGAAAATAGCCAACCCGCAAGAGTCGGTAGAGTCGGTAACGCTACTGGAACTGGATGGTCAGTGGGTGTATGTTGCCTATGCTCCTCTGCAACACGCGGATTGGTCTGTGGCTTTGGTGATTCCCCGGGCTAATGTGGAGCGACAACTCAATTCTCTCAATCTGTTGGCATCGGTGTTGGGAGTGATGCTGATCATCGCCATGGTTATTGCTTTACTACAGATTCAAACTTTCGAGCAGACCAATGCTAGGGCTCAGCAGGAGGCGCTGCTGAATGGGCTTACTACTCGTATTCGTGAATCTCTGGATTTGGAAACAACTGTGCAAACTACTGTCAATGAAATTGCTACCCTCTTGCGTCTCGACCGAGTGACTTTTGGCTGGTATCACCAAGACCAACAATGTTTGGAAATTCTGTGTGAACATCGAAAAGCTGATTTACCCTCCCAAGTGGGATTAATAAGTATCGAATCTTCTGATGATTTATGCGATCGCTTAAGCCAAGGACAGATGGTTCACTTCCATGATAGCGGTGATCAACTCATCTACTGCCAGACAGGTAACTATCTAGCGTTACCAGTCATGATTCGGGGGTTGCATCCTCCTGGCTATTTAATTTGTATGCGCCGCAAGCCTTGGAGCTGTAGTGATTTGGAATTGGAGCTATTACAAGCCGTGAGCAATCAGTTAGCGATCGCCATCAACCAGGCAGATTTATACACCACTACTCAAGAACAGTACACAATTGTCAGTGAACAAGCTCAGTGTCTCAAAACCACCACGACTCAATTACAGCATACTCTGGCTTACGTGGATGCGATGATTAGAAGCTTAGCAGATGGATTACTGGTAACAGATACCAAGGGCAAAATTACTCGCATCAATCCAGCTTTGGTGAGCTTGTTTGATTTGGAGGAAATCGAGTTAATCGGTCAAGGGTGTCAGGGAGTGTTGGGGAATGCGATCGCAAACCTAGTCACTCTTACCAAGACTAACCCTCAACAAGTCTTTACCGCTGAAGTAGAACTGACCAATCAACGGATTGGCAAAGCGGTAGCCACTGCTATTCTAAAAGATACTAAGGCTACAGATAATCCTAATAGTCAGGATGGCTTTATGGGTTCGGTGATTCTGATCCGAGATATTACCTTTGAAAAAGAAGTAGACCGGATGAAAACAGACTTTATTTCCACAGTTTCCCATGAATTGAGGACTCCTCTAACCTCAGTAATGGGTTTTGCCAAACTGATTCAGAAAAAACTGGAAAAAACCCTATTTCCCTTAATTCCTACCAATGACCACAAGATTCAGCGCACCCTGAAGCAAGTGTCAGAAAATGTTAATATCATTATCTCCGAAGGGGAGCGTCTCAAAGCTTTGATCAATGATGTCCTGGATCTGGCTAAGTTAGAAGCTGGTCGAGTAGAGTGGAAAATGCAACCCCTCTCAGTTGTAGATGTCCTAGAACGAGCAATCATTGCGACGACTGCTCTGTTTGAACAGAATGATGTGGAATTAATTAAGAGTATAGACGAGGGCTTACCTCAGATAATTGGTGACCGAGACAGACTAATTCAGGTGGTGATTAATCTAATCTCTAATGCAGCTAAGTTTACGGATAAAGGGTTTGTATACTGTAAAGTAAGGCGAACTGGTTCAGAGATTACCGTTAGTATCATTGATAGCGGTATAGGCATTTCTGAAGCCGAGCAGACGCTGATATTTGAAAAATTCAAACAGGCGGGTAATACTCTAACTGAAAAACCTCAAGGTACTGGGTTAGGACTCCCTATTTGTAAGGAAATTGTGGAACATCATGGAGGAAAAATTTGGGTCGAAAGCGAACTGGGCAAAGGGAGTAACTTCTCCTTTAGGTTACCCATCCCGGTTGAGTCTGAACCTGGAGTAAAAACCATAGCTGCTGAAACCCTGCTCACTCAACTAAAGTCATCTATGACCACCTCAACAATTACCAGAAATTCCAGGAATAAAACCATTTTGATTGTGGATGATGAAGCTCCGATTCGAGAACTACTCAAGCAGCATCTTAGAGCAGAAGGTTACAGAATTCAGGAAGCCAAAGATGGTTGGGACGCAATTGAACAGATCAAACAAGAACGTCCTGACCTAATTATCTTGGATGTAGTGATGCCCAGAATGAATGGGTTTGAGACAGCAGCGGTGGTTAAAAATGACTTGCACAGTATGGATATTCCGATTATCATTTTGTCCATCACTGAAGAGCAAAATGCTCTAGGAGTTGAGCGATGTTTGAGCAAACCGATTAATCTCGAAGAACTGCTCAAAGAGGTTGTTCGACTGACCTCTCAAGAAAAGCCGACTAAGCAAGTTTTGATAGTGGAGGAAAATCTCCCTCAAGCTGAAATGATTACTCAGGCATTACGGAAAAGAGGAATCGGTATAATTTCTGCCAGCAATGGGCAAGATTGTATTTCTAAGGCAATTTCCTTAAAACCTGACATGATTCTGGTTAAATCAGGGATTGTGAAAGAACAATCGTTGGTTAAAAATGTGCGTTTTGAACATAACTTAGCCACGACATTTTTTATTTTATTAGATGATTAATACTAAACTAATACATGCATGGCCGCTATTAAAATTAAAAAAATAATTGCAAAAAAAGACATCTCGTCACTGCTCAATAACCTGATAACTTCCCTGGGAGGAGATATTAGTATTCAAGACATTGATGAGCAACTGTTATTCGGAGATGAGCCTGATGATTCATCTGGAAAATACAAGATAGACCTGAAAGGAACTACTTTAGGGTGGGTTAGAGGAGGAGAGAATGCTCGTCCTATTGCCGCTCTAATCAATTATTTAGCCAATCAAGAACTAGAACGCCGATCAATTGCTATAGAAACCTTAGATAACTATCGAGAAATAAACTTACTCTACAATCTATCGGGGAAATTAACTGCCAACTTAATGCCTCAAGACGTTGCTCAAATTGTGATTAATCAAACTAGGGAATTAATTCCAGTAAATCGGGGATTTCTCTTTTTGCTAGACCAAGACCAATCCCAACTGGAAGTACTCGCTAGCTTTGAGCCAAAAATGGGGTATAGACCCCAGAAGCAATCGATAGCAGGTATTGTTCGCAGTGTGATTATGACTGGTGTAGGAGAAATCGTTAACGATGTCTCATCGGATCCCAGGTTTGTGCCATCTGATTATCCGATCAGTTCCCTAATGTGTGTCCCACTCAAGACCAAAGATCAGGTAATTGGTGTGATTCAGCTCAGTAGTGAACAACCTGTAGACTATACAGCCAGGGATTTGAAATTGATCAGTGCTTTAGCATCTCAAGCCACATCAGCCATATCTAATGCTATCCTCTATGAGAATATGCTTCGAGAAGAACGGGTGAGGAGTAATTTGAATAGATACTTTTAAGCCAACTTATAATAGTAGCACAAAGTATGGCATCTGTCAGTCTCAAAAAAATTATTTCTAAGCCAAAAGCGCTAGGGGTCATAAGTCAACTGATTGACGCCATAGACACCACTGTCCAGATTGAGGATATCCATGGAAAGTTGCTGTTGGATAATCCTAGGAAAATTCCGGTATTGGGAGGTTGTAACTTAGCCAATAAATATCCCGTTGAAGCAAGAGGTCAGGTGATTGGCTGGGTCAAGGGAGATCAGAAAGCGATCGCAATTAAAGAACTGCTGAATTATTTGGCTAATCAAGAATTAGAAAAAAAAGATCTAGGCAGTGCTATCTTAGATCAATACCGAGAAATTAATTTACTCTATAGAGTTTCGGAACGGATTCCATCCTGTTTAGAGCTGTCCGCTATTGCTCAGCTTTTCCTGGATGAAGCGAGAAGACTGATTCCAGGAGATTGTGGTTCAGTTTTGTTAATTAATTCCGAAACTGAGCAACTAGATATAATCTCCGCTTTTGGCAAACAGTATAATCCAACAGAATTTTTTCAACTGAGCAATAGTAATATAGAGAATGGGTTAGGAATTGGTAAGGCTGAGATTGTAAATCAGGTTCAAGATGATCCCAGGTTTATTGCTAGTGTGAAGTCTATCAACTCTCTGGTTTGTGCTCCTCTAAAAACCCAAAAAGGTCTGCTGGGGGTGATTAACTTTTGTAGTGAGAAACCAGTTAATTATACAGCTCAAGACTTAAAATTTTTAACGATTCTTGGAGCTCAAGCAGCAGGAGCTATTGAAAATGCCTTGCTCCATAGAAATAAACTACAGGAGGAGCGGATTAAAAGCCGACTAGAACGCTATATTCCTTCCCAACTTGTCCAAGCTATTATTGATGCCAAGGGCAATATCTCCCTGACTCCAGCCAAGAAGCCTATTACTATATTGTTCTCTGATATTCGGAATTTCACAACTCGGTGTGAAGAATTAGAAGCCCATAAAATTGTTGAATACCTGAACGAATATTTTACCTCCATGGTGGATGTCATCTTCAGCCATGAGGGAACAGTCAATAAATTTGTGGGGGATATGATTGTGGCTATGTTTGGTGCGCCCTCTAAGCTAAAGGATAATCAGGGACAAGCGATCGCAGCTGCTATTGCTATGCAACATCAACTTAAGACTATGCCTACCCCCTGGATCCGGGAGAATTTTCTAACCGGTATTGGGATTAGTTCAGGAGAAGTCGTGGTGGGAAACATCGGTTCTCCCCAGCATATGGACTATACAGCCATTGGTGATGAAGTCAATATCGCTGCCAGATTACAAGCTATGGCCAACGGGGGTCAGATCCTCGTCAGTGGTAGTGTCTATGAAGCGACCAAGCACCAGTATAGCTATCGGGAATTGGGTCAGGTTTCAATCAAAGGAAAACGGCAAACAGTAGATGTATTTGAGCTGATTAACTGATACGATGTTCAGCATTGAGTTTGGGATATCTAAATTACTCAAAGGGAACAGGGAACAGGGAACAGGGAACAGGGAATGACCAATTTAAAAGCACATCAGTTTACCTAATATCTCCGATAGTAAATCATTTCGTATTTAGATAAATTGTTACTTGTTACTTGTTATAGCGCTACGCGCAAGTCAGAAGTCAGAAGTCAGAAGTCAGAAGTAAGCTATGACTAAGTTTCGGAGTTTAGGAATGTCCTAATCTTAATGCGTAGTGCTATATCAGTACTTAGGTAGTAAATATACTTCTAGGGGGTGTTATTAAGGGGCTGCATCTCACTGTTGCAATTAGGCAAAAATTATAATAATATTCCCACACTTCCCACACTTCCCACACTTCCCACACTTCCCACACTTCCCACACTTCCCACACTTCCCACACTTCCCCTTCTTTTTTACAAATATGAGATGCACCCCCGATCTTCCTCCTCCTAGTTGCTGCTTGGGACATTTTCTGTGTTCAAGTTCTGATTTTTGGCGATCTTTTCCAACAGACATCGCCAAAAATGATTGCTTAAACTATTCACATGTCCTGCCGTACTAGAAGCCTTATTGATGAATCTATTGAAACCTGAGAGCCTTCCCCCTGCTCTAAGTCAGGGTGTCATATTCCAGAATCTGGTTGCTGAACAGAAGCTATTCTACCAGGGAAATTCCGCATCGTCTTTTTTTGTAGTGGAAACAGGGCGATTCAAAATTGTTCACTACACTAAATCAGGGAAAATGGTTACACTCCAGGTTGTTAGAGCCGGTGAGAGCTTAGCTGAAAGTGCTCTTTTCTCAACGGTCTATCCTTACACAGCAATTGCTAAGGTAGCTTCACGAGTAATTGTTTATCCCAAGCAACTTCTTTTGTCAAGCCTTTGCCTTTATCCTGACTTGGCCGAGAATTTCATGACCATTTTGGTTAGACACATTCACTCCCTCAGAGTCCGTTTAGAGTGGCGAGAAATTCGGACTGCTCACGACCGGGTACTTCAATATCTACACTACTTAGCTCAGTTCCGTAATCAAACCGTTCTCAGCTTAGACCAACCCTTCAAAGAAATTGCTGCTGAGCTAGGTTTGACTCCCGAAACTGTATCACGAGCTTTGATGCAACTGGAGAAAGCAGGAGCAATTACTCGTAAGAGGCGTTTGATTACCTTAATTGAAAATTAAAAATTGAAAATGGTTAATGCTTAATGGTTAATTGTCAAGAGTAAATTAACCATTAAGCATTAACTATTGCCGTGAATATGAAGTGATTCACCGGACAAGCTATGACCTGTGTAAAACTTGATTTGAATCAAGTAAGTCTAATTTGTTTATAATTTTTATCCTTGAATAAGAATTTATAATCGCTCCGTATAACACTTGATTTTAATCAAGCAAGTCTAACTTTTTTATAATTTTTTATAATTTTTATTCAATTATAAAAAATTATAGTTGATATCAATTCCGGTTAAACACTCATCCAATCAGGTAGTATTTGAGACTGTTTACTCATAGTTAATTGTTGATGGTAACTTCCATTAATTCCCATTAATTCCCATGAACTACCATTAACAATTAACGATTTACCTGAATACAACGTGATTAACCGAGATCTTGCACCATTGTCATTAATCGTAGGGTGGGCAGTGCCTACCAACGCGCTTTGCAAGCTTCATTATCTGTCTGGTGCACTGCCCACCCTACATCAACTGTTAGAGAAAATTCAAGCTAAAACAAGGAGAGAATTAAATGGCAGCAACATTAAGTCCAGGTAGCACAGCTCCGCTATTTATAAGCGACTTTGAGGGTGCAATGTTTTTTGATAGCCCTCAAGAAGGTGGAGGTGTATTCGCCGTAGGACAAGAAGATCAAACTAACATTTTTATTTTTGGCGACGGTAATGATGTAGCAGCTGGCGGCGATGAAGTAGATATACTCATGGCTGGAGCAGGAGACGATAACATCATGGGTGCTGGAGGAACTGACTTTGTCTTCGGCGGTCTGGGAGATGATATTGTTCGAGGCGGCTTAGGAGATGATGTTGTTGTTGGCAATGAAGGATCCGATGTTCTGATCAGTGGCGGCGGCAGCGATATCTACGAGTTTTTCGCAGATCAGTTCTTAGAAGGAGACTTGGATATTATCCTCGACTTCGAGGTAGGAAGTGATGCGATCGTAGTTGTAGGCAGCACTGATGTAAGTTACGATGCCTTCACTGGCTTTTTATCCGTTGATGGATCGGAAGTTGCAGTATTAAATAGGGGGTTAGATATAGACGTCTTTACCAGAACCAATTCCGCTGTAGTCTTCTAAAGTAGTGTTATAAAAAAGTTTTCCTCAGATGCAAGGGTTGTGTTTTAAACACTGAAAAGACTGTTGGCTTGATCAGGTTTTTATACAGGGTATTATTAGCTTCCGGCAACTAGAACAACTCCAGTATGTCCCCATTACCATTTGGTGTGGGGACTTTTTTGTCCTACTTTAGCTACAGCTACTCTCACATCCTGTCCGCTTGAATACTTATTTTTAATTAATTAATAAATGCGTAAATGCTCTAACTTAGCAGCAAAGCATCCGGAATAGCTAACTTGATCAAGTAAATTAATTGGTGTAGAAACAGGTAATGCTTTACCCAGCAGACTGCTCTATGACTAAAAAAATCTTGATCGTTGATGATGAACCTTATATGAGACTACTGATCGAGCAAACCCTGGAAGACCTGGAAGATGAAGGGGTAGAATTACTCACCGCTGAGGATGGTGAAGATGCTCTAGAGCAAGTTAAGTCAGAGCAACCTAATCTGGTATTTCTGGATTTAATGATGCCGAAAATGAGTGGGTTTGATGTCTGTAATCAGATCAAAAATGTTCTGTATATGAACGATGTTTATGTGATCATGCTAACGGCTAAGGGACAAGAGTTTGATAAACAAAAGGGCAAAGAAGTCGGCACAGATATGTACCTCACTAAACCCTTTGACCCTGATCAAGTGTTGGAAAAATCTCAAGAAATACTTGGTATCACCGCTACTAGCTGAAAGCAGGACAGATTTTCCTAGCCATCACCAATTTCCCAATAACTAATCTACTGTCCCGGCTTAAGTGGATAGCAGTATAACTAAATCCATCATCCTTCAGCTTCTGAGTTCACCGTAAGCACGGATCATTGCTTGAGTTCCCTGTTCACCTCCTGTACCAGTGTCAAGTTGTTGAACAACTTTGAAAAGACGGTCAGCTAATTCAACTCCAGCTAAATCCAGACTAGAAGACTGGAGGCTTTCGAGTACAAGCCTGAGGTCTTTGACCATGTGCTTAATCATGAAACCAGGCTCAAAGTCAGACTCAGCCACTTGTTGCCCTAAGTTGGATAACGCCCATGACCCAGCCGCACCTGTGCTACAAACTTCAATAACTAAATTAGGGTCAATTCCTTGATGTTCTGCCAACTTCATTGCCTCGCATAGGGCTACCATATGGACAGAACAAAGCACCTGGTTGCACAGTTTAACTGCTTGACCGCTGCCTACCGGACCACACAGGCGAATGGTTTTGCCAAGGATTTCCAGTAGGGGTTTACACTCCTCGAAGTCCGTCTGCTCACCTCCAAGCATAATTGTTAGGGTACCATTTTTGGCTCCGATATCCCCACCGGAAACTGGTGCATCGAGAAAACGTAGGTTGTGCTTCTTTAGTTCCCCACTGATTTCCTGGGCTGCATTTGGTCCAATGGTGGTGAAATCCACAATTAGGCTACCGGGTTTGGCATACTCAGCCACTCCCTCAGCTCCCAGCATAACCGCTTCCACATCTGGGACATCCCCCAAGCAAGAAAAAATTATGTCAGCTGACTCGACGGCTTCCCGGATGGATGAAACTACCTTGGCTCCAGCATCAGCAGCAATCTTGACTCCTGGACGATCGGGGGTGCGATTCCAAGCCATAGTGGGGTAATTACTGGTGGAGTAATCACTACGGGCAAGATTAGCTGCCATATATCCACCCATAACGCCGAGACCAAGAAAGGTAAGATTACTGTTCATGCTGATTCCATTAAGTCCGCTTATTTTAATATTCTTACCTAAAAGAAGACGGGAGTTTGAAAGCCCGTGTACTTTAGCGGGGGATGAAAAACGACTCGGCGAAACGGTAGTGGTACACAATTCGTGATTTTAGCTCCCGTTACCTTGACCAGACCAACGCCTACATCACTACATCTTTACCACTACCTTTTTTTTACACATATCTAAAGCTTGTTCAAAGGTAATTTTTGTAAAAATTTGTAGTTTACCATCAACTGTAGCATCATAAATCTCTCTACCAGATCTATTAAAGTTAAATCGAGCCATATGATAGGCTAATTCAGAGCCTTCTAAGTCTGGCAGATGCCATTCTTTATTCCCAAAATACCCAGGAGTAAAATGGTTTGGGTCATCTCCTTTTAGGAACTGTTTTTCGTTAGGATTACCTACAGCAGTAAAGTTATGATCGACTCCTATCAAGAAAATTCTCTTAAAGCCCATATAGAATGCTAGCTGCATTGCTACATAAGTTACAGTGTATCCTTCGCAAATTAACTTCGATGCATCTGTCTGAAAAACGAAAGGACTACCTGCTGTAAATATTTTATAAATATGATCCCTTTTATCAACCACATTATCAGCTGCTCTAGCTGATAAAAATGATGGACAGTTTAACTTTTAAAACTCTCTCGCGCTTTGCTCGATTACCAAAGAGTTTACTGCAACATGATAGCTAATATTTAAATTAACTTTATCAAAAATTAAGTAGATTTTGTTTAAGCCAAACGTATAATACTTGTTCAGTAATGATAAATCAATTTTATTAAGGGAAGGACCATTACCAATAATAAAACAGTCCTCTTTTTTATGAATTTTTTTAAAGTCTAAAAGTCGCTTAGACTCATTAAAGTACCATTGAATGTACACTGGATCTGAGTAATTATTAAGATACTCAACAATTGAATCTATTGCTACTCGTAATTGTTTTTGAAGCATAATCAATTCAGCCGTAAAAGGGCTAATTAGCTGGTTAACTAGTTTGGGCTTTAGATATGCGAATAAATCTTTATTGTTAACCTATATAGGATCGTGTAAACGTCCTCCAATGCCACCATCAACGCTTAAAGTTGCACCGGTTATGAAACTTGCTTCAGGCAAAGATAGAAACAATGCCACTTTTGCTACTTCTGCTGGTTCTGCAATCCGCCCTAAAGGATGCATTTGAGACAAGTTCTCAAACTCTTCCTTCTTCCCTTCAAACCCAGCCATTAACATTGGTGTCGCTACTGCTGCTGGACAAATCGCGTTGACCCGTACTCTCTGATTGAGATCCACTGCCATACTTCTAGTCAAACCGACCAAAGCTGCCTTACTGGTTGCATAACACACAAACCCAGGCTTGGTAAGGCTGGCGTGAATACTGGCAATATTTACTACTGAGCCGACCGCTTGTTCCAACTCTGGCAGCAATGCCTGAGTTAACACAAAAGGAGCTACCAAATTAACATCTAGTGTCTGATGCCAATCTTCTACTGTGAGTTGGTTTGTGGGCTTGAGGATTTGCACTGCTGCATTGTTAATTAAGGTAGTCAAACCTCTGCTTTGCAAGTGCGATCGCACTTGCTCAACAATTTCTGAACAATAAGCTGCATCACTGCACATTTTCTGCAAATTGCCGACAATCATAACATCGCAGGATGCAGCCGCTGAAACTACATCAAGACCAATCACAAAGTGATTAGCTTCTTTAAAAACCTGGCACAAAGCTTGCCCAATGCCACCCGCAGCTCCAGTAATTAAAGCACTTTTCACGATCTCAATTCCTAGGCACATCCAAGAAAATCAAATAGCAAATGCATTGCCTGATAACTAGCACGACGCACAGCATCCACCGTATTAGAAGCATTATGGGAGCCAAAAATACACTGTTCAAAAGGCCGTAGCGCAGAGGCTTCCGGTAATGGTTCCATTTCAAAAACATCTAAGGCTGCCGAATGCACCTGTCGTGAAGACAATGCCTCCACCAATGCTGCTTCATCAATCAATGGACCTCGGGCAACATTGATCACCCGCACCCCTCGCTTTGCCTTAGCAAATGTTTCTGAATTCAGTATATGATGATTTTCACTAGTTAACGCACAGGTCAGCACAATCAAGTCGGCTTCTTCCAAGCGTGCGGGCCAAGCAGCAGGTTGTACTGCTTCTAATCCCTCCACTGCTTGGAAATAAGGATCGTAAGCAATTACCCCCATGTCAGCTGCTAACAGCCGCTTCGCCGTATTGCGCCCAATATCCCCAAACCCAACTAAAGCAACCGTCTTATCCCCTAGAGAAATGCCTGCTGGTTTTAGCCATGTTCCTGCTCTAACGGCTCGGTCAATCATGAAAGTCTGTCGTGCTAGGGCAATTACATAGCCCATGGCAATATCGGCTACTTCCGCACCAAACATACGAGGGGTATTTGCTACTAAGATACCATTATCATTCGCTGCTGTAAAGTCCACATTATCAACCCCAACACCCCACTTTACTGCTGCTTTTAGCTTCCCAGATTTCCCGTTCTCAAACACTTCGCGAGTGGCAGGATCGTCGCCAATAATCCAACCGTCATACTGAGGAATGAGGGACTTTAGTTCTTCCACGGATAGGGTTTGCACTACTGGAGGACAATCAACTTCAATGCCTTTCGCTGCAAAAAGTGGTTTGAATTCATCCATCAAACCTAACATGGGTGGACAGGTAATTAATACTTTCATTGCTCATGCCGCTTGTACAACAGAAGAAGGGTAGAGATACTGGGCAACTGCTTCAGCCATTTGCCAGTCCACTTGATCGTCAATATCAATCGACTCTAAGGGAGGAGTTTCAAACATCATAGGTTGCTTGCCAATCCTAGCTTGGGTGGCAGCGAAGCTTAAAGGTGTAAAAATGTAGAGATTAGAATTTTATTCGTACCAGGGTTCCAAGTCCTGAGTTCTAATTAGGTTATTGGGATTGTGGTTAATGGCAGAACCATCTTGACGGTAGAAGCGAGTTTGGAAGCGATTAACTGTAAATAGCGAATCAGCAGTTCCCCTAGCCCTAGCCTCCAGAAACTGCTGAAGTGCCTTGCGAATTGTTGTCCCACTGAGGAGGGGATTTGTAGTGTGGGTCATCAAGTAAATATCGGCAGGTTCATTTGCTATGTCATCTGCCAGAATCCGGTTCATGCTGACGAAATCACCACACAATTCTGGTTTGCGATCGCGAATCTGAACTCGATCTGAATCGACCAATCCGTGTTCTGCCAGAATAGAGCGAGCATCTGTATTTATAATCACTTTTGAGACTTCGTTTAGCTCAATAAGTGCATTTAAAATCCACTTGAATAAAGGGTTACCATTCAATGGCTTAAAATTTTTACCCTTGACTCGCTCGCTGTTAGCTTTCATTGGCAAGAGAGCAATAATTTTCGGTTCAGTATTAAAATAATTCATTAAAAACTAATATCTAAAAATTTTGTAGCAAACTTAGTCAGATAAGTTACGTAAAACTACCCTAGCTGGAGCTCCTTATACTCCCTTGAGCTTAATTGGTAAACATAACAACTCATACTTTCCAGTTGAAATATCCGTTAAATTCAAGCCTTCAATAATAACAACCTCGGATTTTAGCAGAATTTGATGAGTTTCCGGACCATCATAAAAACCTTGGACTGACAAATAATCCACCCCAATTAACCTAATTCCCCGTTCAACTACCCATTCAGCGGCATCTGCTGTGAGCGCCACAAAGTCCGGCTGAAATTCCCGCACTTGCGATCGCCACAGCCGAGAGTTTCGCGTGTGCAAAAGCAAACGCTGTGTGTTGGCAGGTAGAGTTAACTGCTTTAATACCTCTGCGGTGATGACATCCACATCATCGGGCACAACTACAACGTAAACCTCTCCGATTAGAACATCCAGAGGTAGCTGTTCCACACTTTCCCTGGGATGAAATGCATTGGAGCATCAACGTGAGTCCCCGTATGTACACTAAAATGCAGTGTTGTATCGGTAGCAATATCACCATGTTCTAAATCGAGGTGACGGTGAAATTCAATTGCTGGGCTACCAGGCCAGGTGGGAAGGTATGGGGATACGGGTACTGAAATGTCAATATACTTGCTCGGAGGATTTTGCAGAGGAGCCATAGTCAATGAGTCGTCGATTGTCATAAGAAAAGGTGTTCTGGTAACGTGATAGGCTGCGTGGATAATAAAAGGTTTGTCGCAGGCGGTTGCTCACTAGTCCCCTTTGGGCAAAGCCTTGGTAGGTACCCCAGAATTGCATTAAGCGGAATATAGGAATTGATTGCAAATTTGGTTTGAAAACACCGTCATGCCATGCATGATAGTAGTCACTGACAACATTTGTGGTAAACAGGCGCAAAAAATCCCAAAAATGGAAGTCTTCTTGGGGATAAATCTGTTTAAGAGCAATGGCTTCTCGTCGATAGCGGTTGTAAATGCGTTTAGGGGTTTCCTCATGAACATGAATAATTTCAGCTGCGGGAACGTAAGCAATGCGGTAGCCTAGGGGCATAATCCGTTTTGCCCAGTCCAAATCCTCTAAGCCTGTGAGGGTTTCGTCGTAGGGAACGTCTTCCCACAATGATCGCCGGATCGCAGCATTAGCATTGTTACAGAAAGGATAGTCTTGATTCCTGACATGAACCGACTGATCGGGAAACCAAGTAGCAAATATCTGGTGTTCTGAATACTTGCTTGTTTCGTTACCGCGTTGTTTTCCGTAGGTTAAAGCAATCTTAGGATCTTTAAAGGGAGCTAACAGCTTTTCAATCCAATCTTGGTAGATGGGATAAACGTGAGCACTGGCAATAACGATGAATTGCCCGGTGGCAGCCTGACA
>NZ_JAAHHW010000299.1 GCF_010692325.1 Moorena sp. SIO3I8 | reverse complement strand
ATAGTAACTTATTGCTGGGATTGAATCAGCTAATTAGTGATATTAATCAATATCAATTCTTTTTTAATTCTGGATAATCTGACTTATTTGTTAATCATTGAATTCGGAGAGTGACAGAAGAGGGATAAGAATTAAGAATTAAGAATTGAGAATTAAGAATTAAGAATTAAGAATTGAGAATTAAGAATTAAGAATTAAGAATTAAGAATTAAGAATTAAGAATTAAGAATTAAGAATTAAGAATTAAGAATTAAGAATTAAGAATTAAGAATTAAGAATTAAGAATTAAGACATTTTTATATTTATGTATTTATGCATAGAAGAAGATATAGCAGTACGCACGCACTTGTTAGGACAACTCTTACCTCTAAAACCTTGTTAGAGTCAACTTCTGTCTTCTGCCCTCAGCATAGCTGCCTTGCGCGTAGCACTATAAAAGTAAATTATTAAATTACCTATGGTCAAAAATGAATGAGAAAAAAAGATATACAAGAAAGAACGCTAAACTTTAGCGTAAGAATAGTCAATCTCTGTAAATTTCTGAGACAAAATGGTGGGACTGGATATGATTTAAGCAAACAATTAATCCGCTGTGGAACAAGTATTGGAGCAAATGTTGAGGAAGCACAAAATGCAGAAAGTAAACGAGACTTTATTCATAAAATGAGTATATCCCTCAAGGAAGCTAGAGAGACAAATTATTGGTTAAAAATATTAATCGCTACCGAGAAAAACCTATAACCAAGATTGCTGTCTTTACTCAATGAATCTAACCAGGGTTAGCGCAAGAATCAATAAGCCGTAGCTTATTGAGAAAAAAACCACGTCATTCTCAACAAATTAACTCTATTGCGAGTACAGTTCGACGAGATTATAGGGGTTTCGAGCCACGAGCAACCGAGATCCAGCCAATGCACATTATGGGCAATTTTTTCTTGCGCTTACCCTGTGAATCTAACGAATTAATTTCTATTATTTATGCAATTATTAAAAACACTAAGGCTCAAAAATAATTCTATAGCCATTCTAAAACTGATGAGGTACAAATTTATGGGTTTTAGGGAACAGGGAACAGGGAACAGGGAACAGGGAACAGGGAACAGGGAATAGGTAATAAGCAAACAAAATCTCTGTCCCTCATAGCTATGAGAAACGCTATAAATTATACATTCTTCATTCTAAATTATACATTCTTCATTCTAAATTATACATTCTTCATTCTAAATTATACATTCTAAATTATACATTATGAGAAAAGTTGACACTTTCGAGGATAAAGCTATCTCCTTTTTCATAAGCAGGTGCACAAAATTAATTCCTATTTTTGACATAATAATATATAATTAGATAAAATCACTGAAAATGGGTAGTTATATGAGATTCATTAGAGAATTAAATACCGAAACTAAAAAACTGTTGGAAAGAATAAGTTGGCAAAGTAAATATCCTCAAGTGAGAGACCGAGCTAAATGTATATTGTTGAGTTATCAAAAGTTTTCTATCAATGAATTAAGTTCATTATTTGGAGTTACTCGAAAAACTATATATAACTGGTTAACAAAATGGGAAGATCAAAAAATAATAGGAATATACAATCAAAAAGGTAGGGGCAGAAAACCTAAGTTAAATCAGGAGCAAAGGCAACAAGTAAAGGAGTGGGTAAAATCTGAACCAAAAAGCCTAAACAAAGTTAAAAATAAAATCAATAAAGAGTGGAAGATAGATGTAAGTAAGGAAACTATAAAAAGAACCATAAAAAAGTTGAACATGAAATGGAAAAGAATGAAGAGAGGAACGAGTAAAACCCCTGATGACTGGGAGCTAGACGTAAAAATACCCAGACTAAAAGAGCTAAAAGAGCAAGCTAAAAAAGGAGAAATTGAATTAAGATATTTAGATGAAAGTGGATTCTCTTTGAAGCCAGATATTCCTTATGGATGGCAAGAAAAGTTAAAAAGAATAACTATTAATAGTTCCCAAAGCAAAAGAATTAATGTTCTCGGATTAATGGGATGTGAAAATCAATTAGATTACGAAAT
>NZ_JAAHHW010000298.1 GCF_010692325.1 Moorena sp. SIO3I8 | reverse complement strand
TTGCTTCGTTTGTATACGTAGGAAGACGGCTTCTTCTACTCCACAGGCGTTTTATCGGTAGCCACCGACAGTGTTATGTAAAACCTGGTTCCCAGCCCTCTATATTGATTGCTGCGTTGATATCCCGGTCAACAATAAGTCCACAACCACCACAAACATAAATTCGCTCTTTAAGGGGCATATCTTGCTTATGACCGCACTTGTGGCAGGTTTTAGATGAAGGGAACCATCGATCGACCAACGTCAACTTAAAGCCATGAAATTCTTGTTTGTACGTTAGTAATTCTCTAAATCGATAGAAACCTAACAAAGAAATCGCCTCGGCTAATTTGTGGTTCGCAAGCATCCCTGATACATTCAAGTCTTCGATTTTGATTTCTTGATATGTCTGAGCTAATCGAGTTGTCTCTTTTTGTAAAAAGTCTTCTCGACTGTTGGCAATATGCTGATGTTGCTGACGAAGTTTCTGGTAGTATTTGTGGGCGTTCTTACTAGGTTTTTGTTTTGTCTGACCATTGCCTAGCACCTTTTTCCGATTTCGACCTTGTAGTTTCGATAGCTTGATTTTCGCTTTCTTAATCGAACTAGGAGTCTCAATCTTGGTGTGGTCAGATAACGTAGCAAAGCACTTCACACCTAAATCAACACCAACTTTTTTATGGGTGTGTTTCATGGATGGTAAGGGGCAAGCCTCGATTTTAAACGACACAAACCACTTCCCAGCTTCACGAGAAATTGTGAAAGTTTGAGACCCACAATTAAACGGAATAGCTTCTTTAATTCGGAAGGTTCCTAATGTAGGAATCGTGATAAATTTTCCAGCTTTTACTAAGCGCTTCCCATGTCCATCATCAACCGTAAAACTACATTGATGACGTTTCTTTTTAAATTGAGGTATCCCTGAACAAAGCTTCGGATCGCGCCAACGACTGAAAGCTTTTTTCAAATCTCTCAAAGAGTTTTGATAGATGCGAGAAGAGTATTGATTACACCAGGCAAAATCAGGATTCTTTTTGGTGACGTTGGTGAAAATCTTTTTGATAGCAGTCAATCGCTTAGCATCCGAAGCTTTAACACAGTCATTGTCCCAAGAAGACATCATGATGCTGAGACCGTAGTTATAGACGAACCGAGAGAAGCCAGCGCAACCAGCTAAGAAGCCAGATTGTTTGTGATTGACTTTAAGTTCTCGTTTGAGTGCATACATGATGTGTATCCTGGGAATTCGACCTTAAACTTGTACTTCCATTTCTACTTTAGCGCAATTTTCCGGATTGTCGATGTTTTTGTCAATATTTTCTTTAATTGGTTGGACATATCGACGTAGACCGTAGAGCCGACAAGAGAAACAGTGAATAATTGCCATCAGGTCTTCCACCATTTCTTGTTGGGGACTAAGTGACTCATTGTTAGTCACAAGGATATTACAATCTGAATAGTCAGCTAACTCAACGATCAGCTCGAAGGCAAACCTACATAGACGGTCTTTGTGAGCTACGACGATTGTAGAAATCTGTCCGGATAGCATACGGAATATCAGGTTTAGAAACTTCTTACGTTTGAAATTAAGACCACCACCGACTTCTTTAATCACTTCATCAATTTTAATTCCAGAAGCACAGCAGAAGGTATCCATAGCTTTGACCTGGTTTTCAAGTTCGGGTTTCTGAGCGGGGGATGATACGCGACAATAAACAACTACCAGCCGCTTTGCATGTACACGGGATAGACCTTTAAGTTGATTGATATGCTTCTGGGTGTAAATACGATGATTGCCAAGGCTGCGATCGGCTACCAATTTTCCCGAAATATCCCAACGCTGGAGAGTTCTAACGGTGACACCAGCGATTTTGGCGAATTCATGAGGACGATAATGCATCTTCGACAATCCTGTGTAGGTTTGTCGAAGATTGTGGATGATTCAAGGACTAATTGTCAACTCTCATTGGTAAGTAACTAACCTCAGGAGCAGGAGTAGACGTAGCTTCTTCGATAGTCTCTTCTTCAGTATCAAGGGTAATCCAATCTACCAGTACAGACTGGTGATTG
>NZ_JAAHHW010000297.1 GCF_010692325.1 Moorena sp. SIO3I8 | reverse complement strand
CCCTGGTCGGGTAGGTTTAAGTTGACACTCCCCGTCCTAGAAGAACGGGGATTCTTTAATCAACGAGCCAGCTTACTCAACCAGACCGGAATCAGGAAGAGTAGAGGCTGATATTAAACTAAGCCGGTGAGTCGCCCCACCGACTCGTCTTCAAAACCGTACGTGATACTTTCGCATCATACGGCTCCTCATCAAACGGAACCATTGTCATTGGTACCTTCTAGAATGGGTTTTCATCTAACTCAGAGGAGTCTGTATTTGACTCTTGACGTTTTGACTGAATTCCGATTCTATGTTTTTCATCGTGACAGTGGAGGTGTAGTAGTTCTAAATTTTTGAGATTATCACTTCCACCATTGGCGCGTGGTATTTTATGGTGTGTTTCCAATAAATCTTCTTCCCTAAAGGTAAGCCCACAATGAGCGCATTTTCCTTTTTGCCGTTTCAAAAGTATTCCTTTTTGACTGGTCATTTCAGGATGTTTACTCATTCTGGTGTTCCAGTATATTAGGTCACCATCGTAGGGACTTCTGGCTTCTTTGACTTTGGTGTGCCTGACAATTTTGGTTTTGGCATGTTTAGGGAGGTAATTATCCTCGTTGGTCATGAACACCCAGTTATCTCCTCCAATAGTTCCCCAATACTTATTGATTACCCAGGTTTTTGATTTCTTGGGGTGTCTCCTGTATCCCCATCTTTGGAGTTTGTTCCATAGCATATGTCCTAATTTGCTGAATGTTTCTTTACTACAGACTGACCTGTAGTAGTTGCACCATCCGCGTATAATAGGTTTGAGGTGGCTTATTAAAGCCTCTTGTGGGGCAGCTTTGTGTCGTTCTATGACATTTGAGAGCTGCCCATAATGCTCTAGTACTTTTTCCTTAGATGGCTTGATGATGGTTTTAAAACCTTGTTTAGTATGATGTTTACCTACTTTATATTGCCGAATGTTGAATCCGAGGAAGTCAAATCCGTCAAATGTGTGGGTAATTTTTGTTTTACTTGGTTTTAATTCCAGACCCATGTCCAGCAGCCATTTATTAATGACTTCAAGACATTCTTCTACCACGGTTTGGTCTTGGTGGAGAATGACAAAATCATCTGCGTATCTGACTAGGGATAGACCTGTTTTATAGTGTCTTTTCTTTCCCTTGATGGAGTTAGCGTGATTCCAGATGGCATTTTCCATTCCGTGGAGGGCTATATTGGCCAGAAGTGGTGATATAACGCCACCTTGTGGGGTACCCTCATTTGTAGATGAGAATGTTCCATTATCCATCACACCGGCTTTTAGCCAGGACTTAATTAAACGTCTCATGGATGGGTAAGTATTTAATTTTGTTAGAAGTGCATCATGGTTGATTCTGTCAAAGCATTTGGCAATATCTGCGTCCAAAACCCATTTGGGTTTTTGGGCTATTACTGTAAATATTGCTTCTATTGCATCGTGACATGAGCGTCCTGGCCTGAACCCGTAGGAATTAGGTTCAAATTTGGCTTCCCATTCAGGTTAAACATGCCTGTTTGGCAAGTGCTTGTAATGCACGGTCGTATATGGTTGGGATACCTAATGGGCGTTTTTCCGACCGTCCGGGCTTAGGAATCCATACCCTTCTGGTGGGTTGTGCCTTTTTGGAGATTTTGAGGCTGGCTACTAAGGTGAGGCGCTGCTTATTGGTTAAAGCTTTAACCCCATCTATTCCGGCAGTCTTTTTGCCTTTGTTTTCCTGGGTAACCTTTCTGACCGCAATCATTTTTGCTGACCAGGATTTCATCAGGGTCTTTTGCAGTTTTCTTACCACGCTCACGTCACCACGGCTCGAGGCTTGATATATTCGTTTTTGCAACTTAAAGACTGTCATTTCTAGCTTTCGCCAGTTGACCGACTTCCATTCCGACTGTGAGGCGAACCCCCGAGTTTTAGACATATCAATTGCTACTTACAACCATATCTTTTCCGTTGACGTGAGTCCGTTAGCATATCCTAGGAATTACCCTAGGCCTTGGCTTCTGACTCAATCTCGCCCCTATATGACTTGCGGTTAGCTACC
>NZ_JAAHHW010000296.1 GCF_010692325.1 Moorena sp. SIO3I8 | reverse complement strand
AAACCGATTGCTGATGCTGGTGGTTTTGCCGCGTTTTTCCATTACCTATTACCTATTACCTACTCAAAGTCCCCCTTTCTAAGAGGATATCTGAAAAGTTTTTTGATACTGAATTTTGCCCCCCTAGTGCAGCGCGGTAGAAATGCTTGAGCAGCTGCGGATAATGGTGAAACAGAAGGATGAACCGCTGACCCACTCGATGCTCAGCTCATCCTATTACACTCTTCACAACTAGGCTATGCCTAACCCCCATCCCTTGAGGATGCAATGAGCACGGTAACAGTGAACCAGCTGAGGGCATGATGTCTTCTCAAAAAAAGGAACTAGTTCGCGGCACTATGCCGCGAACTAGTTCTCAACTCTGACTCTCTCCTTGAGTTTCTCAAGTCCTGCCTTAACTTGGTAGCCCAAACTGCTCCCAACCTTGTACCAGAATCCCCAACAGCCTGACACTACATCATCAAGGCAGGCACCTTTGGTACAAGGTTGGACATAACTCAGGCTGTTTGAGGTGGACATGATCTCAGCTGCCACCAGATTAGATTACTCAACCTGTTGACCTCCTTTGTACTTCCATTGAAAAGGCTTGGACATAGTGCGGTTGAAGTAATCAATAAATTCTAGAATGCGATCGCTTAATTCCACAGTAGAGGTAAAACTGGCACGGCGGAGCAAGCGCCTGACCAAAATACTGAACCAACACTCAATCTGATTCAACCAAGAGGTATGCTTTGGGATGTAGACGAAACGAATACGGTGACTGGCATCAGACAAGAAAGCAGCACGAGTTGCCATGGACTTGAGAATACCAAATTGTTCTTTGACCCCTAAGTCCGTGTCGATTTCACAGCAAGCAGCAACCAGTCGCACCAGGGAAGCTGATTTGTGAATGTTGAGTTGGTCAACCCGAAAAATCCACTCCCCATCTGGGTCAGTTTCAATGGTATTGGCAATATGGTTAGCAAAGTCACATTCAAAACGAGTTGGACTAATCGTAGGAGCGATCGCTTTTCCTGTAGCAATCTCCAGATTAGCAATCAGACTCACTGTACCATGGCGAATGTACTCAAATTCAATACATTCAATGCGTCCTGGTTTCATCGGTAAAGTCTCAGCCGCACGTTCAAGTGCCTGGATGCCTGTCATCTCATCGGTACTTACTAGATGAACCCCTTGTTTTGACAAAGTTGGAGCTTGTTCATACAACTGACAAATAGCTGTCACCTGTTGTTTGAATTCTTCTGGGTCATCCGGGTTAGCGTTGAGCCAATAACGACTTCGATGGGGTTGTAGAGTCGCCTCGTTTTAAAAAACGCCTCACACTGCGTTGAGAAATCTGCTCCACTATGCCTCGTTTAACTACTTCCGAGGTTAATTCTTTGGTTGTCCAGTGACTCACCGGACGCCCAAAACTCGGAGGCGACTCACAAGCGGTAGCAACAATCTGTACTACTTGCTCCGTGGTGAATGTCGCTGGTGTACCTGGTCGTGGTGCATCCCCTAAACTGTCTACCATCATTTGTAGCAGTTCTTTGTCAGTGATACCCTTTGCTTCTATACTTATCAAACGCTCGGTCGCAACAGACCAGCGTTTTCGCCAGGTTCGCACAGTATTACGTGCGAGTTGCCACTTTTGAGCTATCTGAGTATTATTCATACCCTCGGCAGCCAATAAAATGACCCTCACCCGTTCCACTAATCCTTGAGGGCTACTGTGACGACGCACTAACTGTTCGAGTAAACTTCGCTGTTGCTGTGATAATTTAATCTTCAGGGGATGGGGGTCAGGCATAGCACAAGTTGTGAAGAGTACAATAGGGTAAGCTGAGCATCGAGTAGGTAAGCAGTTCATCCTTCTATTTTACCATTATCAGCAGCTGCTCAAGTATTTCTGCCGCGCTGCACTAGGGTACCGAGCAGACCAAAACCAACACTAATTCCACCTAATGTGAAACTTGGTGTGGAACTGGCTAATGCTGCTGCCGGTCCTGTTATACCTTCTGAAGCTGCTTCTAGCAGACCTATACCACCTGAAGCTACACCAGTACCTGTCTG
>NZ_JAAHHW010000295.1 GCF_010692325.1 Moorena sp. SIO3I8 | reverse complement strand
AAATAATTCACCTCAAAGTCCCCCTTTTTAAGGGGGATTTAGGGGGATCCATTTGTACCTCATGAGTCCTATAAACGCTATAATTCTCCTCGAATACCGTTGGCACTAAATCCGCCATTTCTGTAGAGGCGATCGCCCCCACTAACCCTGCTTCCTGACTTCTGGGATTTGGAGGTATAGCAGAAGTCAGAAGTCAGAAGTTAGAAGTCAGAAGTCAAAAGTAAGCTAAGACTAGGTTTGCTGAGTTTAGGAATGTCCTAAGCTTAATGGGTAGTGCTATATTAGATCCAATGGCGATCGCCCAAGATAGGAAGCATCTCTATCGACTTATATCATCAGCTGACGGTTGCGGTAACACATCACTGCACTCAGCAAACACAATAAAGCGCTCAATAAACCAATCATTTGATAACTGTCGATATTAATAGCACCCAGAGAAAATCTCCATACTCCTAATGTAAAATTTAAATAAAATCCAACAAAGAAGGGTACTAGATTGCCCAGAATCATTCCGGTACTATTGAAGAAAGCCAATGCTGTAACTGCCGATCGCTCCGTGGCAGTATTGTGTACCCCAACGAGCAATGCCATTTTCAATCCCGATTGTAAAAAACCAGTAATAATAGCAATTAAGACCAGGCTGAGAGATGAAAACTGCCACCAACCATAGGACAATTCAATAGGTTGCACAAATAACCATAGCACTCCGACAGTTGCCAGCATTAAGACGATAATATATATGGTACGCATAAAGCCAATGGGATCTATTAGTCGCCCCCAAATTGCTATCCCAGTCAGAGTTCCTACTATATTTAATGTAATTAACTGGGAAATATAATTGGCATTAAGCTGTAACCCAATTGCTAAATAGGTGACAAACAGGGGCAAAGAAGAAAGAAAACATAAAGTCAAAATAGTTATTAATAAACGGTATTTTTTATTGGAAAATATTTCGCGGATATCATCTAAAAAATTCTGGTTAATTTTATAGGGAGATTGACTATTTTCATAAATTTTGATTTTATAAGTTATGAGTCCTGCAACTAAACAGTACATCATCAGCAAAACAACTATATATGCGTAATCATGAAGTGCTAATTTTTCTCCTAGCGTCACAGAAAGAATAGCAAAAAAAAGTAAATTAAACCCATGCACAGTCAGTCGCATTTTCCCAAAAAACCATCCACGCTCTTCTGGAAGCGTAGATTCCCGAATTATGGGTTGAAAAGCTACTCCTTTTGTAGTATTATGAACGATATTCATAAACAAAATAATAATACAAAAAAAACCAAAACCAAAGAGTTGATTTTTTCCATACACTATAGGCACAATCAGCATTAATGGTAGTAGTAAAAATAGTAAAGCAAAACCAATCATCAGAGTAGTTTGACTACCCCAACGTTTGACAAAATAAATACCTGAAATCTGTAGCGGTATAAGTAAGGAAGGTAAACCAATGGCAAAACCGATTTGACTTTCTTGTAAACCGAGGATACTGGTTGCGTATAACTGAAGTAAGCTGGCATCAATAGCACCAAAACTGGTCATAAGAGGGATAATTGCAATATTCGACGCAATCAAAAGTTTTTGATTCTGAGAGCGTTCTTTTTCATTAAGCATATCGAGTTGTCACCATGTAATATCTAGCTCTGGCATTAATTGCTTCAGTTTTTTATTCCAAGGAGCATAATACTCATCTAATAATGCTTTTGCTTCCTGTGGAATTGGTTCGTAGGGCTGAGCATTTCCTTTTGAGGCTTGCCCTCGAAGCACCCACAAGCCACGGGAATTTTGTTCAGCCAAGGATCGGTAATCAAAGGGAGCCAATTTTAGAAATGTCAGGATTTTATCCATCACTTCAAAAGGCGATCGCTGAAAATCTTCTAATAGCACAACCCATAGCTGTTCTCGCGAAAAATATTTCAACCACGTTTCCAAATGCAAGGCATAGTGCCCTACGCTTAGCAGGCGATCGTAGGGATCGGGTTGGCTTGCTGACAATCGTCTTTTAATCAAAGAGACAAAATCAGTATCGACATATTCAGGAATGGCTCCTATCACGTC
>NZ_JAAHHW010000294.1 GCF_010692325.1 Moorena sp. SIO3I8 | reverse complement strand
TTTCTCGGAACTCACGAAGTCTTGAGATTGGCTAGCCAAACCAAAATTAAGCCGGTACATTTTATCTCTACTATGTCGGTTTTCTCCTCATCTGCCTATTCTGACAAGCAAGTAATTTTTGAATCAGACTCCCTCGACTATACCCAAGACAACGATGATGGCTACGCTGAAAGTAAATGGGTAGCAGAAAAATTAGTTATGGAAGCTCGTGACCGAGGATTGCCCGTATGTATATACAGGCCAGGGAGAATAACAGGACACAGTCAAACAGGCTTCTGTAATACAGAAGATCTATTTTCTCGAATGATTAAAGGCTGTATCCAGCTAGGAGCAGTGCCAAATCTTGAAGGCGTTTTCAGCGACATAGTACCTGTAGACTATGTAAGTAAGGCGATTTTTAATATATCACAACAGAAAGAATCTCTAGGAAAGGCTTTTCACATGGTCAATCCTAATGACATCTATGTAAACGAGGCTTTCAACATGATCCGTTCTTGGGGATACCCCATTGAACAGATGGATTATGAAAAGTGGCGAACCAAACTAATTTGTCAAACAGAAAATAGCAATGAAAACGCACTGTATCCTCTTTTGTCGCTTTTTTCAGAAGAACTACCAGTAAATGCGGAAATGCCGAGATACGACTGTAAACATACAATACATGGACTAGCTGACACTGATATAGTCTGTCCATCCGTAGATTCCAAATTATTGAACACCTACTATTCTTATTTTAAGAGTAGCGGCTTCTTGAACGCGCCACAGTAGGGCATTCCTTTCCTAGAGGCGCACGCCAGTCAGGTGTCTTGAAGTTCAATGGATTGACTTTGGGGGACGACAAGTCCCCCATAAACTTTTTTCGGTGGTGGTGCATAGTAATGGTATGGGAAGTGTGGGAAAAAATATATATTTTCACCATTACTATGCAGGAGAACCCCCAGCCAAACAACCAAAATTCCTAGTCTGACATTTCAGGGTGCAGAATGTAGGTGTAATTCGATTTTAACTAGCCCAGGGCGATATTTTTCCCTTGCTAGCATCAACCAGGTAGGACAGGAAGCTATCTACTAAAGTCTCCATCGTCTCCTGGCTGATTGCAGGCTTAGAGAAGGGGAAATGCAAAAACATTTTTCCCTCAAAAGTTGTAACATTAGCAAGTACAATACCCCCAAACATGGCTTGTGCTGAAGCAAAACTGATTTCTGAGAGTTCAAATTGACCGTAAACTCTGGGAATATTTACTCGACCAATATTGGAAATAGCCACTGTCTGAGGGGCTTGATCTCGGCGGGTGAGCCCCAACTCGAACATCTTCTTATACATCAAAACTCCGGTGAACATATCGCCACGCTTTAAGCCAACTTCCACTTGTTGTCTCACTTCCCGTGCTAATTTCCAGAAGGAGGTATTTGTGTCGAGAGTGTGAAATGACGTTATGGAGCTAACCAGTAAGACCATGTTTTTATTGTCGATCACTGGTTTCAAGTGTTTACGCAGATCAACAGGAATCCAACAGGACACATATTTTTTCTTTCCTGATCCGATTTTTATGGCTGTGGCAAATATCAGCGCCGCACATAAAGCAGCTTGTACTGTTGTCTTTTCTTGACGGCAACGTAGAATCAGCTCTTTGGTAACCTCCGCATCTAACTGTCTATAAACATTGCCAGTACGTCGTAACTCAAGAGGTACAGTCTTCTCAAAACTCAAGCCTTTTGGTTGGCGCCAAATATTTTTGAACAGAAGTCGCAGAATAAACAACAGCTTGTTGATATTACCCCTAAAGCCTTTTGTTGATGGAGGTAATAACTCATCTACAGGGGGAAGTTTCGGTAAGTTAGGCACTGGCACGACTGGTTCACCAGAGATAATTTTCGAGCAGTAGGTCAAGATTTCTGAATATAACTCGATACTCGATAAAGCATCTGAGATGGCGTGGTTTATTTTGATAATCAGATAGCTAGGATTGTTTTCAGAGTACTCCCGCCCTTGCACAAGTACAGCTCGCAATAGCACTTCACTACTCTCAATTTGGGTGTTTAGTTCTTCTAGAAGGGTTTCTTGCCATTGTCTAGAGTTTTGCGA
>NZ_JAAHHW010000293.1 GCF_010692325.1 Moorena sp. SIO3I8 | reverse complement strand
TGACGATGTGAGTGGAGGTCAGACGTGTGTTATTGAGTTGTAGGGAGTAGGGAGTAGGGAGTAGGGAGTAGGGAGTAGGGAGTAGGGAGTAGGGAGTAGGGAGTAGGGAGTAGGGGAGTAGGGAGTAGGGAGTAGGGAGTAGGGAGTAGGGAGTAGGGAGTAGGGAGTAGGGAGTAGGGAGTAGGGAGTAGGGAGTAGGGAGTAGAAAATTGAATCTACCTCATAAGTATGATCAACATAACTATGATTAACGCTATAGTCGATTTTATTCATTGTTTCATTCAAGCTTATTAATTAATAAGCTTGGATTCCAAGTTTACCATTGACAATTAACAAGCAAGCCATCCAAACTAACCAATTAATAATCCCTACTCCCCAATTAAGTCAATCACTGCATTCAACAACGAATCATCATGAAAACTACTCTTGGTTAGATAATAATCTGCTCCAGCTTGCAAACCTTGAATACGGTCTTGTTCCCGGTCTTTATAGGAAATAATAATCACAGGGATTGATTTTAATTTATAATGGCTTTTAATATGGCTGACTAGCTCAATGCCGTTCATGCGGGGCATATCAATATCACTGATCACTAAATCATAAGGGTTGGTGCGAACAGCGTTCCAACCATCCATGCCATTAACAGCTATTTCCACCTCATAACCTTGGTTTTCCAGTAACTTACGTTCCATTTGCCGCACGGTAATGGAATCATCAACTACTAGAATTCGTTTTGGCTGTTGGATATCAGTATCATCATTACCACTGACTTGGTTCAACTGGCGGTTATTGAGTAGATTATCAATGGAGCGCACTAAATCTGACACATCCACAATTAGAATCGGGGAACCGTCTCCCATCAAAGCAGCAGCATTGATATCCTGAACTTTGCCCAGCCTCGGATCTAATGGTCGAACCACCAAATCCCGTTCACCTAAAAATTTATCAACTACTAATCCAAAACGGTTCGATTGGTCACTGATGATCACGACTGGTAGGGTTTCAGATTTGATATAAGAGTCATCTAACTCCAACACTTGATGGGCAGCTACCAGTCCAATATTTTCATCATTAAGGGTAAAATATTGCCGGTTTTATACTACAAAAATTTCATTTTTATCTACCATGACAATTTTGTCAATTCGTGCTAACGGGAACGCATAAGGTTCACCATATATATCCACTAATAGGGTACGAATAACTGATAGAGTCAGAGGCAATTGGAAGTGGAAACTGGTTCCTTGCCCTAGCTTAGAGGTAGCTCGCAGGGTGCCACCTACCTCTTGTGCCATACTCTTGGCAATATCTAAACCAACGCCACGACCAGAAATTTCGGTTACCTGCTTAGCAGTAGAAAATCCCGGCAAAAATAGAAACTCCATCAGCTCATGTTCAGCTAGCTGGCTTGCCATCTCTGGGGTGATCATTTTTTTGCGGACAATTTTTTCCCGCAATTTCTCTGGATCTATGCCTTTGCCATCGTCAGCAACAGTAATCGATAACATCCCACCACGATGAAGGGCTTCCAGTCGCACTGTGCCTTGGGCTGGTTTCCCCATTGCTACACGCTCTTGGGGAGGTTCAATACCATGGTCTACAGAGTTACGCAAAATATGAGTCAGTGGTGCTTCTAGTTTCTGTAAAATATCTCGATCTACTGCCGTAGATTTGCCGGTAATTTCTAATTTAACTTGTTTATTCAGCTTTCTGGCTATATCCCGAATCATCCGAGGAAAACTCTGTACCCCATCAGCAAAAGGACGCATATGAGACGCAATCACTTCTCGGTAAAGACGATCCGAAAGATTAGCAGTGCGACGAGCATACAGTTCCAGTTCACTCATGCGATCGCCCAAAATTTCCCGACATTCCTGTTCCTTTTGTCGAGCAACTTTCAGATATTCCTCCCCCACTTGATTGACCTGGGATATTGCTAAAGAATTCGGCTTTGTTGCATAAAGAGTATGAGTTGAGTGAGATAATCTATAGAGAGAAAAATAGAGCTTCCCCTTAGCCATGACAGAAGCAACCGCCAAGACCAAATATAAGATATTGAATTGGAGTAAGTACA
>NZ_JAAHHW010000292.1 GCF_010692325.1 Moorena sp. SIO3I8 | reverse complement strand
CTTAATTCTCCATTCTTAATTCTACAATTCCCTTTATTATCTATTCCAAGTAATCGGGAGACTAGGATGGGAAATTGGGAGATTAGCATCCTTGTCGGATTTAGTTTCTAGATCCAGTACCCTCACAACTTGGTTATAGATTTCTTCTGCTTGTTGGGGAGAATCTCCAATGCTAGTTAATCCTAGTTTGCCAAATTCAGAGAGTGTGCCCATCAAGTGAAATACAGTGCCAGTTTTGGTGCTGCTATCAAAATGCAGTTGATGGTAGGCGATAATATCCATCAAGTCATTGGGCATTAACCCTCTGTAACTATCTTTTTGTAAATTGTCCGTGGCAATATAGTGCTTTGGTTGACCCTGCTGACTGAAAAAAATACCTGTGGAGAGGTCATAGCGACCATTGGTCATGTATTTCAGGGTCATAAAGGGATGGGTTGTACCACCTTTACGCAGGTTGATTTCAATAGCTTGTAAATCCCAGGTACCCCGATCCGGCTGATGAACGGCCACAAAATCTACACCGTAACGCTCTATTGCTCCTTTTTCCGCTAAGGTCTGACCGACTCGTAGTCCCCAATCTTGCAGTTGTAGGCGATAACCTGGATCAGCGGGAAATCGACAACCTAGATAAATCTGACCGTCTGGTCCGCCAAGAATTTGATCGTGAGTCGAGAGAATCTTGACCTCGCCATGGGGAGTAATATAAGCCTGAACGCTAGGTGAACGCTTTTTTTCTCCGTCAATAAATGCTTCGGCAATTGCCCCTAACTGCGGTATGCGACTGCTATAACTCTCCCACGTTTCCCCACTGGCTTGAAATCTCAAATGGACGATCTTTTCTTTTAAAGCCGCTACTGTTTGAGCATGGGAAACATTTCCCGGACCTACCTCCGATAGTGGTTTCAAGTCCAAGATAGCATTACCCTCCCCAGAAAACCCTTCGTTGAGTTTAATCACAATCTTGTTAAGTTGCGGTTGCCTGTACCATAACTCAGCTGTTGCTTCGACTAAATCATCAACACTCCAGACTAACTGACTGCCGTCGGGATGGGGGACACCACTGTCAGCAAAAATTTGCCGACTACCGCTCTTGGTACCCCAATAAAGCAAATCTGGGTCTGGGGCAAGTAGGGGTAAGTTCAATTTTAAGGATATCTCGCGCTCGAGATTAGTAGAGTTGTAACAAGACATGTAAGACTTTCCTGGACGCAAAGCTTGACGAATCCGCTTCATCAAGCGGGGACGTTCTAGAATCTTTTGGCTGAGCGGTTTGAGGGAAGCATCATAGGTGGAAAACAGCAGTAAGCGATCGCGTGCATGGGAGAAGGGAATTCCCGGCAGAAGCTGCAAGTAGTAATCAATCACAATCGGTGGCAACGGCACAGCGGTAACATAAATTAACCGTGTGTAAGGGTTGCGCAGACGAATTAGGGAAAATAATAACCGTTCTTCGTAGTGCAAAAAACCCTCAACTTTCAGCAGTTCCCGTTGATCAACACTGACAGAAGGCACTACCAGAATATCGTGGTCGTCTTGGTCAAATTGATCACTACTCTGCCAGCGATCGCGTAATTGGTGCTGTAGTTGCTGAAACTTTGACTCTTGTCCAGAGAAAGAATCATTCAGATTGTCCATTGTTGTTGAATATGGTAGCTATAGCGCTGCACCCAGGGAATCGGGAACAGGGAATCGGGAATCGGGAATCGGGAATCGGGAATGGAGAATAAAAAAGTGAGTAGGGTGTGTCCGGGACGGAAAGCCTCTGATTTTCCACCTCGCAAGCCCCTGAACCCGTCCCGTAACGCAACCCACTGGCTGATATCTTGCTGTAGATGCACAATAGCTTATGTCTCTAGCTCCTCTACGGATTTCGGTACACCAGCAGTCAATACTTCATTCCCTGACTCAGTCACTAACACATCATCCTCAATCCGAATCCCAATCCCGCGCCACCGCTGATCAATAGCTGGCTGACCTTCTATTGGCTCAGTATCAGGACCAATATAAAGTCCTGGTTCCACTGTTACTACATTACCGGGCTGAAATATCTGCCAGTTTTCCCCCTGTTTGTAGCCTCCACTGTCATGGACATCCAATCCCAGCCAGTGACCGGTGCGG
>NZ_JAAHHW010000291.1 GCF_010692325.1 Moorena sp. SIO3I8 | reverse complement strand
GTTAGAGTCGATGCCTGGTATTACCCAGGGCACCTCTCCTTCAGAACTGGGCGTGAGACTTTCACCTCACCCAGCTCCTAGATATCCTCTCCTTTCGGAGTGCTCCAGTGTATCTGTTGATGGCAGCTCTGATGAACTGCTAGTAAGTTCTTTGTTTTCCAGTTGTCGTGGTTTCCATCAATATGATGAAGGTGTACAGACTCGTCTTCTAAGAACTTCAACCCACAGTGTCCACAGGAATGGTTTTGCCTTTTCAATGCTCCCGAAGTAGCATCAGAGTATAACCGAGAGTTACGGTTACTCCAGTACACTAAGTCACCGTCATAGGGTGACTTAGTCCCCCTTACGTTTACGTGTTGGTTCTGTTTGTAGCCAACTTTTGGGAATGCCTTTTTACATAATTCACTGGCCTGATGCCGCTTAATCTTCTTTTCCCTGCGGAATTTCCGATGTGCGGTCTGGTTCAGGAACCATAAGCTATCCCTTGTACTACTCATATCGCAACTATTGTGGTAGTTACGCCATCCGCGAACAATGGGTGCTAGTTTCTCTGCTTTTACTTTGGCACCATAATTCGAGTTGTTGACTACGGTTTTAATCTTCTTACGAATGTTTCTGTGGTTTTCCTCTGAGGGAATACACGAAAACTTTCCGTCTTTTCTGACGCGGAATCTCCACCCCAGGAAGTCAAATCCGTCTGTCGTTTTAGTTAGCTTGGTCTTTTCTTCACTGATTTCCATTCCTCGTTCTACCAAGAAATCCTTGACTTTTTGGAGAATTTTTTCAGCATTGTCTTTTGGCTTGAGGATGAATACCATGTCGTCTGCATATCGCAGGCTGGTGTGTATGTCCTCTATTCCGTTGAGTGCCACATTTGCTAGTAGAGGGCTGACCACACCGCCTTGGGGTGTTCCTTGCTCTGGGAATTCCGGATTGATGCCTGCTTTTAGGCACCTGAAAATCCCCTGTTTTAGGCACGCAGGAGCTATCAATCTATCCATGATTGAGCTGTGTGCGATGCGGTCGAAACATTTCTTTATGTCTAGTTCAATAATTCGCTTATTAATGCCATTTTTGTCTGACCTTAGGTGTAATTGGAGACGCTTTTGCACGTCTTGTGCGCACCTTCCTGTCCTGAAGCCATAACTGTCGGCACTGAATTTAGCCTCGTGGGCTGGTTCCAGTGCGAATTTTGCTAGACATTGCCATGCTCGGTCGGCTATGGTTGGTACCTTCAATATCCGTGTCTTCCCATTCTTTTTAGGGATAGGGATTTCTCGGAGACCACTATGCTTCCAGTCTTGGCCATAGTGATTCAGTTTTTCGGCTAGTTCCATGCGTTCCCTGTAGTTGAGGCTTGACTTTCCATCAACTCCAGCTGTCTTTTTGCCCTTATTTAGCTGGGTCACTTGTCGGACGGCCAGCAGTTGTGCTGAGCGGGATTTCATAATCAGTTTCTGTAGGGACCTGGCTTTCTTCAAGTCACCAGCTCGAACCGCTTTGTACACGCGCTTTTGTAGGCGGAATAAGTTTTGGCGGAGTTTTTTCCACTTCTGACTTTTCCAGAGGTCGCTATATCTATTAGACATGCGTCTACCTATGCTCTCCTTAGAGTTTGTGTATTCTGAATACCCGCAGGCAGTTTCCGCCTGCATCCTACCCGGCAGTGAGGATTGGGTTTGACATAACTTACTGTAGGTACGACCTGTCTACAGACTCATTATTGCTGCCGTTTTTACTTGTTCCATTCATCAGATTGTTATGGTGATTTAGGGCAGTCCACTTTGCCTATTCCCTCCTCAGAGATTACAACTCTCAGCCAAAGAATGTTGTGAGGATAATCGGGAATCAAGTCTCGCATGTACTAGTCAGATTGCGGCTTTTCTCTTAGACACTTTTTCAGGACTTTTGCTACTGTTACCCATGTCACCTCCCCTTTAGCGGCAGTGTCGCACATCTGATTTGCGTCTGATTCCGCCCTGGTGCCAGCTTCACTCTGCTAGGATGTCGCCTGCTCGGTGTGGCCAAGGTAGGGAGTCACTAGTCTCTTCTAGGGGTCGGGTTTGCACCGCCATCCAGATGAATAGTTATAACTCTTTTTGGGGTTTTCCCCGCGAGTTACCTGAGTCATACCCCTCCCGGTGAGGGAGGCTCCTACTCAGAACAAGCCGCAC
>NZ_JAAHHW010000290.1 GCF_010692325.1 Moorena sp. SIO3I8 | reverse complement strand
TCCCGGTGCGCTTTCCGTTGGCGAATTAAATTCGCCACGGGTCGCACCGAAAAATTGGGGGGCAGGGCATTGGTGACAAGTTAAGAGAAAAAGCCTTTTGTCAAGAGGGGGGATTGCCTCAGGGTTCGAGTCGTGTGAAACTCAGAACAGACAAGTAATTGAGCCATGGTGAATCCTGATGAGCGGCCACCGAAAAACCCACCGAGACCATGCGAAAAAGACCCAACGTCCTCTAGTAGAGGACTCAGCAATAGCTGCTAAGCTAGAATCGTTGGTGAAACCGGCCATCATAGCCCAAGAGGGATACTATCGTAAACTGGGATTAAGAGACCGGATTCTTAACCTGCCCTTGATGGTAGCTGCCGTGTTAACTTTACTGTGGCGAGATGTAGCTGGGGTCAGAGAACTTAACCGAATCTTAACAAGAGAAGGCTTTTTGTGGTGTTCACCCACTCAGGTGAGTCAACAAGCAATTTCTCAGAGATTTTTGACCTTTCCGGCTCAATTATTTGAGAGAGTTTTTAAGGAGTTGCTGCCAGAATTAAGAAAGGTTTGGGACTCAAGAAAGTGCCGTCCTCTGCCAGAAAGTGTTCAGTTTACTCTATCTAAGTTTGAGAGAATTTTGATTGCCGATAATTCCACTTTAGAAGCCTTGTTTCGGAAGCTAAAAAGCTTGGCAGACATACCCCAAGGACAGTTAGCCGGCAAGATGGGAGTAGTGGTGGATGTAAAGACACGGCTTCCGGTTGAGATTTGGTTTGAGGAAAATCCCAGAGCTTCTGACACCAAATTGGAGTCGAATCTGTTGAATTTAGTAAGGGCTAAAACTTTGCTGTTACTAGATCGAGGCTTTTATCACTTTTACTTTTGGCAGCAGTTAATTGACCGAGGGATTCATTTTATTACCCGTTTAAAGAAGGGAGCTTCCCTTGAAGTTAAGCAAGTCTTCAGTGATAGTTATAGTCTTCGTGACCGTCTGATTCGGATGGGTTCTGGAACTAAAAAAACTCCGTTTGTGACTTTACGTTTAATTGAAGTGCGCTCAGGCAAAACTTGGCATTCTTATTTAACGAGTGTGCTTGACCCGATGATTTTACCTCCCTATGTCGTCGCTGATTTGTATGGACGGCGTTGGCGGATTGAAGAGGCTTTTAATACAGTTAAACGACTTTTAGGGTTAAGTTATTTATGGACTGGTTCTCTTAATGGAGTTAAGTTACAGATTTGGGGGACGTGGCTTTTTTATGCGGTTGAGCGTGGATTTAGGTGATGCTGTAGCCTCGGAGCTTTCTTTACCCTTTGACCGCATCTCTTTAGAGATGATTTATCGAGGTCTCTATCATTTTTATGTTGCTCATGACAAAGGATTAGCTTCTGACCCAGTTAAGTATTTTGCTGCCCCAGAGAATCAGGATTTAGGTATCGTCAAACAGCAGCGAAAACCCAAGGTCAAACTTATTGTTGCTCCTTTTCCTGACCGACAAAAGGGTCAGTCTGAGTTTTTCTTCAAGCCTTTTTCCTCAACCCCCTTGACAATTGGCATACAGGCTTAAGTTGTCACCGATGATCCGCAACTGTTTAAGCTAGGCAATGAGGTAACGATTTTTATGGGCTACGGGGGTAGTGGAGGGAAACTGCAAAAACTGATGATGGGTCAGATTACCGGTCTGGAACCAGAATTTGCCCATGGGGAAATACCTCTGTTGACAGTGCGCGGCTACGACTACAGTCATCGATTGCTTCGGGGTTACAACACTCGCTCGTTTACTAAAAAGAAAGACAGCGATATTGCTAGAGATATTGCCAAAAAAGCCGGTCTAAAGTATGGGGGAGTAACGACAAAGCTGGTTTTGGACTATGTACTACAGCATAACCAAACAGATATGGAATTTCTTCAGACCCGTGCTCAACGACTCGGTTATGAGGTTGTGGTTCAAGATAAAACACTATATTTCCGGCCCCATCAGGAGAAATCCAAGTCAGTGTTGACTCTAGTTCAACGAAAGGATCTGCTCAGTTTTTCTTCCCGACTGACCAGCTTGACCCAGGTGGGACAGGTGGAGGTGCGCGGTTGGAACCCGAAGGACAAGAAAGCCTTCATTGGGCGAGCCAGTCCTGGTTTTAGTAATAACAAGAGCGGTGCTAAGGCTGTAGATCCGGCTTTGGGTAGTGGAAAA
>NZ_JAAHHW010000029.1 GCF_010692325.1 Moorena sp. SIO3I8 | reverse complement strand
TTCAGCCCAGAGCGCCCTTGGAGCAGAAAATGGTCCTAAAGGATTATCAGCAACCATGTAGAACGTTCCCGTGAGGTTACTATCAACAAACTCTCCTGGGGGGATCGAGAAGAGCAGATAGTAGCGCCCCTTGATAAGAACCACTTGCGGACATTCCATAGTCCCGAACGTCATAGGCTCAGTTAATGGTGGTAATACTTGCCAATCAATCAGGTTTTGTGAAGTGGCATGAGCAATCACGCCCCGACTTTCAGCAGGACCATAGTTAACGCGACCAGTAATTAAAGCATGAAATTCCCCTGTTTCTGGATCCTGAAACACCCAAGGATCGCGCCAGGCTTCATCGAACCAAAGGTTTTTCTCAGGGTGCTCGAGATCATACTTCTCGTAGTAGCGACTATCAGCCTCGATCACCGGGTTTTTCGGATGTTTTTCCCAGTGGATTAAATCTTTGGAGGTCGCAAGGCTGATGCGTTGGATTTTTCCTTGCTCTTTGCGATCAGTGCTGGTGTATGGGAGATACCACAGGCCATCATGACGAATTACGCAGCCAGTCCAATTAGTGTACTCATCCACGTCACCATAAGCTTCAGGCTTCATAGCATCTGGTAGAATCTCCCAGTGCCGTAAATCCTGAGAAACAGCGTGACCAAATGAAACATGCCAATGTCGGTCTTCTGGATCCGGTAAATCCTTAGAAGCTTGCAAGTAAAATAAGTGATAGTCGGAAATATCTTGAGCTAGCCAGAAGTCCCAGATCCATTTATCTGGGATTTGTAAACTGTGATTAGGAAGCATGAGTTACCTGCTTTTGTGTAAGAGTATTAGTTAGTGAATAACTGTGACTAACTCCCTAGAACAGTTAGCCTCTTTACTAAGGCGTCAACTAGAGAGTATAAAGTAATAATTCGGTAGTAGGGTAAGGTAAGTAAAATTCCTTACCGCTTAATTAAATCCTATCTAACTAATTATTGTGTAATTTATAGAAGCAACGCCTAATGATTAAACAATAGTCTATGTATCCAAGCCAATTTTTTTTCCTGAATACATTAAACTAGTGAGGAATTACGTACTGATAGGAGTGAAAACTATATCTATACTTTGGACGGGCATAAAGTTTGAGTTTGATTTAGCTATCAGCAAATACCATCACTGTTGACCGCTCAAAGCATAGTAAAGCATAGTGTTTTAATTGCTAAATTACCCTCTAATCAGATAATCAGAGAGTTACTACGTAATTCCTAATATTGATTCAGAATAGGTTAAGGCTATACCATTTAAGCGAGGTCTGTACTCGCTTTTTTACCTATCACTACCAAACTTATTCCAAGATAACAAATAGTGTTGGGAAAATGTCACTAGCCAAATTGCTGATTGATTGCGATCAAAATCAAATCTTTAACTTGTGAAGACATAGACGAAGATTTAACTAAGGTGAGATTACTAGGATGTAAGCATTTAGCTATCAGCTATCAGCTCTCAGCTCTCAGTTCTCAGCTCTCAGCTTTTTAATAAAACAGGTAAGCATTGCTTTAATTTCTGTTAAGTTAGCTGACCGCTGACCGCTGACCACTGACCACTGACCACTGACCGCTGAATGCTTACACTAGGACTTACGCAGCTGAAAGGAAAACCCGAAGCCAAACTCGAAGCCAAACTCGAAGCCAAACTCGAAGCCAAACTCGAAGCCAAACCCTAATTTTAGGGTTCTAAGGCTTGCAGCCTCTAGATAAGATCTCAGCCTATACCTTGATGCTTACGATTAGCAAGCCTACCGATAAGAGCCTAGATCGCGTAATCTTAATGTAGCATTAAGTATTATATGTGGAGCAGATTTGGCGATCGCAAATCCTTGGGAAATTCTCAGTATAAATACTGAGATTGTGCCCCATATCCCTGCAATTTGATGGATCCCCTTGTCAAAAAAATAATAGATTGATTTAATAAAGTAATATTTCCTTAACAAAACTAAAAATATCTTAAGCAGAAGCTGATGATACAACAACTCGATCACGGCAGGAGCGACGCTGCGACCTTAGAGCAACTGTTCAACCATGATATCAGCATCCAGACAACGCCTCATCAACCTGCTCCAAGTAAAACAGCTCTCTCAAAATATCTCCTGCTTTACCTTCAAGGAGGAAAGGATTTAGAGGGAGTGCCTTGGCAGAGAGGGGAAATGGGTGGGGCTATTCTTAGTGAAGATTTGTCTGTAATTAAGCACTTAGGTCCTGTGTTTCAGCCAGACCGGGATGACTACTGGCGAAGCTCTCGCCTTCTAGCAGGAAGCTTACGGTTGGTAAACGAAAATTCCCTGTATTTCTTTTACGGTGGATCTCCAGACCGTCCTAATTTGCTTCATGAGTATATTGGCTTCTGTAAGGGAATCATTAGGGATAATCACGAGATTGATTGGCAAGCTCCCCAACTGATCGAATTTCTTGATTGGGAGAAATACTACGATTACTCTGACCATCCATTGATGCCAGACCAACGTCACCGCCAGTTGCGGGATCCTTTCCCCATCTTTCACGAAGGCAAGTATTGGATGTTTCTATCTGCTGCTGCCAAGACAAATTCCCAACCCAAGAAAGGCTGTATTGGTCTAGCAGTAGCAGATCAACTCGAAGGACCCTATACACTCTTGCCACCAGCCCTGTTTCCTCATTTCATGACCGATGAAGGTGAGCAAGGTCTCTTTTACGAGTGTGAACGAAGCCACGTTTACTATAAAGGAGGAATGTGGCACATGTTCTTCTCTGTGATGAAGCAACATGTGGATCCCCGTTGGCTTGAGCAACTTGGTGATGACGCTGCCTCGATTACTGACTCCAGCCTGTACCATTTTGTCTCGCCACAGATCAACGGTCCCTATCAGCCAGCAGGGGTGGTACCGGTGGTGAAAGGATCCTCCGAGTCTAACTTGTATGCGATCAACTTCGAGCACAATAACCAACAAGAACTGATCGCTTATGGATTAAATTTAGGAATGCAGGAACTGGATGTTTCTGGTCAGTGGAAAGTGTTGTGGGACAACGATTATCCAGAAATTAAGAAAGTAAGTCCTTCTGGTCAGCAGAGTGTTGCTGATCCCTCGTCACTATTATATGGACGTGAGGGATACTTTATTTGGGATGCAATTCTATTCAAGCTACCTGCCTAAGGTTAACTAGGTTACCAGGTTAAAGGTTATCTTTTGAAGCTTTAACGTAAGCATATGCGCTACCTCACAGGCTAGAAGCCTGTGCCACGCACGCTACTTGAGGTGCAGTCAGCGGTCAGCGGTCAGCGGTCAGCTTATTTTATTCAAAAGCACCGATGACGCTACGCTGTTCGCTGATAGCTGCATGCTTACCCTTTAACTTTCAACCTTTAACTTTCAACCTTCACACTAATTCAATAGCTAATAGCTTACGGTTCCACAATCGAACCCATGAACAAAATTGCTCCAGTTTTATTGTCCCGAACAGTACAGAAAAAAGGACGGTTAACCACTAGATTGAATGGTTGATCTATACTAATGGAAGTAGTAACAATACCGATAGAAGTAGCAGCCGCTGCTTCTGTGCCTTCTTCATTAACTTCTACAAAGGTTTTGTGCTTGACTTGACTAATCGCTGCTGATTCAGAGGTCAGATTAGAAAAATCCGCCTTATCGGTAAACGCTACATCCATCCCCAAAGCTTTTAGGGAATCGTTGAGTTTAATATCGTATTCAAATTTAAAGCGGGGTAGCCGAATTGACCCATCCCGAGACCTAAACTCTTTCATCCATTGTAGCCAGTTTTCCGCTGTGAGTTGTTGTTGAAATTCTGCCAAGCTGCTCCCTTCACGGGGTAAGAAAACATATAAACTCAGCCGTTCTTTACCGTAGGGAATACTTACAGCTTGAAAGGCATCATTTTCATAGTACTTATACTTCCCATACTGATACATCATTGGGTGTTGCTTTTGGTTTGAATCAGAGATATAAAAAGCTTGATCAGACGTTTTACTTTTATCGAATTCTCTGGTCCAGCTGCCTTTGAAATAGATGGCATTGATTAAGAAGAGTAAATCATCCGCTTGAGTGCGTTCGACAATCGTTTTAATTTTGCCGTTTGTGTTATTTTTGACCCAACGGTTAATTTTTTTTGCAGCCTTGGCACTACTAAAATCAAGTTCTGTGACCTCTGCTTCGTAGAATTTCTGGTTGTTTTTAATAAATTTGGGGTTGATGTCAATGCCTTGGTTAGCCCACAGGGAGTTGGCAATGGACAGCTGAACATCAGGGTCAGCATTTTCCAAGCTAGCCTTTAAGGCGTTATTTCCCTGGTTGAGTTGATCTAGACTTAATCCCTCTAATTCTAGGACTTTTGCCATAGCCTCTTGAGTCTCGCCGCTGGCACCGTTGTAAGCCATGTCTAGGGCAATGGCGATGCTGGTGGGAGAGACAAAAATATTCTTGTTAGTGTCCTGCTTGAGAATTTCTGAGAATAGCTTGAAGCCAAATTTAGTATTAGCGTCTACAAGATTGGTATCTACGTCTAGAGTTGGTTGCTGGTCAGCTGAAATTGATTCTTTCCTTGGTTCGGAGTTAGGCATAGGGTCAAGGGCATTGGTTTTTTCCGACACACACCCCAATATACCTGTAAGCAGGATGCTGACTGCCATAACAGTGGCTATACGACTAAGCATTTGATGGTTCATTTGATCGTCTCCGTTGCTAATACCCTGTTCTAATATGACCATTACAGGATAATTCGGTTCCTTTAGTTACGGTTTTTGCTACCGGGAATGGGTAATCGGTAATGGGGAATGACGATCTATAGCAGAAGTCAGAAGTCAGAAGTCAGAAGTCAAACTCTTGCGCTTACTTAGGTTTGAGACTTTTGTAATGTCCGCGCCTGCCCTGGCGACTGCTATAATCCTGGTGTTCACCAGTCTAAATAACCTAATTTACACATAACCAACGTTATCCAAGAGTCATGATTTCATAAATTGTGAAGGTTTTAAGCGCTCCACACTTCTGGACTTTTCGGTATTTTTTTTGTCCCTTACATATCTGTAGTCTTTTAAGTTGGCTTTTCTGTTATCCATAGCCAGAAAGCGCTGCACAAAAGGCTAGTTGTATCATAGGTAATTATAGTCAAGTTTAGGCAAATATTACCATAAATTACTGATCGTCCAGATTTTTTGCCCTTGACAGCCACAATTTTTATGCTATTATAGTTAAATTTGATTAAAAACTATACTCCAGATTCTGCTGAGCAACAACCTAAATCAAATACAAAACCATACATTCAGCAAACCAGATCACAAACATCGCATATCTACAATGAAGTTGACGAATAACACACCCTGCCTCCACTAGTATCAGGCTAGTGGAGTTTTTTGCGCTTAGATCACTTGATGCTCAGATTGACTAGATCGACCAAAACAAGCAAGTTTATAAAAATTTATATGAAATCACACCAAAAATTGACATTAGGCCAACACCAAATCATACATGATTAGCCAATAATAATAATTGAGAACACAAAGAGAAAAGCACACCCCGTTAGTCTGGCCGCTAGCGGGGATTTTTTTTACCGGACCTACGGCCAGGAGCCAGACCATTTGACCAGTAAGGCTCAAAACTGGGTAAATTGATGATGGGCAGAATTTAAAAATTCTCTCTTCAAACACCGCCGGGCAGACGGTGTAAACTTTCCGAGGGTAAGTTCGTTGGAACCCCTATGAAGAAAGAATCCCCGTCCTTCAAGGACGGGGAGTGTCAAAGAAACATATTCCGAAACGTGTCCAGATAGCTGGCTGCAAGCATACCTGCCAGGAAGCCAAATAAATGTCCTTGCCAGGAGATCCCTGTTTCACCAGGAAATAAACCTCTGAGTGTAAAACCATAGAGACCACCGATAGCGCTAGAACCTATGACTAACAGGGGCTTACCTTCTAAATACCCCTGTGCGATCAGAAAAGCTACATACCCAAAAACTACACCGCTTGCGCCATAAGAGACAGTGTTAGGTGAACCAACTAGCCATTCAGCCAAACCACCAATCAAGACTATCGCCAAGGTCACGACCCAGAAATCATCGGTTCCTCGTAACAATACCCAACAGCCAAGGATCGCAAACGGAATAGTGTTTCCGATTAAGTGTTTCCAGTCTTTGTGCAAGAAGGGTGAAAACAAAATACCAACTAGCCCGAGCCAGGTGCGGGGTTGGATACCAAATTTTTCGTTGAGTGCTCCCCCGCATAAGACTAAATTGACAAAACTTATCATCCAGGCGTAAAGAACCAAATCACCCACTGCCTGGAAGTTGTCACCCCAAGCATTTCGGAATTGATTAATCCAATCAAATATAGTTGTCATACTTCACCCGGTAGCCTGCACGCTCATATTTATGTTTACTACTATAATTTATATAGGGTTTCTCATAGTAATAAGGTACACATAATTTTTTCATTATTCCCTATTCCCTATTCCCTACTCCCTACTCCCTACTCCCTACTCCCTACTCCCTACTCCCATTAACCCAGGATTTTGTCCCTCACCTAATTAAGAATTGCTCTCTATATATATAATTGATCATGAGTGCCAATTCAAGGTTATCCCAAGGTAATTGGAGCATGAGTTTATATTCAGAGTTAATTTTTCCCCGATTTCTGGACTGGGTTATGTCTGACCCGGTCTTAACCAAGTATCGTCAAGAGGTTTTATCTCAGGTGTCTGGGCAAGTATTTGAAATTGGCTTTGGCACAGGATTAAATTTAAGTTATTACCCCAAGCACCTGCAAAAACTTACAACTATTGATGTTAATCCTGGGATGGATTCCGTAGCAAAAAAACGTATTGATGAATCGGAAATTAATGTTGATTTTCGGGTACTGAATGGGGAAAATTTACCGATGGCTGACCATAGCTTTGATAGTGTAGTTAGCACCTGGACATTGTGCAGTATTACTAAGGTAAATCAGGCTATAGAGGAAATTTATCGGGTGCTAAAACCAGGGGGAAAGTTCTTTTTTATTGAGCATGGCATGAGTGATGAGTCTAAGGTTCAGGTTTGGCAAAATCGCTTGACCCCTGTACAAAAGATTATCGGGGATGGCTGTCATCTAAATCGTAATATCAAGCAGCTGGTTGAAAAGCATTTCGAGATTCTGACATTAGAAGAGTTTTATGAACCAAAATTTCCTAAGATTATGGGCTATATGTATAAGGGTGTGGCTCAGAAGTCTTGTTAGCATTAAGCGGTCAGTGGTCAGCGGTCAGTAGTCAGCTATTAACTATCTCGATTTAATGCTGAAATTACCGCCTGCTGGCTGACTATCTGATAAATTCCTTTGAGATACTGCATCACACGAGGGTCAGCTGCTCCTAGAGGAATTGTTCCTAAGACATCGAGGACGGTTCCACTATCTGTTGGTGGTGCAATTACCACGAGGGAAGAATCGAGGGGCTGATCGTATTGCCAAAATTGCTGAATATTGACTGAGGTTTCAGGATCGCCGATTGCTGATTCCCCCTCTTCCCTGTTTGGATCAGGGTTTTGATCACCGGAAGTGAGATTTGGAATTGACGATGGCTGCTCTGTGGTGGAAGTTTCCCCTGCTTGACCACTGCGTAATTTACGCAAGGCATCAAGGATTTGTTCTTTGGTGCTTCCCCGCAACTGGAACAAAACAAAGGGGTCTTCGCTGAAGCGATCGCCTAATTCATAGTATACTGCTGCGATATGCTTACAAGGATTTTTGGGATCGGGGCAATTGCACTGGGAACGAACGTCGGAGAGGGTGAAGGGAAATAAACTTAAACCATTGGCAGTAAAGACTTCTTCGATATTATGGGGCATTTCTCCTGCTAATAACTGAGCTGAGTAAATTGCTTTACTTGCTAGGGTTTGCACCACATAATTCCAGTCTTCCTCGGTAAAGGGTTCGATGGAAATGGTTAATTCATAGGGCTCCGGAGCAGTTCCTTGAACTTTGGCGACTACTTGTGGTCCTAGAAAGTCAATACTGAGAATATTGCCTTCTTTGGCATAGATACGTCCCCGTTCCAAACGCTTTTTGAAGCGATAGGAATTGAGTAAGTCATTCCAACGTTCTACCCACCATTCTTGGGTTTCGATTTCGTAGTTTGTCATTTATATAGCAAAGAAAACAGGGAGTAGGGAGTAGGGAGTAGGGAGTAGGGAGTAGGCAACAAATGCTTATATTAGCACTATAGCTGTTTCTAGTCTAATCAGGTAAGCACTATTTTTTCGCTCTTCCCTGTTCCGAAGTCCCTGCTCCGAACGCGCCCCGCGTTCGGAGCAGGGAGCAGACCGATTTTTGGCAACTTTACACAAGTTAATACAGCGATGCAGCTTCGGAACAGGGGGTTTCCCCCACTCGCGCTTTGCATCAAGAAGTTAGGTTTATTTTTGTCCAGGTACATATTTATGGTTTTTTAGGGAACAGGGAACAGGGAATAGGGAACAGGGAAGAGAAAAAAATCCTGTGTACCTGATAGCTATTAAAAACGCTTTAAATGTGATATAATTATAATTTTAATTAAGCCCGTCAATAGTATCTAAATGAAAACAATTTCCAAAAGTATACTGAAAAGCAAACTGCTGGAGTTATTGCAGCTTGTAGAGTCAGAATGGGAAGAAATTGTAGTCACTGATCGGGGCAAACCAGTGGTGATAATTTCTAAATACGGTAATTTATCCTCAACAGAACAGTTATTTGTAAAAATGCGCGGTAAAGTCAAGTATTTTGAGGATTTAACAACTCCTACAATAGAAGAATGGGGAGAAGTGTGAAAATTGTTCTCGATACTTGCGCTTTGATTTGGTGGAGTCTAGATCCAGATAAGCTTTCTCAATCGGCGAAAGACGTTTGCTAAACGCTATAACTGTGTGGAAGATAAATAATTTGGTCTTGATATTCGTTTTCAAAAGATGCCTCAGCTAGAAAAACCAGCTCATCAATATTTTCTCCCATACTTAACTTGGTGTTGAGAATAAAGATTCCTGGTATGTGATTCCCTTCTGCAATATAATCAGCTAAATGGGTAGGCATAGATTTACGATTATTTGTTACCAGCACAAAACCATACTCGTCACACCATTTCAGAATTTGGGGGTCTAACGTTCCTCTTGCAGGAGTATTCGGTTCACCAACAATCCACATCACCAAATCAGGAGAATTCCGGGTCAATTGGATTTTGTAAGTAGGATTAACATTTTCATCCAATAGATATTTGAGAGTCATCAGCTTTTTTGATTACTTTTTGTTCTGCTCTCAACTTCCGCAATCGCAGGGCAGAGGTGGAGGGGTTAAGTTGCTGTGCTTTCAGTTGCTGGTGACTCCACTCTAACCAGTCAGCAACATATTGGCTGACCATTTCTTTATTGTGTAGATAATAAAGAATAGTAGCGTAGACCTGTTCTAGATTTAGGGATGGATAGGTTTCGGCAATTTCTTCAGGAGTGCGGGCACGATGGATATAATCATAGAGAATAGTTTCTATTCCTATTCTTGTGCCTTTTATACGAATATCGTCCACACTGAGGAAGTCAAAATAGTCTTCTAGTTGCATTTTTTTATAGCAAAGGGAACAGGGAGTAGGGAGTAGGGAGTAGGGAGCAGGCAAGAGGGAAAAAATCCTGTATACCTGATAGCTATGAAACACCATTTATTAATTTTATCATACTTTGATGATGTTGGAGTACAGGCTTACTGAACCACCAGTATTGGATTCCCGATTCCCAATTCTCTATTCTAAATTCTCTATTCTAAATTCTCTATTCTAAATTCTCTATTCTAAATTCTCTATATATTCCAAAAAAAAAAAAAATAGCCGCAGAAATCCTATCCACGGCTATTTAAATGACCTATGTCAGTGAATTTACGAACCGATCCGGACGTGATCCGATGGGATTGGCCAAGGGGGGAAACCCCCCCAGAAATTTAAGGTGTTATGGCAATAACAAGTACTTGGTCATTATCGTAATGAATTCCCCTGGAACCTCCGTGGGCTGCAGAGGACTCCACTCGGAAATCTCGGCATAGCGCAGACCATAAAGGGCGTACATGGTGTTGAGTACGGCTTTACGAGAACCCTTCAAGATGTGCTTAACGGGTTGTTTGTTGGAGTTTGGAGTAAGTTCTGACATAGGTCAAAGATTCAATTTGTTGACAAGTATTATTGTAATGATTATAAAAATATTTGTCAAGGGTTTTTAAAGGGTTTTTTTTGAGTAGTTTAAAGTTAATAAAAAAAGCAATACTATAACGTTATCGTTAGCTTTTAAATAAACAAATGCCCTAAAATAGACTTACATTGCTATCATAATTTATCCATACTTAAATCCATCAATCCCTACAAATAGTCTTTGTAAATAAATGTAAAAAAATAAATTAATCCTTGCAGTTTTTCCAGGATTTATCTATACTATAGATATTGAGACTGAGACTAATAACCGCGCTGGTTCAAACCATTAACCGACGCCAGCGCGGTTTTCCTCCCACCTAAATAGGAGTTACTTCCATGATGGCAAAAAGATCACAATTATCAATACAGCGGTTTGCAATTGCTGTTAGGTACAACGTCTGGGCTTTTAGGGAGCAGGGAGTAAGCAATAGGCAATAGGCATGCTAGCAATAGGCAATAGGGCTATAAGGCTCAAGGGTTAACAATAGACCAGACCAGGTAATCATTTCTAACACACCAGTACCCATTTATTCCTAACGAGTACTAGTTTCTAACACACCAGTACTGGTTTCTTGTAAGTCAGTACTGGTGTGTAACAAATGGGTACCCGTTTCTTCCTAACGAGTACTAGTTTCTCATTAACTAGTACTTGTTGCTAATAAACTAGCCAGTCAGCAAAGCTTGTAGGGTGGGCAAAAACCCTTTGGTTCTTTGAACAATTCTAGATACTATCATTTTGCCCACCCTACGCAACTAATAAACTAGCCAGTCAGCAAAGCTTGTAGGGTGGGCAAAAACCCTTTGGTTCTTTGAACAATTCTAGATACTATCATTTTGCCCACCCTACGCAACTTCTTTTAGGGTGGGCAAAAAGCCGTTGATTATTTGTAAGTAGGGTGGGCAAAAAGCCTTTGGTTCTTTGAACAATTCTAGATACTATCATTTTGCCCACCCTACGCAACTTCTTTTAGGGTGGGCAAAAAGCCGTTGATTATTTGTAAGTAGGGTGGGCAAAAACTCTTTGGTTCTTTTAAAAATTCTAGATAATATCATTTTGCCCACCCTACGAACTGTTCCCTGTTCCCGTCTTGATGCAGTCGCTCATGGGGGAAACCCCCAAGACCGCTTAGGTGCGCTTTCCGTTGGCGAATTAAATTCGCCACGGGTCGCACCTCTGCATCGCTATTCCCTGTTTCCTAAAATCCCTAAATTGTATACCTCACCTAATTAAAAACCGCAATATATTATTTTATAATAGGATCATTACCAGGCAGCCATAGGGCAATTGCCATTTAATTGTTTCCATCTTCCCTACTCCCTACTCCCTACTCCCTACTCCCTACTCCCTACTCCCTACTCCCTGCTCCCTACTCCCTACTCCCTACTCCCTGCTCCCTGCTCCCTGCTCCCTAAAAAAATCCTTTATACACATCACCCCCCATGAGCTTAATCAAGAAAATCTACAATAAATTTCAACCATTTTATCCCTTACCTGCCAACGATCCAGCTTATGTAAACTGTAGTGAAGTCAGGGGAGATGACAATATTTTCCGGGAAATTGGTAAAACTATCATCTTTTCAGACCAAGCGACTTGTCAACTTTATACTGGACATCGGGGTGTCGGGAAATCAACGGAGTTATTGCGTCTAGAAGATTATTTGCAGAAGAATGGCTGCTTTGTGGTTTATTTTCCAGCAACGGAAGGAGATATTGATGAAATCGATGCTCAATATACAGATATTCTGTTAGCTTGTACTCGTAATATTTTAGAGAAACTTAAAGATTATGCTGCTCCTAATCCGTTATTAAATTGGTTAGAGTCTCGGTGGACTGAATTAAAGGATTTGGCGTTATCGGAGGTGGAATTTGAAAAATTAACGGTTGAAGCTCAAATTCAGATTTTTAGTAAATTGACCACAACCTTAAGACGCAATCCTAGTAGCCGTGAAACCATTAGAAAACAGGTTGATAATTATAGTGTATCGTTGATTGAAGCGTTAAATGAATTTATTGAAGAGGCTCAACAGAAATTACCTGAGGAAAAATCCAACATAGTTGTGATCGCAGATAACTTAGATAGAATCATCCCCCTGGAAAAAGGGAATGACAGAACAAGTCACGAGGAAATATTTCTTGATTATAGCAGTCAGTTAACAGCGTTGAATTGTCACGTAGTTTATACAGTACCAATTTCCTTAGCGTATTCTAGTCAAGCTACTGAATTAAGAAATATTTATGATACTCCTCAAGTGTTACCAATGATTATGGTAAAAAACCGTGACAACCAACTCTATTCACAAGGATTAGATAAATTAAAAGAAGTTATTGAAAAAAGGATTCACTTAGTTGACCCTACGATTGATATTGATACACAAATCTTTGATAGTCAAGACACTCGCATTGAGCTTTGTGCTATGACTGGTGGTCATGTACGAGAGTTGATGCTATTAATGCAGTCAGTAATGCGTTATATTGATGATTTCCCGATTACTACAAGAATAGTGAGGCGGGCAGTTAGTGATGCCAGAGATAGCACCTATCGTAATGCTGTTAGTTCTGAAGAATGGCAAAAATTAGCTGAAGTTTCTCTTTCCAAGTCTATCCCTAATGATGAAGACTATCGTAGTTTGCTATTCCGTCGTTGTGTCTTGGAATATCGAGAGTTTGATGGAGAAGATAATCCTGTGCGTTGGTATGATGTTCACCCTTTAATTGAAGGGACATCTGAATTTAAATCTGCTATTCGTGATTTAACTAATAGTGAGCATTCAGCAGTCAGCGGTCAGCAGTGAGCCATTCCCGTAGCCTGGGTGGCACAGGCTTCTAGCCTGTGATCTAGCCCATTAGCTGATAGCTGATAGCTGTTCGCGTAGCGTGTGCGTAGCACATAAGCTGAAAACTGATAGCTGACAACTAATAAATAAAATGGTGACATCCAATTCAACAAAATTTAAATCAGATGAACAAGAATCGTATCTGAGGTTAAAACGCGATTTATCTTGGCGTGAAGGATTTGGGATTTTATTTGTGCGGTGTACTCCTGTACAAGAAAAATGTATTATTGAAGCAATCAAACAAGATATTAATGATAAAACGATTGATATTTTAAAGCTAGACCATTCTATTTATAATTTATATGATTTGATAGAGGAAAAGGTTAACGACAATCCCATTGATATTTTATTTATTAGTGGCCTTGAAAAGTCTTTAGCCTTAGACGATTATATTAAACGTACCCTTGAAAATCCTAGAAAATCCTATCAAAGAGAGGCTTTAGCCAGCTTATTAGGTCATCTCAATTGGCAACGGGAAAGATTTAGAGATGATTTTAATTGCTGCTTAGTGTTTACCGTTAGAAAATATACGTTAAGGTATTTAGTCCGTCGTGCTCCTGATTTTTTTGATTGGCGTTCTGGAGTAATCGAATTTCCTGTAGATAGAGATATTGATTTGCTTGACTATTATACTCCCTTTCAAGCTGATATTGAACAGGAAAAACTACAGGACGTATCTCAAGATATAGTTCATAGTAGTGACGAGTATTATGATTTGTTGAAAAAGCTACTCTTACTAGAATATGAAAATGATGGCGATTTACAAGCTATTCATGATGTTCTGGAATCTAATGCTGATAAATTAAATAGCTCTTTTGCCAAAATTTTAGAACAGTGGCTGCTTAAGACTTGTGCGGAACTAAATCCTGAAGAAAAAGAAGCGATTGCCGGAATAGTAGAAAGTCTTTGTCTTGATATTTCTCAATATAATTTAGGAAAAAGTGCCAATAATTTAGAAATAGCCATTACTGGATTAGAAACTGTTTTAAAATTACGTAACCGGGAAAATCGATCACAAGAATGGGCGAAAACTCTCAATTATATTGGTGCTGTTTATAGTTATCGTATTGTTGGGGACAAGGCTGATAATTTAGAAAAAGCGATTGCTTTTTACCAACAGGCTCTTAGAGTCAGAACCTTTGAGGCTTTTCCTGAAGATTGGTCAATGACACAAAATCATCTCGGTATTGCTTACTATCTCCGAATCAAAGGTGAGAAAGCACAGAATATAGAAAAAGCGATCGCTTGTTTCCAACAGGCTTTTACCGTTTATACCTTGGAGGCTTTTCCTGAAGATTGGGCAATGACGCAAAATCATCTCGGTATTGCTTACTATTACCGAATCAAAGGTCAGAAAGCACAGAATATTGAACAAGCAATCACTTGTTACCAACAGGCTCTTAGAGTCAGAACCTTTGAGGCTTTTCCCAAAGATTGGGCAAGGACGCAATATAATCTCGGAAATGCTTATCGTAAGCGCATCAAAGGTGAGAAAGCACAGAATATTGAAGATGCGATCGCTTGTTACGAACAAGCTCTTACCGTCAGAACCTTTGAGGCTTTTCCCCAAGATTGGGCAAGGACACAAATTCATCTCGGTAATACTTACCGTAAGCGAATCAAAGGTCAGAAAGCACAGAATATTGAAGATGCGATCGCTTGTATAAAAGAAGCTTTTACCGTCCTAACCTTTGAGGATTTTATCGAAATTTTGCCCAGGGGAAACAGGAAATTTATCTTAAAACTTACATATAATATAATCTCAACAATAGTATCAAAACTGAGGAAGCTTTTAGGGTGGGCAAAAACCGGTTGATTCTTTGTAAGTATTCAGATTTTGGATTATCAATAATTACTAAAAACTAATGACTACAAAACTTCCCCCTATTACTCCCGGTGACATTCTTCTAGAAGAATTTATCAAACCATTCGGCATCAGCGAGAATCAACTGGCTAAGGATATCCATGTACCCGTAACACAGGTCAATGCCATCGTAAACGGCAAAAAAACCATTACTACCGATACAGCCCTGAGGCTAGCTAGATACTTCGGTACTACTCCCCAATTTTGGTTGAACCTCCAACAACATTATGAGCTTGAACTAGCCGAAGCAACCCTAGCTGATCAGATTTTGAAAACGATCAAGCCCCTCGCTTCTATTGCGCCAAATGACCATGAAGGGTAAGCAAATTATAGGGCTGCGCCCAGGGAACAGGGAACAGGGAACAGGGAACAGGGAGTAGGGAGTAGGGAGTAGGGAGTAGAAAGGGAGTATGTCAGTTTTGTTCATTCCTGATTCTGATTCCCTGTTGGTTCCCCTTAATAAGGATTGAGATCCCCCTAAATCCCCCTTAATAAGGGGGACTTTTGAAGACTTATACTGATACTTTGACCAGTACAAAAAAACTTTGTAACGGCAGTGATAACAATCAATTTAAGCACTAAAATAGTCAAATATTATCACTGTTCCCTGTTCCCTGTTCCCTGTTCCCTACTCCCTACTCCCTACTCCCTACTCCCTACTCCCTAATCATCAATAACCGCACTCCGGTCAAGCAACACCAAATCCCGCAATTGTTCCGTATTCATTTCCGTCAACCAATCTTCTCCAGCATCTACAGTTTGTTCCGCTAACTGTTTCTTACTTTCAATAATGTCATTAATCTTTTCTTCCACAGTGCCAGTACAGATAAACTTATGGACTTGAACATTGCGTTTTTGACCAATCCGAAAGACGCGGTCAGTAGCTTGATTTTCCACGGCTGGATTCCACCAGCGGTCCACATGAAACACATGATTAGCTCTCGTTAAATTCAATCCAGTGCCACCCGCTTTCAGAGACAGAATAAATATGGATGGACCATCGGGGTCATTCTGGAAGCGATCAATCATTTCCTCCCGTTGTTTCTTACGAGTTGCGCCATAGAGGAATAAAACTTCCTTGCCAAATTTTTGCTCTAAATAGGGTTTCAGCAATTTACCCCATTCCGAAAATTGGGTAAAAATTAAACCACGGTCTCCTTCCGAAATCGCCTCTTCTAACATTTCTTCCAACCGTCGTAACTTACCCGACTGCTGGCTAGACATCAACGAATTATCTCCCGTTTTCCCCTTAGTCTTTTTACCTTTACTCTCCAACAGTGCCGGATGATTACACAGTTGCTTGAGTCTCAACAACAAGGTCAAAATCATGCCCTTGCGCTTAATCCCCTCAGCCTCTTCAATTTGTGCTAAGGAATCATCCACCAACTGTTGATAAACCGTAGCTTGGGCTGCGGAAAGACCACAAAAAACATTCATTTCCTGCTTTTCGGGCAAATCTTGAATAATAGACTTATCGGTTTTGAGGCGACGGAGGATAAAGGGTTGCACTAGCGATCGCATGGTCTGCAAGGAATCCCGGTCGCCAAACTTCTCAATGGGTACAGCAAATCGACGTTGGAAGAATTGGCGATCGCCTAAATACCCAGGATTGAGAAAATCGATAATTGACCACAATTCCGACAACCGATTTTCCACGGGAGTACCGGTTAAGGCAATCCGAAAGCTAGTGGAAAGTTGCTTCACCGCTTGGGATTGCTTAGCGCTAGGATTCTTAATATTCTGAGCTTCATCCAGCACCACCCCCTGCCATTCCACCCCATCCAGGGTAGTCGCATCCCGATGTACTAAGGAATAACTAGTAATGATCACCTGCTTAGTCTTAACTGCCTTAGCAAAGGCTTTCCCTTTCGAGCGTTTATCCCCGTGATGGACAATAGTTTTCAGGGATGGCGCAAATTTCCTTACTTCCCGTTCCCAGTTTCCTAGCACAGAGGTCGGACATACCACTAAGCATGGCCCATTGAGGGTACCTTCTTCCTGAAGATGCAACAGAAACGCAATCAGTTGTGCCGTCTTACCAAGGCCCATATCATCCGCCAGACAAGCACCCAAACCCCAACGTTCCAGAAACGCCAGCCAGCCCATCCCTCTAGCTTGATAGGGTCGCAATTGCCCCTGAAAACTAGCGGGTTGAGGAATCGGCTCCAGGGATTGATTCCCCTGTAAGTTAGTAATTAACTCTTGCAACGCTCCCGATGCTTCAAACTTTACTACCGGTAGTTTTGCCAAGGTATTATTATCACCAGTAGTGATCCGCAAAGCATCCTCTACCGACAGAGTCATGTTATCTGTCGAACCCTTAAACATCTCTTGAGCTGCACGGACATCAGACGGTTGTAACGCCATCCATTCCCCATCCACCTCCACTAGCGGTGATTTCAGTGCCATCAAGCGATTAAACTCCCGCTTCGAGATGGTTTTATCTCCAATCGCCAGTTGCCACTTAAACTTCAGTAAGCTTTGGAGTCCTAACCGTTGATTCTTCTTTTGTGGTGGCACTTCTGCCACAAGACTAATCCCCAAGCGTTTGGCTCCCGTGCCTGGTTTCAATCCTGGGGGTAGCACAATACCCAAGCCATTGTTTTGCAACCGCCATGCACTAGCCCTAATGAACTCATACACATCTACTATGGTTAGCTCACAAAACTCAGGACGGGATTGGTGTAGGCTAGGTTCAATGGGAGGATAGAGTCGAGTCGCTAATCCTAACCCTTTCAGGAACGTTTCCTGAGGTTGTTCAATGGTTCGTTGCTTAATCTCCAATCGCTCTCCGGAGTAATTCCAGATCGTCTCAGCATCCACCACCAGGTCTGGGTCATCAACCGCTTGTAAGCCATAGGCCAAGCTCCAACTCTCTTGGTCAGAGGTAGGAGGTTTCAGGATAAAACAAGTGCGAAACAGATTTTGCCTCAACCTCTTGGACGTCGGTGTCACTAAATTCTGTTGCACCGGAGTGTTCCAAGTCGAGAGGGCTGCGGCTAATCGACCTAGGGTTGTTGACTCTAGCCCTAGGGTTTCTAAATTATCTGAATTAGAAGACAAATTAGAAGAAAGCGATCGCAACCATTCCACCATCGGTGAATCTACTACTGGCACCGACTCACCCTTGACAAAATTCCGCACCTGTGTATTAACCACACTACTCAAGAATCCCAGTAGCAATTCCTGAGCCTTAACCAAATCGGTTCTAGCTTTAAGGGTTAACTGTGGAGAACTAACCTCTTGTGAATAAGCACAGCAAGCCAAGGGCATGAGCTTGATATACGTTTCTAGACGGACTTGATCCGTAGTACTATCAAGCAGAGGTTGCCAGCAAGCCCTTACCTTACCATCAGGCAATCGGTACAGTCCTGGTAAAAACTTACCCCGATTCAGCAGATCCAAGCTCCACCGCATCACCTGAGACCAAAAACGTAACTCCCCTCCCAGGTAAGCGTCTGAGCCTTCAAAAGAGCCCAGGGGTAAAGCTTGCAGGAATCTTACCGCTGCCATCGGTTCCAGACTTACCCCTTGCACTTGCCATGGTTGCAATTCCCACTGGCCAGCCTCTGCACTATCGTCTGCAGTATCTAAAAACACTTTGCTAGACAGCACTGGATAAGCTGGCTCACCCTTGGATGATGGTTGAGTAGGTAAGAGAACAATTTGAGACTCCCAGGGATGGTGATTCGGTTGAGCTGCACGCTTACGACTACCTGAACGAGCCTTCTCAGACACATCTAAAAATTGACCGATGGACAGACGATGAGAATCTAAAAAAGACGTCAATTCTTCCTCAGTCATCCCAAAGGGGTGAGATGACATCTCATTGGCAGTTGTTGATATCTGCGCCTTCGTGCGCCAGGTTTCTCCCCAAATAAATAGATGACCACTAGTTTCCCTAGGTATCCAACTGCCATGTAACGTTGCCATAATAAGTATTGTGTCTTTTTCTGTTATCTAGTCCAGGTTTTGTCGATCAAATTGGCTGAATTTCTCCCTTCGGATTAACAGCTATAGTATCTGATTAATAGATTTTATAACAAAGGGAGCAGGGAGTAGGGAGTAGGGAGTAGGGAGTAGGGAGTAGGGAGTAGGGAGTAGGGAGTAGGGAACAGGGAGTAGGGAGTAGGGAACAGAAATTATCACAATTAATTTAGGATTCCTATAGGGAATTGATGTGATTGGAATTGAGGTAAGCAAAATTAAATTAGTTTAGCTGATCCGGCGATATTAGCCCCAGATAATTTACCGTTATATTAAGATATATTCGATTATTAAAAAATTAGATATAGACTAGTATAATTAAGCAATATTTATGATAACATAAAACGGTTAAATACTTTGAGATAGTACTGAAAAAAATTGTTAAAATTTAAGTAAAATATATGTCTATTAGTGATAGTATTCAGTAGGATTGAAAGTCTTAAAAACCGCTGAGGTGACTCCAGAATAAAATTGGCCGCTGTGAAAAACCAAGCAACCCTAGGGCGTGTTTTCAAAGTTTTCCGCAAGATTTAGATCCCCCCCAGCCCCCCGCGCGGAAGGCAGGGCTGTTTCATTCTCTAGAAAATAGAATATAATCGGAGATAATTACTCTTAAGTACAAAAACTGAGAATATATTTCAGATTATGGCTCATTTCGCTGATTGCTGCCTTAATCGAATCAAAGCCATGTGCTCGAAGAAGGGTTAAAACCCAGGTTTTGAGCAAAGATAAGTTTTTTGGAGCAAATCCTGATATTTGGGGACTAATATCTTCCTCGTAAATGACGTCTTTGACCCAATGAAGAGAATTTTCAATCAGCCAATGTTCTCTAATTCCATCGACCAAACGACGAGATTGAGGAGATTTTGAACTCATATAATAACTAATGCTTTTGAATGGTTCATTACCACGAGTTCCACTCCGAGAGACTTTAATGACACAACCGACACCCATCCATAATGGATCAAGGTTTTCTGGTGGCTCAAACACTTCTATTTGACGTACAGTATTACGGTTTCTAGTTTTTTCATGATGGATCACTTTTTGTCGTGGTGTTTGCTGCTTTGATTCCGTTTCTATTTGTTGATATAATTTGGTCAGAAGTTACCGCAAAAATAAGGCAGCCTTTATGGTTGGTCGGCTATGGGTAAAAGGGTTAAAACTTTATGATTAAGGCTGCCTTATTTTAAGGTTTCGTCTCCGGGTTGATTTTTTTTTACTTTAACTAGATAGTCATTCCCTGAATCGATGATCTCTGCCAGATTTTTTTTTGACAATGAAGAGCATCAAAAGTAAAGACTACACCAGTTAAATCTAATAATTCAATTAAGTCTCGAACGACGGGAATTTCGCTCTCCTGCTTATTTTCCATCATTTTTACCCCTAATACTAATCTTCTTTGATGGGAAAAAGCCGAAACACAGTTGATAAAGTTTTGTTGGGCCTGATCGTAGTTACTAACAGTATTTTTGAGGCTCTTACCATCAAGGGATATCCATTCATTAGAGGGAATCACACTATACTGTTTACTCCATTCATTAAACACTATTTGGAGTTTTTCGTAATCTAAATTAACCATGACTCTTCTGATCGCTGAATAAGAAGGAACACGAGCATTGGGAATTTGAAGTATATTAATCAATTCTCTGCGGTGGCGTTCTACAAATCTACCCAATTGTCGATAACCCCAATAACCACTCATCATCCCCATAATTATGATTAGAAGCACCAGCCACAGAGGATGACGAAGACCATGAGGACTGCGATGATCAGGTATTTCTTTGAGATAGTCGATTAAGCTTTTCTCCATGAGCCATGGCATATAAGGGAAATTAGCCCATTTTTAGGGCTATTGCTTCACTATACAGCTTTTTGCTCTATAATGAAACAGCCCTGCCGCGCGGAAGGGGGGAGCCATTCTCAAAGTCCCCCTTTTTTAAGGGGGATTTAGGGGGATCTCCGAGTTTGAAGACACGCCCTAGGCGTAAAGGAGTTGATCCATTAGCCAAACACCATCAAAAAGTATAGCGTTTCCTAGTCTAATCAGGTGCATCATATAAATTTTTTCATTGCTCCCTGTTCCCTGTTCCCTGTTCCCTGTTCCCTACTCCCTACTCCCTACTCCCTACTCCCTACTCCCTACTCCCCACTCCCTACTCCCCACTCCCTACTCCCTACTCCCTACTCCCTACTCCCTACTTACCACCCCCCCGAGTGATAAATGCTACGATTGCGACAGAACGAGAACAGTGATCAAACAAAGAAGGAAAAAGTACCGAAATGGTAGAGATAGACAAGTCAATATCCTTTGATGGACGGGATATTAGACTCAAAGTAGGTCTACTTGCCCCTCAATCTGGTGGTTCAGTAATGATACAGTCGGGGGATACAGCAGTTTTAGTGACAGCAACTCGTGCCCCTGGTCGAGAAGGGGTCGATTTTCTGCCCTTAGTAGTTGACTACGAAGAAAGACTCTACGCAGCAGGTCGGATTCCAGGTGGTTTCCTCAGGCGGGAAGGCCGTCCTCCAGAAAAAGTAATCCTAACTAGCCGTCTAATTGACCGTCCCTTGCGTCCGTTATTTCCCAGTTGGCTACGAGATGATATACAGATTGTAGCAACTACCCTGTCTATGGATGAACAAGTACCGCCAGATGTTTTGGCAGTTACTGGTGCATCAATTGCTGTCTTGCAGGGCAGCATTCCCTTCTATGGACCAATGGCAGCGGTACGGGTAGGGTTACTCGGGGATGATTTTATGATTAATCCCACCTACAAAGAAATCGAAAGCGGTGACTTGGATTTAGTCGTGGCTGGTTCCCCACAAGGGGTAATTATGGTAGAAGCCGGTGCCAATCAATTACCGGAACAAGATATAATCGAGGCCATTGACTTCGGCTACGAAGCAGTACAAGACTTGATCAAAGCCCAGCAAGACCTGCTTGAGGAGTTGGGAATTGACATAGTGATTGCCGAACCCCCAGCCGTAGACTCGAATCTAGAAGAATTTATAAGCGATCGCGCCACTGACAAAATTAAAGCTGTCCTCTCCCAATTTGACCTGGACAAAAACGGTCGGGATGTTGCCTTAGATGAGGTTAAGGACAGTGCTGTCAAAGCAGAAATTGCCCAACTCACAGAAGATGACCCAATCCGTGTAGCGGTTACGGAAAATAGCGCATTAGTCGATAAGCTGTTCAAAAGCCTCACCAAAAAACTGATGCGTACTCAGATTGTGGAAGAGGGAGTGCGCGTAGATGGTCGCAAGCTAGACCAAGTGCGTCCTGTCTCTTGTCAAATCAGTCTATTACCTCAGCGAGTTCATGGTAGCGCTTTGTTCAACCGAGGACTAACCCAAGTCCTATCCACAGTTACCTTGGGAACACCTGGAGATGCCCAAACTCTAGATGACCTTAACCCAGAAGATGAGAAGCGCTATCTGCACCACTACAATTTCCCACCCTTTTCTGTAGGGGAAGTCAAGCCATTGCGATCGCCCGGACGGCGTGAAATTGGTCACGGAGCCTTAGCAGAACGAGCATTAGTCCCCGTGTTGCCCCCTCAACACGACTTTCCCTATGTGATCCGAGTGGTATCGGAAGTGCTCTCTTCCAATGGTTCCACCTCCATGGGCTCAGTTTGTGGTTCAACTCTGGCCTTGATGGATTCAGGTGTACCCATTACCAAACCCGTTAGTGGTGCAGCCATGGGTTTGATCAAAGAAGGAGAGGAAGTCCGCATTCTCACCGATATTCAAGGTATTGAAGACTTTTTGGGTGACATGGACTTCAAAGTCGCTGGTACCGATACTGGCATCACGGCTTTGCAAATGGACATGAAAATAACTGGTCTGTCCATGGATACCGTAGCCCAGGCCATTGAGCAAGCCAAACCTGCCAGACTGCATATCCTAGAAAAGATGCTGGCGGTGATTGACACACCCTCCACAGACATGTCACCCTTTGCTCCTCGCCTCTTAACCATGAGGATTGATCCAGAGTTCATTGGTACCGTGATTGGTCCAGGGGGTAAGACAATTAAAGGAATTACCGAGCAAACTGGGGCAAAAATCGATATTGAAGATGACGGTACAGTTACCGTATCTGCTATGGATGGGGACAGAGCCACCAAAGCTATCAATATCATCCAAGGCTTAACCCGCAAGCTGAATGAAGGGGATGTCTATGTTGGTCGTGTCACCCGGATTATTCCCATTGGTGCCTTTGTGGAAATACTTCCTGGCAAAGAAGGCATGATTCACATTTCCCAACTAGCTGACTACCGAGTTGGCAAAGTGGAAGATGAGTTAGCGGTAGGAGATGAGGTAGTTGTCAAAATACGGGAAATTGACAACAAGGGTCGTCTTAATTTAACCCGTTTGAACATTCATCCCGACGAAGCTGCCGCAGCAAGGGAAGCAGCAGCGTTATAGCGCTACGGGCAATGGCATTGGCAAGAGGCAAGAGGCAAAAGTTAACACCGACAGCTTTTGCTGCTTGTATCAATGTCGGGAGATGTCACAGAACAGATGTAAGAAGCGTCTGGGGAGTTGGGGGAATAAATTGACCTTACTCTGATGATGCTTCCCTGAATTTACCCTAGGAGTATCGTCTGATCAGGTCAATGACCAGCAAAAGTCTAACATTTCTGATATTGGCGTAAGTAAAAGCTTTAAACTAAATAATGCATTATGGTTTAGAGATGATTTAGTTAAGCTGTGCGGAAAATTGTTATAGCTGGTAACTGGAAAATGTACAAAACTCAAGCGGAAACCGCTGAGTTTTTAAAGGGATTTTTGCCTGAGCTGGAGCAAACTCCCATAGAACGGGAGGTTGTTCTGTGTGCTCCCTTCACCGACTTGGGTGTGATGTCTGAGCATGTACAAAATACTCCTGTACAGATCGGGGCTCAGAATATCCACTGGGAAAATGCTGGAGCCTACACTGGTGAAATTGCTGGTGGGATGCTCAAGGAAATTGGTGTGCGCTATGTCATTGTTGGTCATAGTGAACGGCGTCAATACTTCGGCGAAACTGATGAAACCGTTAATAAACGCCTTCACGCTGCTCAGCGTCATGGTTTGATTCCGATTCTGTGTGTTGGGGAAACGAAAGCACAACGGGATGCTGGTGAAACAGAAGACATTATTACCAAGCAGTTGGAAAAAGACCTAGTCAACGTTGACCAGCAAAATTTAGTGATTGCTTACGAACCGATTTGGGCAATTGGTACTGGCGACACTTGTGATGCATCAGAAGCGAATCGAATCATTGGATTGATTCGCTCTAAGCTAAAGGAAGCTAATGTCCCAATTCAATATGGTGGCTCCGTCAAACCCAAGAATATTGATGAAATTATGGCTCAATCAGAAATTGATGGAGTACTGGTGGGCGGAGGAAGCTTGGAACCTGCGAGCTTTGCCAGGATTGTCAATTATCAGTAGTTGTGATTAGTCATTGGCTAATTGTTAATTGTTAATTGTTAATTGTTAATTGTTAATTGTTAGTTAGCTTATTATTAGTTAGTTAATTGGTTAATTGCAATGGGCAATTTTTAATTCGCAATTAGCCATGATCTATATAGTGATGGATAAAGGAAAATTAACCATCCAGAACTATTCTTTCGACTGGGGTAAACGAACCTATATCATGGGTATCTTGAACGTTACCCCCGATAGTTTTAGTGATGGCGGTGAACACTATACCCTAGAAGCTGCCTTAAGGCAAGCTTACGATCTGGTAAATGCTGGTGCTGATATTATCGATATTGGTGGTCAATCGACTCGACCTGGTGCTGAGCAAATTTCCCTAGCCGAGGAACTGAAACGAGTTCTGCCTGTGGTAGAGGCAATGGGTTTAGTGCTGAAGATACCCATTTCTGTCGATACCACTAGAGCATCTGTGGCTAAGGCTGCGGTAGAAGCTGGTGCGGATATGGTCAATGATATTTCCGGTGGCACATTTGACCCAGACATGTTTCCAGTCGTAGCCCAGTTGGGGGTACCCATTGTCTTAATGCATATCCGAGGCACCCCCGTTTCCATGCAAAAACTAACTGATTATCAAGACTTAATTGGGGAAATCTATAGCTTTCTTGAGAATCAGGTCAATGCCGCGATCGCAGCAGGAATTAAGCGATCGCATATTATTATTGACCCAGGCATTGGTTTTGCCAAAACCGCTGAGCAAAGTGTAGAGATTCTGCGGCAACTGCCTAGGTTTGATGCCCTTGGTGTACCGATGTTAGTCGGAGTATCTCGGAAAAGCTTTATTGGACGCATTATCAATCAACCAGACCCCAAGGGTCGAATTTGGGGAACTGCTGCGGCTTGTTGCAGTGCCATTGCCGGTTCAGCAGACATCCTGCGGGTACATGATGTTCGCCAGCTCCATGATGTCTGCCGTGTTGCTGATGCGATTTGGCGTGTTTAAGCATTCAGTTATCAGCATTAAGCTATCAGCATTAAGCTATCAGTATTCAGCTATCAGCATTAAGCTATTAGCTTTTGAATAAAAGAGGTAAGCATTGGTTTAATCTCTGTTACATTTGCTGACAGCTGACAGCTGACGGCACCTCAAGTAGCGTGCGCGTAGCGCATATGCTTACATTATTATTGCTCTAATTACTCTGGCCCACAGATTCAGTTTGAAGCAAATCGGTCATGGCTTCGCTCAGTGCTTTTGGATCCATAAAGACGACTTTAGAATTGCTGCTTTCACCTAATTTTTCATTCGCTTCTACATAGCGTTGAGCGATCAGGAACTGTAGGACTTTCTGAGTATTAGATTCCTCTTCAAGAGCTTTGGAGATCATTTGGATCGACTCCACTGTACCTTGAGCCTGTAAAATTTTGGCTTGTTTCTCACTCTTAGCAGCTCGCTCCTTCTCTAGGGCATCGATAATAGTCTGGGGTGGTTTAATCTCTTGCACCTCAACCCGCATCACCTTGACTCCCCAATCAGCAGAGGCATCATCGAGTTGTTGCAATAAGTTCTGATTTATTCTGTCTCGGGAGGCATAAGTCTCGTCTAATTCCATCTGACCAATGGTAGAACGCAGAGTGGTCATGACTAAATTTTCAATCGCCTCATGAACATTGTCTACAGCATAAAACGCTTTGTACATATCCAAAACTTGCCAGTACACGATGGCATCAACTTCTACCTGCACGTTATCTTTGGTGATTGCCTGCTGGGGTTCAATGTCTAAAATCTGCTCACGGCTACTCTCTTCTACGGCAATTTTGTCTATAAACGGAATTATATTGAAGTTAAGGCCAGGCTCTAGTGTTTTACGATACTTACCAAAGCGTTCTACTAGAGCTTCATTTCCTTCTTGGACAACTTTGGTCGTACCAACGCCATAGCCAAAGGCTACTAAAATAACTGGGGCGAGTATGCTAAGAAGAATATCCATAGTGTTTAAAATCCTTTTAGGAGAATAATCAATTTGATGTTGCGGCTAGCATTTGCTAGAAATAACTCTATCAATAGAACAGCAAAAAATGTGTGTATAGATAACTTTCACTCTAGCGACCCCTGGGTTGACTGTCAAAACTGTTATCAAAACTACAGGGAAGGTGACTTCTGCGGATTTGTTACTACTCAGTTTTTTCAGCAGCAGATGGCTTGTCTTCTTCAGCCTTTTCCTGATTAACCAGCCATTCTGAGAGGGGGCGTGAGACCGCATACTGAAAGTCCACTGGCACTAACAGTACATCTAACTGCTCAGATTTGGAATCCAGTGGTAGGACTTGAGCATATAGGAAACTGCGAGTAAAGTCCAAGTTGCCTAAGATCAGCCTCGGACTGTCCTGATTTTTCAGTTTCACTGTTATAGTTGCTGAGGGCTTGTTCAATCCATACTCTGGAAGTTGGTCAGGGCTAACCGTCAGAATGCGATCGCTTTTGCCCTGAGCCAGCAAGTTCAACAAAAAGGAAACAACCGCATCACTGGCTGTCGCCTCTTTGGGCTTTTTCATCCGCCAACCCGATTCTGGCTCACTGGCTCGCTCAAATACTAAGCTCTTGTCATCACTATTAACAGTAAACGATTGAATCTCGTCTTCAGTGAAATTAAATATAGGTTTTTTAGGAATTTTAGCAGCTTCTCGCTTTTCAGAACCCTGAATTTCATAAATATATACACCTCCCCCCAGGAGGATGGCAGAAATGACTAAAATCAGAGTTGTCCGTTGTAGTTTCATGGGATTAAACTGCATGGAGCTAAACACAGCTTAATACTTTATAGCGATTATCAATTGGGTGAGGTACGCCGCCCTTGGGAGTAGGGAGTAGGGAGTAGGGAGTAGGGAGTAGGGAGTAGGCAACAGGCAACAGGCAACAGGCAACAGGCAACAGGAACCCACCCCTAACCCCCTTACAAGGGTAGGTTTTTTATAAAGAGGCGAGTAGGTACTTTTATTAGGTATCAACTTCTATCCATATGTATCAAAATACACCATCAATTTCTGTAAATTTATCCCCATATGTATCAAAATACACCATGATTTCCGGGATAATTCTCCCCATTTCCCGCTTTTCCCGACTCCCGATTCCCGATTCCCGACTCCCGACTCCCGACCCAAATGTAAAAAATACCCCTGTGAGCCCCTAACCCCTCCCAGGAGGGGAAAAGAGGGAAGAGATCAATAAAAGCACTCTGTGTAAACAATTATGAAAATTCCGATCCAAAAAACACTGGTATGGCTATTGGGTGGTTTAAGCATCTCAGGGGTAATCGCCCCAGCCTTGGGATTAGATACATCAATCTCAGAAGCTGGTATTAATGTCTATCGGTTACACCAACCTCCCTATAATTTAACCGGTCGCAAAATTGCCATTGGGCAAGTGGAAATTGGTAGACCTGGATTATTTGGTAAGGATAAGGCCGCTGTCAAGAATCGGACAGTAACTCCTGCGGGAGTATTTTATCGCAACACCCCAGCACAACCAAATACCCATGTTGATGAACATGCGGCTATGGTAGCAGCTGTGATGGTTAGTCGAGACAAAGGGTTGCGGGGAGTAGCACCTGGGGCAAAACTCTACGCTTCAGCAGTTGGCTCCCTGTCTAGGAGTGGACAACCAGAAGAGTGCCTGTCGGCTCAGCATATTGCTCAGCAAAATGGCTCAGATGTGCGGGCAATTAATTTTAGTTTTGGTGAATCCCTACAGCGGGACCCCAGGGAGGAAGCGGTGCTGGATGGCAATGCGCTGTTAACTCTATGTATCGATTGGTCAGCTAGGGTGCATGATGTCTTGTATGTGATTGCTGGCAACCAAGGGAAAGGGGGCATTCCGATCCCCACAGATAATTTTAATGGTATCAATGCAGCATACACAGCCAAGCGTCAGGGAGTTTTTAATAAAGTAGACTTTGCTAACTTGAGTGCTTTACCAGTTGGTATTGGTCGTCGTATGATTCGGCAAGAAATTAATGTTGGTTCCCGCCGCTCCATTAATTTGGTAGCTCCTGGCAACAAGATATCGTTGTATGACCTCAAAGGTAAAGTGACTAAGGTCAGTGGTACCAGTTTTGCTGCTCCCCATATCACTGGTGCTGTAGCATTGCTACAGGAATTTGGTGATTCCGCTTTGCGCAAGCTGCGCTCAAGACAAGAAAAACTATTCTTGATGCAGTCCCTCAGGGCGGAAAACCCCAATACCGGGCTGCATCGCTTGTGGATGAATTGGAGTACAGATTCCCGACGCCATGAAGTAATGAAGGCAGTGTTGCTTAATTCTGCTGACAAAATCCAAGATCTCGGTGATGGGATGCTACTAGGCATGAGCCGCACGATTCGGGCAAAGGATAATCACCACTGGTTAGAGTCTGATGCTTACCAAGACCCTAAAATTCCTCTGGATATGCAGATGGGGACAGGACATCTCAATGGGTTTCGAGCTTACCAGCAATTTAAACTAGGCCAATGGAGTCCCAGTGGCATTGGAGTGCCACCAGTAGGTTGGGATTACCGTACTGTGGAAAAATCATCTTATCGGGACTATGTGTTAACAAAACCCCTAGCAGAAGGAAGTTTTCTCTCTTTAACTCTCGCTTGGGACCGTTTGGTAGAGTTAGAGGATGACAATAATAATGATGCTTATGATGTTGGGGAGAGTTTTAGCGATCGCGGTTTGAATAATCTTGACCTCTATTTAATGCCAGTGGGAGAAGAGGACATTACCAAAAGTGTCTGTGCTTCTATCAGTGAAGCGGATGCTGTGGAACATATTTTCTGCCAAGTCCCTGCTCAGGGTCGCTACAAAATTCGGGTTCAGTATCAACAACAGGTTAATCAGCCGTCTCAAGCTTATGCTTTGGCTTGGTGGACAGTTCCAGATCCCCAATGAGAAGCAAGATGGAGAAGATAGGGAAAGTTGGAAACTTTACTCACATCCGGGAAACTCATGAATTTTCTCAAATTTTACTCATCAACATTACAAAAAAAACAATAATAAACCAACTAAAGTAGGAATGGTAGTTGATTCAGAGTCAGAAGCAATGGAAGCAGAGTTTTACTACCGAGGAATAGATAAAATTCGTCAAGGAGACTTGAACGAAGCAATTGAGGAATTTGACAAAGCCTTAGAGATTAATCCGAACTTCGCCGAAGCCTACTATAAACGAGCTATGGCTCGCTTTGACTTAGGGGATAAACAAGGGGCGATCGCTGATTATACTAAGGCTTTACAAATCAATTCTGAAAGTATTGAAGTTTATTTCGGGCGGGGTTTGGCTCGATTGGCACTGGGAGATGCCACTGGAGCAATAGAAGATGCCAATCAAATACTTAAAATTAATCCTAACCAGCCTGCTGCTTGTAAGCTTCAAGGTAGTGCCTACCGTAAGTTAGGAGATAATCAGGCTGCGATCGCATCATTTAAACAAGCAGCTCAGCTCTACCTAGATCAAAAGGATAAATTAAATTGTCGTCGTTGTCTTGATAGTATCAATCAAATTCAACAACAGCAAATACTAGCTTTGGGTGGAGCGCAGACTAAAGATTTCTGTCATCAAGCAATAAATAAAGTTAACACAGGCAAATACCGAGAAGCCTTGGAGGATTTCAACTGGCTGCTTGAGGTTGACCCAAAAAATGCTCAAGCTTATTGCTATCGAGGTATTGTTCACTGCAAACTCCGTGATTACAGGAGAGCCATTCAAGACCTTGGTCAAGCTATGGAACTAAATCCCCAAGATGCTCAGGTCCGTTACCATCGAGGATTAGTCCGCATTGAACTGGGAGATTACCGGGGAGCTATTGATGACTTGACCAAGTTACTACAAAGCAATCCGGAAAATCGGGATGTCTTGATTCATCGGGGTAATGCCTATATCCAGATGGGAGACTATCGGCAAGCCATCGAAGATTATTCCCGAGTTATTACTCTTAAACCCAATGATGCTCAATCATATCGTTATCGGGCAACCGCTCGTGAAAAGTTTGAGGATCTACGGGGAGCATTTGAAGATTATCAACAAGCGGCAAACCTGTATTTCGATCAACAAGACTGGACTAATTATCGGAAACTGCTCGATAAACTCAAACAGCTACAGCCATTACAACTGACCGAGGGGTCGAGGAATCGAGAATCACAAGTACCATCAAATACTAAACCTAGTAGGGAGTTGCAACAAAGATTACTGAGACTGGTAGGAGGACAATCGGATATCGCAACACGCCTACTTGACTTGGCTAAAGGAAAATACCCAGGAATGCCAGAAAAGTGGTATTGGGAGAAAGTGATCAAGGATTTAGAACGATAGTGCTATAGTAATTTAACTATGGATAAGACTAGCGACAAGAATCATATGCGCTACGTGCAGGCTACGCCAACAGCTATCAGCTATCAGCTATTCCGATTGCTTCAATGGCAGCTTCTAATGCGATCGCAATATGAGTCCAATGGGTTCCGCCCTGACAAAACACAATATAAGGCTCCTTTAAAGGACCATCTGCAGAAAATTCCGACGTACTGCCATCAATAAAAGTCCCCCCAGCCATCACTAACTGACTCTCATAACCCGGCATTGCTGCTGGCACAGGGTCGAGGTAGGAACCTATCGGGGAATGCCGTTGTATCCCTCGACAGAAAGCGATTAATTTTTCCGGTGAACCCAACTCAACTGCTTGAATCACATCCCGACGGGGTACCATCGGTGGGGGATTGACAGGATAACCCAGTTCTGAAAGAGTATGAGCGATTAAATGACTCCCTTTGAGGGCTTCACCAACCATTTGGGGAGCTAGGAATAATCCTTGAAACAGCAATCGATTCTGATCGAAAGTCGCCCCACCTGAACTACCAATCCCTGGAGCAGTCAGACGACAGGTCGCCGCTTCAACTAAGTCAGCTTTTCCAGCGACATAGCCTCCAGCAGTAGCAATCGTTCCCCCAGGATTTTTAATCAAGGAACCCGCCATCAAATCTGCTCCTACTGCTGTTGGTTCTCGCTCTTCTACAAATTCCCCGTAACAGTTATCGACAAAACAGATAGTATCAGGATTTTGTTGTTTGACAAGCTTGACAATTTTTTCGATTTCTGATATAGAAAGACTCTTTCGCCAAGAATACCCACAGGAACGCTGAATGAAAACCAGGCGGGTATTCTCTCCTACCGCTGTTGCCAAGGCTGACCAATCTAAACTTCCCTCACTAGTTAGGGACAACTGGCGGTAACGAATCCCAAATTCTAGTAGGGAACCTTGACCATCACCTCGTAAACCAATCACCTCTTCCAAGGTATCGTAAGGGGCACCGGCAATCGCTAGCATTTCATCCGAAGGACGCAATACCCCAAACAGGCAAGATGCGATCGCATGGGTTCCGGATACAAATTGTACGCGAACAGCCGCAGATTCAGCTCCCATGACATCAGCAAATACCTGATCGAGAGTTTTCCGTCCTAAATCATCATGTCCATAGCCTGAAACACTAGCAAAGTGATGCACTCCTACACGATGTGCTCGAAAAGAATTCAGTACCTTTTTGAGATTTTGCTTGACGGCGGTGTCAATACCATAAAAGATCGGAAATAGTGCTTTTTCTGCTGCTTGCAGCCTTTGAGAGCTGTTCATTCCCAAAATTCGCGCCTCGAAATTTTAGATCAAAGAGAGCGGGTTATTACAATTTGTATCCTATTAGACTTACTGCATGACAATTGCTACTTCAGATAATCATCGTTTAGATTGGGTCGTTATTACCTATATGGCCTTTATTCACCTAACAGCGCTGTTTGCCTTACTTCCGAGCAACTTTAACTGGACAGCAGTAGGCTTAATGATCTTTTTCCACTGGGTGACAGGGGGCTTGGGGGTAACTCTGGGATGGCATCGCTTAGTGACCCACCGCAGTTTTCAGACACCCAAGTGGTTAGAATACTTCCTAGTTTTCTGTGGTACCATTTCCTGTCAAGGAGGAGTGATCCATTGGGTAGGACTACATCGCATCCATCATTTGCACTCTGACACCCAACCGGATCCTCATGACTCCCATCAAGGCTTTTGGTGGAGTCACATGGCTTGGATGTTGCATAAAATTCCTGCTGATGAGCAAATTTCTAAATTCACTAAAGATATTTCTGGAGATCGGGTTTATCAGTTTTTGGACAAGTATTTTGTGCTTGTTCAAGTGGTTCTAGGACTGTTGCTCTATGCCATCGGTGGTTGGCCATTTGTAGTGTGGGGGATTTTTGTGCGGCTAGTACTGGTGTTTCACTGTACCTGGTTTGTCAACAGTGCTACTCACAAATTTGGTTATCGCACCTATGAGTCTAATGATTGCTCAAAAAACTGCTGGTGGGTAGCCCTACTAACCTATGGCGAAGGCTGGCACAACAATCACCATGCCTATCAGTATTCTGCAAGGCATGGGATGAAATGGTGGGAAATTGACCTGACTTGGATGACGATTCAGTTCCTACAACAGCTGGGTTTAGCCAAAAACGTGAAACTGATTAGTCCTGAACAGACCTAAGTTTCCCTAGGGTGGTACCTTGAGTGCTACCCTACTAGTTCCCAAGCTAAACAGTTATGAGGGCTGAGTGCTCAACCCTCCTGACTAGCAGAGTATAGCCAAGTTTCAACAGTGCAAGCACCAGGAATTTATCCTTTCTAGTCAGGACTCATGACTCTAGCACTCAGATCCAGGTAGTTTCTCGGAAAATTAGTAAATCTTAAAATTTATTAGCTTTTGTTTACAACAAACGTAAAGTCTGCCTTTATAATCGTATAAGTATTGTTACTATTCTAAAATAGTTCTTATCGAACGTTAACGGATACACCTTAGCAACAACTCCTTAGTGATGCCCCGGATACTGGTCATCGATGACGACCCCGCAATTTCAGAATTAGTCACCATCAATTTGGAGATGGCTGGCTACGATGTTAGTCAAGCAATGGATGGCATCAAGGGTCAGGCTCTAGCTCTGCAACTGCAGCCAGACCTGATTATGCTAGACTTGATGCTACCCAAGGTAGATGGTTTCACCGTCTGCCAACGATTACGTCGGGATGAACGCACTTCCGATATTCCAGTATTGATGTTGACTGCCCTAGGTCAAACCCAAGATAAGGTAGAAGGCTTTAATGCTGGTGCCGATGATTATCTCACCAAACCCTTTGAACTCGAAGAAATGCTGGCGCGAGTGCGAGCATTACTACGGCGCACAGACCGAATTCCCCAAGCTGCTAAGCATACAGAAATCCTGAACTATGGTCCTTTGACCCTGGTTCCAGAAAGGTTTGAGGCGATTTGGTTTGATAAAACCGTGAAACTGACCCATCTGGAGTTTGAACTACTGCACTGTTTACTGCAGCGGCATGGTCAAACTGTTTCTCCCAGCGAAATCCTTAAAGAGGTTTGGGGGTATGACCCTGACGATGATATCGAAACAATTCGAGTGCATATTCGTCACCTGAGAACCAAGCTAGAACCTGATCCCCGCCATCCTAAGTACATCAAAACGGTTTATGGAGCAGGTTATTGCTTAGAGTTACCTAATACAGAAAAGACCCTAGAAGTGAATTCGGCGACTGCCTAGGATGAACTTGGTGATGTCAGAGCTACTACAAATCTATTTTCTGAAGCTAGAGGGGAAAGCCCCCGCCCTTAAGGCGGGGGTAAGCTTTATCGCCGTTAGTCAGTTGGCTACATCTCATCAAAAATTAATCAACTTCTAGGGAGCCAAGGCATTGCCCCGCAACAAGCTACCAATTGTCTTCGCTGTAATCTTCATTTGGATAAGAGGATTAGCAGGTACAACGGTTTTGTAGAGATAGCTATCGAAGGTCAGCCGCTGCACATCCTTGTCAGCGCACATCTCTACAAAGGCTTCCCGGCTAGCATCGGAGTTATAGAAAACTCGTTGTAGAATATCTAGGACTTTGTAGGTCATGCCGTATTTCTTATCCCAGCGCTTCAGGTAAAGCTTGAGGTCATTCTCTGTGGGGATACGGCTACCGCTGTTAGAGGTTTCCACAATGGTTTCAGCACACATGCGAGCTGATTTAGCCGCAAAGTAAATGCCTTCCCCAGAGGATTTAGTGACTGTTCCAGCAGCATCACCTACCAAAGCTACCCGACCAACTACACGTCTAGGTCTAGGATGCTCAGGAATCGGATGGGCTTCCACTTTGATAATTTTCCCACCCACAAGTTTCTTAGCCGCACGGGCACGAATCCCTGCTTGTAGCTTTTTGATCAGGGCTTGGTTGACCCTCATAGTGCCGGTACCAACAGCAACGTGGTCGTATTTAGGGAAGACCCAGGCGTAGAAATCAGGAGAGACATCATTACCCACATACATTTCTGCCAGGTCTTGGTAGTAATTCATCATGTTATCTGGCAGACTGATTCGCTCTTGGAACGCGATCGCATAATTGTAATCCCCAGCATCAATTGCTTTGGCAACCCGGGAATTTGCCCCATCAGCTCCAATTACCACATCTACTTTCAAGGTTTTGTGGGTTCCCTTGACACTGCCATCAGAATGGTCAGAATAATAGATGGTATAGGGTTGAGAGTTACTGGTGGGAATATCGAGTTTATAAACGGTGCCATTAATTAAGTTAGCCCCCAACTCAGCCGCACGATTGCGCATGAACCCATCAAGCACCTCGCGACGGCACATTCCAATATATTCGTTTTGCTTTTCTATATGGATATCAACTTCAATATCAGACGGTGAGATCATCTTCATGTTTCTCACTTGCCGGTCAATAATTTCTGGTGGCAGGTCAAACTCACTCACCATACATAGTGGAATCGCACCACCACAGGGCTTAGCATTGTCCAGCTTACGCTCAAACAAATAGGTTTCGATTCCTGCTTTAGCTAACGTCTCGGCAGCAGAAGAGCCTGCTGGTCCCGAACCAACTACTGCAACCCTTAGTGCTGGCATGTTTTCTCCCATGGTTTTTTAAGCTACGGAATGAATCCTATCACGGACTTTCCTGTCATCTGAACCTTCCCTAATATTTGGGGTCAAGTTGCAATACACCTTAACAAAAGTCCGTAACATTACTTAACAAGTCCTGCTGTGATTGGTCATTTTCATCGTTACTGGTTAATTGTTAAGGTTAATTATTAATTGTTAATTATTGTGCAATTGTTAGGAATTGTTATTGTTAATGGTTAATTCTTAATTATTAGACCTTTATTAAACTTGTTGGAAAAACAAATCTTAAGAGAAAATATCGATAGTGTAGGCAACTCGGTAAAGTAATACCAATTCGTAAAAGTAGGACTACAGATGCAGATGGTCCGAGAGTCGAGTTTTGGAACTACTGAATTTAGCGTTTCAGTTTCTTCCGTGCCTGCTGACGTAGCTTCAGGGCATTCCGGTGGTTAGGTTCAATCTGGAGTGCCTTATTTAAAGAAGTGATTGCCTGATTAAAGCGTCCTAGTGTTATCTGAGCTTCCCCCTTAATCATCCAAGCCTCTGCCAAATCTCGTTGAAGTGCGATCGCTTTCTCCAAAGCCGTAATCGCCTCAACAGAACGACCCAACTTTTGGAGGGTTATTCCCTGTGAAAGCCAAGCTTCCGTTAAATCTGGCTTAAGGGTAAGGGCTTGGTTATAGAGTCTGAGGGCTTCTACAGACCGTTGCTGTTGGTCAAGGGCTTGACCAAGGCTCCACACAGCTTCTGGGTAGTTAGGTTTGAAATATAAGGCATCATTACAAGCAACAACTGCCATCTCCGGCTGTTGGAGTTTATTCAGACTGTAGCATCTGCCCCAATAGGCTTCCGCAAAATCTGCTTTTTTAGCGATCGCTTGGTCGTATAGTTTTAGAGCTTCCTGGTACTGTCGAGATTTCCGCAATTGGTCAGCTTCGTCTAAAAGTTGCTCCGCTGTGACCTTAGCCTCAGTACTATAGTCAGTCTTATATTCAGTGATATAGTCAGCCTTATAGTCAGTATTTTCACCAGTTGCTTGGGCAGATAGAAAAGTTTTCAACAGCACCAAGCCCACCCCCAAGATAGTTATCGATACAGTAATTAAGCCCAACTTCACCAATCGTTGCGGAATAGATAGTGTTGTCCGGTTAGTTGCTGAACCTCTCGAATGTTCGGTGATGTCAAGTTGAGGCGTAGTTCTACTTTGACTCCTGGTGATCATTGACGAGGGGACTGTAGTGTTTGCTAGCTTCCTAATGTCGGGAATTGGGAGTTCCATCCCAGACTGGCTTTCACCGGTAATTTCCTGAGTAGGGATTTCTTCCTCAGCTAATGACAACAGTTGCTGTCTTGGTAAACTAGCCAGTACCTCTAGAGCCTCAGCTGCTGTCTGATAGCGGTCACGGAAATCATAGCGCACCATAATGTCAAGAATATGGGCCAACTCTGGGCTAACCTGCTTTGCGTAGTGTTGCCAATCAATTTCACTAGTTGTGGGATTTTCCTTCAAGTTTTTGGGATGAACCCCAGTTAATGCCTGGATACCAACCATCCCGACAGCATAGATATCACTGCTAAAGCGGGGCCTTCCTGCCAATTGCTCATGGGGCATATAGCCCTGGGTGCCTATAGAAACCGTTAAATGAGTTTCCCCAGTTTCAGGATTAATGTTTTGGCTACTGACTTGCTTAACAGCACCAAAGTCAATCAGCACGATTTTGTCGTCCCCTTGGCGGCGGATCAGGTTAGAGGGCTTAATATCCCGGTGGATAATCTGTTGTTGATGGACAAAGGCCAATACCTGTAGAATATCTATTAATAAAGCAATCACTCGCTCTTGTGAACACGGATGACCCTTGACAAGTTCTCGATTCAAAGGTTGTCCTTCAATCAATTCCTGAACCAGATAAAACTGCTGATCTTCCTCAAAATGCGCCAGTAGGCGGGGGATCTGGTCATGATTACCTAGCTGGTAGAGAAATCGAGCTTCTCTATCGAAAAGGCGTCTTGCCATTTGCAGCGTTGCCGTCTGTTCGGTTTGGGGCAAAAGATGTTTAACCACACATTGGGGTTGATTTGGCAAATGTATATCTTGTGCCAGGAAAGTTCGACCAAACCCACCAGCTCCCAGTTGGTTGATAATTTTGTAGCGTCCGCCTACTAGGGCTTTTGCGGGTTTTGTCTCTCCAGATAAGGGGCTCATCGAGGGGTTAGTGATGACTACCTAATTATGATTCCAAATTTAGCTAATATACCATTGATTTGGATCCTAGAGCTAGTTAGATCACAAAGAAAGTTAACATTACCGATTGTTGAATTCGCCCTCAACTTCCTCAACGTTAACTTTTTCCTTGACTATCGGACATTAATAGACTTGTCCGTTAATAAGCTAAAGTAAGGATAAGTGACTCAAATGAGGGAGTAAGCTGTCACCCATTTAAATTGTGAATGGGGGCTGATGGGGGGATGGTCAGATGGGGAGATGGTCAGAGGGTAGACCGGCTTTTGCACAAGTGGCTCCATGGGAAATTTCAATAGAGCTCTGCGGAAAATACTCAATACCTCTGTGCAACTAGCTCTAAAAACGCGATCGCCAATTTCAATTACCAGTCAGTTTCTAGCTAAAAATAGGTACTTGAGCTAATTGATGTTAATAAATCAGCCTTTTTTTTTAAGAGGGTTATACTCATTTTTTAGTTCTACAAAAAACGCAATCAATTATTATAACGCCATTATATTGGGTGTATTAGTGCCCCAAATCTTAATCTCACTAACCAAAAAATACTGCTAATTATCTGTTCATACTTCCTGGGATTCTTTATCGATGATGTTTTGACAAACATCAGATGCACCCATCACCAACCAAGATGCGCTGCTCTACATGGATTTGAAATTGACCATAGCTGAACAAAATCCCATCAGAGTGCATAATACCCCATAAGACCAGTATTAAACCAGCCTTAAAACCCTCTACCCCCTTTTAAAATTACCAGTTCGTCGAGTATGCTATGGCTATAGCCTTTTGCCAGGAAAGTAGCTTGGTCGCAAGACAAGCGGTTGCTGAGGTCTACTTTCTGAGATCTTCTTCTAAAAGTCGTGCAAGCGATGCAGCGCGGTCTTGAGGGTTTCCCCAATGAGCGACTGCATCAAGACAAAGCGTAAAAAGTACGGCTGGCGATCGCCTTTTAGCTCTTAGCTCAGAGATTACCTCTGGGAGGATGTATGTCAGTCGATCAAATCATTACCTGAAACCAGTATTTCCCGACCAGACGTTTATAGAAGCAAACGTTTATAACTTAATCCAAGACTACCAACCGGATAATGCCAGCAAACTTTGGTCATTACTAGATTTCCATCTATGGTATAAAGAATTTATTTCATGAATACATCTGTCTCAGTAGTTATCACCACCTTTAATAAAGCCCAGTACCTCGAACAATCAGTAAAGAGTGTACTAGCGCAAACATTTTACCAGATTGAATGCATTATTGTAGATGATGGCTCTACCGATAATACCCGCAAAGTTGCTGATCAGTTAGTCCACTCCCACCCACAGATACAGTACTTTTATAAAGACAATGGAGGTATATCATCTGCTCGTAATTTTGGCGCTGATAAAGCCACTGGAGAATGGATTCAATTCTTAGATGCTGATGATTGGATTCATGAAGATAAGATCAGATTCCAATTGAGCTGTTTAGAGGGAACTGGTGATAATGGTGATAATATAGTATTTTACTCAGACTATGAACGGGTGTATGTTGATCAAAACGAAAACATTATTGAAACCAAGCCTAATCCTGTTGGTGCTCTCACCAAAGAACAGCTAATCCAACGACTACTAATCTGTCCAGATTTTCTGGCAGACTCTCCTTTTCCATTGTTACAGCAATCGATGCTGTTCAAGAAAAAACTCTTAGACCAGAGGAATTTTGATACTCGCTTGAAAGCCTGTGAGGATCGAGAATGGGTATTAGAACTTCTGCAACGGAACGTCAGATTTATCCATACTCCAATCATCGGAGCCTATTATAGAAAACACCGCTTCAATCTCACCGATAATAGCTCACTGATGCGGGAGTCTTACATTAAGTATTTTGAAATTGTCTTGACAAATCACCAAAAATTATTTAGCTTATGCCAGAAAAGTATTAAGTATTTGATAGAAAAAAGTTTTGAGGAAAAAGACCAGGAAAGTTTTACCAGATTAGCTAAATTAGTGGAATTACCAGTGTATCTGCTCAATGGCAAAATTAAAGTTAATCATCGTTGGTTATTAAATTTACTTTATTGGCTCAGAACGATGATACCAAACTTTTTACTATACGAAAGATACCGAGGTCCCCGTTCTCGTAAACTTTTATCCATCATTAGCCGTCGGTCTTAGCATATGGGATAAACCTCCCGTTGCCTAGAATCAGGCTCAGGATAAATCCTAGAGAGCATCCTGATTAAATTCCTGATTAAATTCCTCCTGTCAACAGCAGCAAGACTGTTTGAAATAGCCCCACCATCACTCCTAAAATACCCCCTAAATTCACAATAGCTTGTAATTCACTTTTCACTAAAGTCTGAATCGTGATTTCCATATCTTTTGGAGAAGTAGCGTTTACCCGTTCAACAATCACCTCATCAATAGATAAAATCGGAATCACTTCAGTCATAATTTTTTCCAAATCCTCCTCCAGGTAGCGCTCTATAACCAAGGCGAGTTCCTTGCTAATCATTGCCAAGGATGTAGTCATAATTGCTGACTCTCGGAGCCGATTAACAATTAACACAGACACCTTTTCCCAGTCAATAGATTGATTTAATCCTTGTATAAATCCAGCACCCCCCTCTTGAATATAAGCACGCACCGAATCCCGCAGAGTTTTCCGTAACTGTCTCACTGTTGACAAAGGCAGATTTTGCAATGAGACATTTTGCAACCATTCCCGCAAGCGATCGCGAGTTCCTAGAGCCACAATTAACTCTTCGATGCGAGCATTAGTCGCTTCTTTCTCGTCAAGGCAAAAGCTTCGCAGGCGGATCAAAGCATTGCGCAGACCAAATAAATTTGCCACCACCCAGTATGTCCCACTAGACTTTTCCCGAAAGTCTTCATCAATGATTTGAATGTTGCGGTCAGTTAGGAAATCAATAACTGCCTGTCGCAAAATATCTGGAGGGAGTACTACTTTTAAGATCCACTCAGAAAGCTTCCGAGCTTGTTCTTGATCCAGTTTAAACTCCAATAAAATCTGGTCAAAAACATGGTTAAGTTGGGCTTCTAGGAAATCCTTACGACGAGCTAAGACTTTGAGCATACGTGGCAACGATTCCCCGATCAAGTCTCGGAGAATCCCAGCAAGAATATGAGCTGTTTTCTGTTGCTTATCCGACCGGACTTGATCTAGCGCTAAGTTTAATAGCCACAAGATCGCTGCTTCCACACGTTCAGTATGCAGCAGACGCTTTGCCAGACGCTGTAACTCTGTTGGCGTCAGCAGAGACCCCATAATAGTGTCAGCCACTCGCTTAGCCAGCCGTTCCTGGTTGCGGGGAATTAAACCTGGTGTAAAAGGTAGCTGACGCTTACCGATGTAAATTGGTCTGTAGGGACGGAACAACATTTTGATGGCTAAATCATTGGTGAAATAGCCAATAATTCCCCCAGCTATAGGAGGAACAAACAACAAGAACAAGTTAAACAGATCCAAAACAAAAATCGAGTTGTGTAGAACTTAAAAAGCAGGTAATCTGCAAGTTTAAAGTATGATGGATAAAGTCAGAAGTGTACAATAGTTATAGCATTTCTTAAATAGGTGAGGTACCCCGCCCTTGGGGGAGTAGGGAATAGGGAATAGGGAATAGGGAATAGGGAACAGCGAATATGGAATAGGGAATAGGGAACAGCGAATATGGAAAAAATCCTGTCTACCTCATTACTATAAAAACCGCTATATATGGCTGCGGTTCCTTAACAATTAGTAGGTTTGAGGATTAATTTAAAGATGCACCATCCCTCACCTTTATCCTTGCTGCCTTTACACTTACTATCTTCATCTTTTATACTTCAAGAATTGATTTCATGCCCAATATCTATTGTAGGCTTTTTCCAAAAGTGACATCCTCCCACACTAAACCCTAACGGGATATAATACACATTGCCGTTGATGGCACGGTTCGTTTTCTTTTTGTTTAAACCATGACTGAAGTACCACCAGGCTCTCCTGAAAGTCACCCTCAAACCAATTCAGAACAGATAAATGCTGAAGATTTATTAAACTTACTGCGGCGCAAAGAACGCAACTGGGTGGAGTGGGGTAAAGCCTGTCAGCAGCTACAAAAAGCTGGCTACAGTTCTCAGGTAATTTTTGAAGAAACTGGGTTTGAGCCAATTCAACAGAATCAAGTGATGGTGGCATCTCAGGTTTACACAAGTTTGATTACAGTGGGGGTGTCCGATGAAGTGCGATCGCGTTTTGAGACTAGCGGTAGCGATTCCCTGTACGAGTTGCGGATTCTCACCCAAGAAGAACGAGCTGCTGCTGCTGAATTTCTCGTTGCTAGAAACTTGAACTCCGAAGGAGCCCATGAAGTTGCCAAAGCAATCAAGACCTTTTCCCGCAGAAGCCGTCCACCGGAGGGATTCACCAATCATCCTGGTGATGCTGTTGCCTATCAGTATTGGAAACTTGCCAAACAACACAATGATTTGCAAGAACGTTCTCGTTTGATTGCTCGAGGCTTGATGTTTGCTCATACTCAACAAGCCCGGCAACAAATCGAAGAATTACTCACAGGAATCTTTGGTAGCACTCAGCGTCCAGCTCCCAGATTACCCATATACCGCCTCGAAGCTGAAGAAGATTTACCCCGCTTGCTTCCCGTAGTAGGATCCTTACCCCTGACAATAGCTGATCTCAACCAGGTTCCTAAAACTGACTATACCGGTGCTTTCAGTATAGTTAAAGGGCTTCGAGAGCAGACCTTCGTCGCAATACCCGGCTGGCAGGTAGTTTTGAAGGCACAAGATCCAGTAGTGATTTTGTGTAACAGTAATCAGCTCCCTATTCAACAGAATAACAAACCTGAAGAGATTTTGCTTATTATTGACCGCTCACAGCAGCAGTGGGATGGGGACAGCTACTTTTTGGTTGAAGAATCAGGACAGTTGGAGATTAAGTGGTTTCCAGATTCTCCTGATATTAGTTTTTTGGGACGCCTCATCCTAGTATTACGACCGAAAAAAATTCTGGATGAAGCCTTGAGTCAAGATGTCTGGCAAATTGATGAGTAATTAGTCATTAGTTATTAAGTTAGTTAATTTCTGTTTTGTTGACTGTTAAAAATTACCATCAACAAAACCCTTTTTATCAAAAGGCTCAGGTAGTTCGATTAGCCAGTACTGCATAGAATGGATCGCCTATAGTGATCCCAAGCTGTAGCAGAAAAGTAGGAAGCGGCGATGGTCGAGCAACAACCTCAGGCGAACTAAATCCAGGAATAGACTCGTAATAGCTTTTCACTAACTCCACTCGACTTTTCTCGGTCCCATCTCGCCAGGACTGAATCGCCTTTTGAAAAAACATTCGGTTAGAAAAGCTAATAATTGCTATTCCCCCTGGTTTTAAGACACGATGAATCTCAGCAAAAACTTTTTCGGGGTACTGAAGATACTGAACTGAAACAGCAATCAGGACAGCATCAAAGTCTTGGTCAGGCAATGGCAATTGCTGGTTTTGATTCAGGTCTTGGATAAAGTAGTGATTAAGTCTAGGATTTTTGACCAATTCTTCCAGATTCATCCCATGCCCCTCTACATGAGCAAACTCCATATCTTCTGGGAAGTGAGAAACCCAACTGCTCATGAGATCCAGGATTCGCGTGTTGGGTTGTAGTCGTTCCCGGTATAGGTTTACCAGCTGATCGATAAAGCCCTCATCGACATGAGTCACAAACCTTGGAAATGAATAGAATAGAGCATCATCGCTCTCATCCAATTTACTGCGTTGAAGGCGCTGGTCAATCATTGTATGAGCTAATATCTATCTTGTTAAGCTTGTTAAGAATATTATAAAGATTTATTAAGCTTATGGTAAGTATTTCATAGTTTGGTTTAGGACAAAGAATATTTTGAGCCGGTTAGACAGGGTTCTAAAAAAAAAATAGGGAAGAGCATTGATATCTCTTCCCCCTTGTTGATTTTGGTATTGATTTTTGTTGTCTTGATTTTGGTTTTGGAGTGCTTTCCGACTTTCCGATACTTTTTAGCTACCAAAATCTACTTTGCAGATTTTAGCCCACTAATGCAAGCTGCTTAAGCAGCCAGGGGGTATCTCCCAAGGCCAAGATCGGTTTTGTTCCGCTCAAGGCGCATAAATCTGTGTTTAATAGAAAACGCAACCACTATCATTAAAGCTTTGGTTTTCGGCTTCAATTCAAGGAACCAGAATGTTTTCTTTGACACTAGATTCCTAATCAAAGTCTAACATATTTTTGTAGATACTGCAAGATATTTGTAGAAAATCGTCAACAGTTGCTAGCCCCTTAGTTACAGTGGGCGGGGAGAGACTCGAACTCTCATGACCATAAGGCCGCCACATTTTGAGTGTGGTGCGTCTACCAATTTCGCCACCCGCCCGTTTGGGCATCTCCATTATTATAACTAATTAGCTGCTGATTTAACAAGGACTGATAAGATTGAGAACTTGCCCACCGGTCAATTTCTCGCGCCCGTAGTACAGGTAAGGGATGGCTCAGTTGAGAGATCTGCAATTGTTGGAGTACTTGACCCACCTCAGTATCACCCACGCTGTCGTAAGCCCTAGCTTGAGCGATAAACGCATCTAGGTTCAGTTGTGGTGCCAGAGTTGGGGAACCACCAGCCAGTTTCATCAATACAGACATGACCACTCTCGGATTTTGAGTAGCCAGTAAAGCAGCGCGATCGCAACTAAATTCCGCACATCGTAGCCACTCTAACATCTTCTCCTGTATGCTTTGAGCAATGAGCATGCCCCAATTCGGAATTAAACTAGCCGCTAATACCATGATATTGAGCGGTGTTAGGTACACCCCATGTTCACATTTGAGATGACCCAGTTCATGGGCAATAACCGCCTGAATTTCCTCTGGTGTCAGCAGATCAATTAAAGAGGTGTGCAAGACAATGAAAGGCTGCTTACCCCGCATAGCGAAGGTATAGGCATTGGGAGCAGGATTTTGCTGCACATAAAGCTGAGGCGGCTCTAAATCTAAAGTTGTGCAGGCATCTTCGAGTAGTTTATGAAGATGGGGCAGTTGATTTTCTCCCACCAAGACACTAGCAGCGATATTGTTCAGGTAAAAAAACTGTTCCGCCACAGGACCTAGTAAATTTCGCACCACCAAGTCTATCCCTGGCAACTGTTTCAGGGCTGTGGTTGCTTCCAAATCTAGGGGATGACGGAAATGATCTGCCTTCAGACCAAATAGTGATGTTTTAGTCATTAGCTGTTAGTCGTTAGTCATTAGTCATTACTTATTAGTCTAGGACTTACCCAAAATCTCTGGCTCAAGCCTAATCTATTGTAGGGTTACAAGCCTTGCGCCCTAACTAGATATAGCTCTACCTCTATATAGCTAATTATATAGCGCCACTGCGTAATTCCTCTAGTGTTTGGTGGTGGTCTTGAACTGACAGACTTTCAACTAACAATCCCCTAAACGCTAAACGACTTACCACAGCCACAGCTTTGATTGGCATTGGGGTTGGTGAATTGGAAGCCACCACCAATCATAGCATCGCTGTAATCCAGTACCAGACCGTAGAGATAAAGCAGACTTTTTGGATCACAGATTATTTTGAAGCCATCGTAGTCAAAGATTTCATCATTCTCCCGAATGTTACTAGGTTCTTCAAAATCCATCATGTAAGACAGTCCTGAACAGCCTCCCTGGCGAACACCAACTCGCAGGTAAAGGTCTTTTCCTTGGCTTTGTTGCAGGGCTAAAACATGCTTTAGGGCTTTATCTGTCAGTTGAATACCTTTTTGCTGTGACTCAGTTGCTTGTGCCATTGCTTACGTTTGACTCCTAATTTTGCTTGGTGTTAAGTTGTTGTGCATCGTCAAGAAAGATAATTATCAGGCTGTAACCCAAGATTTAGCTTAGAGTGTCTCATAAACTAGATGCTTTACAGCTTATAGGTAAATCGGCTCTGCCAGTTCACAGTTTTGCTGTTTATCGATAATTATCTAATTGTCGTTAAATGGAAATTATTGGGGGTTTGAATCTTTATTGTAACGAGTCTTTAGGCTACCAGGCATTAATCATTCTACGTTATGGTTTATCGTTCCACCGTGACTAAGATACTGGCTAATCTCTTCTTCACTAACTCGGTAACCACAGTTAATGATCATCTTGTGTACTTGTTGGCTGCACTGCACCCCTTGCTCAGATATACCCAGACAGTTATAAACTGTCCTGAGTTGAGAAAATTCAGCCTTTTCATGGAACAAGCTCTCCCCCTCCCCAGGATGGGCGATTTCTTGCCAAAGTCTTAAGGCTTGTAAGTGATACGCTAAGGCATGGGGGTAATTTCCCAAGTGGTAGTGAACCGCTCCGATATAATCCAAGCTTCTGGTGTTACCATGAAGTGATTTACTCAGTTGCTGACCAATCTCCAAAGCTTGATGATAGAAATCCAATGCCCGTAGTTCCTCACCTAGTCGGAAGTAAACTGTGCCAATCCTCTCAAGAGTAGTTAACTTGCGACTAGAGTAACGAGAGGATGTTTTTTTTTCGTGAATGGTTAGGGCTTGCTCCAAGACAGCAAGAGCTTGACGGTATCTTCCAAGCTGGGTATAAGCTTCCCCTATATTTTCCAGTGCTCTGCCTTCGCCCTCAACTGAATTGCCTAAGTTTTGAAAAATCTTCATGGCTTGGCGAAAGCATCTCAGAGCCAGCACTGGTTGATGCCAGCTATTGTGAATTTCCCCTAGGTGATTAAGTATTTTAGCAATTTCTGAGTGATCTTGAGTTTTTTGGAAAATCCTCAATGCTTTTAGATAAACCTTAAATGCCTTATCATCCTGGTTAGTCTTGCAATAAGCCATTCCGAGATGATGAAGAATGACCCCTACACTCTTGGGCGAACCAACATCATTGGCCATTTGTAAACTTTGCTGGAGACACTTGATGCCCCAGGCATACTCTCCCAAACGGCAATGAACTAACCCAATGCGTTTGAGAGTATCCACTTGACCAGTCAAATCTTCGTTAGTTTGACAAATTGCTAAGGTGTTTTGCAGTGTTTTTAGTATATTTTTTAACTTACTTTGGCGATACTTACAAGCTTGAGGCTGGAAAGGGTCATCTCCTGCAGTCTTGTTTTGGTGTTGCTTGACTTCCGTTTCAACTAGATTCTGAACCAGATCTGCCATATTAATATTGCTCCCTGATGTAGATGGGGGAGGGATGATGGAGCCAAATAAACTTGAGTAGCCCATCTCCCTTGCTCATTTTCAGCAGTTATGTCTCTGTTCTAACTCGGTTACCAGAGATAATATTACTCACAACTTGCTGTAAATTCCTAAATATATTTTTCAGTAAGTTAAGGAAATTACTGAGCTATTAATAAAAATTAACATCAGTAGCCTGGGCACACTAATCTGGAAAGACCTAGTTGCCGTCATACATACTAGCTTATTTCCCCATCTCCCCGTCAGCCCATTGCCGATGATAGCCCATTGCCGATGATACTATCTTGAAGCGAACTCACTATCAAAATCTTTCCGGAGAAGGGTCACACCTAATCGAATAAGGAAGTAGTAGATGCACCCTGATCACCGCCCCCAGCTTTTACAGGTTGGGGGTTTCCTGATTTTTTAACCTATTCCTGTGGTGTTGAGTATTCTGAGCACTAACCACTTATTTCACCCGAAGAGTACTAATTTCTTTAAGCCTCAGCTCACACAAATAAACTCCAGTACCTGCTCTAGATAAACCCCTGGAGCCTCCAACATCGGAAAGTGAGCTGTATCAGGAATTTCAACATACTTGACGTTTTGACTTAATTGTGATGCTCTACGCCCTAGTGCTGAAGGAATAATTTTGTCGTATTCACCAGAAACTAGCAGGGTTGGCACCTTTAACTGAGCGAACTTATTAGGCATTACCTCAGCCGCATACTTACTAACCGCAGTCAGCATTGTTCCCAAAGCTGCTTCATAATCAGCCATTAGGTAATCTGCCAAAAAAACCCGGCTCACTGCCCTAGGTAGGGGATGGTGCAAAAATCGCATCATGAACACGGTACCGGCTAAGGGAATATTTAACAACCAACCGGGGCGGAACTTAACTACTAACTCACCAACTTTGTGAAAAGCGGTGAAGGATTTCTCGTCATAATCAAAAATACCGCTATTATTCAAAATTGCCTGTTCAACCCGCCCAGGATAACGATTGAGAAACATTGTAGCAGCAGATGCCCCTAGGGAGTGGGCATTGATATAGATACGATCAAGTCCCAGGGTATCTAACAACACCACTAAATCTTCAGCATAGTCCTCCATCTCATAGGTCAAGTTTGTCCCCTGTTGGGGCAATTTTGACCGACCAAACCCCCTTAGGTCATATAGGAGGCAGTCAAAAGTATTGGATAGAGCTTTAGCGGTACTTTCCCAGTAGCGAGACGAGCCACACCAGCCATGGATAAAGACCATCACAGGTTTATTTCCACAAGGTGTTGACTTCTTTACCCATTCATAGTAGTGTTCTACACCCCGAATTTGAATGTAAGGCATTTTGTGATCTTTGTCCTTTGTTAATTGAAAATCAACAATCAACAATTAACAATTAACAATTAACAATTAACAACCGATAAATTTGGTTTTGGCCAATGATAAATTACTACTATGCTGATTCTGGCTTTGGCAATGAAGAAGGATGAACCAATAGTTCAGCAGTTGAGCGCTTCTCTACCATTTCCCTAGTGATTGTACAGCGAGTGACATCCTTACGAGAAGGCAACTCGTACATCACTTCCAGCATCAATTCTTCCACAATGCCCCTTAACGCCCTAGCACCGGTTTTACGACGGTAAGCTTCCTGGGCCAGCGCTCGAATTGCATCTGGCATAAACTCCAAGTTGACATTGTCCATCTTCAGCAGCTTTATATACTGTTTTACCAGTGCATTCTTGGGTTCTGTCAAAATTGCCATCAGGGCTTCCTCATCCAGGGGTTCAATGACCGCTACCATTGGTATACGACCAATGAACTCGGGAATCATGCCGAATTTAACCAAGTCATCTGGCTGCAAGTGTCGCAGAATATCTGCTGTTCGCTTTTCCTTCGAGTTATGCTCTCCAGGCTGAATAAATCCCATGGAACGCTTGCCTAGGCGTTGCTCGACCACCTTCTCCAGACCAACAAACGCGCCACCGCAAATAAACAGAATATTGCTGGTGTCAATCTGAATACAGTCTTGATAAGGATGTTTGCGTCCACCTTGAGGGGGCACATTAGCAATGGTTCCTTCTAGCATTTTCAGTAATGCTTGCTGGACTCCTTCCCCAGAAACATCCCTGGTAATAGAGGGATTTTCACTCTTGCGGGCTACCTTATCGATTTCATCGATATAGATAATCCCCCGCTGGGCTTCCTCTACATCCAGATCTGCCACTTGCAATAGTCGCAGTAAGATGTTTTCTACATCTTCCCCAACATAACCAGCTTCTGTCAGGGTTGTGGCATCTGCCACAGCAAAAGGCACATCTAATATTTTGGCTAAGGTTTGGGCGAGTAATGTTTTACCACAACCCGTAGGACCAATTAGAAGAATGTTGGACTTTTGTAGCTCTATGCCATCATCCATTATTCCCTGACCCTGACCCTGAGCTTTAGATTGGAGCAAGCTTAGGCGCTTGTAGTGGTTGTACACAGCCACTGACAGAACTTTTTTGGCTTCCTCCTGACCAATCACATGGTCATCTAGATACCGTTTAATTTCCCTGGGTTTGGGAATCTGATTCATGGAAATGCGGTTGGCACGGGGACGACGTTTCTTAGCAGGTTCTGGTCGAGGAGCAGGCTGGGGAGCAGGCGCACCGGAATCGAGTAACTCCTCATCTAAAATTTCATTACATAAATCAACACACTCATCACAAATATAGACTCCGGGGCCAGCAATTAATTTGCGTACTTGCTCTTGAGACTTACCGCAGAAGGAACATTTTAGATGGGAGTCGTATTTAGACATAAGAAGCCTCTTTCTACATAGAAGCGACAGCTGCTTCCTGGTTAGGAAGATTCTGCCGGGAGATCACCTGGTCAATTAAACCATAGTCTTTAGCTTGCGCCGCTGACATGAAAAAGTCGCGTTCGGTATCTTCGGCAATTTGAGCCACTGGTTTACGGGTGTGATTAGCCAGTAATTCGTTAAGGGTTTGCTTGTGGTATAGAATTTCCTTAGCTTGAATTTCTATATCCACCGCTTGTCCCTGAGCACCGCCAAGGGGCTGGTGAATCATAATCCGAGAATTGGGCAATGCCATCCGTTTACCAGCAGCTCCCCCTGCTAGGAGAAATGCGCCCATACTAGCAGCTAAGCCATAGCATATGGTAACCACATCAGGGCGCACTTGCTGCATCGTATCATATATTGCCATCCCTGCAGTTACCGAGCCACCTGGGGAGTTGATATACAATTGGATATCCTTTTCCTGGTCTTCAGCTTCTAGGTATAACAGCTGGGCAACAATTGAGTCAGCTACCACATCATCGACCTGGGTTCCCAAAAACACAATGCGTTCTCGCAGCAGCCGCGAATAAATGTCAAATGCTCGTTCTCCCATTCCAGACTGCTCTACCACCATTGGTACAACAGTACTACTGGAGGTGATTTGGTATTGGTCTAGAGAACTTAAGCTGGTGATTGAGGAATGAGGGGACACAGATTGCAGCATAGGATACAATTCGTCAAGACCTCTGGATTTACTAATAAAGGTGCTATCTAACAAGGGCACGAATAGGCATAAAGTCAAAGTCTCTATACAAACTATTATGCCTTAACTGTTTGCTTGTTGGTGCAACAGTTGACGGTTATAGAGTTGAGGCTTATAGATAAGCCTAAGCTGTTGAGCTAAGGCGTGTTTCTTCTAAGGGATCTAAGCTGAGCCTTGGGTTTCAGTCTCAGAATTATACAAAGTTAAATGCACAACACCTTAGCAACTCGCTACCTTCTACCCTGGGCAGATCACCAACAAGGCCAACGCTACGATTTACTCAGAAACAGGTTCAGCTGGTACTTCAATAGTCTGGGAAGCCGCATCCGTTGTTTCTAGCTCGGTTACTGTAACGGCCGTGTCTTCTGCTTCAGTTTCTTCTTCGGTGATGGTTCCTTTGGGAACCAGCTCTATAGTAGCGTGATCTTCTAACCATTTAATGGCTTTGAGTTTGAGCAAATCGGACTCGACGAATTCCCGCAGCCGATCCGGATCTACCTCTTGACCAGCCAACTCCTTCATCAATTCTTGACTTTTCGCTTCTATTTCCGACTCTTCAACGGTTAGGGATTCACGTGTAGCTATTTCCTTAAGGGCTAGGGATTGTCGGAGGCTTTGGATGGCATCAGGACGTGATCTTTCTCGCAGCTGTGGTAGATTCTCTTCGGTAAACAGCCTTTTGACATCCATGCCCAACTGTTGCATCTGGATGGCTGTTTGGGTCAAAATTGTTTGGAGTTCCTGGTCAATTAGCGTTTCAGGCAAGTCAACTTCAACCTTTTCCAGCAGAGCGTTGATTAAAGCCTCCTCCTTGCTGGCTTGGGTTTCTTGATCAGCTTTTTCCTGAAACTCCTGCTGTAAATATTCCCGTAACTCTGCCAAGGTTTCTTTATCACTAACTTCTTGAGCGAAGTCGTCATCTAACTCTGGCAGCTCTTTTTCCTTGATTTCTTTTAGGGTGATGCTAAAGACCGATGACTTGCCAGCTAAATCTTCTAGGGGGTAATCTTCAGGAAAAGTCACTGGTACTTCTTTAATCTGATCAGGATTCATACCAACGATGCCTTGAAGAATGTCCTCTAGGAACTTGCCTTCCCCAAGTTCAATTTCAAAATCCTTAGCCTCACCGTTAGGGATTACTGAGCCTTCATCCTCTTCGCTATCACCAGTAAATCGACCGACGTAATCCACCACGACCACATCTCCCATCTGAGCTGGGCGTGATTCCACTGGTACTAAGGTAGCCTGCTCAACACGCCGTTGTTCGAGAAAATTCCCGACGGCATCCGGTTCAACCTTAGTTTCCTCAGCTTTCACACTTAAGCCATTGTATTCCCCTAAATTGACCACTGGTGGCACATCCACCGATGCGCTGAAGGTTAGGGGTTCTCCAGGTTTGAACTGGCTGAGCAAATCTTCTAAGGTAGAGGTTAAATTATAGTTCCCTAGTGCCTCAATTTGGGCTTGCTCAATCGCCTGCTTTAGACTACTGTCGAGCAAATCTTCGATGGCAGCAGCTTTTACCTGTTGGGCACCAAGACGTTGTAGCAAAACCTGACGGGGTACCTTCCCTTGGCGAAACCCAGGAATTTTGACTGTACGGGAAAGGTTCTGTAAAACCTTTTCATAGGCTTGTTTGGTCGTTTCAGCTGGAATTTCAATTTCCAGACCAACCTGGCTAGCGGGAAGTTTTTCCTGAGTTACTTTCATTGACGCTTGGGTGTGAAGAGTTAATTGTTTAATGAGTCGGGACAATGGATAGTCAACCTGGCTGAATCAAAGATTCGACCTGGGGACTCCTATATTACTTTAGGTGTTGCCTGCTTCGACCAACAAAATTCACCAAAAAGATTTACATTGTGTCAGCCAAGGTATTTATCCACATGCACTAGTTGCCCTAGTCGGCGGTGGTTCTCATCAAAGGGTTTGGCAACAAAGTCGCAAGGGACGAATTTCTCAAGGGGTTTGAGTCAAAACGCCGATATCCAAAGGAGTAGAGGTGAAAATTAATGGTTATCGAGTATCGATACAGATGGACAATTTCTACCTCGGATGGAACTAGACGGGAGAATCCAAAGCAATTATGGTATGCTGATTCTAACAACCAGTTAAGCGTTAAGCACATCTACCAGTTCTTTTACGGCAGTAGAGAATACTATCTATAGGTGGTTACTACAGCCTTTAAGCAAGCTCTTAGTCGATCAGAGCTTTTTAAGTGTACCTAACACGCCAGTCGATGACTCTGGCCTGAGCTTAATAGGGCAGTGTGAGGGATTAAACTCGCGCTAATTGATAAGTTTATTAATATTTGGGCATTCCAGGCATTTTATTAAGACGCCAATGGGCTATAGCGAACAGGGTAAGGGAAAGAATCAATAAGGAGGCATTATTTACAACAATATTGATCAAAAAGTGCAATAGTCCTGAAAATCAAGGCTTAAGAGCTGATTCGTAAACTCGCTGTAATCATTGTAGGATAAGGCTTGGGCTCAAATAGAACATTTGAACTATTTAATAACCAAAAGACAATCATAGCAAGGCTTTCAGACTTATTAAGATTTACTTGACGAATCAGCTCTAATATGGTCGTAATTCTTCCTTATTATCACATTTTGGATCAATTTTTATAGCGCTTACCTGCTATACCTAACCGTTATCAGAGGTTAAATACCTAGTAAGGTAAAAAAAATTTAGATACTCTTAAAGAATGCACTAGACCTCTGGCAAAAGTATTTTTTTGATACTGTTTTCGTCAATTATTGTTACTGTTTTATGTCTCCTGTATCCTATCTCCTGACAACTGTCGCGAAGTCTACTGATTAAATTATCAAAAGATTAAGTATGTTGAATTGAATGAGTGGAGGAAAGTCATTTGTCTAGTCAAGTTCGCGTTGCCATCTTAGGCGCAACTGGTGCTGTAGGTGAAGAACTACGGTTACTCTTGCAAAGCCGAAATTTCCCACTGGCTGACCTTAAGCTGTTAGCCTCACCCCGCTCTGCTGGTCGTGTCATCCCCTTTCAGGGAGAAAAGTTACGAGTGGAAGCGGTGGGAGAGCACTCTTTTGATCAGGTAGATTTGGTCTTAGCATCAGCTGGGGGGGCAACGTCGAAAGCTTGGGCGGCTATTGCTGTAGAAAGTGGTGCAGTGGTCATTGATAACTCCAGTGCCTTTCGGATGGATCCACAAGTACCTCTAGTGATTCCGGAAATCAATCCAGAGGCAGCAGCAAATCATCAAGGAATTATTGCGAATCCCAATTGCACTACGATTTTAATGGGTATGGCAGTATGGCCATTACATCAGGTACAGCCAGTAAAACGGATAGTGGTAGCTACTTATCAATCCGCTAGTGGTGCTGGAATGAAAGCAATGGAAGAATTAAAATTACAGACTCAGGCAATTTTGAAAGGAGAAACACCACCAACAGAAAGCTTTCCTTATCCCCTGGCATTTAACTTGTTCCCCCACAACTCCCCCTTAAATGAGCAGGGGTACTGTCAGGAAGAAATGAAGATGGTCAATGAAACCCGGAAAATATTTAAGGCTCCACAGTTAAAAATTAGTGCTACCTGTGTACGGGTTCCCGTACTGCGTGCTCACTCAGAAGCAGTTAACCTAGAATTTGACCAACCCATGCCAGTGGCTAAGGCAAGAGAAGTATTAGCCACTGCCCCTGGAGTAAAACTAGTAGAAGATTGGCAGGCGAACTACTTCCCTATGCCTATTGATGCGTCCGGTAATGACGAAGTACTAGTGGGTAGGATTCGACAAGACCTTTCTCACCCTTGTGGTATCGAAATTTGGTTGAGTGGAGACCAGATTCGTAAGGGTGCTGCCTTGAATGCAGTGCAAATTGCTGAGTTATTGGTAGCCAAAAATTTGCTAAAGTCCTTAGTCCCTAGTCCTTAGTCCTTTGTAGGCAGCAAAAAATCTTCTGGCACAGAAGCTAGACCAAAGAGCAATGACTAATGAATAATGGCTAATGACCAATGACCAATAATTAATGAGGAGTTAGAAAAGGGTGGTCAATTTTGGACGTGTGCTAACGGCGATGATTACGCCGTTTAGGGAAGATAGCAGCGTCAATTATGCTGTGGCAGAGCACTTAGCAGCTCATTTGGTTGACAATGGGACAGATACTTTGGTGGTATGTGGCACCACTGGGGAGTCTCCTACCCTTACTTGGGATGAAGAGTACCAGCTATTCCAAGTAGTCCAAAAAGCAGTTGCAGGTAAAGCCAAGGTAATTGCTGGAACGGGTTCAAATTCTACAAAAGAAGCGATCGCTGCTACTGAAAAAGCTGCTAAACTAGGGTTAGATGGATCATTACAAGTTGTACCGTATTACAATAAACCGCCACAGTCAGGACTATACAAACATTTCCAAGCGATCGCAAAATCGAGTCCTGACTTTCCCCTGATGCTCTACAATGTACCGGGTCGCACAGGACAAAATCTGCAACCGGAAACTATTGCTCGTTTAGCCCAAATTCCTAATATCGTAGCTGTCAAAGAGGCTACTAGCGACTTCGAACAGACTAGTCAAATTAGGCGTTTAACCCCACCGGATTTTGCCATCTATTCTGGCGATGACTCCTTTACCCTAGCCACCCTGGCACTAGGAGGATCAGGTGTAGTTAGTGTAGCCAGTCATCTGGTTGGTTCCCAAATCCAACAGATGATTCAAGCTTTTGAGGAGGGGAAAACTAGTGAGGCTACTCAAATTCACCTCAAGCTTTTTCCCTTATTTAAAGTACTCTTTTGTACTACCAATCCTATCCCGATCAAAACAGCACTAGAACTTCAAGGTTGGCAGGTGGGTAGTCTTCGCTCACCGCTGTGCGAGCTACCCTCTGAATTAAAATCCCGTTTAAAGGAGGTTCTGATTGAGCTGGATTTAATTTAAATAATTACTCATTTTGTCCCAATTCCCTTTCATCAGATCTATCTTCGCTTTGTAAGGTAGGAAAGATGACTGAATCCTTAGCGAAGACTATGTTAGGGATTGGGAGGGAGATTAGTGAGCTATTAATTGTTTATTGAATTTTGGCTTTCTTTATCCCTAATTTTTTACTATTATTTTAGTTTCTATTATTTTACCGTTTATTTGCTAATAATTAGTTGATCTAAAAAAGCTATACATCATTCATTCATTGCTTTATCTGTGTGATGGATTTGATCTATAGATCAAATCAAAGGTAATTGGTAACACTTTTTTCATTTTTTTACTAGCAAAAAAACTCAGAGGATTCAAATGACTAAGCAAACATCTAAACCAGCTTTAAAAATTATTCCCCTAGGCGGACTCCATGAAATTGGCAAGAACACTTGTGTTTTTGAATTCAATGACGAAATCCTGCTCTTAGATGCTGGGATTGGCTTCCCTAATGATGAGATGCATGGAATTAATATCGTCCTCCCCGATATGACATATTTACGGGAAAATCGTCACAAAATCAAGGGCATGATTGTCACTCACGGTCATGAAGACCATATTGGTGGCATTCCCTATCATTTAAAGCAGTTTGATATTCCCGTGATTTATGGACCCCGCTTAGCCATGGCATTACTTCAAGGCAAGCTAGAAGAAGCTGGTGTAGCTGACCACACGGAATTGAAACGTGTAATGCCCCGTGAAACGGTACGTATCGGTTCTTCATTCCTTGTAGAATTTATTCGCAACACTCACTCGATTGCTGATAGCTTTACCATTGCCATTCATACGCCACTGGGTGTGATTATCCATACAGGTGATTTCAAAGTTGACCATACCCCTGTGGATGGAGAATTCTTCGATTTCCAAAGACTAGCGGAACATGGGGAAAAAGGGGTCTTGTGCTTGATGAGTGACTCGACTAACGCCGAAGTTCCCGGACATACTCCATCTGAACGTTCGGTTTATCCCAATCTAGAACGGGCCATTGCCCAAGCACCAGGACGAGTCCTAGTGACTACCTTTGCCTCCTCAGTTCACCGGATAAGTATAGTCCTGGATATCGCCCAAAAACAAAACCGGAAGGTGGCAATTGTGGGTCGTTCCATGCTGAATGTGATTGCCCAAGCTCGCACCTTGGGTTACATTAAATGCCCAGATGACTTGTTTGAGCCGTTAAAAGCAGTTAAAAATATAGCGCCAGAAAAAATCCTGATTCTGACAACGGGTTCTCAAGGTGAACCGCTAGCCGCAATGACTCGCATTTCTAAAGGGGAACACCGAGAAATTCAAATCCAAGCAGGGGACACAGTTGTCTTCTCTGCCAACCCCATTCCTGGTAATACAATTGCGGTGGTCAATACCATTGATCGGTTAATGAAGCTGGGAGCCAATGTTGTGTATGGTCGTAAGCATGGCATTCATGTTTCTGGTCATGGTGCTCAGGAAGACCATAAACTGATGTTGGCTCTAACACGACCAAAATTCTTTATGCCGGTTCATGGTGAACATCGGATGCTAGTTCAGCATGCCAAGATGGCTCATAGTATGGGCATCCCTGTGGAAAATACTGTGATTACCGACAATGGGGATGTGGTGGAGTTATCTGAGGACAGCATTAGTATTACAGGTAACGTCCCCTCAGGTATTGAACTGGTAGACCGCACTGGTATTGTTCATGACAATGTTATGAAAGAACGTCAGCAGTTGGCTGGAGATGGAGTAGTGACTGTAGCTGCAGCAATCAGTTGGGATGGCAAACTCCTTGCCAAGCCAGAAATTCATCTGCGGGGTGTGGTCTCACCGTTAGAAACATCCCTCCTGCAACAGTTGGTGATCAAAAGAATTGAACGGACATTAAGCGATCGCTGGTCAGATTTTGATAAATCCTTGACAGAGAAACCGACTGAAATTGATTGGGAAGGCTTGCAAAAGCAAATTGAAGCGGACCTCCAGCGTTTAGCTCGCCGGGAACTCAGGAGTCGTCCCCTGATGGTTTTCTTGCTGCAAACTCCAGAGGAACCACCAGTTAAGGTCACAGGTACACGGCGTCGGCGCTCTACTGCTAAGGTGGCATCATAAGCAGAAGGGTGAAGGTTGTTCGCCCTTGGCGTCCCTGTTGCCTTCTTTTCGTCCTTAATTCCCAACAAGACTGACTTCAACACTCAGGAAACAACTAAATGTTGAAGTCAGTCTTTTTTTTTATGACATTAGAGGCACTGATGAGTTATTCTAATCAGTGTGATGAGTTATTCTAATCAGTGTGATTACTCAATCCCTATTGCCAAATTGCCAAACTTCCGTAAGACTGACCAAGCTTGGTCATTACGGATCTTGGCAGCATATCAGTAGATGCAGTTAATTACACAGATCAGCTAATTTAACAAATACGCTAGTACACATTTAACTGATCTATTGGAATTGGTAACAGCTTTTTGGCAGTTGATGCTTAACCCTTAACAGTCAACTATGCTTTAAGCGTGCTGCTTTCAAAGCTCCGCATTTTGCCAGCTATCAGCTTTGATGCCCCTGTAGCGAAGGAGCTGACGCTGGAGTACTAAACCAAAAGCTCAGTTTATGTCCTTCGGAACTATCGCGCACCAATGGCTCCAATTGAGTAGCGTAAATGGGTATTAGCTTACCTGGTTTACACTAACTGCTATCTATAGGATTTTTCCTAACCTAGTCATGTTTGTGTCGATTGACTATATATATTTAATTCGATTTTAAGATCAGCTGCTGATATCCAGCGGCGAAAAGACCCTATTCCAATAGTGATAGGGTAAGGACAAAAAAAAGGCGGTATGCCTGTAATAACCATCAAGATCGGCTCTCCTCAGACAGAGGGGGGGTGTTATCTTGCTCTGGCAAGATATACATAAAAATGATCCTCTGTCAATCCGGTATGAGAAAGATATCTTGTGTAGTTATATTACAGGCGACTGGATTACCGCCTACTAGTAGTATCACAGGTAAAAGACATGAGTGTATCTGATTATACAATAAGTAAGCTAATCATTACAAGTCGGGTTTGGATTAACCCAGGAACAGATTCCTCCAAAATTACAATTCCTGCTTTACTCGGCAAGACCAGGAAGACTTTTGATCTGCTGGAGTCATTACGGCAGTGGCTGAACCAAATTGAGGTTGATAACCCCAAATTAGCCCACCGTCTGTGCCGACTAATTCCAGCCCAGTGTCCTTTTGAACGGCAGATTAAACTGTTCAATCGCACTCTACTTCGGATTCCACCATTGTGTAAACTCAATCCTGTCTATGATGAAGTGGTAGCCCTGCGCTTCCGAGCACTGTCTTATCTGGCCGATGAATGTGGTGAAGATATCACCTGTTACTGCTAAAATTCCGAAACGAGAATTTTAGCTGCAGGCGTCGGGAAACCGTGCCTATTAGAAAACATCATGGCCATTATTGCCCTAAAAGCCTGGTATCTCCAGAAATACGAACCCATCAAAGAATTGGAGAAACGCCACCATGACCTGCGTTTGAGCAAAAATAGTTTGCTTAAGTCAGGCTTAAGAGCAGATTTTTTGGATGATAGCCAGGATGTGAAAAACTCTGAATGGTTTAAGCGCTACCTAGCAGGGGAAAGGGTGGATTTCTACATAGAAGGTAGTGGGGGCTATGCCATTTCCAATATTGACTTGATTTCTCACGAGATTTACTTCACGAAGCGAGAGGTAATGGCACAATTGTCGCCAATAATCTTTGTGAGTTACCAGACTGAATACAGTGCCTCTAGTGAGGCTTTGCGTAGCACCCTGTCAGATACCCTAGACACTTTTAATCAGCGATCGCGTTTACCCCTAACCCTAGAAGAATCCCGACGCCCAATTGGTCAACCAATGCGCCTGGGGAGTACCCAGATGCGCAAAATCCGCAAAAGTCTGGTATTCATTGCTGATGGAACCCCGGTGGCTGGTCTAGCAACGGAAAACAAACCGTTAGTGATCCCTAGTCCCTATGTTTGTGTGGAAATCGGCTATGCTTTAACGGCTAAGCCGACAGAACAGATTTTGCTGGTGAAGATGGAACGACCAGATTTACCAGGGCAGTTCCCTTTTGATCTGCCTAGCTACCAGCAGCTGATCTACCAAAGTCCACAGGAACTGCGCCAAATGTTGCCAACGGTGATGGAAAATTTGCTGCAACGGTTTAATTTATCAACTTAAGTAGTCTGTAAGTCTCAAGCAAAACTGGTGGATAAAGGACAAAGGACGTGTAAGGGGATTTGGTGTATTGGGAATCCCTGTGAACTTGGATCAATGACTTTTTGCCTTCCCCTTCAAGGTCGCTGATAATAGTTGGCATGGATTAAGGAGAATTTTCTATGCCAAGAACCCCAGACGAGTACGCTGTTCACATTCTTTTGTCAAGTGGTCACCGGGAAGAAGTACGGTTTGCCACAATTAAAGAGTTTCAAAAGTGGTATAGTGGCGAACTTATCCCAAAATCTAACTCTGAAGACTTCATTAGCGTACCCATTAAAAATGTTCAAGGGGAGTACATGGTTGTACGTCCTGCTCGTATCACTGCTATGCGGGTGGAACCTATTTTCTCTGGTAGCGTCGAACGTTTTTAATACAGCTTGACTGCTTTGACTGGGCAATAGCTGGTGATTGAATTCTTGGCAAGTATGAGCAAAACTCTGACTCGGATTTCCCTAACCATAGGAATAGCCCTCCTACCAATTAGTGGTGCTGCAGTTGCTAGTGTTCCGCTGCAAGCGGTTCAACTAGAAACTGTTCAGTTCAATCAGGATCCATTGGGTTTAGATGAACAGCTGTGGAAGCGTCCTGGTGCTCAGTCAGGGGACTGGCGAGTGATGTTGAGGGCGATAGACAATAGCTTGCGTTATCTGAAAACCCCTAGTGCGGCTAAAGCTTACCAAAACTATTCCGTACCAGGAGTAACTCGCGATCGCGTCCGTCGTTCTCTAGTCCGTTTTCGGCAACTGCTGATCAAGTCCCCTACTCCTCAAGCGTTGCAAACTGCTATCCAACAAGAGTTTGTCTTTTACAAGAGTGTGGGGAAGGACAATCAGGGAACTGTTGGGTTCACGGGTTATTTTGAGCCAGTGTATGCTGGGAGTCGCACACCTAGTGCTGAGTATCGCTATCCCCTTTACCGACTACCTTCTGATTTCCAACGTTGGCAAAAACCTCACCCAACCCGTGCGGCATTGGAAGGATGGGATGGTTTAGGGAAAAATAGCCCACTACGAGGGAAAGAACTAGTTTGGTTACGCGATCGCTTAGAGGCGTTTTTGATTCACGTTCAGGGTTCAGCGCGAGTTAGAATGCCGGATGGCACCTTGATGAGCGTGGGCTATGCCGGTAAGACGAGTCATCCCTACACTAGTATCGGGGGACAACTGGTTAACGATGGCAAGATCGAGCTAGAAGGACTGACCCTGCCTGCGGTGATCGATTATTTCCGCACTTCACCGACGGAACTGAGTCAATATTTACCCCGCAATAAAAGTTTTGTGTTCTTTCGGGAAACCAGGGGGGCACCTGCTACCGGTAGTCTTGGTTTGCCAGTAATGGCTGAGCGCTCGATTGCTACGGATAAATCTATCATGCCTCCAGGAGCCTTGGCCCTTATCCAAACTAGTATTCCTTATCCCAATGCTGTGGGTCAGTTGGAATCTAGGCTGGTCAGTCGCTATGTGTTGGATCAGGATACTGGTAGTGCGATTAAAGGGCCGGGTCGAGTGGATATATTTATGGGTACTGGTAAATTGGCAGGTAATCGGGCAGGGCTGATTAATGATACAGGAGAGTTGTACTATTTGTTGCTGAAAAATTAAGACCACAAAATAGTGCTCAAGCTTTAACTATAAACTTGAACTATAAAAAAAAACTTTAACTATCAAACTATACATAAAATTATACATAAAAATTTCCTCTAAAACACACCTGATCCCCTACATTACCCGTTGAAACTGAGAAGAAAGGCTAAAAAAACGAGGTAGGTCAATATGAGTCGTTCTCAAGGGTCAAACCAAAATTCTTTCAGTGAGCTTGATGTGGTTGCTGTGATGTTTTTCAGTTCTTTTGTACTTGGCTTTATTCCTATTAATATTGCTTTTCACCAAAACCTACCAGTTAATGAGGATTTTGTCAATCCAACAGAAGTAGAACTTTGGGGGGTTGAACTTTCCCCCGGCTTAAAGCACGGGGGCAGCCCGTTAACCTAATTTCCCTTATCAATCTCCCACAGTGGCAATTGTTGAATCGGGTCTAACTGGACATTCTTTAAGCCTGACTGGGCAAAAGCATATTCCTTTGGTTGCCATAACGGTATTAAGGGTACATCCTTTGCTAACAGTTCTTGGATCTCAGCAAAAATCTGCTTTCGGGCGGCTGGATCTGATTCCTGACGCTGTTGCTGAATCAGTTCATTCATGCGATCGCTATAATAAAACGACCCCTGAGAGCGACTGGCTCCAGCTTCACACCCTTTCCCAAGGGAACCTTTAGTACAACTGACTAAGGGCTGAATAAAGTTATCGGGGTCAGAAAAGTCAGGATACCAATCGACTAAGGCACTCTGATAAACTCCCTTACCTAGATTGCCAAAGAAATTCGCTGACTCCACAGTTTGGGGCTGGATTTCCACAATTCCCCCAAGTTCCTGGGCAGCATATTCTTTCAGAAGACTGGCAAGTTGTTGTCGGGTTGCTGAACCTGAGGAATACCAAATTTCTAATGTCAACGGATTGTCTTTAGTAAATCCCGCTTTGGCTAGCAGTTCTTTGGCTTTGGCAATATTACCGTCACCGTAGGCGTCTTTAAAGGTTGGCTTGGAAACATCAAAGCTAGTGGGAATGATACTAAAGGCTGGTGCAGCTTGGTTTCTTAGCACCCGTTCGTTGATCAGTTTACGATTAACAATCGCAGCGATCGCTTGTCTGACTTCTGGTTTATCCAACGGTGCCATCTGGGTATTGAGCACCATGTAGTTAATATTATTGCTGGGAGATTCTATGACTTGCCAACCCCCAGATGCTGCTCCTTTTTGCAAACTGAGGATTTGATCGGGATCTAAACTTTGATAACCAATGTCTACAGCACCAGTTTTGATGGAATTGAATAAATTAGCGGAATTGGTGAGGATTTGAACGTTTAATCCCTGATTGGCAGGTTTTTTACCCCAATAGTCTTCAAACACATCTAGGCGAATCCCATTAGGACTAAACTTGACTAGTTTATAAGGACCAGTGCCTACAAATTTGGTCGGTTCAAATTTACCACTACCAATTTCATAGGCATTGGGGGAAACAGCACAAGTTCCAGAGAAAGCTAATAGTGCTGGAAAGGCGGCGAAGGGATTTTTGAGTTTAATCGTCAGTTCGTATTCTCCAGAGGGTTCAATCGAATCTACCAAACCTTCGAGTAGAGAAGAGGGCTTGCCACCATTTTCGATAAACCGACGCAAGGAAAATGCCATGGCTTCAGCGTTAAATGGGGTGTTATCATGAAAAACTACACCTTGGCGTAGGGGAATGGTGTAAGTTAAGCCATCCTTGCTGATAGTAGGCATAGCAGTTGCCAGTTGTGGCACTAATTCTGAGGTACCCAGCTTGTAGGTATAAAGGCGATCGCCTAAGCTGTAATGGATGTTACTAGCTGCTAGTTCGTAGGCATCGGCTGGATCGAGGGTTCTCGGTTTTAGGGTAGTACCGATAGTGAGTCTATTACTGTTACTGCTGCTAGAGGAACCTGTCTGTTGATTGCTAGGAGAACCACCACAACTAATAATTAGGAAGCAGCTACAGAGAAATAAAGCTAGGAATTTGCTAGTTGAACAGTGTTTGCGGGATAGGGGAAACCAGTTCATGCTTAGGTAATTTTGATGAGCTACAAGTAATTTATTATCGTAGCTATCTTATAACCCCTTGCCAAAAATATAGCGTTTTAGAATACAGCGATGATTGATCGAGAGGGGGGTTCTTCCGTAATTAGTATGCTAATTTAGCCTAAAAAATCAACTATCAAAATATCAAAGCTATATAAAGTAGTAGGTTTATTTAATGTAATTTAGCAGTTTAGCATAACAGGTACCGAATAGCCATATTATTTAATCCTCAATCCTAAGTAGTCAAACACAAGTTAATAGCACCTCAAGTAGCGTGCGCGTAGCGCATTAGCACCTCAAGTAGCGTGCGCGTAGCGCATTACCTGACAGCTTACTAATTTGTTAAGAATTGTGACAAAAAACATACTTTAGCATAAAAACACCCAGCTTAACCTGAATAACTAATTAGATCCCATAACTCCTAGCTAACTACCGTTGGATGAAAACACTCCCCCACTTACTAAACTCAGCACTCAGCACTCAGCACTCAGCACTCAGCACTATTCTCAAATCGGGATTTAATCGGAATATCAAACACAGGTATGGCGATATGTGGCAACCCAACATCAAACATCTTACCCCAGAGCAAGAGACTTTAATTTCAAATTATCAAGAAAAATGGTACAATTTATCTTTATTGACTGGAGCCGTTGATCGTCACGAAGCAACATTAGCCATAAACGCTGCCTATACAGCCATTGGCAAACCAGTACCAGATATTGTTTTTTGTGATAGCCCTTACGGTTTTTTTAAAATTCTCCTCAATCAACTCCAGCAACACATTGACAGCCAACTAAAGAGTCAACTCCAGCCAAGAGTGGAGAGTCAATTGATTAGTCAACTACGGCAACATCTCAACACCCAACTCGGCAAAGAACTCCAACAAGAGCTACTCTACCAACTCGGGCGAAAGCTTAACATTAAACGGATTAGCCGTCAACTTGAAGAGAAACTGTGGCAACCCTTGGACACTTCCATGGGAACCCAACTACACAGGCAATTGCAAAACCAATTGTTATATGAACTAGATACCTCAACAGTTAGTCAACAGCGAATTCGAATTGGCTTGCAAGTACTTGAACAACTTGGGACTGAATTGAGACTATTCATGTCACCCTTATACTGGAGTATTTACAGTAGTCGGTTTGACTTTTATATTTCCGTCTTAAATTGCCCTCACCATCAAACCACATGGGAAATATTCCAATCCCTAGTCAAACACTGTAGTTGGATGTTCCCATTTGAAAAAATCTGCTTCGTTTGCGATCGCCCAACCAAGCTCTCATTTGACACTCAACACCGCCTTCATAGAGAAGGACAGCCAGCCATGGAGTTTGCCGATGGTTTCAGCTTATACTCCTATCACGGCGTGACGCTACCAGAAAAATACGGGACAGTCAACCCCAACCAGTGGCAAGCAGGGTGGCTTTTAGAAGAACCCAACGCTGAACTTAGGCGAGTCCTCATTGAAGGAATTGGTTACGCCCGAATTTGCCAAGACCTAGAAGCACAGGGATTGGATTCCTGGCAAGAATACACCCTATTAAAAATTAATAACGATATCGATATCGAGCCAATTTTTCTACTCAAGATGACTTGTCCTAGCACCAACTTTGTTCACATTATGCGAGTGCCGCCTCATGTAGAATCAGCCCGTGAGGCAATTCGCTGGGTAAATTGGGATACTGATCCAGAGGAATTTTTAGTCCAGACTTGAGTCCAACTCACGTTAATATCAAGTGGTTAATAGCAAAGTTGCCCTCAAAGATAGCACCATGTCTTGATGCAGTCGCTTCCCCATCAGCAGGGACAAGAGGGACCAGGACTTACGCAGTGACTCTAGCTGTAGGGTGCCTTAATAACGCACCCTACACCATCAGCGCCTTTGTTGCCCAGTTTTGCGTAAGTCCTGAACTTGCACAAATGGTGCAACTGTTTTGTGGGGTGCAACTGTTTTGTGGTTGAAGGTTAACCTTCAACCTACCCGACAAGGGACGGGACGCCTGGGCAAGAACAACCTTCAACCTTGAAAATGTATATGGGAGTCAGGATTGTTTTAGTAGAACCCGCTGGTCCATTGAATGTGGGTTCTGTAGCGCGAGTGATCAAAAATATGGGGTTATGCCAGCTGGTGCTAGTGAATCCTCAGTGTGACCATCTCAGCCAAGAAGCACAGCAGATGGCAGTGCATGGGGTAGATATCTTAGAAAAAGCCCAAGTGGTAGCAACCATACCAGATGCCTTAGTCGGGTGTCAAAGAGCGATCGCAACCACTGCTCGTAGCCGCGCCATTCCCACTACTCTCGAACATCCCAGAACCGCCTTACCCTGGTTATTGTCAGCTGGCGTAACCTCTGCCCTGATTTTTGGCCCTGAATCTAGGGGATTGAGCAATGATGAACTCAATCATGCTCAGCGGTTTGTCCGGATTCCCACTAGTTCCACCTATCCAGTCTTAAACCTAGCCCAAGCGGTAACAGTGTGCTGTTATGAACTTTATCAATATCAACTTTATCAAAGTACACACCAGCCATCACCAGTCCCAAGTCAACCCTTATCCCCCGCTCCCCCCTACCAAGATTCTGCTCTTTTGGACCAGATAGAACGCTACTCTAAGCATCTAGAAGCCTTATTATTGAACATTGGTTATCTTTATCCCCATACCAAAGCAGCACGGATGGAAAAGCTGCGACGTCTATTAAACCGAGCAACCCCTACCACAGAAGAGATCAACATGCTCAGAGGAATGCTCCGCCAGGTAGAATGGGCGCTACAATTTTTACCAAAGTCTGGGGTAGATGATCCATCAAAACCAAACCAGTCCTAAAATAGGCTTGCATAGGTTCTATTGGAGGTGTGATAGATGGGCGCTTCAACTGTTGGTACTAGATCAAAACTCTGTAATCGGAACACTCACGAAAAACTGAAAGGGAAGCTTGATACTGCTACATCCATTAAAGTGCTCTCCCTTATCATTAGACCATACTCAGAAAATTCCGAGAACTAGCAGATTGTTTCGGGTTTTATGTATCTGGTTAACCTCAGCCTAAGATTCAGCAGTGGAAAAACAACAGAAACCAACCTCCTCCCGCCGCCGCCCGCGTCGCCACCTTAGTAAACAGCCACAAACTAAGGAGATTAAACCCTCCAAATCCCAACCAAAACAGAAAGCGCGCCGCCAAAGCTCATCCGCAAAATCACATAAATCTCGGTCAACTCCGCCACCTACCCCGCGTACCCGTGCTCGTCTATCCCGTTCACCAAACTCTTCTACAATTCGCTCCAGTCAATCCCAGCTGAGGGTAGCATACCGAACACCCCAGTTACCAAACCTTCGTAGAAGACTCAATCCCTTTGCTACACGAGCGTCCTCATCCTTGCCCACCATAACCAATTCTCGTAATCCAATTCGGCAACGTCCTCAGCCAGAATTAGTTGCTGATTTATCCCCTAAATCCTCCAAAACAAGCCAACTAAAAGCTAGACTACCCCTCCCAACCCCCAATCACCAATCTGTACAAATTCGGAGAACTCGCCGAGAGCGCCGTTCCGAAAACTCCTCTACCAGGCTATGGATTTTGATTATCCGTTTGCTGATTGTAGGAATTGGTCTCGGAGCGATCGCAGGTACCGTATTATCGAGCTTGGGTACTGCTAGCCAACCATCTACCAAAACCACAGACAATGCTCCAATTGAAGTCCAGCAGACTTTGAGTCAGACAATTAGTTCTCAATTGACACCCCTGCTGCTCAACAAATCTCCCTTACAAAAACAAATTCAAACTCTAGTAAAGCAACACCCCCAATTGCAACCCGGAATCTTCATCCATGATCTCGATACCGGTGCTTTCCTAGAATCAAATAGCCGTCTCATTTTTCCTGCTGCTAGCACCATTAAGTTACCAATTCTAATTGCTTTCTTTCAGGATGTAGATGCAGGCAAAGTTTTCTTAGATGAATATATAACCATGAAACCAGAGATGATTGCTGGTGGTTCTGGAAACATGCAATATCAAAAACCAGGCAAACAGTACAAAGCTCTGGAAGTAGCCACCAAAATGATCACCATTAGTGATAACACTGCTACGAATATGCTGATTGAACGTCTTGGTGGCATCGAAGTTCTCAATCAACGATTCCGCTCTTGGGGTTTGAAAAAAACTGTACTGCGCAACCCCCTACCAGATTTGCCAGGAACAAACACCACTAGCCCAAGAGAACTGGCTAGTTTGATTTTTCACCTTGAGCAAGGTAAGTGGATTTCTCCCCAATCTCGTACTGACCTGATCGATATCATGATCCAAACTAAGACCAACACACTATTACCCCAAGGACTAGGTAATGGTGCCACCATTGCCCATAAAACTGGCACCCTTGGCCGACTTCTGGCCGATGTAGGTTTAGTAAAAATGCCCAACGGCAAGCGTTACATTATCAGCGTAATGGTCAAACGCCCCTTTAATGATGCCAGTGCCGAAAAACTGATTCGCACCATTTCTCGACAAGCCTATGACTACTTGAATAATTAGCCATTTATAATTAGTTATTTATTAATTACCGGTTAAACCTTGAGAGTTTACTGTTGAAGGTTGACTGCTGCCTTTGAGCAATCTGCTACTGACAACTGATCTAGAGATTGCCAGATTTTCGATAACAAAGCATCCAAGCCGATTTTAGCAACAGCTGAAATTGAAAAAACTGGTACCTGAGTAAGCTGATTTAGGTAAGTAGACACCTCATCGATCATGTCTTGATCAACCGCATCTACCTTATTAAGGGCAAGAATTTGGGGACGTTCTGGCAATTCTCTCCCATAGGCTTGTAACTCCTGTTGAATGGTTTGATAATCAGCAATCGGGTCAGCAGCAGTAATATCAATCAAATGCAGTAACAACCGAGTGCGTTCGATATGACGTAGGAAGTCGTGACCCAGACCAATACCTTGATGAGCTCCAGCAATCAACCCAGGAATGTCAGCAAATACAGTACCATCCCCAGTTGGTTTACGAACCACACCTAAATTCGGAATCAAAGTGGTAAAGGGGTAATTGGCTATCTTGGGTCGTGCCGCTGAGAGTGCTGAAATCAGAGTAGACTTACCAGCATTAGGTAGACCAATAATGCCCACCTCCGCCAGTAACTTCAACTCCAAGCGTAACCTCAGTTGCTCTCCTGGTAGTCCAGGTAAAGCATGCTCTGGTGCGCGATTGTGATTACTCAGGAAATGCCGATTTCCCAAACCTCCTTTACCACCTTTGGCAACACACAGCATTTGCCGAGGTTTCACCAAATCCCCCAGCAGTTCTCCCGTGTCAGCATTGTAGACAACCGTGCCACAGGGAACTTCAATAATGCGATCGCTACCATTTTTTCCCGTCCGATTATTAGGGCCTCCCCGACTCCCATTCTCAGCTCGAAAGCAATGGGCGTATTTGAAATCTAGCAATGTTTGCAGGTGCTCGATAGCATTGAAAATCACGCTACCCCCCCGACCACCATTACCCCCCGCCGGTCCTCCAGCAGGAACATACTTTTCCCGCCGAAACGCCACAATTCCATCGCCCCCGTTACCAGCGACAACTTCAATTTCTGCTTGGTCGATAAATTGCATAATTAGTTTTTAGTCCTTAGTGCTTAGGTCTTAGTCCTTAGTGTTTTCTTGACATCAGTCAGTTGAACCGATTCCCCTTAATTAATCTAACTACTAATGACCAATGACTAATGACTAATGACTAATCACCAATCACCAATCACCACTTATAAATATGCTGAAACATCTTCACCACAATCATCGGCTAAATAAGATAAAGCCCGGAAGCGCAAGCCGACTAACTGATCATAGAGAGGATTAAGCTTACACATCGGTGGGATGTGGACGATTTTGTGATTAAATAGCTTCACGTCCCGTTCAAACGGACACTGAGAAGGAATCAGTTTACACATAAATCGAGCGACCCGTGGGTCATTAACATCCATACCATCTAACCAATCCCGCATTGGCTGTAGAATATCCGAATGGGGATGGTCAGAACTTCCTGGTTCTTGAGCTAAGGCATCAGCAGAATCGCTTTGCTCAGTTGCCTTACCGTCATAAAGAGTTACCTGCAGTGATTCAAGAGCCTCAACCTTATGACCTAGCGCTTCACAGAACTGGTGTAGAACATCAGCTTCAGTCGCAGAGTACACCCCATCTGCCAAGGCTACCATTACGGCAGTTCGTAGAAAATTCTCTGCCGTTGTGTTATCCTTACCTAAAGCTGCTGCTAGTTCTTCAGGAGTAATGGGTTTATCAAAAGACTGCAAATCAGTGCCAGGAGCCAATGTCTCTTGGGTGATTTGAGCCATAACCTCTTGTTCTTCTGGGTCAAAGTGACCATCAGCCCAGGCAACGGCAAATAAACCCCGCAGCCAAGCTGAAATCTGTTCTTCGGTGTAGGTAGCAGTGCTGGAAGTAGCCATAAATACTTAAAATCAATCTCCTAACACTATTTTAGGAGCAATCACAATAACTAATCGCTCCATAAGGTTGAAGCCTATAACATCAAAATAGCAATCGGATTAAGAAGCATCGACCACTTATAATTCTGAGATATTCGTGACTCTAGCAGAATTTAGTCTTTTCTTAATGTCAGTCCTAACCAGTGCTACTGGACAGTTCTTGCTCAAAACTGGAGCCGAAAAGCTGGATAAAGTTAACGCTAGCAATTGGCTAGATCAGATATTCAGTATACCCAAGACCCCAGAAATTATAGCAGGGCTAAGTTGTTATGGTTTAGGGGCACTGGCATACATTTTGTTGCTGACGCGGGTAAATCTCAGCGTTGCTGGTCCTTCAGTATCCTTGACTTACGTCTTCTCCGTACTGATGGGCTATTTTTTCTTTAAGGAAACCATCCCCGTTAGCCGTGCCGTGGGGTTGGGTTTGATTATCTGCGGTGTAATGTTGGTAATTTGGAAAAAATCAGTTAGTAATTAGTCATTTGTAAAGACTATGGATGTAAGCCTCTTGTTTACCCAGCTTTTTTAGGGGGGTAATAGGGGCATACCATGCCACCATACAAGCCTTTTACCTACTCAGGACTTACCCACTCAGATCTGTAAAATCAGATCTGTAAAACTGCTGTAATTCCCTATTCCCGGTTCTTTCCAGAGCCGAAGTTCCAGGGTAAGCGCAAGAAAAAAAGGTTCGAAATAAGCATCTAGGCCGAAGTTACCCGTTCATTTGTACTACTATGCTAGTTAAAGTCTCACAACTATTTCTTTTCCTATAACGTGAGTCCGTCAGCATATCCTAAGTGTTACCTTGGGCGTTGGCAACTGAGCTCAATCTTGCCCCCGTAAGACTTGCGGCTAACTACCTACTCAGTAATCGACCTTACTGAGAGTACCTATGGGGGTTACTTCGTTCCTGATAACCATTATTTGGACTTTTAAGATGGTACTATTCACCGGAAGTGTTGTTGGGAATCGATAGTTGGGAGACAAACCAGCTATCCAGAATTTTCTTTGACTTTTGTCTGTGGCGTATCAATCCATTTCGCCACACCCTTGTCACGATGATTCAACATACCTTTCTCTCGTATCCATGAGTCCCTTGCCTGTTACTAACTTCACCTGGATTGGTTCGGCTTCACTATTCGACCCCTGCGTTCATCTATAGACTTGTTAGTTTCTATAAATGGGGGTAGGGCTGTCACTCCGATTCCGGGAGGGTTGGATTTACACCAACATGGTTATCAAGTTGTCAAGGTTCATATAAGCCTTGCGGCTAGTTCCCCGAACCCTAGTGGGTAAGGTTTATAGCCAACGAATCGCACTGTCTCCTCAAGGGTGGGGTTTTCACCCACATCCGCAAAACAGTTAGGATTTTTGAGGATTTTCCTCACGAATCCCCTTACTCATACCCCTCTAGTTTCTAGAGGGGTATGAGTAAGAAAGAGCCGCACTAGTGTTCATAATCCAAGGTTGTTTTGGGTAATGGGTAACGGGAATAGGCAACCGGTAATCGGTAATGGTACAGGAGTAATCGCACTCTGACAACTCCAACACCGATTGCTATAGAAAAGTTAAGCAGGGGACTAAAGCCCTACCCTGCTAGAACCGTCTTCGACGGTTTCGGAGTCTTCGACGTTCCCGATGTCTCGCAATTTCTTTACGTTTGCGTTTTTGTGCAAATGTCTCAAAATGACGATTCTTTTTCATATCGGCAAAGATGCCAGCTTGGGAGACTTTTCGCTTAAATCGACGTAGGGCTGACTCTAAGTGCTCATTTTCACCAACCACCACTTGGGTCATTCAATGTCCTCCTGTTTTGATCGCTTCCGTGGTCGAATAACAAGTCATCATTCATCCCATAAGTACAGGACAGGGCAAACCTCTGATTGACTGACAAAACTCCTACAACTGACGGAAGGTGTTGGCATCTGGCCAGTTTTTAAAACGAATGGCTGATATCTCAAGTCCGTTGAAAATCATAATCTTGCACCTGGATAGCCTGCACTCGTCTATGGCAAGGAAATCGGAATCAAGCCTGCCAAAAGCAGGCTCTCAAATCCTTATTTTTTCCTTACTCCTTGTCAAGTGGACTGTGATGGTTTACCTCCACGCTTCAGCCTGGAGAGTTTGCTACAATATCTCCCTTAAAACTAACTTTAGCTATGAGCCGTGGAATTAATGATATTGTTGGTTAACTCACACACTACAACTAGTGTGATTCTCGATCTGAACACTGCCTATTTGGGTTTTCCTACTCTAGGTCTTAAACGTTCATACTTGTCTGAATCAAAGAGTTTGAGATGCCTTCAATCCACTTATAGACAGCAATCCTACGCACACTAGTATCTTCCAACTAGAGTTTGGGTTTCCTTTACCCTACCAGGATTACTCCCTAAATTCTGATGCGCAGCGTAGATTTTGACAGGGGGAAAACCCCTGCCCTGCGTTCAGATCTCAGAATTGGGTTTTGATTTGGATCTTAGCGAGCTTAGTAGCGACGAGAGAAGTTATCACCTCTGCGACCGCCCCCAAATGAGTTTCTTTTTTCGCGAGGCTTGGCTTTATTGACTTTGAGATCGCGCCCCATCCATTCAGCTCCATCAAGGTCTTCAATGGCCTTCGCTTCTTCCTCCTCTGTGTTCATTTCCACAAAAGCAAAGCCCCTGAAGCGACCTGTTTCGCGATCGGTGGGCATGTGAATTCGCTTGATTTGACCATATTCTTCAAACACAGATTTCAGATCCTCTTCTGTCACCTCACGTGCAAGGTTACCAACGTAGACAGACATACAATATCTCCAAAATTTGATTTATGTAGAGATAGAAATTTCGGAGGCATGCT
>NZ_JAAHHW010000289.1 GCF_010692325.1 Moorena sp. SIO3I8 | reverse complement strand
TTAAGATGTTTTAGTAAATTAAATGTCCGTACCTGAGTTCCTCCCCTAGTGGGGGGATAAGGAAAGGTGGCAGATAGCATGAGAATTTTCATCATATCTTCAGGTTAGGTAATAAAGCGATGCAGCGCCGCCAAAGGGGGTTCCCCCCATGAGCGACTGCATCAAGACATTGCTATAAGTCATATCTAGTGCGTTGTAACCGGACTTGATATCAGGTATCCAATAGGATAATTTTATGTCAAAAAATCAATGAATTGAGTGGCTTGATAGTTTCATCTATAACAATACAATGATTCAACGAGTCCCCAAGGTTAGTGTGTGTATTCCTACATTCAATCGCGTTAATTTACTTCCTTATGCGATTGACAGTGTTATTAAACAAACCTATCAAGACTGGGAATTAATTATCTGTGATGATGGTTCAACTGATGAAACTCCTAAGTTAATGTCCCAATATCAGGATAGCCGAATTAACTACATCCGTCACCCCAACAATCTTGGCAAAAGTAATAATATGCGCTCTGGATTTGATGCCGCATTGGGGGAATATTTTATTAAATTTGATGATGATGACCGGCTGACACCTGAATTTTTATCCAAAACAACGGCTATCTTACAGCCAGATCATAGTATTGATTTTGTTGGTACAGATCATTGGGTAATTACCATCAATAATACTCGGGACGAATCAGCTACAAAATTAAATTCTCAGAGGTGGGGTAGAACCAAGTTAGTGGAAGGTATCGTTGAGAATTTAATCGAGGTTGTTTTTATTCAGCAGAGCTTTCAAATTGGCGCTACGTTGTTTCGGATGCAGGCGTTGAAAGACGTAGATTTTATGCGTCCTAATATCCAAAATTGTGAAGATAATGATTTATTCGTTCGGCTGGCTATGGCGGGAAAGAAAGCCTATTATTTACCAGAATTGTTAATGGAATATCGATTCCATGCCCAACAGCAAGGGATTAGTCGAGCAATTCCCTATTTAAAGGATAAACTGCGTTATCTAGAAAGTTATAAGTTTGAGTCAGAAATGTTGGAGACAGTTAGGCGATCGCGCCTGACGGAAACTAAGCTACTACTAGGATTTCGCCTGATTGAAATTGGACAAACATCAAAGGGACGTGAACTAGTTTGGTCAGGAAAAGCTTGCTCTCCCTCAAAAGCTTGGGTTGGTTTGGTGCTGTCCCTATTGCCAGAAGGGTGGCGTTCTCAGGCGTTTAGTGTGTTGCGTCAATTCAAGGCATAGACTCTCTGGGAATTCCGGGCTAGAAAAAATCTGATCAAACTGCCAAGGCATTGGCAGCGTCACGATGCTTAACCAAATTTCCACTCTTTTGGTGCCCGTTCCCGTGGGCGTTGGAACCTCACTGGGGTCACACCGCCTTTCACGAGACTGCCTAAGTATTTTTACTTAAAGACTTCTGGTGTCTTGCTAGTTTCTAGAGTTTTTTGGATGGTTACGACAGTTGAGCCTTTGAATCTAGGGTACAACTTCTCCCCTCCCCTCTCTGTAGTGATCAAACCGTTGCTAAACTGATCAGTTTCACGATCTATGAACTGGCTCTCTCAGGGTGGGGGAGGTAGGATCTCGGGTTTACGTAAGAATTCTTAACAACATTTTTAATTAAATCAGTTTACTCTAAGAATTTGGAAAGATATTCGCTTGTCTGTAAGTAGTAATACAAATACCGTCAACTTTAGGAACAAAAATAAATAATGAGTACCAATTTAGCCACCAAGTTGCGTGAAGGCACAAAAAAATCCCACACCATGGCAGAGAATGTGGGTTTTGTCAAGTGCTTTTTGAAAGGAACCGTTGAAAAAACCTCCTACCGTAAATTAGTATCCAACCTTTACTTCGTCTATTCCGCCATGGAAGAGGAGATGGAGCGCCATCGGGAACACCCGATTCTTTCAAAAATCTACTTCCAAGAGCTCAATCGGAAAAAGACCCTAGAGCAAGACCTATGCTATTACTTCGGTTCTAACTGGCAAGAGAAAGTAGTCCCTTCAGTGGCGGCTAAAGAGTATGTGCAAAGAATTAAAGATATCTCTGAGAAGCAACCAGAACTATTGGTTGCTCACTCCTACACCCGCTATCTAGGGGACTTATCTGGCGGACAAATTCTCAAAAAGATTGCCCAGCGCGGGATGAACTTATCAGATGGGCAAGGTACTGCTTTTTATGAATTCAA
>NZ_JAAHHW010000288.1 GCF_010692325.1 Moorena sp. SIO3I8 | reverse complement strand
TTTAATGGTAAGGTTTCTGTTCCTCAAGCAGCCCAGTTGACCAATGCAGCTCAGTTGAATCGTAATTTGTTGCTATCGCCGAAGGCTAGAGTTGATACCAAGCCTCAGTTGGAGATTACAGCTGATAATGTGAAATGTTCCCACGGTGCTACAGTCAGTCAGTTGGAAGCGGATGAAGTCTTCTATTTGCAAAGTCGTGGACTGAAGGAAACCGATGCCCGTAACCTTTTGATTGATGCGTTTGTAGCAGAAATAATCAATCAAATTCCCCTAGCTTCTCTTCGCCAAAGACTTTCGGAAACAGTCATAAGTTCAAAACGGGAACGGAATAACGTTCAACAGTAAAATGACCTTAACTCAAGAAAAAACCATTGCTGATCAAGTCCGGGCTGACTTCCCTATTTTGCACCAGGACGTTAACGGTAAACCGCTGATTTACTTCGATAATGCGGCTACTGCCCAGAAACCGGTAGCAGTACTGGATGCACTGCGCCACTACTACGAAATGGACAATGCTAATGTTCACCGAGGTGTCCATACCCTTAGCACTAGAGCGACAGACGGTTATGAGGGGGCACGGGATAAGGTAGCTAGTTTTGTAAATGCCCAGTCACGACAAGAGATTGTTTTTACCCGCAATGCTTCGGAAGCGATTAACTTAGTGGCTTACAGCTGGGGTTTGGAAAATCTGCGCCAGGGAGATGAAATTATTCTCTCGGTTATGGAACACCACAGCAATCTGGTGCCTTGGCAAATTATTGCTCAGAAAACTGGAGCGGTACTAAAGTATGTGGAATTAACCGAAACTCAGGAGTTTGATTTAGAAGAGTTCCGACAGCTGATTTCTGAGAAAACCAAGCTGGTAAGTGTGGTTCATGTCTCGAATACTTTGGGATGTATTAATCCAGTAGAGGAAATTATTGCGATCGCACATAACTATGGCGCTATGGTAATGATTGATGCTTGCCAAAGTGTCCCCCATATGCCCATTGATGTCCAAGCTATGAATTGTGATTGGCTAGTGGCATCCGGTCATAAAATGTGTGCTTCCACCGGGATTGGTTTTCTGTATGGGAAACTGGACTTACTGGAAGCCATGCCTCCATTTTTAGGTGGTGGTGAAATGATTGCGGAGGTATTTCTGGACCACTCCACCTATGGGGATTTACCCCATAAATTTGAAGCGGGGACACCAGCCATTGCTCAAGCGATCGCACTTGGTGCTGCGGTAGACTATCTGACTGGGTTGGGTATGGATACTATCCATAGCTATGAAGAAGAATTAACCGCTTATTTGTTTAAGCAGTTGCAGGAAATTCCCGATCTAATCATGTATGGTCCCCAACCAACAATAGATGGTAAAGGTAGGGCAGCATTAGCAACATTTAATATTAAAGGATTGGATGCTAGTGATGTGTCTACGCTGTTGGATCAAGACGGTGTAGCTATTCGTTCTGGAAATCATTGTACTCAACCTTTGCACCATCGTTTAGGAGTGACGGGTACAGCACGAGCTAGTTTGTATTTTTATAATACTCGTGAAGAGATTGATCGGTTTATTGTGGCGTTGAAAGAAACAATAGACTTTTTTAGAAGTGCTATGGAGTGAATATAGCAATTATTTGGGTGAGGTACAAATTTTTGGGTTTTTAGGGAATAGGGAGTAGGGAATCGGGAATCGGGAATCGGGAATCGGGAACAGGGAAAAAATATCTAGCAATTATCTTTTCCATGAGGTGCAAAGGGATCCCCCTAAATCCCCCTTGAAAAGGGGGACTTTGAGGTTGATAAGTGTACCTCATACATGCCATAAATTACATACCTCATTAGGCTATAAAAAGCTAGATAGCAATCCTAAATTAATTGTTATAATTATTAATCAGAAGTTACCTACTCCCTACTCCCTACTCCCTGTTCCCTATTTCCCTACTCCCTACTCCCTACTCCCTACTCCCTGTTCCCTATTTCCCTACTCCCTACTCCCTACTCCCTACTCCCTACTCCCTATCAGCCATAAAAGCATTTTGAAATGGTTTTCCTGTTGCCAGATAAATACATTGACCTGCTCACGGATTTCGGCTTTAAACGTGTCTTTGGCACTGAGCCAAACAAGGCACTGTTGATCGACTTCTTGAATACTCTGTTGCCTCCCCATCATCAGCTGAAGAATGTTACCTTTAAGAATCCCGAGTTTTTGG
>NZ_JAAHHW010000287.1 GCF_010692325.1 Moorena sp. SIO3I8 | reverse complement strand
GCAATTCAATTGACTCTGGCTGACAGGAGTAACATTGCTGATTTACTAAGTACAAGTTTTTTATTTTGGGTGGCTGTGTCTTACATGGTATGGGAAAAACGCCATACCTTGGACCTAGAAAGTGATATTTTTTCTGGCGTTTTAGGGTCATTATTAATTGGGTTAGTACTGTTGCGATCTACATTTGTATCAGGCTATGACATTTTTATCCGCTTTTCTCCTTTGATTTCAGTATTGGGTTTGGGACTGCTGGCATCTGGAGTGAAGGGATTAAAGCAATATTGGCAGCACCTTACTATATTTTTATGTCTCGCTATACCATCTGGATTGCCAACATTACTGATTGATGTATCCACATTAACTGCTAAGTTTTCTGGATTGCTCCTTTGGTACTCAGGATTTGAAGTCTCTAGGCAAGGGGTTTATTTAATCCTGCCAACCGGAGGAATAGAAGTAAATCCCGGCTGTTCTGGCGTCAGTTCTATGCTTCAGTTGTTGGGAATATCGTTGTTATTCTTATTTATGTTCCCTACTAGCCGGGTTCAAAAATTTTTGGTACCACTGATAGCTATTTTAGTAGGATTTATTGTTAATTCTATTCGAGTTAGCCTGATGGCTATTTTAGTCGCTTATTATAGTTATGAATCCTTTGAATATTGGCATTTTGGAGATGGTTCAATGATATTTTCATTGGCTGCTGTCATTATTTTCGGTTTCTTCTGCAATTTTATACTTCAACAGAATGCACCAAAGACTGAAGATTAAGCCACTAACCTAAAGTCTAAGTATTAGGCATTATTAGATATTAGCTATAAAAAAAGCAGATCAGGGCTAGGTAGTAATAAAGTTGTGCTTCATAGGCTTGTTAGAACCTTAGAGCAATTCAACCATTAGCCTAAACTCTAGAGCGTAGAACCTTAAACCTCATAAACACCCAGGGCTTCTAGTCCCAAGAATGTCCTAGACCTGCAAGCCTTTTACCTTTTGCCTTGATGTCATGCTCGATTGGAAATCACTACGTATTTGGCTGCTAGCTTTTGTTTTTGGGGCTACTTTATCAGTTATGGGCAAAGTAATTTGGTATCCAACTACAAGCGCTCGTCCCATCACCCCTTTTGAATTTCCAGCTACAGTTCCCTTACCAGAATGGCAGCCTCTGGAAAGTCAAGGTTTGACTGGTCAAACGGCTGTTGATAAAACACTACAAGCTGGCAAGCACTATCGATATATTCAGAATGATTTACCTCTAGATATAAAGATGCGCTATTTAGTTCAGAGCGGGGGTGATATTAATAAATTCCTTCAAAAGTACATAGGGATTGAACCTGCTAGTCAAGAATTAATAGTGTCACGCCAGCAGAAAAAAATAGGTTTTCATCGCTTATTTGTGTACCAAGAGCGGGCTTACCTCAGTTCTTGTATCAACCCCCGGGGTGGCAGTATGGTCACCAGTTATCAGTTCAAGAAAAATCGGGATATTTACGATGTACGCTCCCGTCGGCTGCTGCTATGGTTACTGGGTCAGGTAAAGCTACAAGACAACCGTTGTCTGTGGGCTCATCTTTCTATTCCTCTAGAGAATTCTTCCCCTGAAGCTGCCTATCAAGTGCTGGAAAATGTTTGGCCTGACTGGTACGACTGGTGGTATTTACACTTTCCTAAACCTTGAGGTAAGGTTTACGACAATCGTGTCCTATTATGAAGGAATATTTAATATATGACTAAATTAGATGGCAATAAATTGACTGAATCCGTAGAGGATATACGGCAGTTTAACTTTTCTGTTCTAAGGTCTGCGACTCTGTTGCACTGGATAGGTTATGGCCTTTTAGTGCTAACTGTATTTGACGTAGTTGAAACGTTGATCCCACCAAACTTTATGAATCCTGCCTGGGAATTACAGACTATAGGGGCATTGGTGGAACGGGTGCCTGTACCTTTACTCGGCTTAGCCCTGGTGTTTTATGGAGAGCGCCATGGGCGCGAGAGATGGGAAGTCCTGGTTGTGAAGGTTTTATCCTGGTTAGCTTTGGTGCTGGGAGTGCTATATTTCTTGCTGATTCCTTTGGGAATTATTAACACAGTGCGGATTAATAAACAAGTCAGTACTCAAATTACTACTCAAGTTAACCGAGGGATGACCCAATTCCAACAAGTTAAAGAAGCTTTGGAAAAAGTAAATACAGAAGCGGAGATGGAAAAACTTTTGG
>NZ_JAAHHW010000286.1 GCF_010692325.1 Moorena sp. SIO3I8 | reverse complement strand
AATTAGCGAGTATCTGGTGCCTTACGATCAGTTATCGTATACTTTGCGGCAGCTTGGCAAGCAAGGTGATCGAATAACAAGTATTACGCCAGCCTAAGGCAACTGAAATCTCACCACTATCAAGCAATATTAAAAATTAGGAGAACAACAAGTGGCAATTACCACAGCAGCATCCTGGCTGGGAACCTCCGCCTTTAGCAATGCCAACCCCATTGAACTGCGCCCCAACTGGACCCAAGACAATGCTAAGGCTGTTATCCAGGCTGTTTACCGACAAGTACTCGGAAACGACCATCTCATGGCTTCTGAGCGTCTCACCAGTGCTGAGTCTTTACTCTGCCAAGGCTACCTGACTGTAAGGGATTTTGTGCGGGCTGTCGCCAAGTCAGAAATCTACAAGTCGAAATTCTTCTACAGCAACTTTCATCCGAGAGTAATTGAGTTGAACTTCAAGCACCTACTCGGTCGGGCTCCCTATGATGAGTCTGAAATCATCTATCATCTCGATATCTATCAAAACCAGGGGTTTGAGGCAGATATCGACTCCTACATAAACTCCCTTGAGTATGAGCAGAACTTTGGCACCTCCATCGTACCCTACTATCGAGGCTTTTCCAATCAACCGGGACAAAAAACCGTCGGCTTTACCCGCATGTTCGAGCTCTATCGTGGTTACGCCAATAGCGATCGCGCTCAGGGCAAGGGCGGTCGTGCTAGTTTAACCTATGAGCTAGCTCGCAATATGGCAAACCCCGTGCGAACCCCAAATGGCGGACAAGCACTCACCGGCACAACTGCAAACATTCAGGGACAGTTCTATCGACTCCGAGTAACTCAAGGAGGTCTGGGACGTGCCCCTCAGATCAGGCGCAGCATCAGTGAATATGTCGTGCCCTACGAACGGCTATCTCCCACCCTGCAAAAACTAAACAAGCGCGGTTGTCAAGTCATGAGTATTACCCGTGCCTGAAGTTTCTAGAACATCTAAACGTCGAGTCCTATAGGAGTAGAGTAAGTGGCAATTACAACAGCAGCATCCCGCTTAGGCACCTCTGCCTTTAGCAATAGCAACCCCATTGAACTGCGCCCCAACTGGAGCCAAGATGATGCCAAAGCCGTCATTCAAGCTGTTTACCGACAAGTACTCGGTAACGACTACATCATGGCTTATGAGCGCCTCACCGGTTTAGAATCCCTGCTCTGCAATGGCTCTCTCACGGTGCGGGAGTTTGTGCGAGCTGTAGCTAAGTCGGAGCTATACAAGTCGAAATTTCTGTACAACAGCTTCCAAACTCGGGTGATTGAGTTAAACTTGAAGCACTTGCTAGGTCGAGCTCCCTATGATGAGTCTGAGGTAATTTACCACCTTGACCTCTACCAAAACAAGGGCTTTGAAGCAGATATTGATTCCTATATCGATTCTGCTGAATACGATGAAAACTTTGGTGACTTCATCGTGCCTTATTATCGAGGCTTCTCAACTCAAACCGGACAAAAGGTTGTGGGCTTTACTCGCATGTTCCGCCTTTACCGAGGCTATGCCAATAGCGATCGCGCACAAGTTGAAGGTAAAGCGTCTCGCCTTGCTAGTGAACTTGCTCTTAATAGTGTTTCAGCAGTGGTTGGTCCTTCCGGCGGTAGTGAAGGTTGGGCGTACCGAGCCTCTGAAAAAGGTGTTACGCCCAATAAAACCTTCCGAAGTCCAGCAAGAGAAGGTCGTATTTATCGGTTGGAAGTATCAGGAATGAACTTGCCTAGATATCCCAAAGTGCGCCGCGTTAGCAAAGAGCTTCTGGTTCCTTATGAGAAGCTATCGGATACGCTCCAGAAAATTAACAAAATGGGAGGTAAAGTCGCTAGTATAACACTTGCTTAGATCACATTTGCTCTAAAAATAGAAGTTCGGGAGTTGATCTAATCTGAGTTAGCTATTAGGAGGTATCGGAAACATGCTGGGTGAATCTTTAATTTTTGACAGTTCTAATTCACCATCAGAAAGTCGTACCTTTGTCTATGAGGTAACAGGGTTATGGCATAAGGAAGAAAACACTAAAAACAGTTACCCTTTACCCAAGAGTAGCAGTATCTTTATTCAGGTTCCCTACAGCCAAATGAATGAAGAGATGCAGCGCATTACTCGTATGGGAGGAAAAATCGTCAGCATTCGTCCGGTTATGCCAACAACATAGTAACAACACTACCAAATGTCTTGAAGTTGGGACAAGG
>NZ_JAAHHW010000285.1 GCF_010692325.1 Moorena sp. SIO3I8 | reverse complement strand
ACCACCGCGTCCCTTGCTGCAGCCTGTTGCTTTGCCAAATAACTCTGCCATCACTTCCCGTGCTGGCACTCCTGCACTTAAGGCATGGACGTGGTCACGATAGGTGCTACTAACAAAGTCTTCACCATTACGCAACGCCTTGATGACTCCTGTTGACACTGCCTCTTGACCGTTGTAGAGGTGGACAAAACCAAACATTTTGCCCCGATAGTACATTTCAGCACATTTGTCCTCAAACAAGCGCCCGAGCATCATATCCTCGTAAAGGAGTAATCCTTCTGCGCTGGTAATGGGTCTGTAATCCTCTACTTTAGGTAAAGTTCTTTCCTGAGCCATTAATTTGTCCTATACTTGTCCCAACACTATACTGGCATTTAGCCAAACTACTTGTTTAGCCAATTTAAGCAAAGCTATTATAAAGTTTCACTCAAGCCTACAGGATTTATCTTCCAGAATTTATCTTATAGGTCAAGCCTAGAGGTAATAGTTAGGTCAAGTTGACTTGACTTAAAATCACACTACTCCTTTAGTGTTTTAGTTTAAATGAACTACCCCGTCCTGGTCGTTCGCCTTTGGCGTGGCCTACGGCCAGGACGGGGTGTCAGCAGACCCGTCCTTAGAACGTGATTTTTGACGCTTCATCTTTCCGGAGACGAAACCTTAGAATAAGGCAGCCTTAATCATAAAGTTTTAACCCTTTACCCATAGCCGACCAACCATAAAGGCTGCCTTATTCTTGCGGTAACTTCTGACCTAGTTGCCTCATCGAGCCAGTGTGCTTACTAGTCTTTGAGGTAGAGCTAGAAAATCCACGTTTATCGAGGTCAGTCCCGTACCCCGGCTGTTTTCCATTAGCTGCATTGAACATTACCATTGCGCTTGTCTTGTCTCTATCGAACTCAAAGCCGCAAGCATCACAGACATGGTATCTATTCGATAGTTCAGCCCAACTTTTGTGAACTTTCCCACATTCTGGACAACGCTGAGATGGTTTTAATTGTCTAGTCGGTAGTTGAAGGACAATTCCGCCTTTGAGTTCGATTTTGTAGGTCAGCATTTTATTAAGAGTGCCGAATCCCACATCCAAAATAGCCTTGTTTAATCCAGCTTTTTGTTTTTTCCTTTTTGACCCTTTCTTAGCTTTTAGGGTCATCCCTTTTGTATTTAGCTTTTCAGTTACGCCGATGTCATAACGACTAGATAAATCTGACGTAACTTTGCGATGCAGCGCGGTCTTGGGGGTTTCCCCCATGAGCGACTGCATCAAGACGTGTTGCCAATCCTTGCGCGCTAACCCAACTTTTCTTTTTAATTTGGATTCTTTTTTGTTCGCCTTCTTCCAACGCTTAGACGCTTTTATGCCTTTTTTGAAATTAGGAGCCTGTTTGCTGCGCTTTTCCTTACCAGCGGCTTTAACCTTGGATTCTAAGGTCTTCGTAAAGCGCTGGTTAGCTATCTCCTCAAACTCTCTGCCATTGAAAGCTGTAATTGCTGTTTCAGTTCCCAAGTCATAAGCTACGATTTTTTCATACGTCAAGTCAGATCCTGATCCGTATTTAGCTGTTTGGGATTCTATTTTGACAGTTATTGAAGCATACCAAGCATTAACACTAGGCTTGTAAGTAATAGTTAAGGTTGTTGGAGTTCCCCAAGATTTTGTTTGACCACGCATCTTTATAGTGATGCCAAGGTCGTTTAACGTCAAAGTGCCATTCTTCCCGTCAGTGTTAACCTTCCAACCAGCTTTACTAGGATAAGTCCATCCAGAGTATTTCCGAATTGGTTTATACTTTGGAATTTCACTCAACCCTTGGAAGAACCGATTATATGCCAAATCTACTCTTTTAAGAGTGGCCTGCAAAGAAGTACTGTATAACTCCTTGTACTCCGGCCAGCACTTCTTGAAATCAGGCAAGCAATTCTGCTGATCAAAGTATCCTATGGATTTTTTGTTAGCCTTCCATTCATAGGGACGATGCTCCGAAGGAGCCGCCAAGGGCGAACGGCTATCCCAGCGTTATAGAGTAACTGATGCAGTTTTCTCGCATAAAACATCTTTGAATTAGCTGTTTGATTGGGATAAATACGAAATGTCTGCCTAAGATTCGCCATAAATTAAATCACATCCTTTAACTCCGTGCTCTTTACCTGCTATATTATTAGTATAGTTGATGATAAATATAAATGTCAAGCACAAAAAGGAAAAATCCTCAGAAAAGAATGAGGGGAGC
>NZ_JAAHHW010000284.1 GCF_010692325.1 Moorena sp. SIO3I8 | reverse complement strand
AAAAAAAAGTCAACTAAATATGAAAGCCGATTCTATTATAACTTACAGACATCCAAGGTTAGAAGATGGACTTGAGGTTTATCATCTAATCAAAAAATGCCCACCTTTAGATGTTAACTCCCAATACTATTATTATCTTATTTGTAGTGATTTTAAAAATACTTGTGTTGTGGCAGAATATGAGCAGAAAATAATCGGTTTCATCTCTGGTTATTTAAAGCCCGAAAATTCGAAATGCCTGTTTATATGGCAGGTAGCCGTTGCCGAAAAAGCCAGAGGCAGAAAAGTTGCCACGAATATGTTAAAATGGCTAACCAAACAACCAAATTTTAGTGATATTCAAAGTTTAGAAACAACCATTTCACCGGCAAATAAATTATCACAAAATCTTTTTATGGGTTTTGCCGAGGAAAATAAAGCTAATTGCCAAACCAATTCATTTCTTGATGTTTATCATTTTGATACAGAATCACACGCTCCTGAGATTTTATATAAAATTTTTCCTCTTAAATTAAATAAAAATTAATTGATAAATCATGAAAATCATAGAGTCTTTAGAGTCAAATGTTAGAAGTTATATTCGTTCTTTTCCTGCTGTTTTTGATATGGCTGAAGGTGCAGTAATTTATGATGAACAGGGAAATAAATATATTGATTTTTTTGCCGGAGCAGGGGTTTTGAATTATGGACATAATAATCCCAAAGTGATAAATGCTTGGATAGACTATCTGCAAAACAATCGTATTGTACACTCACTAGACAAAGCAACTGTTGCCAAAAGGAATTTTATGCAAAAGTTTTCAGATACTATTCTTGTACCCAAAAATCTTGAATATAAACTGCAATTTACTGGACCAACTGGTACTAATGCAGTTGAAGCAGCCTTGAAACTGGCTCGTATGGTCAAGAAGCGTTCTAATATCATTGCTTTTACCAATGGGTATCATGGTTTAACGATGGGATCACTTGCTATAACAGGCAATCAGTTTTATCATGATAAAGCTTATAGTCTCAGGATAAATGTATATCATGTCCCTTTTGATGGCTATTTCGGCAAAGACGTTGACACGATTAACTATTTGCGAAAACTATTAATAGATCCCGGTAGTGGTATTGAGATACCCGCCGCAATAATTGTGGAAACTATACAGGGAGAAGGCGGTATTAATATTGCTAGTGAAACTTGGTTAAAAAAACTTCAGGCATTATGTCGTGAGTTTAATATATTATTTATTATTGACGATATACAAGTCGGTAATGGACGAACAGGTACCTTTTTTAGTTTTGAAAAAATTGGAATTCTGCCAGATATGATTTGTTTATCTAAATCCATTGGAGGTGGGCTACCAATGGCACTACTATTGATTCGTCCAGAACTTGATCAATGGCTTCCTGGAAAACATACAGGTACATTTAGAGGTAATAATTTGGCTTTTGTTGCTGCAACGGAGTTACTTGGTTATTGGGAAAACGATGATTTAACCAAGGCTGTTGAATATAAATCTAAGATTATTCAAAAATCATTACAAAAACTTGCTGATGAATTGCCAGAATTACAAATGCAAGCTAGAGGTAGAGGTATGATTTGGGGACTAGAAATGCCGAAAGAAGGTTTGGCAAAACAAGTTTCCAGCAGAGCATTTAAAAAAAAAATATTAGTGGAAACTTGTGGTAGCAACAGTCAAGTAGTTAAATTTTTACCGCCACTGATTATTGAAGAAGAGGTGTTAAATATAGGATTAAATAAATTATCAGAAGCGGTAAGAGAAGTTTTTGCTGAAAATTAGTCATACAACCCACATTCCGCAGGTTAGAGAGGATAACTATGGTATTTTCGAAGGATGAAACCAATAGCATCTTCAATTAGAGTACAAGATCTTGACCACTGTGGCATAGTGGCAGGCATCATTGACCAGATCGGGCTAGTGGAACAAATTAACCAGGAGTTGGGAACCCACTCCCAAGAGAAGCTCAGTGCGGTCGTAGCGGTAAAAGCCATGATTATCAATGGTAAGGGCAAAGTCAGCGCTCCACTATACCTATTTGAAAAATTCTTTGAATGGCATTGCCACTGAACATCTTCGTCGGAGAGGGGAGTGAACCACTGCTTCTCTTTGATGACCGTCTTTGTTTATTGGTTTACACTCTCGCCCAAAGAGCCTTACGCCAAGCTCTCGCCCGGACTAAGCAAACTATTAACAACCAATTGGGTAAGCCGACGGCTACCCCGACAATG
>NZ_JAAHHW010000283.1 GCF_010692325.1 Moorena sp. SIO3I8 | reverse complement strand
TATAAAAGTAGCTCAGTAAGTGTTTGTATTATATGTGCAACCAAAACTTCCTCATGCCAGCCTAGATTTACCGCAACTCCTATGCCATCAAGTTTTTCCGCGATCGCTCTCTGGTTGTCAGCCAAAATTATAATTACACTTGGTAACCCCATAAACGCTAACTCCCAACAAGTACTTCCCCCAGCTGCGATCGCAATATCAGCCCAAGCCATCAACTCAGGCATATTCGTCACATTATACTTTAGTGCAATTGCTGCCCCCGAATCATGCACTGCTGCCTGTAACTGCTGATAATGAGGATTACTCCCCCCAACCACCACCACTGCTTCGAGTCCTTTAACCTTGACCTGCTGTAGCGCCTGAATCACCTTCAGGGTCACGTTATCGGGGTCTGCTCCTCCCAAAGTAACCAGCACCTTCCGTGCCACTGTCGGCATCTGCCGCTGCCAGCCTTGCCAAGGCCAGAATTCCTTCCTCAGGAGTGTATATTGGGTACCCAGCAGCAGCTTGGTGTAGGATTCCCGTTTAGGATACAGTCCCTGATGGGCATACACATTCTGATTCAACACTAGGTCCGCCCAGTAGTGGGCTGCATGGCCATAGTCATCAATAAACAACAGCCGTAACCCGGCGTCTTTAATTACTCGCTGATAGTCAGCTCCAAAGTTATAACCATCTACTACTGCCCATTCAGCATCAAACTGGTGTGCAAAACTTGCTGTTTGCTTGGCATCTTCAGTACTTCCAGAAGACACTGATAGGTGAGCAACTTTCATTGATTGCGATCGCAGACGCTCCTGTAGTACACATGCTTCTGTGTTCAGAATAAAAATAGCCTCACCCCCTGTTTCTTGCCAAGCTTGAGCTAAGGCTAGACAGCGCATCACATGACCTGTACCTATTTTTAGAGAAGCATTTGCACGAATAATAAGATTCATTTAAGGTTTCCTAGCAACCAATAGCATATTTGATGATAGATTATTTGTGGACAAAAAATCTTGAAATGCCTCGCCTTTACTCTCCCATTCATCTATCAAAATTTGTTTTAAAAAAGGTTGATTGCTGACATCAAAATTACCGGCTACAATTTGCTTACGAACTAATTCAGCATCCAGTCTTCCTGGTGTTTGCTTTTCAAGTACATCAAAACCACAAGATTCTAACAATATTGTCAGAGAATTTAGATTAAACAAATTTAGATGTTCATTATCAACTGCACTAGATTTATTCTCCAAAGTTACGATATCAAACCCTTTAGCATTCGGGCAGGTGAGGATAAATATTCCTCCATCAGCTAGCAATTCATAACATTTTGCTACAAAATTACTAGGAGCAAAGAGATGCTCAATTACTTCAAAGTTTACAATTACATCAATGACTTCATTCCCAAAATTAATTTCCTCTATCGGCTTTTCAAGAATTTCTATACCACGATTACGGCAGGTTTGTGCCAAGTCTGGTGTTGGTTCAACCCCAATCACCTTTTGGAAAACTCCTGTTTTCTGAATTTCTTCACAGAAAATGCCAAACCCTGCTCCTACTTCCAATAGCGTATTGGTTGGTACATAAAATTTTTTACAAATATCAATAACTTTTTGCACTCGTGGCTTAAATATTTTTTCGCGTCGAGCTGCTTCTGAAGCCGGGAAAATATACTTATTCCAATAAGCGTAATTTTCAGATTCTCGATAGTATTCATCTAGGTGTTCAGGACTAGGTCGAGGGTTTGCATATACAGTCTCGCACGAGTCACACATCACAAATTGAATCTCGTATTTTTCGTATACTTTGTGACTTTCATGGGAAGCACATGCAGGGCAATTGACAGTGACAAAATCCTGCTTGTGCTCTAGTAAACGTCTAATATCAGCTAGCAGTCGCTCCGCTTGAGCCTTCATTAATTCATCCGGTCGAATTTCTGATTCTTTTAACATAATCTCTACTTTACAAGTGTATTGCACAAAAACCAAATTGACTACATATAAACATTAATTTAAATCGCTCTTCTTCATTAAAATTAAATGTTGTTTTGAGTCAATATTTTGACCTAGTTTTTCCATATTTTTACAATTCCTTTATTCAACGACTTGATTGATCAGCTTGGTTGGCTACTGAGCCATAGGCTGACGGGTTTCCCCAAATATTGTCTTTGACCCACTGTCCATTTTCAATGCGCCACACACGAGGGTCGCGGAAGGTATCACAAATATAATCAAATTCTGCCTCTGTCATATCCACATAATTTAG
>NZ_JAAHHW010000282.1 GCF_010692325.1 Moorena sp. SIO3I8 | reverse complement strand
TTGGGGGCAAACTGAGTACCTTGACTATCAGCATTGGTCTTTGGATTAGCCGTGTCTGGAGTTAAGACTCCCAATTTTGCCAAATCTGCCACATACTTACGCAAATCTCGGGGGACTTTATCCAAGTCAGTAAATTTCTCTGGTTTTCCTGACCTGACCTGAGCTGGCTTACTCGCCACCTCAGAGGGTTGCTTTGGTTTCTGAGATGGTTGTGGTTTCTGGGATGGTTGTGGTTTCTGAGCTTGTGTGGGTTTCTGAGCTTGTGTGGGTTTCTGGGATGGTTGTGGTTTCTGAGCTTGTGTGGGTTTTTCAGCTTGTGTGGGTTTCTGGGATGGTTGTGGTTTCTCAGCTTTGGTATCCTTACCATCCCGGACGTACTGAATATCAAATGTGGTCACACTGCTGTTGGTAGCAACCGCTGGGGGCTTTGATGAGGAGGCAGCGGTGGATTTGCCAGTAGTGGCACCAGAAGGAATGGAAAGGGTAACGTCCAAGTCATTACGACGGACGATGAATGTGCCACCATCTTGATCCTCTGGCTGGTCGAGGACTTCCCAGCCTCCCGACTCAAAGGTCTTTTGGTAAAAGTTCTGAATTAAATTAATTGGGTCAGGGGATGACCAAATCGTCAACTTACCTGGACCAGCAGCATCTTTGAGGGGTTCCACTTGTTCCAAGGTTGCTTGTTGATAACGGGGAATCTCAGTGGGGAAGTCTTCTGGCAACGGTACTGACTTCGGTTTCTGGGGAGTAGTTTGAGGCTTATTTGGAGATGGCCCACCCAAGTTTTTGGGTGGGTTATCTTTCAGTGTGGGGTCTGCTCCCAAAGACCGCTGCAAAGCGTCACCTAGGTTAGTGTTGGCGCAGGCACTCAACACACCCAGAAGACAAACCGCTAAACTCGCACGTAGGACAGAGTGTGGAAACAGCACGGGCATTGTCCAACAACAGTACTTACCTCCTAAACTAACGCAAATTCACAAAAGGGCAATCAAGCGTGTTATCCTGGCTGAGTTGCCAAACTAGGAAAGATGTTTAGGGAAAGGGCGAGGTCACAATACCCAGTATTGTCAATTTAAATGTCTGTAAATTTAAATCTTGTATGGATGCACAGAAAAAGAAATTAGCAGCACCGAGTGAATCTTCTGAATCTGTTCAGGAGCAGCAAACAGATGCTCAGAGTCAACAATCGGACAAGGGTGGCACGCCATTTTGGAAGCAAGTACAGGAAAATTTCCAAATTATTGCGATCGCACTAGCCTTAGCTCTATTGATTCGAGTATTTGTGGCAGAACCTCGCTACATTCCCTCGGATTCCATGTACCCGACTTTGGGAATAGGCGATCGCTTAGTGGTGGAAAAAATCTCTTACCGTTTCCATACCCCAAAAGCCGGTGACATTATTGTGTTTGAAATACCGCCACAATTACAAATTTTGGGTTACTCAAAAGACCAAGCTTTCATCAAGCGGGTGATTGGCACATCCGGTGATACGGTTCAAGTCAAAGATGGCAAAGTTTATCGCAACGGTACTCCTCTAGACGAGGACTACATTGCCCAACCTCCCAGTTATCAGATGGGACTGGTGCAGGTGCCAGAAAATTACTTGTTTGTGATGGGAGACAACCGCAACAATAGCAACGATTCCCATGTTTGGGGTTTTCTAGGTAAAGACAAAGTCATTGGTCGTGCCTGTTTCCGTTTTTGGCCCTTTAGTGAACTTGGTTCGATCTGAACTTCGCCCTTCAACATCTCGGTAAATTTTCGGTTAATATCAAGCTCCTTGGTATCGTGATCACATCCCCAAGTGGGTAATGGGTAATGGGTAATGGGTAATGGGTAATGAGTAGCCAGTAATTACAATGACCAATTACCCATTACTAATATTAAGCTTGTGTGAACTTAAGCCCTCTACGGATTTCGGAAATTACTATAAGTTTAACTAATCAATTTTCATACTTACGCCTGATGCGAATTGGATGCTCAACGTATATAATTTAGCTCAACTAACGATGCTCGCTGTTCAAGCTGATTTTTTAAAGCCTTGAGATCACAAGGCTAACTTTAATCAACATCAGGGCTTACTTTCTAAAAGGTTGTCTGAGAAGTATCATTTGCTACATCCAAGCCCCCTAAATCCCCCAAAATTGGGGGACTTTTAGAAGCAAATTGACTCTTGTTCCCCCCAAATTTGGGGGGCTAGGGGGGCAAAATTAAGTATCAAAAAACTTTTCAGATATCCTCTAAGTAGGG
>NZ_JAAHHW010000281.1 GCF_010692325.1 Moorena sp. SIO3I8 | reverse complement strand
GCAAAGCGCGAGTGGGGGAAACCCCCGCATGAAGGCTTAGGTGCGCTTTCCGTAGGCGAATTAAATTCGCCACGGGTCGCACCTCTGCATCGCTCTCCAGCCCGGTGGGAACCCCCGCATGAAGGCGCTGCCTCCCCAAGACCGCGCTGCATCGCTATATTAACTTGTGTAAAGTTGCCAAAAATCCCTCTGCTCCCTGCTCCCTGTTCCCTGTTCCCTGTTCCCTGTTCCCTGTTCCCTGTTCGCTATTTCAACAGTTAATTTTACTTTTGTCCGACTACTTAAAATGTTCAAGAACAAGAAAAGTCTGTTTCGCCAAGAATCACTTGAACGGCTATCTTCCCCAGAACGGCTGGATCAGTTGATGCAAGTGGTTAATCCTAGGGATTGGCTACCTTTAGCGGCTTTGGGGGGTTTGGTGTTTTTGGCTGTGATTTGGAGTATTTTTGGACGGATTCCCATCACTGTCACCGGTCAAGGAGTACTAATCCGTCCCCGGCGGCTAGTACAGTTTCAGTCCACTATATCTGGACAGTTGGACTCTCTAAATGTCGGGGAGGGGCAATGCTTTGAGAAAAATGATGTACTGGCAACCATTGACCCATCTGAACTCAAAAAGCAGTTACAGCTGCAACGGAGGAAACTAAGTCAATTGCAGGTACAGGATAGAGATAGCAATTTAATTTCAACTCAGCTAACCCAACTGGAAACGGATGCGATCGCAAAGCAGCGAGCTAGCTTAGAGCAACGGTTGCAAGATGCCATGGCTCTGACTCCTGTACTAAAAGAGAAAAACTTTACTGCGATCGCTCGACAGCGTCAAAGTCTAAACCAACAGCTGCGGGATGCCATGGCTCTGACTCCAGTATTACAGGATAAGGGATTAAAAGCGATCGCACAGCAGCGCCAAAGCTTAGAACAACGGCTCAGGGATCTTATAGCTCAAGTCCCAGTTTTCAAACGGAGATGGCAAAAGCGTCAGGAACTGTCGGCGGTAGGGGGAATTGCCGAAGATGCGGTTTTACAAGCGGAACAAGAGTATCGCCAAGCCGTGCAGAGTATCTCGGAGCTGGAAGCACAGTTGAAGCAACTGGATGTTAGTGAAACTGAAACAGAAGGCACATACGTACAGAATCTCAGTACGATTAGTGAGATTCAAGTAAAGTTAGAGGAACTCAGTGTTCGAGAAACTGAGGCGCAACAAAAATATTTGGATAATCTTAATACCATATCCCAAATCAGAGCACAGTTACAAGAGTTGGATACCAAGGAAAAACGTTTAGACCAACAGAATTTGGAAAGTTCTAATCAACGAAGCAATCAGATTCAGGACGTGAAGCTAGAAATTGCTCGACTGGAAAAGCAAGTGGCAGACAAGAGTAAAATTCTGAGTCCTTACGCTGGGTGCGTTGTCGAAATTGCTGCTGCTAGGGGACAAGTGGTTCAACCCGGAACCCAGCTCGGCACCATGACAGTTAAGGGACAAAGTGATGGCATGGAGGGCATTACCTATTTCTCGGTCAAGGACGGAAAAAAGATTCAACCAGGAATGCTGATTCAAATTACACCGGATACAGTTAAGCGGCAACGATTTGGTGGCATTGTGGGCAAAATTACTTCAGTTTCACCCTATCCTGTAACTCGCGAGGGAGCAGCTAGTGTAGTTGGGAATCCAGAAGTAGTAGATAATCTGATCGGTCAGGGGGGAGCAATGATAGAAGTCTACGCTCAATTAGAACCAAATAATACCACGTTTAGTGGCTACCAATGGTCATCTTCTGATGGTCCAGACTTGAAAATTTCTGCCGGAACTACTACCACCGCTAGGGTGAGAGTAAAAGAGCGTGTGCCGATTAGCTTTGTCTTGCCGATTTTGCGGGAATGGAGTGGGATTTATTGAAGGTTTAAAGGTTTAATGTTGAAAGTTGAAAGTTGAAGGTTGAAGGTTGAAAGTTTAAGGTTGAAAGTTTAAAGTTGAAAGTTTGTTCGCGTAGCCTGGCCTTTGGCCAAGGTTATTAGCCAAATGCGAATAACCAAAAAACCTACCCTTCACCGAACTCCAAAGGCGAACAACAAACAAACCTTGGCCTATTGGCCACGCTACGCGAACAATCTACCCTTAACCCTTCAACAAACAACATTCAACCTTGGCCTTTGGCCACGCTACGCGAACAACAAACCAACCTTCAACTTTCAACTTTCAACCTACCCTTAACCCTTCAACAAACAACATTCAACCTTGGCCTTTGGCCACGCTACGCGAACAACAAACCAACCTTCAACTTTCAACTTTCAACAGTAAACAATG
>NZ_JAAHHW010000280.1 GCF_010692325.1 Moorena sp. SIO3I8 | reverse complement strand
GATTAGAGTCGATGCCCAGTATTACCTGGGGCACCTCTCCTTTCGGCTAAGGCCGACGCTGCGCGAACAGAACCGTGCATGAAACTTTCGCCTCACACGGCTCCTAGATATCCTTACCTTTCGGTTTTGCTCCAGTGTATTTGTTGGTGGCAGCTCTGATGGACTGCTAGTAGGTTCTTTTTAGACCAGTTGTCGTGGTTTCCATCTATGTGATGAAGATGTACATCCTCGTCTTCCATGAACCTCAACCCACAATATCCACAGGAATGGTTTTGCTTTTTCAAGGCTTCAGAGGTAGCATCGGAGTATAATCGCGAATTTCGATTGCTCCAGTACACCAGGTCACCGTCGTAGGGTGACTTGGTTCCCCTTACGTTCACGTGTTGGTTTTGTTTATACCCAACTTTTGGGAATGCCTTTTTACATAGTTCATCAGCTCTATACCGACCTACTTTCTTTTCCTTTCGGAACTTTCGGTGGGCAGTGTTGTTCATGAACCACAAAGAATCCCGAGCGCTGCTCATATTGCAGCTGTTATGGTAGTTCCGCCAACCGCGCACAATGGGTGCCAATTTTCTGGCTTTTACTTCGGCACCATAATTCGAGCTGTTGACTATGGCTTTGATTTTCTTACGTATGTTTCGGTGGTTTTCCTCTGAGGGAATTGACCGAAATTTTCCGTTTTTCTGGACTCGGAAATACCAGCCCAGGAAATCAAATCCTTCTGTCGCTTTGGTTAACTTGGTCTTTTCAACGCTTATTTCCATCCCTCTCTCAACCAGGAATGCTTTGATAGAGTCTAGTATCTTCGTGGCGTTATCTTTTGGCTTCAGAATGACCACCATGTCGTCGGCGTACCTTAGACTGGTGTGTATATCTTCTATTCCGTCTAGTGCGATGTTAGCTAACAAGGGACTTACCACTCCTCCCTGGGGCGTGCCTTGCTCTGGAAACTCAGGGTCTACTCCTGCTTTAAGGCATCGGAATATTCCCTTTTTAATAGTTGCCGGAGCAATAACTCGTTTCATTATGGAGTTGTGGGAGATACGGTCAAAGCATTTTTTGATGTCTAATTCTATTATCCTTTTTGTTTTATTAGAGCCGCTTTTATTTGCTTTTAGGTGATTGTACAGGCGTTTTTGCACATCTTGTGCGCATCTTCCTGTCCTAAACCCGTAGCTGTCGGCGCTGAACAAAGCTTCATGAGCTGGTTCTAAGGCAAACTTAATTAGACATTGCCAGGCTCTGTCAGCAATGGTTGGTATCTTTAACATTCTTACTTTTCCATTCTTCTTAGGGATTGGAATTTCACGAAGTCCGCTATGTTTCCAGTCGTGGCCATAGAGGTTCAATGTTTCAACCAGTTCCATGCGTTCTCTGTAGTTGAGGCTTGACTTTCCATCAACTCCAGCCGTTTTCTTTCCTTTGTTTAGCTGTGTCACTTGACGTACTGCCAAAAGCTGAGCTGCGCGGGATTTCAGTATTAGCTTCTGTAAAGACCGTGCTTTCTTCAAGTCACCATCTCGAACTGCTTTGAACACTCTCTTTTGTAGGCGGAAAAGGTCTTGGCGGATTTTCTTCCACTTTTGACTTTTCCAAAGGTCGCTATATCGATTATTAGACATGCGTCTACCTATACTCTCCTAAGGTTTGTGTTTTCTGGATACCCGCAGCCAGTTATTTGGCTGCATCTTACCCGACAGTGAGGATTAAGTTTGGCATAACTTACTAGAGGTTCGACCTTTCTCTAGACTCAATGTTGCTGTCGTTTTTACTCGTTCCGTCTGTTAGATTTATTTGGCGATTTAGGGCAGTCCGGAGATGAAACCTTAGAATAGTGGAGCCTTACTACAAAATTTTTAACCCTTTTACCCATAGCCGACTAACTATAAAGGCTCCACTATTCTTGCGGTAACTTCTAACCACTTTGCCTATTCCCTTCTCGAAGATTACGGATACCAAATATATAGCTCCGTGAGAATGTAAGGAATGAAGTCTCGCATATACTGGTCAGATTGCGGCTTGGACTTAAGACACTTTTTAAGGACTTTTGTTAATCTACCCGTGTCGCCTCCCTTTTAGCGGCAGTGTGGCACATCTGATTTACCTCTGATTCCGCCCTGATGCCAGCGTCACTCTGGTGGGTTGCCGCCCATCTCGGTGTGGCCAGATAAGGAGTCACATATCTTCTCATGGGGTTGGGTTTGCACCACCATCCAATCAGACAGTTAGGTTTGAGGTTTATTCCTCGCGCCCCTAGCTTATACCCCTCCCTACTACGGGAGGCTCCTAGCTAGAACGAGCCGCACA
>NZ_JAAHHW010000028.1 GCF_010692325.1 Moorena sp. SIO3I8 | reverse complement strand
TGGGAAATGACACCCTCAAAGGTGGCTCTGGCAATGACTACCTTAGAGGAGACCAGGGAAATGACAGCCTTGAGGGTGGCTCTGGTAACGACTATTTGATTGGAGCTTCGGGTAATGACAGTCTTGATGGCGGGAGTGACCATGATACCTTAAAAGGTAGCTCTGGGAATAACTATTTGATCGGAGGTTCGGGTGATGACCTCCTCGACGGTGGCCGGAACCATGATAGTCTTGAGGGTGGCTCTGGCAACGACTATTTGATCGGAGGTTTGGGTGATGACCTCCTCGACGGTGGGCAGCACCATGACTTCCTTAAGGGTGGCTCTGGTAACGACTCTTTGATTGGAGGTTCCGGTAATGACACCCTCAATGGAGTTGGAAATGGTTCCCGAGGTAATGGTGAAATTGATGTTCTTGTTGGTGGAGCTTGGTCAGATACTTTTATCCTAGGAGATGATCATCGCGCTTTCTACCAGGGTAAGGGCGACAATGATTATGCAGAGATTTATGACTTAGAATCTAAAGACATCATTCAGCTCTATGGTGTAGCGGATCAATATGATTTGGTTGACGCTGATAATGGGTTACCCGGTAGCACAGCTTTATATTTTAAGAATGATTTGATTGCAGTATTACACGATGTATCTGTGAGTGATGTCAGCAGTAGACTTGAATTTCTTTCCTAATCTGACCAGTTGTAAGATTGGCAAGATGACCGAAGTTAGGGAAGATGGGGAAGAATCTACCGAGAGTCGGACTGATTTTTCTGCATGTTTTAATTTAATAGGATTGCTATACTTTTATCTGCTTTTGTTTACCAGTTACCAATTACCGACTAACTATATTTCTCATCCATTAACCAAACATTAACAAAAACGGGATAATGCCACCCTTGAGTTTATAAACTCAAGGGTGGCATTACATTTATTATTTATTTATTCTGTATAGTCTTCAGGTTCGAGTCTTGGTATTGCCTTCGTTAAAAAGAATTATCATGGATGGAATTATCATGGATTCCGTCATTAGAGGTTTCACGAGTAGCCTTATTGACCTCTTTATGGTTAGAGTTATTTCTTCCTTGCCAATGCTGATTAACTTGTGATGAGCGTTCATCAGTCTCAAGAAGTTCTAGAGCTTTTCTGTGAGATGATGGTAGGGAATCCATTGACCTAGAAGATTGTGGTGAGGTACCCCTCCAAGTTTTCCAGGCAGCTTTGACACCCTTAACCACATTACGAGTATTCTCTTTGACTTTTTGGGCTTGGTTTTTAGCACTGCTGATACTGTGGTCAACCTGTTGAACCACGTGACCAGCACTTTTGACTCCTTGATTAAGATCATCGGTCAAGTCGCTGATTTCTAACCCTGTCAGCCTAATGGCTTCTAGGGTCGGTGGTAATTCCCGATTTAGGGTATCAGCTAATTTTTCCACACTATGAGCTGCCCGCGCTAACTCTTGTACAGCAGGCAATAATGTTACCAAAACAGCGGTTAAACTAACTGCTACGAGCAGAAAGGACAGCCCGAGCCAAAATAGAGGATCAATCACAAAAAATCCTAGGATGTTGGGAAGCCCCGTCTATGGGGGAGAGGGGTGATGACCGTTGATTTATTATACAGGTTAATCTATGCTATGATTCGGTAACTAGCAATGGAAAATCGGAGTTTACAACTTTTTTGTTCAAGCCGATACTTTTTAGCTACCAGAATCTACCAAAAGCAAATTCTGGCTCGCCAATGCAAGCTGATTGCTCAGCCAGGGTGTATCTACCAAAGCCCGCAGAAAAATTCCACGAGCACCATTGATGTCTCTATCCATCATCTGGCCATCGATTTTTGATTTGATGATTTTACTGCCACCAATATTGATTAATTCACCAGTCCAGCTGACGGTCTTGCTGGTATAAGCTTCGCAGACATCAACAACAACTTTCCCATTTTCGCTTGCTTTATGCTTAAGGAACTCTTTAAACCGATAATGAGCAAAAGAGAGCATATTACGAACCGTTTTAGATCTAAGTTTCCGATTCGGCTTTTTGGACATCTGAGACGTCTCAAATGTTGGAAGCAATATTACGTCAAAGTTGTCAACTAGGAATCTGGCAGCCTTGTGATGTAACTCGTTGATAAAGTTTTGGATTTTGATTATTATCCGCCTGGCAGCTTTTCTCATTCGATATTTTCCCTTGCCTTTAGCCTTACTGATTTTTGAGATCAGATTATCTAGATGTTGACAAAGTCTTTGAATCCTAGAAAAGTCGCCATGGCCAATTTTTCCAACGGAAGTCTCGCTAAAAAATGTCAAAAAAGTCCTAACACCAGGATCCAAAGCAACTACTCTACCTTGGCTTTCGGTCTTAAGGTGAGCTGTTTTGTAAGGGACTACTAGGTAATAATCCCCATTGGTGCTAGTTAATCGACAATCACAGATGTTCTCGGGGAGTGTTTCAGTAAAAGTTAATTCACCTAACTTTGTGTGGTAAATTCCTTGAGCCGAAACAGCCGACTTAGGGATGTAGCAAGATTGAACGGGATTCTTGCGAGACCTAAATCTAACCCGATTAAACTGCCCAGTCAAATTGTATTTTTTCTTGGCCTCCCTAACGGCGGTGCAAGCATCCTTAATCGCTATTGATTTGATTTGATAAGGTACTGCCTTGCACCAGTCGGGAAGGTCATTTAATATATCAGTCTTAATGGCAAACCAGTTAGCTTTTACTTCGCCATTTTCAAGTATTTTGACGGTTTTATTGAAAACATAACGGGAAACCCCAAACCACTGACGAATCATTGAGCGCTGTTCAGGGTTTAGGAACACTCGAATCTTCTTGGATTTTTTGGCCGTATTTTCGGAGTCCGTGGACACGGCTTGAGAAGACGTGAATAATGGAGATAATATCTGCGGTAAGTTCCGATTCCGGACAACTTTCAGGCTGGTCGAGAACCAAGATTTTTCCACCGTTGAGACTGACCAAGTATTCAAAGAGTTCAAACCCAAATCGGGTAAGTCGGTCTCTACAGGCAACAACAATCGTGAGCTGATCACAGCGCATAAGTCGTTCCAATATGGCTCTAAGACCTTTTCGCTTGTAGTTGAGTCAACAGCCGATATCTTTGATGATTTCCGCTTCCGGGAAGAGGGAGTGCATGTATGCGATTTGCCTGGCGATATCGTCAAATTGTTTGCTACTACTGACTCGGCAATAGCAGATAGTAACTGCTTGTCTTGCTTGTCGTCGTCCAAGGCTAAGCCAGCTTTCGGTGTCAAACAATCTGGTTCCACCTGGCGTTTTTTCACATTTGATCGTCCCATGGTCTGCGTACTTCCTTAAAGTGTTCCTCGAGAGTCCCGTAAGTTCGACCGCCTTAGGTCGGCTACAAGTGCCATGGCTCTAATCTACCAATTAGTTGTAGATTTTGTAATATTAGTTGACACTTTTGCTAACTGTCACACAACCCTCGCCTTCAGTAATTAAGCTTAAGTCAACTTAACTGACTAGCCAGCGTGAAGTCTTGATAAAACACCCTTGAGAAAACACCATTAAGCTCGCCCAAACTTTAATCAATTGTATGCTATCAGTTTTCGTGACATTTGACAACGTATTTGACAAGGTTTAGTGATATTATTGGCTAATACTTGCAGCATTATGATAAATTTTTCCATTTCCGATCTTCGCGAGTCGGCTAGCCCACACAAAAACAGGGCGTTGTCCTTGTAGGGAGATAATTTATGGATAAGGGGAAGAGGGGGAAGAAGCGGAAGAAGGGGAAGTAAGAAAAAACCCATGACATCTGGCCAATCGGCAACACCAAAACAAGAAGTAGACCTTCTTACCCCCCGTCCGGGATGCCTAAAGCTAATGTTGATTAGCGGACGAGTTGGACTCTGCGGCAACTTCCGACTCGGACTTTATTGGCTCTACGCTTTCAGCCACAGAAGCTTTTTCAGCCACAGAAGCTTCAAGACCTGCTGCGATCGCTACCTTTAGTCGAGCTAGGGTATCATCCCAGTTACGCAGTGTGGAATCGGAAAGGCGATCTGCCTGTAGTTGCACACTGCTAGAAAGATCTTCGGCTAATTCGGGTAAGGCATCCGCCGATTTTTTCAAGAGCTTGCGTGTATCGCGACCAGTACGGGGGGCAATTAGTAACCCTACGACTGTTCCTACGGCACTACCCAATAGCATGCCACCGATAAATGCTCCAGCACTTTTTTTTGACATCTTTTGATTTGTTTTCCTACAACAGTTTTAGATAAATGGGATGGATAAAACTTTAATAGTAAATGGTTTTGGTTTATTATCCTACAAGTAGCTTGATAATTGATCAGTAGTTAGTAGGCTAAGAGTGTAGGGTTTCTCACGACAGGTACGGTGAGACTGATCTAAGTTGCCCCTTGGGCTTGGTGAGGGCTATGCTGGGAATACTACAACCCGATACTAGTCATAACCCGATACTAGTGCGATCGCTCTCGAGGCACTAAGCTGTTCTTGCTAGTAGGTTTATAACTAAAGCGCCACCTAAATCCTCCAAATTTTTGAAGCATACCCAACAGTAGAAAAATTTGCTTGAGTGTGTGTAGCTGAAGCTGTAATTTTTGATACTGCTCTCTCAAACCATGAATACCTACTTGCCCAAGAACAATTGCCTTGGGAGCACTATATAAATTGTTATAGATACGGCGTTCAAGCCTTTCCAAGCGATTAGCGATAGATGAAAGCCACTGTCCCAATCGCCACACTTGGCAAGCAATGTATAGACACAAGAGGGAGAGCAGAATGTTAATAACGATTACAAGTATCATAATCAAGATACCAGTGATACAATTGACTTTAAAATGATGATAGTATGGCTAAGGTTGGGCAACTAGGAGAGAAGTTAGTCGCTAGGTGGTTACAAAGCCAAGGCTGGGTCATCCTAAACCATAGCTGGCGCTGTCGATGGGGAGAGATTGACCTAATTGCCAAAGGAAACCTGGTGGGATTGGCTTTTGTCGAGGTTAAAACTCGCAGTCGAGGGAATTGGGATGCTGATGGTATCCTAGCAATTACACCACAAAAGCAAGCTAAACTCCGGCGTACAGCTGAGTTATTTCTGTCAGAACATCCAGATTTAGCTAATTTACCGTGCCGATTTGATGTTGCTCTTGTCCGTTGCCAGTGCCTGAAGCAACCTTTACAGTCTACAACCACAGATCAAGAGATCGAATTTCCGATCGTTGAGCTAGCTCAACCGGTATTGGTGGCAGGGTATAAGCTGATTCTACAACACTACATGCAGTCAGCTTTTGATTAGCTACTCGGCTTGGGTGTTGGGTTTGGCTGCTAGCTCATCCTTTCTTAATCGTCAAGATTGCCTTTTGGCTTGCTTTTGCCTGATTTTTTCGGGACTTGCTTCAAGGCAATAGTGAGCGCCCTTTATCTCAACAAACCTTGAGAGGCTTCCCAGGTGGGAGTGTCACAAACATACGATTTTTTCAGGCAGACAGATTCTCCAGTATTACCTAATCTTAAATAAGAAACAGATACCCATTGTCATAGCTTGGTATAAACTGAATCATATCCATCACTCCTCAAGAGTAGAAAAATGGAAAGCCTCACCATTGCTATGGTCGAGTGGATCATAAAACTGTTCCGCGTTTACCTGGTCGCTGGTTTGATTTTTGCGGTTCCTTTCGTCATCTTTGGGGTGCAACGGGTTGATCCCAATGTCCATGGATGGGCGATCGGCTTTCGCATTATGATCATTCCCGGTGTGACTGCCTTCTGGCCGATGTTTGCCACTCGCCTGTTGAGAGGAAAAACTCTTCCGACTGAACGCAATGCTCACCGTATATCGGCCAAACGACTGACCTGAAAGGGAAATGCTATGATTCTCGCTCGCCGTAAAACTCACTTTTATTCCTTTGTGGTACTAGCAGTTGTCCTACCAGTGTGCTTCTTGGCAGGGATTTTACTGCGTCCTAGTTACGAACCAGTGGATGTAGCTACCAATAAATTATTTACACAGGCAGGGTTCGTGACACAAACCCAACCCAGAAAAGAAATTGGCTCAACTAAACTTGAGGATGGAACATTTCGGTTTCATGTTGAAACCTTTGTCAATTACCAAGGCAAACTGGTCATGGAATTGAAGTCTGATTCTTTGCTCCAAGTTCCTGACCCCTTGCTGTATTGGGAAGCTACTAAGGAAGCCCCCACAGAAATTAGCGATCGCTCTATACTGCTAGGCAATCTGGCAGGGTTATCTCGTAAACAATTTTTGCTTCCTGGCAGTGTGCGAGGTAAAGCGGGACATTTGCTGATCTACAGCCAGGGGCAACAGAAGCTTATTGCAGCTCTACCATTGCGAGCAAAACTGACTACAGTTTATCGTTATTAGTGCTTAGTAAATAAACGAAATTTTACTGATAGTTAATAATGAATAATTACCAATGAATAATGATCAATATAGCGGTTTTTAGCCTAATGAGGTACACAAAACTTTTTACCTCTTTCCTCTTCCGACTTTACTGCTCCCTGCTCCCTGCTCCCTGCTCCCTAAAAGCCAAAAAATTGTACCTTACTAGCTTAAAAACCGCTATAGCAATAGCAATTAACCTTTAGTAAAACAATGAGTGTTGCCTATAAAGCTGTTCTGTGGAACCGCCAGAAGTTTATTTACGATGCTATCCTTCTGAGCCTAGTTATCCTTTATATTGTACTTTTCATCAATGTTACCCAGTGGTTCGATAGCAACATCGACATCAGGGGAGTCAGGATTCGCGCTTTTGGCTCAGCTGCTTTCATCCTGCTCCACGTCATCTTATCCATTGGTCCGCTAACTCGCCTGAGCCCAAAATTCTATCCCCTGCTCTACAATCGGCGTCATATGGGGGTTACGATGTTCTTCTTAGCCCTCCAGCACACCCGCCTTGGCCTGCAATGGTACCACGACTTCGGCAATCTCGAACCTTTGGTTAGTCTGTTTCTGAGCAATACTAACTATTTTACCTTTATTCGCTTTCCCTTCCAGGTTTTGGGATTTGTTCCCCTGGTGATCTTGTTCCTAATGGCAGCCACTAGCCACGATTTCTGGCTGGCTAACCTAACGGCTCCGGTTTGGAAAGGTTTACATATGAGCGTTTATCTTGCCTACGGACTACTGACAGGTCATGTCCTGCTAGGAGCACTGCAAACTAACAAGCATCCAGTTCTGACCCTTGCTGTTGGTGTTGGACTAGTGTGGATTGTGGGAGTGCATTTGGCAGCAGGGATTCGGGAGTTCGGGCGGGACAATCAGGATCTTGTTACAGGAAACGAAGAATTTGTGGATGCGGGCAGCATCGCAGAAATCCCGGAAAATCGAGCTAAGATAGTCACTCTCGGAGGCGAGCGGGTGGCAATTTTTAAGTATGACGGTAAGATTTCTGCGGTTTCCAACGTCTGTCAGCATCAGAATGGCCCTCTAGGGGAGGGAAAAATTGTGGATGGCTGCATCACCTGTCCATGGCACGGCTACCAGTATCTACCAGAAAATGGTGCTTCCCCCCCACCCTTTACAGAAAAAATCCCTACGTTTGATATTAAGTTAGAAGGCGATCGCATTTTGGTGAAAACTATACCGAACCTTCCTGGTACCAGCGTTAGTCCTGCTGTAATTGCTATGGAGGAACAGAGGTGACTACCAACAGCGAAGGTCAAAACACCGATGAATTTTATATCGGTTATGGTAAGGTGCCGACCGGCATCAAACGGTTTTTGTTAATATTGATTCCGGTCTTAGCCCTGGTGATTCTGATTCTAGGGGCTGTCTTCCCCTTAATTCATTACCAGTTTAATTCTGGAAAGGTCAATAAGGCTCAAGAGTTTGAAGGGTTGCTGTTAGGACAACCTGTTCCTCACTTGCTGGTACCCCGTCCAGGGGATACCTCCTCTCAAGCCCCCTACTCTCGCTACTTGCTCACGGGTCCGGGAAAAAGCTCACCCAAGTCCAGCGTCTTGGATCAAGTGGGAAAATGGGTCAAGCTAACCGGTAGTCCAGTTTATCGCAACAACCTTACGGTGATAGCAGCTCGCTCTGCAGAGGCAATTGACCCTCCTTCGGCAGCAGTGAAACCGAATGCGGGTAAATCTCTGGGTGAGTTCTCCCTCTTAGGAGAGATTTTAGACAGTAAATGCTACCCGGGGGTGATGAAACCAGGACAAACTAAAACCCATCGCTCCTGTGCCATTCGCTGCATCAGTGGTGGTGTTCCTCCGGTGTTCTTAGTACACAATCAGCAGGGGGATAATCTTTATCTGCTCCTAGTAGATCGGCAAAACCAGGCGATTAACTCCCGGATTTTGGATAAGGTAGCTGACCCGATCCGCATCACTGGGGAAGTAGTTCAATATGGGGATATGTTTGTTCTCAAGGCTGACCCGGAAAGTTATGAGCTGGTGACTCAGTAAACCTGGGGATGATGGGCAACGGATGGGTAACGGAATTACCCACACTCCTAGGATTTCCCACTAGGATTTGACAAATTATCTGATCTATGTATTAACAGAAAAGGATAGATTTAGGTATCCCTATCCCCTCCCTTTTAGGTGTTACCTAATCATTAATTTACTCATTCTGGACTAATGCTTTACTAGGAAAGGATACACCACTCTTCCTGAATAACGGAAATGATTGCTAATAGTATCAATAACCTTAATCCCAAATTGCTGCTAGTTGTCTCCCGGGCCCTGGCAGCATTGCGACCCTCGGTAATTGCTTTCCTAATTGCCAACGCTAGTATGCTCAGTGGTGGGAAGGAAACACCAATATCGTTTTGTAACGTTCTGTTTGTTGGCAATCTCTGTGCCTCTTTGGCAGTGGTGGCTTTTTTTGGAGCGATTCCTATTCTAAATGAACTCAGAAAGTTGAATGTAAAGCTGCTTCTGGGACTGTTTATTAATGGTTGTTTAGCAGCCTTACTGTCTGCACTGATTTTCCTGGGACTACAACACACTACTGTCACCAATGCGGTCTTATTGGGGCGATTTGGTCCGGTGCTCTATGCTCTGGCAGGAGCAATTTTCTTTGGCAAGCGTATTCTGAAATGGGAATGGATTGGCTTTTCTATGATTGGCGTCGGTATTGTTGCTATTGTTTTCACAAGCAGTAATTATCAAATCAATCAGGGAGACCTTTTAATCCTGGCATCAACGTTTTTGTATGCAGTTACTTCGATTATCGGCAAGTTGACCCTTTCTAAACACAACAGTTTGTCGGTAATTGTCTTCAGCCGTAACTTTATATCAGCTGTAATATTTTTCTCGATCGCTAGTTATTTATTTGGCCCGTCTCATTTTGGAGATGTCTTTTCAGGTCAGCTTTGGATGGTGATGAGTATCTATGCGCTAATTATCATCGTGATTACCCAATTTCTATGGTACGCTGCCCTGGAAAAGTTAGACTCGAAGACGGTAGGTAAGTGGACTGTATTATCCCCCGTATTTGGGATAGTTTATGCGCTAATTCTCAATGGAGAACGCCCTTCACTGATGCAAGTAATAGCATTTATTGTGATCATGATTGGAGTGTCGATAACTAACTTTAGTAAACAACAGCCCCAACCGATAAAGGAAATTGCAGCTAGAGGAGAAAGTTCTGCATCTTCTATGTAAGTAGATAGCAGTTCTAAATTCACTGAGGTAGTTACTAGGAGTGGGTAGGGAGTAGGGAGTAGGGAGTAGGGAGTAGGGAGTAGGGAGTAGGGAGTAGGGAGTGGGACAAAAATCGGTGTACCTCATCAGTATGATAATTGCCATCAAAGGAGTAGAAAAGACTTAGCAATCGGTATAGTTTAATCAGCTTGTAATTTAATGAAAGTAAGAAGTAATATAAGAAGTAATGTAAGATGAAATTACTTTCCATTTGCAATCCTTCTCGATACTCTAGTCCGTTACTGGACATACCCATCTTTTACCAACGGCTAGCCCTCGACGAACGATTTGAATTCTTCCACATCCCTACTGAGGGCGTCTTCACCCAAGGAGCAAATACTAAATTGATTCAGGTAGCTCCGGTGAAGGGAATACTACCTTACACTACCTTTCTCGAATTAGATTCACAAGTCCGGGATTGGCGATCGCTAGAGGAGTTTGACTTGGTATTTTGTCGCACCTTAAAGCCTTTTCCTGAAGGATATCTAGATAGACTAAGATTGTGGGAGCCTTTTGTAAAATTTGTCAATAGTCCTACGGGAATTCATGAGCAAATTCAGCAAGAATTCCTCCTCAAGGTAGCTAGTAAATTTACACCAGACATGGTAGTAACCGATAGCTGGATGGAAGCATTGACTTTTTTTGAAAAGCACCAAGTTATTGTGGCTAAGCGATATAATAGTTGTGGTGGTAGAGGAGTTTTTAAAATTTGGTATCATAATGGTCATTTTTTAGTGGACAATCCGTTTTCACGGACCAGGGAGTTTACTAACTTTTCCGAGGTGATGAATTATCTAAAAGGTTCCACAGGCAAACCACTACAATTTGTGCAATACTTGCAGCGAGTTGATGCGGGAGACAAGCGGATTGTTGTGGTAGATGGTGAAATTTACGGTGCCTATATCCGCCGCTCGAAAAGTGGTCATTGGGTGCATAATGTCAGCGTAGATGGAGAATGTTTTTTATCAGATATCAGCTCTGAAGAAAAAGAAGCAATTGACGCCACCTTTGAACACTATCGCTGTCGGGGTATACATACCTTGGGATATGACTTTTTGATGAATGATGAGGGTAACTGGTGCATTAGCGAAATCAATGGAGGAAATATTGGTGGCTTTGCTAGATTAGAACTGTTAACTAACCAATCGATAATGGAGCGATTGTTCACCTGGATGATTGAGTTTTCTCGAAAGCCGAGAAAAAAGCTATAGTTGTGTTTGGTTGAAGATTAGGAGTGTTTAGTTCTCTAAATTATAATTGAGAGCGAGGAAATAATTAGGGCAAAAAAAATAAGTGCAGAAAAATGTCAACTAAAAAAGAGAATTTCTGTGCAGATTTACCAGAGCCTCCCAACATTCTGGTAAGGCAATATAAAAATACTGATTTTCAAGCAATTGCATCTATTTATAACGAGTCTATCGCTGCAGGCAACAGTACGATGGATTGCCAATTTTATACCGCTGAGGACATGAAAGTACTCGCGAATAAGTTTGGCGATCGCGAAACCATACTGGTTGCAGAACGAGAAAGCTGTGTTATTGGGTGGGGTGTCATCAAGCGCTATAGCCCTCGCTTAGGCTACCGTGTTTGCTGCGAGATGTCGATTTATTTTTCTTTAGCGGAAACTGGTAAGGGTTACGGCAGTATTTTACAAACAGCATTGCTCAAGAAAGTTGAGGGGTTTTGCTATCATCATGTCGTTGCTAAAATTCTTGCCTGCAATCAAGGGAGTATTGATTTTCACAAGCGATTTGGATTTGAGGTTGTAGGTGTTCAAAAAGAAATTGGGTTTTTCAAGGGACGCTGGCACGACATGGTTATTATGCAGCTTGTTTTGTCCCATATCCTACCTTACCGTCCTGAATTATAACACTCTGTGTTTTATTTTTGAACATGGGAGGAGCTTGCAACCGATAGTTCGAGCGGATTTAACGGATGGGAAGATGGGAAGATGTGGGGAGATGGGAAGATGGGAAGGAGGTCGAAGAGGTGCAGGGATTTCTTTCTCGTTTCAATGGGGCTTGCTATAGCTTGAAGAAATCTTTGATGATATGAGGAATAATCATCATGTGTCCTAAATAAAAATAAGCTGAGATATTTCTCAATCTTTTTCAGAGGATAGTGAGGAATTTATCAGCTTTCTCTCAGCCTAGAGCTTTAAGGTTTATACAGTAAAGTCAACCAGTGAGTAATTATTAGTTAGGTAAATCTAGGCATGAGGGATTAAGTATTAGGGATTAGGCTTTGAATAGTAAACTCTAACACCATTACCCTAACACCATTTCTTCACCTAGTAATACTATCAAGTTCGGTTAATCCATTCTAGGATGGTTAATCCGATTTTGTCAATTTTCAATTTTTAAGTCTCCATTTTCATAGGAATCAAGTTTTTTCAAAAATTAGAGGATGGAAAAATGATTCAGATTATTCAGGCAAACTCGACTTCTGTATCCGACCAAAGTCTTCCCGAGAGTATCCAGCGCTTAATTAGTAATATCGAAAGTCAGTCGGTATTGGTACCGAAAATTGCTCGTCAGTGCATTTTGGATGCACGCATCTCACCGGAAGACTTGATTAGATGGGCTGACTTTGATCATCCCATCACCGAAAGCTACGGTCGAAAGCTACTGTACGAGTGCGATTCCTTTGAAATTATGGTGATGTCTTGGGCTCCAGGAGACTACAGCACGATTCATGACCACGGCGTAGCCCAATGGGGAGCAGTACAGTGCTTTGGCGAGGCGGAACACTACGTGTATACCTTAACAGATGGAGTGCTACAAACCCTGAAGCGGTTGGACTTTAGGTCAGAAGAGGTAAAGGCGGTAGCTGACGATATGATTCACCAGATGGGCAACCCCGGAGAATCCTGCTTTTTTAGCCTTCATGTATACGGGTGCCAAAACCCCAAGGGCTCCATCACTAGCAACGCACGAATATTTGACCTGCTTGAAGGCAGTATTCAACGAACTGATGGAGGGGTATTCTTCTGCTTGCCAGAGACACAAATTAAAGAGCGCCACTACGGCTTACAAGCAGACGCTGACACCATGCTCAGGCACCACGAAAAAATGCGCGATCGCATTTGTCGAATCCTTGCAGTACAGGACAATCCTCTACTGCGCTCAAAATTAGCTGTGTTAGACGAGCAAATGTCACAGCTCAAGTAAGCTAAAGATAATTGGTAATTGCTAATTGATAATTGCTAATTATTACTTTTCAATTTTCAGTTTTTAATTTTAAAATGACCAATGACTAAATCAATCCAAACTAATTTGAGAACCCCATAGGTCTTGAGGTAGAAATGAGCGGTCCATTGGAATTGGTGCTACTGGTTCAGTTAGGGTAAATTTGCCACTCTCAATCCATTGCTTTAGTTCTATAGCAACTTGGCGGGAGAGGAAAATACTAGCAAGAGGAGCTACACGTACTAATTTACCATCAATAGTGATCCGACCAGACTTCAGCTGAGCGTAGCTGACTAACCCAAAGGTTGGACGCACCCGTCTAGGAATGGCAAAATCTACCACTGGTGCAACAATGTCTTGATCTTGTACAGCACAACGTTGCACTACTTCTTCATTCAGTACTGGCATTGGTACGCCCACACCTAGCATCAGAGAGGGGCCATAATTTTTAAAGTAACAACCCCGTACCCATTTGGGATTCATTTGCTTGGCATCTCCAATTAAAGCTAGAGTTGCTGCTGGTCCTATGGGTGTTTGATTGGGAAGGCGTTTTTGCAGTGGGAAGTGTTGGGTCCCTTCCCAAGCAATATAGCCAATCCCTCCACCCATAAAAATCCGCGTGCCAATACCCACTAGCTTCAGTTCCGGATCATTGATTAGGGGTGAGATTGCTCCTGGGTTAGAGTAAACTGCATTGGAGAGTTTGGGCTGCAACAAACCCAGATAAGTATACAAGGGGCGATCGCCTCCATTCACCCCTACAATGAAGTTTTGATACAGATTGCGGGGATTGAATAAATAAAACTGATTAATCCTATCCTTAGTGATCGTGGTCTCAAAGGAGCCTCTAGGATAACAATCTGTCACCTGTCCGAGGGCTTGCAGGTGGACGGGTTTCCCAGCAATCAGGTCTTCAATGACATCACCACCACCCCTTTGCCTCTGTTCGTCCATATCTGGAATCTCACGGTTATCTGGGTAGTCAACAACTTGAGTTGCTCCCAAAAACAAATCCACTGCTCCGAAGCCAGTGTAAGCTGGAACTCCATCTAACCAACATTTCCGTATTTTCACGGGTGGGTCAGTATGTCCCAAATTCATGATTGCTCCGGAAGACTCCATCTGCTCAAAGGTACCGGTAGTAATGATGTCTACTTCTTTCGCTGCCTGAGTGACACCGATGTCTGCCACCCGTGCTTTTAATTCTTCGACTGTCCACACTACGGCACAGTTACCCTCGATTTTGTCATTAATTTGAGCAATGGTTCGCATAGGGATTGGGAATGGGGAGAAAGGTTTTCCAAAATATCACTTGCCAGTGGTATCCTAGCTCACCTCCGTCAGGGGAGCGTGATCATAGGCAGTTGTGAAAATCCATAGCTTGGATTGTAACGGCTCAAGGCTTATGAAGGCTTACTCTTCCTCCTTCTCGATTTGATATGATTTGTCGGATTTGGGGTGATTGTCCGATTCAGTGCTATCCTGGGAATCCTTTGATGTAGTTGGGCTGGCTAAATCAGGATTTGGTGATGCGATCGCAACGGTTTCTGTAGAGGTCTGGGTATCTCTGATTGATATCGGACTAGTTTTCCATTGATCGAGGATATCTTTAATTAAAACTTCTTTTAGCCAAACCTGAGCAACTACGGTTAATGGTAAAGCTAACAGTAAACCTAAAAAACCAAAGAATGTCGCGAAAAATACCTGAGCCAAAAGGGTTACTGCTGGTAGCAGGGATACCTGTTGCTTCATGACCAGGGGAGTTAGCAAATTACTTTCCACCTGCTGAATAATGATGTAGAGAATTAAAACAGCGATCGCTTTCCAGGGTGCATCTAGTAGAGCGATCGCAATTGGTGGGACTACACTCAATCCAGGGCCAATATTGGGGATAAATGTCAAGATACCTGCCAAAGCCGCCTGTGCCAGTGCCAGTTCCACTTGTAGGATGACCAAACCCACAAAACTTAAGCCAGAAATGGCAGCAATGTTAACGAGAATGCCTACTAACCACCCCCGTAAAGAGTGATCACATAGAGTCAAAATTTGATCAACTCGACGGCGATAGAAAGATGGGAAAAGTCGGATAAAGCTTTGACGATAAGCCTTGGGGTCAGCCAGTAGCATTATAGTCAAAACTAATACCAGCAAAACTTGGGCTACGACAGCCAAAGAGTTAAAGGCAATGGAGAATCCACCACCCAATAACTGATTAAGTAACGGTTGTAGCTGTTGAATTAGCTGATCTAAATCTAATTGGATCTCGGGGAAAGTAATCAGATCTGGGGGAAGACGCGCTGACAACACATCCAACCACTGACCTAATTTTTCTATACCCCTAGGAACCTGATCAATCAGCTCTAGCACTTGGTCGGCAAACGGTGGAACAATTAGCCAGTAAAACCCTACCGTTAGAGCAACCATCAGAAGAATTGACAGCAGCACAGCAAAAAGCCGTTTGATGCCAACCCGGCGGAATTTTTCCACCAAGATATTTAAGGCATTGGCAAGTACCACAGCAGTAAATATCAGCAGCAGTACTTTACGGATTTGCCACAGGATGTATAACGAAAGGATAAAGGCAAGTAGACCAATCCATGTGCCTAGACTCATGGTGAAACCTCCCAGTGGCTCTAGCAGTCCCAGACCTAATTCTAGTTCTATGGGGCTCAAAAACCTGATCTTACCTCAATCCTACAGATTTTAGGTTTTAAATTAGCTTCTAAAACAGACATGATGCGATTAGCCCGAAGGGCTACGCTACGCGAACGCTCCGGGAGCAGAAGATGGGGGTGATGGGGTGATGGGGTGACAAGCAGCTTTAAAGGTCGGGTGGGTGTAGGTGGGGTATCCTGGTCAGAATTTTGATCAATTAGCGTACGCTTGCTTTGATGATCACATAATTAATGATCACCTTGGGAAACATAACTATGCTCTTTTTAGTCTAATTAATCGCTTCTACTCATCCTCAAGGAAGATATATTTAATGTTTATTTCCCATCGTTGGCAGTCCAGAATCGCTCTACTCACCGCATTGGGGATCACTTCAACTGTGGCGTTACCAATGTTGATAGCTACTGGAGCTAATGCCCAGTCTAGATTCTACATCGAGCCACAGTTGGCTCAATTTACCCAAGTCATCATTCCTGCTGGGACTTTAATACCAGTTGAATCCGACGACGCCAAGAGAGTTATTGTCACTCGTAATGAAACTCTACCGATAACGGTGATAGTAGCTAGAGATGTAGTCTCCTTTTCAGGAACCCTCCTAATTCCAGCAGGTAGTGAGATTGAAGGTGAAGTGCGTCCAGTTCAAGGAGGTTCTCAGTTTGTCGCCGAAAAGTTGATTCTCAGGGATAGTGATCAATCCTTATCCCTTGATGCCACCTCCGAGGTTGTCACCAAAACTGAAACTATTACCAAAAACACTGATCCCGATTTGCTCAAAGGTGCTGCTATTGGTGCAGCTGCCGGGGCTGTACTTTCTGAAATCTTTGGTAAGCTTGAATTTTGGGAAGTTTTAGCTGGTGCTGGACTCGGTTTGGTTACAGAACTTCTTCTTGCAGGAGGTCAGGAAGACGTAGAAGTATTTGTCATCGACCCTGACACAGATTTAGATGTAACCTTGAAGTCTGATTTAGTCCTTAACCTTGACAATCGCTAATCTGAAGGATGAAGGATGAACCCTTCACCCTTCATCCTTGATAATTAATAATTCATCCTACCCGACGGTAAAGCTATCAGGGGAACATCCTTAATCCTTAATTTTGCCCTACACCGAATTGTCTTGGGCAAACATCTTCGATAATTTATTTTTAACCAAAACTTACTGTTACCTTAATTTTTAGCTATTACTATTAACCGTTTAGTAACCAGGTCGTCAGGATAGCCAAGTTAATGGATCTTTATCGCCGCCTTATCTGGAGTACTATCTTGGTATTCAGTAGTTTAGTCACACAGATTCCAATGTTTGTTTAGACTAATGTTTGTTTAAACAAGACAGCAGGATGAGATAAGACATTTTATCTTTCCCATTCTCTACCTAATTTTTACACCTTTACAATTTAGAGGCTGGCGTTCGTTCATAGATTCGTCAGCTTTTTATTTTTGTTTTCATGGCTTTTCGGTACCTGTTATTCTCAACTATTAATGTGAATCGGCTGAAACGACTACCCTATATAGCAATTATCTCTCCCATGAGGTGCAAAGCGATCCCCCTAAATCCCCCTTATCAAGGGGGACTTTGAAGTTTATAAGCGTACCTAATAAATGCAATAAACCCTATAATAAACTATTACCAATTTTGATAAAGTTAGCAAAAAAGCTATCTAGATCTGCTTCGTTAATATCTGGATTGCTGAGAATGAAGCGAATTACAATCTGTTCTTGATAGTTAGAGTAATTGACTAATGCTTGACCGGAGCGCATTAATTGATCACGTATCTCCAGATTCAGCTGATCTAAACCATGATTAGACAGACTGTTATCCCTGGGATTATAGCGAAAACAGATATTCAAAAATGTTGGTTGAACTATCAATTCTAAATTATCACAATTGCGAATATAGTCTGCCGCGTAGCTGGCGAGTTCAAATAAGCGGTCAACTCTTGCTTCATAACCATTTTGGCCGTAGTATTTCCAGGCTAGCCACAGCTTAAGAGCATCTACTTTCCGCCCACACTGCAAGGACATAGTTCCCAGATTATAAGCACTATCTTCGTCATCGTGGAAGATATAGTGAGTACCTTGACTAGAACAAGCTTCCAATAAAGTCCCTGGTTGTTTAACCAGAATAGCTGAACAAATCAAGGGCACCCCCATGAGTTTGTGAGCATCCCAAGTAAAAGAATCTGCTAAGGAGCTACCTTCCAACAGATGCTTGTGCTGGTTGCTGAACAAAACCGGAGCACCCCAAGACCCATCCACATGTAGCCAGAGTCCATATTTGCTGGTAATTTCTGCAATTGAGGGCAACGGATCGAATGCACCGGCAACGGTAGTGCCCGCAGTAGCTGTAACAAAGAAAGGTGTTTTTCCTTCCCTTAGGCTTTGTTGAATAGCAGCGTCTAATTGTTGCGGGCACATGCGCTGCTCATGATCGGATTTGACTTTGACTACATTGTCTATGCCCATGCCCAACAAATTTGCTGCTTTGAAAAAGGAATAGTGAGCCTGATCGGATATGAATGCTACTAGCTGGTGATTTCCCAATCCCTTGTTTTTGGCTTCGGGTAGGAGTTTGTGTCGCGCACAAAGCATGGCGACCAGATTAGCATTACTCCCTCCTGTAACCATCAACCCCTCACCTTGAGGAAAGCCGATCAAGTCGTTGAGAGCCTCAATCAATTTAATCTCGATCAGGGTGGCTACTGGAGCAACTTCATAGGTATACATAGAAGTATTAGCAGTACTAGTTACCATTTCTGCTAATAATCCAGTTATCTCAAATCCACCCCAAAGCTGGTTGAAAAATTTGTGGCTACTAGTCCGCACGCTGTGGTCGAGGTACGATTCAATAATCGGAATTAATTTGGCTAAGGGAACTCCGTTTTCTGGTAAGCTTAAATCGAGTTTTTCCTTAAGGGTTTGAGGGTTTTTATAATCTATTACCTTGGTGTCAGTATTTTGATTTTCCTGCAAATAGTTAAGGAGTTTATCAACAGTTAAATTGATGATTTTTTCAAACTCGATCATAATTTATTATTTGGTATAATTCAGATATTTGGTGGAATTGATAAGGGTGCATATCCTAAAAGCTGTTTGACCCGGTGGGTGGAATGGGCATCTTGCCCGTTACAATTTTCGGGCGTGCTGTCCCAACGGTGACGACGAAGCATAAAATGAGGGATCGCCCGTCCCTAACGGGTGCATCTCATTTTTGCTGTTTGAGCTAGTGGTGCGTTACGGGACGGACTATCCGAACAATGGCTACCGAGAAAATGAGGGATCGCCCGTCCCTAACGCACCCTACCCAAGTATCAAAGTGATACCAAAACTTCGGCAAGTTTCCTCTTCGTGCTAGCGAATACTTCATGTTGTTGATTGTCCCAAATGCTAACACGAGAATTAAGCTCGATGATTTTCGGTTGACCGTTAACTAGGGCAAGATCAATGCCATAAAACCGGTTACCGTACTGTACCATATGTTTTTCAATTTGTTCGACTAGATCTAAGACACTGCTAGGGATAAGCTCTATTTCTACAACACGCATCTCGCCTCCTTCAGTCACGGATGCTACTAATTTTCCTGAAGCTGGAGTACGTACTATAGAGTGAATAATTTCCCCGTTGAGGAGTGCTACACGAAAGTCATGAACACCATTGACAATACCGGGTATACCTGAGCGTGAATCGAGAAACTCTTGCACTAAGAAGGGATAGGGGCAATCCTGCTTCTTTAAGAACTCATCGTCTCCAATGTGGACATTTCTAGCTTCAAGACCATCTACTGGCTTGACAACTTTATATTGCCCTGGTATAATACTTAGTGCATCAAAAAACTCATCTTGGCTGTTAACAAGATAGGTTTGGGGAGAATAGTCACTGAACAGCTGAAAGGTTTTATATTTGTTGGTGCAAATTTCGTTAATTTCCTGACAGTTAAGAACTGGGATAGTTCCATCAGAGCTAAACAATCCTTTATCGAAAATGACATCAGCTTTGACAGGACCGGTTTCTATCACTTCTCCATCTCGTAATTCCCAACTCTGGTAAAATTGTCCTGACCCTAGATAGGAAGATTGGTGACGAACAACACGAAAATTGGCACCACAGGCTTCTATTGCTTCACCAAGTTGGGCAATGTGTCGTATATACTTTTTTTTAGTAAATGGGTAGGCAAAGGTGCCAGCTTCATCAAAAAAGACAGCAACAGTTTTCAAGGTTTACCTCAAACTGGGCATCAAATAAAAATTATAGCAATTTTTATTTATTGTCTTGTGGACTTGAGCTAAAAGCCTGTAAAATTAATCCCACAGCCGGTCAGGTGCATTACTGACAAGGGTGCCAGATGTCAACCTACCCTTTTGAATTAAGAATTTAGAATTAAGAATTTAGAATTCAACCTTCAACCTTCAACCAACCTCCAACCTTCAACCAACCTCCAACCTTCAACCAACCTTCAACCTTCAACCAACCTCCAACCTCCAACCTCCAACCTTCAACCAACCTCCAACCTTCAACCAACCTCCAACCTTCAACCTTCAACCAACCTTAAACCTTGAATCAACCCATTAATCTATTTGAATACGAAGCCCTAGCGCCGCAGTATCTATCTCCCATGGCACTGGATTATTACGCTAGTGGTGCTTGGGATGAAGTAACACTGCGAGACAATCGTGCAGCGTTTGAACAGATAAAACTCCGTCCTCGGATGTTGGTGGATGTTAGTCAACGAGATTTAAGCACACAAATCCTAGATCAGTCTCTGCCCATACCGATTCTGGTTGCTCCGATGGCATTCCAGTGTCTGGCCAATCCAGAGGGTGAATTGGCAACAGCAAGGGCTGCTGCTGAGGTAGGGGCAATCATGGTGTTGAGTACGATGTCCACCAAACCGTTAGAAGCTGTAGCGCTAGCTGGGAAACATCGACAACAGGAGAAAGGCAAAAAGGCAGAGGGGGAACAGACCGATATCCAAAATCCCTCATGGTTTCAGCTGTATGTCCATCGCGATCGCACTCTCACCCGTAGACTGGTGGAACGGGCGGAGGCAGCTGGTTTTAGTGCCCTTTGTCTGACCGTAGATGCACCAGTGTTGGGGTGTCGAGAAAGGGATCGACGCAATCAATTTACTCTACCGGTAGGGATGGAACTGGCTAATTTAGCGACAATGACCGGTCTGGAAATTCCCAAAACTGCAGGAGAATCGGGTTTATTGAGCTATTTTGCCCAGCAAATTGATCCAACACTGACCTGGCGGGATCTGGAATGGTTACAATCGATCACTACTCTACCGGTGTTGGTCAAAGGCATTTTGCGAGGAGATGATGCTCTCAAGGCATTGGACCATGGAGCAAAAGGAATCATTGTATCGAATCATGGGGGTCGGCAACTGGATAGTGCGATCGCATCCATCGATGCCTTACCCGAAGTGGTCGCAGCCGTGGGAAATCATCTACCAGTATTAATCGATGGGGGTATCCGTCGAGGAACTGATGTGCTCAAAGCTTTAGCCTTGGGTGCATCAGCGGTGTTGGTAGGTCGTCCGGTATTATGGGGATTAGCTGTAGCAGGAGTTGCGGGAGTACGCCATGTCTTGCAATTGTTACGGGATGAATTGGATATAGCGATGGCGTTGAGTGGCTGTACTAAGGTCAAGGATATTGACCGTAGTTTGGTGAAAATTAAAGATTGACTATATGATTAATAAATTAATCACAGCTTATAATACCTGATGACTAAGCCAAATAGCTTAGGAATATCAATCAATTGGCTGAAGTTATAGCAAGACTGCGTATGTTAATTTTCATAAAAAAGGTTATTATTTATTGGTAATACTTTGATACTATTCCCCTAAATTCCTAGCACTTATCAAGGTTAGCGTCAGGGTTAGATAAGCTTTGAGCGATTTATCAAGCAATTATTAGTCTGAAATCCGAAAAAGAAATGAGTAATAAACTAGCCACTATCACCGTTAGTATTATCTTATCTTTAACGTTTACCTCAGCCAGTTTAGCTGAAACAGTCTTGTCAGAAATTAAGCGCACTGGTGTTTTAAAAGTAGGAATTAGAGAAGATGCCGCTCCCTTTGGTTTTCTAGACGACCAAGACAAATTGCAAGGCTACTGCATGACTAAAATGTATGTTCTAGCCAACTATTTTGGTGAAGTACTCAATAGACCTGTTCGGTTAGAGCCAATTCCATCTGTTCTAGACGAAGACTCTCCTAACAATCGTTATGGGATGGTAGCCAATGGCAAGGTACATCTAGATTGTGGACCCAATACGATCAAAAGTGCTCCACCACTATCAGGAGTTACTTACTCCACTGCTTTTTATTTTTCCGGGACACATTTTCTAATCAGACCCGAAATGAAGGGTATATTCAATCCTGAAACTTCCCTAGCTGGTAAAAAAATTGGTGTCCTTCCTGGTTCAAATACACATCCCTTAATCTCCAGTACCTACCCATTAGCTGAAATAGTAGACACTCGTTACAGAGGCTCTAACGGTCGAGAATTGGCTCTGAGAGATGTTGTCGAACGGGATATTGATGCTTTTGCCAGTGATGGCATGCTTTTAATGGCAGAAGCCTTAAGACAAGGGCTGACATTCCAGGATTTTACCTTAATTCCTGACCGACCGTTAAGTTGTGATTTTTACGGAATAATTTTACCGGATCAGGATATAGAATGGAAGACAATAATTGATAAATTTATTACTAACTTAAGGTGGGAGATAATTTTGGAAAAATCCTTGGGTGTTGAATCTATTTATTACCAAGGTCTACGACAAGCTGCTTATGAAAAATGTGCTAACTAAATCGCTGACTGCTGAAAGCTGACTGCTGAAAGCTGACTGCTGAAAGCTGAATAATGAATACTTACAAGCCTATTTTTGATTATTCAAATAGACGACTATGTTAAACCCATTCTCTTGGATTAAGCGTGCTTCCCATCGTCGATGGTTTTACCTGCTGATTCTGGTAGTTGTGGGACTGGGTCTAGGGGTAGGGTTACCCAATACCTCATCAGCATTTGGCTCATGTGGGTTAGATGGTGATGCAGGAATTGAGATAATTCAGTTAATCACCATTTCTGATCAACAAGAAGTAGAGCTGGGTAAGTGTTTGAATCAACAAGAAGTTGATCAAGGGCTGGAGATTTATAGCGATCGCAAAATCACTGAATACGTCCAAGACATTGGTCAGAGATTAATCCCCTATAGCGATCGCCCCAATTTTCCCTATACCTTTCAAGTAGTCAAGGACAACACTATAAATGCCTTTGCCTTGGTGGGTGGCTTTGTTTATGTTCATACTGGCTTGCTGAAAGGGGTAGAAAATGAAGCTGAGTTAGCTGCAGTGATAGCTCACGAAATAGCTCACATTACTAGCAAACACAGTATAGAGAAGCTGCGCCAGATTATCAAAGACAACAACTTTACTGAAATCGAGTATGGGACAATTATAAATCTTCTTGAGGATATCGCCTTCTCTCTTCCCCGAGGAAGGCAGCAGGAATATGAAGCGGATCGCAAGGGATTAGAAATGTTGCACGGTGCTGGCTACGCTTCCTCAGGCATGACTGGATTTCTCCAAAAATTAATAACCATAGAAAAAAAATCCACCAATCAACCTGCAATGTTAAGAACCCACCCAGAAACAGTAAAACGCCTTGATACCCTAAAAGAAATAATCAACAGAAAAGGTTGGGATCCCAATGATGGTGATGGCTTAGACAGTGATGCTTACAAACAGAGAATCCAATCTCTAGCAATCGAGTAGGTGAGCTAGCTATACTGACTGACTGTAATTGAATCATGGGGGTCGGCAATTGGATAGTGCGATCGCATCCATCGATGCCTTACCTGAAGTGGTCGCAGCTGTGGGAAATCATCTACCGGTATTAATCGATGGAGGTATCCGTCGAGGAACTGATGTGCTCAAAGCCCTAGCCTTGGGTGCATCAGCCGTGTTGGTAGGTCGTCCGGTATTATGGGGATTAGCTGTAGCAGGAGTTGCGGGAGTACGCCATGTCTTGCAATTGTTAAGGGATGAATTGGATATAGCGATGGCGTTGAGTGGCTGTACTAAGGTCAAGGATATTGACCTTAGTTTGGTGACAATTAAAGATTGACCAGAGTAATTAACCAATAACTAGTCACCAACTAATTAATGACTAATAATACATTTGGCTTAGTAATATCAATGACTTGGCTGACATTATAGAAATAATAGGTATGCTATCTTTGATTAGAAAAATCACTATATAAATTACTATTTATTGGGAATATTTTGATACTATCTCACTAAATTACCGCCACTTATCAGGGTGATGATAAGAGTTATATAAGGTTTGATATTAATCGATTTATCTATTGGAAACTGAAATATAGCAATTCTCTATGCCATGAGGTACAAAGGGATCCCCCGTTGGTCCCCCTTATCAAGGGGGACTTTGAGGTTTAAAAGCCTACCTCATAGCGAGGATAAACGCTTCTTGATGCAGTCGCTCATGGGGGAAACCCCCTTTGGCGGCGCTGCATCGCTATAAATCCAGAGCTATATCAATTTTTGATCAGAATAAATAGGGTGCTATTACCAAAACACTAAAATCCTCAAAATGCCGAAAAATTAATGAAACTACCGAACTTATTAAGCACCCTTGGTTTAGCATCCATTATCACCACTTTAGCCGTAGTAGATATTCCCAAACCACTGGAAACCTTTGCCTATACATCTCCTAGTCAGGAGACCAGTGAAGGGATAGGTCAAAGCAATGATGTTTTGATTGCATCTGGACGTAGTGCAAACTTTGAGAATGGAATATTTTCTGTACGCCTTCCGGAAACAGGCACTCTCGGACAAGAGCTTGATAATTTCATATCTGCTAATCCTAGTTTCAATGTTGAATCAAAAGAGAAGTGGGTTAGTAACATCAAAGTCTCTTCTCTGAGCAGAGGTTCGATTAGTAATGGAAGTGTACCAATCACTGCTAGATGGTCTGTTCGATTATGTTGGACCAATACTTTTGCCTTAAAGAAATGCGTTGGCGGCTGGATAAACAAAAGTGAGGACTTTGAAACGTCATGCTCTATCGGGGTACAACCACGCTATCTTCGTTGCAGAATGCCAGGTAAAGTTAGCGAATTGGTAAGAGAAGGTAGCATTTTAGTTAAATAAACTGTCTATATTATCTTGATTTTACTAATTAAAAACTGAGCTGTTTGTCATCAAAGCAAATCCCAAGCTCTTTCGCATCCATCGATGCCTTACCTGAAGTGGTCGCAGCTGTGGGAAATCATCTACCGGTATTAATCGATGGAGGTATCCGTCGAGGAACTGATGTCCTCAAAGCCCTAGCCTTGGGTGCATCAGCCGTGTTGGTAGGTCGTCCGGTATTATGGGGATTAGCTGTAGCAGGAGTTGCGGGAGTACGCCATGTCTTGCAATTGTTACGGGATGAATTGGATATAGCGATGGCGTTGAGTGGCTGTACTAAGGTCAAGGATATTGACCTTAGTTTGGTGAAAATTAAACATTGACAATATAATCAATAAATTAATAATAACTTATAATACCTCAACACTAAGCCAAATAGCTTAGTAATATCAATGAATTGGCTGAAGTTATAGCAATACTGCGTATGTTATAGTTAGCCCACTAGTATTTTGAAAGTAGTAATTCGAAAAAATGTCTCTCCCATTGGTTTTGTAGAGCAAGACCAATAGCAAGGCTAGTGCATGACTAACATGTATTATCTAGCCAACGCCTCAAGAACTCATTGGCTATGTTTAAGCTTCTGAAACATAGCACAGTAACAATGGTCAGTGATACAGCGTTTCTAGCTCCTGTGAGGTACAGATTCAGGAATGAAACCCCTATCTTCTAAGACTCAGGTGTACCTCACAAACCATGGGAACGCTGTATTAAATTAGTAGCTTAGATTTTACGATGTTTATGTATTATAATCTGGGGGATAACTAAATATTTAATAAGGCTATATTTCAATTAATAAATATAATAAATATTTTTGATAAAAATTACGATAATTAATTAATTAATTAATTATCAAAAATTTTAAACAGCTGAGTTATTGAATATGTTCAGACATAGTAAATATCCTCTAAGACCTCTGATTACTTTTTGTATATTAGTTACTTTACCATATATATTTTTACTTGTTACGTATTTTACTTTTGGTGAACCTCCATGGATTAATGATATAGATTGGCTCAAAAAGCTGCCAAATCCTAGTTTAATTTTGTTCTTATTAGAAATGCTGACACTAACATTAGTTGTAATAACCTTTTCAATAATTCAAGTTACTAGAATACTTCGTGAAAGAAAATTAAGTAGGCTAAATGTAGTTGATTGGTTAATTATTGGTATTATTTTAATATTGACTGTAGTTTATGCTTTTGTCAAAATTATTGCTGATGGTGATCATCCTGTAATTAGGTTATTTTATGCTTTATTTTCAGCTTTTATAATAACTTTTTGGATTCACAATGCACGTCATCTTCTTTCTAAATCCCAAGAAAAACTGTTAAATATACTTCGTAAGTTAGACGAAAACCCTGGTAACGTATTCTCTTATGGTCGTCAGCTTTCTTCTTCAATTAATTCTACATCTTTATCAGTTACTTGGCTATTATTTCCTTTTTTATTCTGGCTGCCAACACTTTTGAGTGGTTTAATAAGTCCCAAAGATATTGCTTTTTCCATAGGAATAACTTTTGGAATTTTGCTATTTCTGTTGCCTGTTTATGCTCAGATAAAGCTATCCAACGTGTTGAATGCTAGCTTTAAACAACTTGATGAACATATCGCTGGTGAAATAGTAAAACAACCAACTAATAAGGCAGATTATGAGCGCCTTAAGGCATTGGTCGATTTAAGAGAAACTCTTACGAAATCAGTTAAGTTTTCAACTCAAGAGTTTATTGTTTCAATTGTACAATATTCAACAATTATTACAGCACTTATTGCGGCAGCTAAGATATAATATTTACTTAATAAACAATTAATAAGAATTAATGGAGAGTAGTAGTTGAAAGTTTATGCTCCATCATCAGGGATTATTGTTCATCTTAAACAGTTGGTTACTATGAAAAATAATGCTTTAATTCGTGTATTTATTTCTCCACTTCATCCCCACACAGTTTATTCACCAGTAAGAGGTAGTGTTTCTGAAATTCAATCAAGTAAAGGCTGGCGAATTCCTGCTTTTTTGCCGATGGCTGTTAAGTATAATCCTAAGGTTAAAGTTGTTTTACAAGGTTATAGCGGAGCAAAACTATTAGTAACTGTTTTTGGAGGTTTGCTTACCTATAAACTGTTTCCATTAGTCAAGCAAGAACAACAAGTGTCTGCTCTTGAAAAAATTGTTGAAATCCGCTTTGGTTCATTAGTGGAGATTCAAGGCAAAATAAATTTTGATGAATCTTTGAGAGTCGGACAAGTTTTGAGTGCAGGGCAGAGAATAGGAGACTGGACTGAATAATGCAATATATTCCAAACTTCTTGAGCTTAGTTCGCTTAATTGGCTCCCTGGGAGTATGCGTACAAGTTAGCATTTACGGTGATTTAAGATTTGTAATAACTATGCTTGCTATAGGAATAGTTACTGATTTACTAGATGGCTATCTTGCAAGGCGCTTGGAGTGTGTTACGGTATGGGGACATCGCTTGGATATTATTGCAGATGTTAGTTCTTTTGCTCTTCTACCTTGCACCTATATCTGGTTAAGTGATAAATCGCTTTTAAAGCCATTTATAATTATTCCAATCCTTGTTTATGCCATTTATCGAATCCAAACTAAAGATTGGCAGTGCAAAGGTATTCCACTGCCCGTGGTAGGAATGTTTTTATTTGGAACTTTATTATTATTTGGACAAAGCTTTATTAGTTATTTTTTGGTGGGTATAATAATTACTTTTTCTTTTCTTTCTATAATTATAGAACGCTTATCATAATCACTATGTAAAATTATTGGGTTTTTGGGAGCAGGGAGCAGGGGATAGGAAACGGTAAAAAAATTGTGTGTGCCTCATTGTTATGAAAAACGCTGTACTATGTGACTGACTATAACTAATTTAATTTAACTTATTTAATTTAGTTTTCAGACGAGTGCGCACATATTTATATACTGTCGCATAGGGTATATCCATGCCACACAATTCCTTTAACCAAAGTTGCACTTCCCCATAACTACTAAATCCTTCCGGTTGTTGTAATTGAAATCGTAATTTTTCCTCAGTCCCTGCTCCCGACTCCCGACCATTTGTTACAAAATTTTAAAATATGCTATAATAGAATATTTTTTGTGCTATAGTATAACAGTGGGCGCTGAGACGCCCAGAGTCAAGAGCTAGCCCGGGAAGCGTCCAATCTCTACGGGCTAGCTCTGGCTCCCCTATCACAAGGAGATACTTTCATGATGACCTATTCTGAACGCCTTCATCCGTGGGTGATCATTCGGCTGTTACCACAAATGCAGCGAGTTGTTGTTGCTCGCTTTCGCAATCGATCGGATGCGGAGGGACATTTATGGGCCCTGAAACGATTGATGCCTGATGCGGAATTTATAATTGTTTTTGATGTTGGTAATCGGATCGATGAGGAATCTTAGGGGGTAAATCTCATGTAGCGGTTTCGGACTTTAATCACCATTGGATTTCATGATCGATTTGAAAATGGTCGAGCTATCAATCCTTAATCCAATTCTCAGATATCACTCACCTTGGTTTCATGTTATCCCCTCACCCTAAGGTTAGGGATTCCAGCCACAGCCCCTGATGCTGAGGTTGGGCAGTTGCGTAGGGTGCCAGGTGCGTAGGGTGCGTAGGGTGCGTTAGGGACGTCCCGTAACGCACCACCCACGGAAAGCCTCTGATTTTCCGCCTCTGAGCGCCTGGGAGAGCCCGTCCCGTAACGCACCACCCACGGGCTCACACTCATTTTCTGCTTCGTCCTCAGCCTTGGGACAGCCCGTCCGAAAATTTTAACAGGCAAGATGCCCGTTCCACCCATTGGGTCAAACAGCAAAAATGAGATACACCCTTAGGTTAGCAGTGACATCTAGGCAGGGAAAGAGGATTATGAATAAATTACTTAAAATAGCCCTCAGCACTACTTCCTTAGTCGGGCTGTGTTTGATGGCACTAGTCGTACAAGCCGGAAGCTGGGATAATTTCAAACTCCGTTACTTCCATCTCACTGCCTATCTCCACAACCAAGACCAGGAAATCACTGACCTCCAAAAACAAAACCTTAATCCAGCCAAATTCACTCGCATTAATTTAACGGAACTCCTCAATGGTGGTCCCCCGAAAGACGGTATTCCTAGTATCGATAATCCTAAGTTTGATACGGCTCAAACCACACCATTTTCTAAAACAGAAACTGTGATTGGTGTGGTAATTAATGGAGAAGCCAAAGCCTATCCTTTCGGGGTCATGAACTGGCATGAATTGGTGAATGACACAGTAGGTGGAGTTAATGTTAGTGTATCCTATTGTCCCCTTTGTGATACTATAGTCGCTTTTAATCGCAGCAATACAACCTACGGTGTTACAGGCAAACTTTATCAAAGTTGCCTAGTGATGTATGACCGTGCCGATGATACCCTTTACTCTCAACCTTGGGGGATGGGTATTATTGGTGCTAAAGTCAATCGTAATCTTAAAACAATTCCCGCGATCAAAACTACTCTTGGCGCTTGGTTAAGCAAGTATCCCAACAGTAAAATTCTATCCACTGACACAGGTTATAACCGGGATTACTTCAGTTATCCCTATGGTAGTTACTATACCGATAAGCGAATTATTTTCCCAGTCAGAAATCAACAACGGCTTACCCTCCATCCCAAAGCTATTGTTAGCTATGTGTGGGAAGCGGATCAACAAACCCCTAAAAACCAATTTTCTGGGGCTAGCTATCAATTTGTCCATGACCAATTAAAAAAAGTGGGCGAAAAAGTTGTAGAATTCAATGGTCGTCCAATTAGAGCACGTTGGGATAGCCAACTTCAAACTGTATTAGTAGAAGAATTCGATGGCACTCCCATCCCCAGTTCTACAGCTTTTGCCTTTGTGTATCCAGCTTACTTTGGCAAATAACGTTATAGACCAGGGAATTCACCCAATTTAAAACTGCAATAACTCATGACTAATATAGCGGTTTCTATCCTGATTAGGTAAACATGATTTTTTCCCTGCTCCCTGCTCCCTGCTCCCTGCTCCCTACTCCCTAAAACCCAAAGATTTGTAGCTCACCCAATTAAAACCGCTATAACCATGACTAATAACCACAATATCTTAGTAATTATCCCTGTTCTCAATGAAGAAACCACTATCACTGGGGTGATTAAGTCTCTTCAATCCTATAATTTGAACAATATTCGGGTAGTCGATAATGGCAGCACAGACAACAGTATTATTAAAGCAAAAGAAGCCGGTGCAGAAGTAATTTGTGAGCCTATTCCTGGTTACGGTCGAGCCTGTTGGCGGGGATTGCAGCAACTAGACCGAGATATTAATTGGATATTATTCTGTGATGGCGATGGGAGTGATGACTTAAGTTATTTACCCCAGTTTATAGCTGCTAGGAATAAGTATGACCTAATTTTAGGTAACCGCCGCGCCACAGTAAATGGACGTAAGGCGATGACCCCAGTGCAAAATTTTGGCAACTGGCTAGCTACCTTCCTGATCGGTTGGGGTTGGGGACACTCCTATCAGGATTTAGGACCATTGCGCCTAATTCGTCGTTCAGCTTTAGATGAAATCCAAATGCAAGATAGAGGATTTGGCTGGACAGTAGAAATGCAAGCCCGTGCGATTGAATGTGGTTTGCGAGTCTGTGAAATTCCTGTTGGTTACCGTCGCCGACAAGGGGGACGCTCGAAAATATCTGGTACCCTTTCTGGTAGTGTCCAAGCAGGAACAATAATTTTGATGACTTTAGGTCGTCTATATCTACGTCGCCTTAAGCTTACCCAGGCAGATGGCACAATCGCTAGAAGTGTTGAAGAGAAAATAGGGAAGAGTGTGGGAAGTGTGGGGAGTATGGGGAGTGTGGGAAGTGTGGGGAGTCTGGGAGGTGTGGGGAGAGGGAATGATTAATATTATCTTGACATGATGAGTTGGAAAAAAGTATTACATTTTTTTTCATTACAAAAAATCATTATACTGAGCTATTGACCCAGTACAAAAAAACTTAATATCGGAAGTTATACAACTAAATTTGAGTACTAAAATAGTCAAATATTATTAGTTTTAATCTTCCCTGTTATAGCGCTACGCGCCAGGCAATAGGCAATAGGCATGAAGCGCAATAGTGAAGAAAAAAGCTTACTAATCAAGGGATTGAGCGATTTTAATTTTTCTTCACTTGTCAAACACCATAGTGCGTAGTGCTATACCTGTTCCGAAGTTCCCTAGCTTTACAGATAAATAAATTTGAAACTTAGTGCAAGATTTGAGTTATATACTTTATGATATCTTGCCTATTGCCTATTGCTAGCATGCCTATTGCTAGCATGCCTATTGCTAGCATGCCTATTGCCTAAGGAAGTATGTTCAGAACTCCAATGAAAACGCTATATATATGGCTTAGTTCTCTACTCCTGTTGTTAGGTTGTATCTTGATTGTGCCTCATGGGGATTTCCGAGAGGTGGGAGCTGTGCCTCGATTTTGGTTAGGTATCAGTGTAATCAGCTTAGGTTTTATGTTGTCTTGGGGATTAAGCGTCTATACTAGATATCCTGCGGAAGTTGGCAACAGGAAACTTGGGATTTCCCAACAAGCAAAAAGAATTAACAACAGAATTAACAACAACAGTATTAAGACAATACTTTGGCAAGGGGTATACAAAGGATTTCCCAAATCTCTTAGTATCAAGTACTTCCGAAAACTCAAAACTCAGCACTCAGGACTAAATTTTTGGAGTACTACCATCCTAAGCAGGTTGCTACTGCTACCAATGTATCCTGGAGATGATGTATGGCGCTATCTATGGGAAGGGTATATTCAAACGTTAGGGTTTAGTCCATACCATTTGCCACCTAATGCTGCTGAACTGATTCCCTACCATACGGAATGGTGGTCACTAATCAATCATCCTACTGTTTCTGCTATCTATCCACCAGTAGCGCAATTAGGTTTTCGGCTCTTAGCGCTGATTGACCTTAAGGTTTGGTTGTTCAAAATTGCATTTATCTTAGCTGACTTATTAATCTGTTGGTTACTCAGTCGTCGATTTGGTTATCAACAGGCAATCTTCTATGCCTGGAATCCTTTGATAATTTACTCCTTTGCTGGTGGTGCTCATTACGACAGTTGGTTTATTTTACCCCTAGTTGCAGCTTGGTTAGTCTTTGACCAAAAAACAGAAAGTTTAAGGCGGACAAAAATAACAGAAATAGAGGAAACGTTGGACAGTGGGACAGTAGCAGAAGACTCCCCATTTACTAACTCCTTGATGTCTTCATCGGATCACTCCCTGACCTGGTGGCACTGGATTGCGTCGGCTTTGCTGGTAGGAATTAGTATGGCAGTGAAGTGGATGTCTTTGCCAATTTTAGGGTTTCTGACCTGGCAAGCTTTCCGAAAAGTAGGGGTAAAACTAGCAATAGTAGTGCTATTGTGCGGTTTCTTACCTTTTGGCATCACTGCTCTCCAATTTTGCTCTAGTGGAGAATGTCCTTTGATTCCTACTGGCTCAGTGTTTGTATCCCATGGTCGCAGTGCGGAATTGATTCCTTATATTGTTAGCGAATATTGGGAACCTTCTCGCTGGGTTAATTGGATTTATGCTTTTCCCCTAGGCTTAACGGTAAGTTGGCTAATTTTGCGATCGCGCAATTTTCAACAATTGACAGAATGGTACTTTTTTTGCCTACTAATCCTATCTCCGATTATCCATGCTTGGTACTTCACTTGGATAATTCCTTTTGCTGTTCCTTCTAGAAATCTGGGAGTACGTTTAGTCAGTATCTCTACTTTTATTTACTTTGTACTTCAGCATCGCATGGCTTTAGGTAACTACAGCTGGTATCTAACTCCTCAGGAGCGATGGTGGCTATGGTTACCCTTTGTTTTGGGTTGGTTTTGGAGCCATTACCACAATCCTAATGTTGCTCTCAACCAAAACTCAGATTGATTAGCTTTAATCAAAATTGCCTAGGTTAAGCATCTTATCGGCTAAATCATCTGAACCACTATGAATACATCCAAGAAATTACTAACCCTACTTCCAACTCTGATTATTCTGACAAGTTGTACACTTTCCGTACCGATAAATCAAGCACCAGCAAAAGAGTCTGAAGTACAAGTAAATAGAGCTACTGACACGAGTCTATTGAATTATGACGACTATGCTACTGTCCTAAAAACCTATGTCAACAATAAAGCGCTAGTTAATTACCAAGAATTGCAGCAAAATCCAGAGCAACTGGAGACGTTTAATGCCTCCTTAGGTGCTGTTGATACTAGCACCTATCAGTCTTGGGATGAAGCGGAAAAGATTGCTTTCTTGATAAATGCTTACAACTCCTTTACTCTAGAATCAATTATTGACCAAAACCCTCTCAAAAAGAGTATTCGGGACATTAAAGGAGTCTGGAAAGGACGCGAATTCAACATTGCTGGAGAATCTAAAACCTTAGATAATATCGAACACAAGACACTGCGAACGCAATTCAACGAGCCCCGAATTCATATGGCTTTAGTTTGCGCCGCTATCAGTTGTCCTCCTTTAAGAAACGAACCTTATACTGGGGAAAAACTCGATCAGCAACTGGATGACCAGACACAGAAATTTTTAGTTAGTCCCCATGGCTTTCGTATTGATCGTCAAAAAGATACCGTATATCTTTCTTCCATCTTTAAGTGGTTTGGGGAAGATTGGAAAAAAAGCTATGGTATCGATGACAAATTTACTGGTAACGCTAATCAACGAGCGGTGTTAAACTTTATCAGTGACTACCTTAGTTCAGAGGATCAGGAGTATCTTGAACAGGGGAATTACAAGATAAAATATCTGAACTATGATTGGTCTTTGAATAAGCAATAACTAATTAACCATAACCAACAACAATAACCAATTAACCATAACTAGGTTGATTAATTGATTATTATAGGGATCCGTGTAGGAATTATGATAATTTTTGTTCCCTGTTCCCAGATCCGCTGTTCTCTGTTCCCTTTGCTATAAGCATTTGTTATGGTTTGTTATTGTTTAAAACGTTTTTGGTGACAAGGCTAATCAAGTGGTATATTCGGCATTAATCCGGACATAGTCATAACTCAAATCACAACCCCAAGCCTGACCAACACCATGACCATTGCCTACATTAACCTGAATTAAAACTGTATCTTCTTTAAGATAAGCACCAGCAGCAGCCTGCTTGAGATAATCACTAGCCTGTTGAGGGTCAAACCCTAAGGGTTGACCATTGTCCATCAGCAAGACATCCCCTAACTGAATCCGCAGGTTTTCTTGGTCAAACGGTACTCCTGCACGGCCAGCGGCTGCGGCAATTCTGCCCCAGTTTGGGTCTCGTCCAAAGATGGCAGACTTGACCAAGGATGACCCAACAATGGTCTTAGCAATTTGACGAGCCCCTTTATCATCCGGTGCCCCAGTCACTTGGACTTCAATCAAACAGGTTGCCCCTTCTCCATCCCGTGCGATCGCTTTTGCCAAATGCTGACATACTGCTGTCAGCATCCCCTCCAACTTCACAGCGGCTGGTCCCATTTCTGTAATTGCTGATGTTCGGGACTGACCATTAGCCAAGGCAATTAGAGTGTCATTGGTGCTGGTATCCCCATCTACGGTAATTTGATTAAAACTTTTATCCGCTGCCTGCTGTAACATCTGTTGCCACAGGGAAGTAGACACTGCAGCATCACAGGTTACAAATGCTAGCATAGTCGCCATGTTGGGATGAATCATACCAGAGCCCTTAGCAATACCACCCATCCTGACCGGACGGTCATCAATCATGGTTTCCATAGCAATGGATTTAGTGACTAAATCCGTGGTAATAATCCCTTGAGCTGCTGCATCGGAACCAGTTTCTGATGCTTGTGCGACCAATTGGGGAATGCCTGACAATAGAGCATCCATCTTGATGCGTTGACCAATCACCCCCGTCGATGCCAACAAAATCGACTTAGGGGAAACATTGAGTGCTTCACCCAAAGCTTTAGCACTAGCTAGAGCATCTTGCCAACCCTGCTCACCCGTTGCTGCATTGGCTTGTCCGGCATTACACAAAATAGCACGAGCACTAGCTTTAGATTGTAAGCATTGACGGCAATAATCTACACAAGCAGCCCGGACATGACTGGTGGTGAAGACCCCAGCTGCGATCGCATCCACCTCTGATAATATCAACGCTAAGTCTGGCTGACCCGACGGTTTTAAACCTGCGGTAATGCCTGCTGCCTGATAGCCCCTGGGAGCTGTTATCCCACCACTAATCTCTTGCCAGTCCGACATGATTCCTCCATTTAACCATAATTCATGCCCGATCCGGGATTATATCAAGTCTTATGGACTTACGCACCAAGGGTATTGATCTGTAGCTTGATGTGTAGCCGTAATTTCCAGAATTGCTATAAAATCTCAAAACTTTACAAAAAAACAAAAAAAGGGGTTACACCCCTCATACAAAATAGTGTATATTTTGATATGTAGATGCACCCTGATGATCGGGAGGGTCACGACAGTGACTCTCCTTTTCTTTGTTATTTGTTATTTGTGGTTGGTAATTAGTGATTTAGTGATCAGCAACACCTGGCAAGCCCGTTGCCTCAATCACCCTTGAGCTTCTTGCCCAAAATTTGGTTAGTCAGCTTAGGATCAGCTCGTCCGCTAGTTTTCTTCATCACCTGTCCCACAAAGAAACCTTGCAGCTTGGTCTTACCATTGCGATACTGTTCGAGTTCCTTAGGATTGGCAGCCAGTACCTCATCAATAATGGTTGAGAGTTCATTTGGGTCAGAGATCTTAATCAAACCCTTACGTTCCACTAGTTCCCTAGCAGAACCACCTTGAGAGAGTAATTCTGGCAATATCTCCTTGGCAATCTTACCACTAATGGTGTCATCATCAATCAAGTTGATCAGTTCTGCCAGAGTCTCGGGTTTCAGAGCAATCTCTGTAATAGCCAGTTTCTCAGTCTTAAGATAAGCAGCAATATCTCCCATTACCCAGTTTGCGGCTTGTTTGGGATTAGCATTAGCAGCAACAGTTGTTTCAAAATACTCTGCCACTTGACGATCATCCGTCAACACCCGGGCATCATAGGCAGAAAGTCCCAGTTCACTTTCATAACGATGCCGCTTCTGGGCCGGAAGTTCTGCTAGCTCACTGCGCCATTGCTCTAATTGTTCCGTTGACACTTCAATCGGTGGTAAGTCAGGTTCAGGAAAATAGCGGTAATCGCTGGATCCTTCCTTAGTCCGCATACTAATGGTGCGTTGACTACCCTCTTCCCAAAGGCGAGTTTCTTGAATAATCGATTTTCCAGCTTCCACAGCTGCGATTTGCCGGTCAATTTCGTACTCAATCGCCTTCTGGATAGCATTGAAGGAGTTCATATTCTTGATTTCAACTTTGGTACCAAACTCCTTCTGGCCTACAGGACGTACAGATATATTGACATCACAACGCAGGGATCCTTCTTGCATGTTGCCATCACTGACACCGATGTAGCGTACAATCCGACGCAGCTCTTGAGCGTATTCTGCTGCCTCTTGACCAGAGCGCAGATCCGGTTCTGATACTATTTCAATCAGAGGTACCCCAGCACGGTTGAAATCTACTAGGGAGTAGGTAGAACCAGCCAGTCGGTCACTACCAGCATGAACCAGTTTCCCGGCATCTTCCTCCATGTGTAGGCGAGTGATGCCAATGGTTTTACGGATAGGATTACCCTCATCATCGGACAATTCAATTTCCAGTGAGCCATGCTCAGCAATGGGCAAGTCGTATTGGGAAATCTGGTAGTTTTTGGGTAGGTCAGGATAAAAATACTGTTTGCGGTCAAATTTGCTGTAGGGAGCAATCTGGCAATTGAGTGCTAAACCCGCTTTGACAGCATACTCTAGTACCTTTTGATTCAGAACCGGTAACACTCCTGGCATCCCCATACAAATTGGGTCAATATTGGTATTAGGGGTAGCACCAAATTTTGTGGAAGAGTTAGAAAAAATCTTGGTTTCGGTACTAAGCTGACAATGGGTTTCTAAACCAATGATTGCTTCGTATTGAGTTTTAGCTGGTGCAGCAGTAGTCATTGGATGTTATAATTAGGGGTTAAGTTTATTGATGGAACTTAGGGCATTTTTTGTCCACTATTCCCAATAATGTACACTATTTAATTAGCTACAGCGTCAATCATTCCAATTACTGGCAGGATTCGATTTGACAGTTTTTCTGTAAGTTTTTGTCTTTTATAATTGGAAATTGTTAGACCTTTTTAAATACCATTATTATAGCAAATATGTCTTACGTTATAATGTCGTAATTGTACTGTTAAAGGGCTTTTTTTTACTAAATACTTACGTTTAATCCATAGGCTGGCTGATTAAAATTAGAGACTGTTTATAAAGTAAATCTTAAGACAGCTGAATAGTCGTGGGTTAGGGCGGGCAGCTCTGTTAACAGGTGAGCTTTGACAGTACTAGCCGCCTAACCCACCCTACGTCAGGATTTAAGGAAAGTTTAACAAACAGTCTCGCTTTGCAGCAGCTACGGAAATAATCAATCAGCTCATCATCTTTCCCTTTTGTGATCAGGAGTCTGCGAATATCACAGAATCATCCTAATGTCCAGATCACGTGGCTATGTTTTAGTCAGCCATTTTAGATTAATGTGACTAAAGATTCGACAGGTGCGACCCGTGGCGAATTTAATTCGCCAACGTAAAGCGCACCTAAGAAAACAAAGGTCTTTCATAAGCTAGGCGATGGACGCGCGTCCATCGCCTTTCATCAAGCAATCATCCAGTGATCTTATTAGGTCAAATCAGGGGTAAGCATGACTAATCAACAAATTCCGCTAACAGAAGACTACACTCGCCCTTGGGCTCTTATGCGTCTACTGCCTAAATGCCAAAGGTACACAGTTGCTAGGTTCTTTAATCGTCAGGATGCTCATAACCATCTCCGATTTTTGGATCGGTATATGCCAGAAGCAGAGTTTGAAGTAGTTTTCGATCTGCCTGTAAATCAGGATACTAATCAGCTGCTGTAACAGGTTAACAATCATTGACACTCCCCGCTCGTGCATAGACGGGGATTGTTGGATCAACGATTCGACTTGCTGCGGATGGTTTACACCAACCACGATACAGGTTAACTCACCCCGTCAAACCGCTGCAAAAGCCTATATCCGTCATGCCAGCCTCTTACGGTTTCTTAACACCTTGCCCTAATCCTTAACATTAATTCGACAGAGTAAAATGGTGCTTATTAATGAGATTTCAAAAATTCTGAAATTCTCTCCACTGCCCTTTCTAAAACCTCTGGTTCCTGTACTAAGGCAAAACGCACATAGCCTTCACCAGCCTTGCCAAAACCAGCTCCTGGAGAAACAGCCACCCCAGTGGCTTCTACCAAGCTAGTACAAAATTTTACTGAGTTCCCTGCCCAAGGTTCTGGCAATTTTGCCCAGACATACATAGTGGCTAGTGGCACTGGCACTGACCAACCAATGCGGTTTAAAGCATGGACAAAGGTATCCCGCCGCTGTTGATAGGTGGTGACTACAGGTTTAACAATGTCTTGAGAACCATTCAACGCTGCGATCGCACCATTGAGAATCCCCCTGTATTGGTTAAAGTCAATTGCCGCTTTCACCTGCCGCAACGCTCGAATCAATTGAGCATTACCGATAGCATAGCCAATCCGGAAGCCTCCCATATTGTAAGACTTGGAAAAGCTAAAAAACTCAATCGATACAGTCTTCTCTGGGTCTGCTTGCAAAACCGAGGGAGCAACAGAGTTGGGATTGAGGGTTTCTGGGATTTTCCCGATCTGCTCGCCATTGCCTCTGGTATCTTCAAAAACGATATCAACGTAGGGAAAATCGTGAACTAATACCAGGTTATGGCACTTACAAAACGCCACTGCTTCCTCAAAAAAAGACAAGGATGCGATCGCAGTAGTGGGATTATGGGGATAACTCAACACCATCATCCGTGCTTGAGCTAGCACTGCCTGAGGGATATCCTCAAATACAGGCAAAAAATTGTTTTCTGCCAATAGGGGCATGGGATAAATCTGACCACTGGCTAGGTGGACACCACCGGCATGGGAAGGATAGCCTGGGTCTTGTAGCAGAGCAAAATCCCCTGGATTAAGCACAGCTAAAGGTAAATGAGCTGTGCCTTCCTGAGAACCAATCAGTTGTAGCACCTCAGTTTCTGGGTCAACCGGAATACCAAATCGTTTAGTATACCAGCTAGCAGCTGCCTGACGAAAAGCTTTAGTACCATGAAACAGCAAGTAACCGTGAGTGCTAGGCTCATACAACGAGGCTTCAATCGCAGCACACACATGCTTGGGAGCTGGTAAATCGGAAGACCCTAATGATAGGTCAATGATTTCTTTCCCAGCAGCTGCCAACGCTTTGGCCTGATCCATATCGGCAAATACATTTGCTTGCAGGGGTTGTAAACGTTGGGCAAACTGCATTTTAAAAATTCTCCGGGAAATTCCCCCACCGCCGCGTAGCAGGTGGGGGATGGATAGCGAGCATGGTTTGTGGTACAATTATATTAGAATTCCTCAATTGTAATAGTGCTCAAGGCATACAAGTTCAGACTATACCCAGACAACAGTCAGCACATCGCTTTAGCTCGTAGCTTTGGCTGTGCTAGATGGTTTTGGAATTATGCTCTTACTTTGTGTCAACAAACCTATCAAGATACGGGAAAAAGCTTATCCAGAGCAGCAATACAGGGACTGTTACCGGGTCTCAAAAAAGAGTACGAATGGCTCAAAGATTGCTATTCTCAATGTCTTCAGTTTGTAGCCAATAACTTATCAACCGCGTTCAAAAACTTCTTTGATAAACGAGCTAAATACCCTCGATTCAAATCAAAGAAGGGAAGGCAAACAGTGACTTATCCTCAACATTTCCACATTGAGGGAGATTACCTGAAGCTTCCAGGAAAAGTGGGTAAAGTTTACTGCCGTCAGCATCGTCCCATTGAAGGAGAATTGAGATCGGTAACAGTCTCCATGAATCCAGATGGTAAGTACTTTGCCTCAATTCTAGTTGAGGATGGAATTGAACCTCAACAACCTAACAGCCTTGGCCTTGCTATAGGTATTGATTTAGGATTGACTCATTTTGCGGTCACTAGTGAGGGTGAGAAGTATGATAATCCTAGACATATTGCTCAACACGCCAAGAATTTGAAGCGTAAGCAACAAAGTTTATCTAGGAAACAAAAAGGTAGCAAAAACCGAAACAAAGCCAGAATAAAGGTAGCCAAAGTTCAAGGTTTTATTGCCAGATGTAGAGAGGATTTTCTGCACAAACTATCCCGCAAGATAGTTAACGAAAACCAAGTTATTGTGGTGGAAAATCTCAATGTTAAAGGCATGGTTAAAAATCCTAATTTGGCTAAAGCCATTAGTGATTGTGGCTGGGGAATGTTCACAACAATGCTCACCTACAAAGCTGAATGGGCAGGGAAAATCTACGTTGAAATTGACAGATGGTTTCCATCATCGAAGCTTTGTCATGTTTGTGATCATCAACAGGTCGAGATGGACTTGTCTGTTAGAAATTGGACTTGTCCTTTTTGTGGCACTCACCATGATAGAGATATCAATGCTGCTATCAATATTAGAAATCAAGGCTTGCGGATATTGGAGTTAGGAACTAGCTCTACTGCCCTTGGAGGGGACGTAAGACAACCTGGGAAAACTTCTGTTGTCTCAGATGCAGTCCCCCATGAATTGGGAAGCCCCCGATTACGCGCAGCGTGTCGGGGGTAGTTCACTCTTAGTCTTTTTCTTTTGTCTATTCAGAGCTGATTCGTAAACTCGCTGTAATCTTTGTAGGATAAGGCTTGCGCTAAAATAGAACAATTGAACTATTTAATACCCAAAAGACAATCATAGCAATGCTTTCAGACTTCTTAAGATTTCCTTTACAAATCAGCTCTCATGCACGAGACTTTCCCATCTGCGCTGGCATTGCTCCCATTGCCCCTTACTGTCCTAATTTAAATTCTCATCCAGCATAGTTTTCAATTGAGCTTTGGTAATTGCTCCCTCATGGGATTTGGCCAGCTCACCATTTTTAAACAGTCTTAGAGCAGGGACACCCTCTACCTTGCACTTGGCAACGGCATCTTGATGTTGGTCTACTTCCATCTTAATGACTTTTAAGCGATCGCTATAATTTTTAGCAACCCAGTCCACTGATGGCGATACTAAGCGGCATGGTCCACACCAAGTTGCCCAGAAGTATACCAGTACTGGCTGCTGGGCTTTTAAAACTTCAATTTCAAAATCTTTATCTTCGATTGTAATCACATTACTCACAACGGTATCCCCTCAAAAGACTAGATTAGACTGCATTGACATAATCTATATATTAATTGCTTGAACTTCCCCCCAGCTCAAGCATGGGGGATTATAAACAATTGTTACGAGATGGGCGTCGAGCCGCATCTGGACACGTTGAGTATAGAATATTTTACTATGACTGAAAACATCATACCGTTTGCACCAGATCAAAACTCCCTTGTCAAGGAAGTTTAAATCAAGCCGTCGGAGTTCTCAGCCTTTATGGTTTATCGGCTTTTCTAAAATCGAAATTTATACAATTGCACAAAAATTTGCACAAAAAAACGGGTTAACCCGCTATACAATTGGTCAACCCGTGAGCTTGGGAACGCCTAAATGGACTACTTTTGTAGCACCAACTTAACGTTGGCATTGTTTAGCCCACGCTGCTTGACTTCTGCCAAGGTCTTGTTAACGGCATACTTCTGGTTGATGGAGTTGATCAACTCGGTTTGGTTGTGCTTCTTAGCCACACCCCAAAGGTCAGCAATCAGGTCAAAGGTGCCATCACTGTTGCGAGACCAACCTAGATCATATTCGCCTTCGAGAACGGCAACCAAGTCAGCGCGAACTCGTTGACCATTGTAGCCGCGAACATCAGCTTCTGTCTTAACATTGATTCCCAGGTCACACAGGGAAGTCTTCAGGATTTCGGCATCGGAGATTTTAGTGCGCAGAGTGCTAAAGTGAGACATGTGGATTTCCTCCAGAAAAGGTATCAGAGAAACGACAACGTAGCATTTTACTTTTATTGCTAGCCGCCCTCAACAATTACAAGCGGCTACTTATCAAACTGCTAGCAATGATGTTTTGCTAGCCTTTACTCCTGTTGGGAGCAGGAGAAAGCCTGTTAGAACTCCATACGCTGATATTCAGCTAGGGAGGATGCAGCAGGTCGCGCGCGTTGCCTAGCCCAGTCCCTCAGGGCTGCAACCTGCTCTGTCATCGTGCGCGATAGAGGCTGAGTTGATTTAATCGCGGCAATAATATCCAGTTGAGTAAACTCCCGGTCTTGAGCAAATGCCTCGTACATGGCTGCCACCATAGCTTGCTCAATCTCAGCCCCAGAAAAACCTTCAGAAACCTTAGCTAACTGTTCAATGTCAAAGCGGTCAATATCTCCACGCCGCTTTTTCAGGTGAATTTCAAAGATTTGCTGGCGTTCTTGGGTGTTGGGTAAATCAACAAAAAATATCTCATCAAAACGACCTTTGCGCAGGAATTCTCCTGGTAGGCGCTCCACTCGGTTTGCTGTCGCCATCACAAAGACTGGTGAGGTTTTTTCTTGCATCCAGGTCAGGAAAGAACCAAATATCCGACTTGAAGTACCCCCATCAGAGTCAGAAGAACCGCTGCTACCAGCAAACGACTTATCAAGCTCATCTATGAAGAGAATAGCTGGAGAGATTGATTCTGCCGTCTTCAAAGCATTGCGTAGGTTAGCTTCCGAGCGCCCTACCATCGAGCCATCGTATACTCGCCCCATATCCAGGCGCAATAGTGGCAGACCCCATAAACGAGACGTAGTTTTGGCAATTAGAGATTTACCACAGCCAGGAACCCCTAGAATCAACATTCCCTTCGGTTGAGGCAAACCATATTCTCTCGCCCTCTCGGTAAAGGCATTAGAGCGCTGCTTCAGCCAACGCTTCAGTTCCTCTAACCCTCCTATAGAATCGAGGGTTTCATCTTCTTCGATATAATCTAGGATCCCGTTGCGGCGGATGATCTGCTTCTTCTCGGATAGAACAATATCGACTTCAGCTTCGGTGAGACGACCAGCTTTAACGTAGGCTTTGCGATAAACCTTCTCTGCTTCATCGCGGGTCAAGCCTAATGCTGCTTTGAGCAGCTTTTCCCTAGTTTCTGTAGTCGTTCGGCGAGTTTTACTCTGATCCAGTTGGTGGGATAGGACTTGGTTAAGTTCCTTAAGGTTTGGTAGGGGAAAGTCAAGCACAACCACTTCCTTTTCCAACTCAATAGGAATCTGCTGCACCGGGGACATTACGATGATAGACTTTTTAAGAGACTTCTTTGCTTCCTCCCTAAAGCTTGCCATCGCATCCCGCAACCATCGGGTAGTTGCTGGTGCATCTATAAAGGGATGTAAGTCCTTAAAGATGTATATACCAGGCTCTTTTTGTTGAATTACCCACTGAACTGCTGCCTCAGGAGAGACCGTATTGTGCTGAGTGGTGTGGCGTGATTGACCATACTCAACAATCCCGTGAGTGACGGTCCAAACGAAGACTCGTTGCTGTTGAGACTTCCTTTGAGCAATCATTGCTATTGCCCTCTCTGCCCGCTCCTCCTCGGGAGTCACGAGGTAGATTAGAGGATATTGAGCTTGAATGAGAACGTTTATCTCTTCTTGCATAACTCTACCTAATATTAGAGACGGCTTACAACTGCCCAAACATCTTCAACTGAACCACTGAGCTAACTAAGTGTGCTCTGCGAGTAGATTAATTTGTCTACCTTAACTTTGGCTACCTTAACAAGGAACCAATTCCTCTTCTCCGTGAGAATCGGTACTGGAGCATACTTTTGCTGTTACCTTTTCTACTGGGAGTTCTTCCGATATCACACCAGGTTGGTTTTTCAGAGCAACTAATTTTCCCTCTGAGAGAACCAAGTCACTAGAACACTCAGGACAGGGGTATACTTTATGGGTTTGTCCATATTGGTCTACCTCTTCAACCACATCTTGATGTTCTATGTAGAATATAATCGCCCTCTCAACCATAGCTGACATTGATTCAGAATCAACAGCCGCTTTAATTTTGAGCCGGCGGTGCAATCCTGGTGGAAGATAAAGAGTAACTTTTTGCTTGTCTTGCATATATTTTTTATATCGTTGTACCCGGGTATGTATTTAACCTTATCGGCTTCCTCTCTAGCTGTCAAGACATTTAGCTGGTATAACCGCAAAATTGTTACATTACTTAATAATATTACGGAAGGATGGATAAGGAATAGCATAAGGCGCGCCTGTAGTTGGCAACGTATGCAGCACGAAAAGGGAGCGATTGTGAAGCAAAAGACTTTCTCGACAGGGCTTACAGCTATGCAGCAAGGGAACAGGGGAGGCAGCGCCGACCTGCGGGGGTTTTCCCCGGAGACGAAACCTGATTACGTTGAGCCTTTATAGTTGATAGGCTATGCAGATGCATGGTTAAAACTTATTGATTAAGGCGAGCCTGTCTTACGGTAACTTCAAACCACTCGGGCTTTGCATGGCTGACAGGTGTGGACCCTTGCCTGGGCACACAGAACCCAAACCATCACCAACTGCATCCAGAGGCGCGACAATCACGCGAATTTAATTCGACAACTGTAAGCGCACCTAACAAAAGCTGTTATGGGTAGGTTTTTTCCTTAAGGATGGAAAGGATGGTTTTATTACAGGTAATGACGCCTTAATGACATAATTATGAATTATATAGCCACAATATAAACGCGCTTAAGCTAATTAAAAACAGCTAAAAGTATCATAAATAACGATTAAGGACTAACGACTAAGGCATTACCTTCAATCCTCCACGACATATCAGTTGTCCAGTTGTGAGGGTAAGTTCCTGAAGCTCCACCTCTGGTCCTAAATTTATTAGAAACCCATCTAAGCTAATAGGGGGGGCATCAGGGTCTATCTGAACTTGTAAGGGGTTCAGTTCGAGTTGGTTGGGGGTCGCCAGTTGGATACCAGCACGAATTACTATCAGCTGGCTAGCAACATCAGGATTAGTTGAAATGCCTCTTAAGGTCAGCTGTCCTATATTGATATTAATCTTTTGCCAGCGTATTTGTGGCTGTTTTGGGTCGTTACCGGGTTTAATGATATCATCTGATTTGAGGAATGTATATAATAACTCCGTCAAAGCGTTAGATAACAAGGGTGCTTCAAGAGATGATTGCAGGTCTGGTTCTAGGAGTAATAGGTGACCCACTACGGGAACTGGTTCTAAAAGACGTAGGGGTTTACCCTTAATTATCTGACCCAGGTTGAGTCTAATATTACTGCCTTCGAGCTGAATTTGGCTTAGATGCAGTCCTTGATAAACTGCTTGGTTGGCAGCAAGGGCAACCTGAGGAATGTAACCAGTCAGGATTTGGCGATCGCATCCCACAATGTTTAGTTGCAATGTAGCAACTTCCTCTACTTGCGATCGCAGCCACAGCCGTAGCGCTGGGGAAATAACTTTGCTGATAATCTGACTTGGCTTTTGCTTCGAGGTTTTGGGAGTTTTAACCAAAAGAACACCTTCTTGTACTATTTGTACATAGTATTTTTGTACATAGTATTTTGAAGTCGTTGTCTAATGGAAATCAACTCCTGGGCACACTATAAGCATAAGACAAACTAGATTCAGCATCACCATAGTCCAGAAGACAAAGCTAAAGCCAAATGTTGGGTCATGGAGGAAAGAGTACAAAAAATTCTTTCACAGTGGGGTATTGCGTCACGGCGTCGAGCCGAGAAGATGATAGCCGCAGGACAAGTGCGCCTAAATGGTACGACTGTACATTTGGGGCAGAAAGCTGATCCAGAAACAGATGTAATCGAAGTGGATGGCAAACCGATCAACCCCTATCACCGACCTCAATCTATCTACCTTTTACTGAACAAGCCTGCTGGAGTAGTTTCCACTTGCCGAGATTCCCGTAATCGTCCGACAGTAATTGACTTATTACCGGATAAACTAACCAAGGGTCAGGGGATTCATCCTGTAGGAAGGCTGGATGCCGATTCTACAGGTGCATTACTACTGACCAATGATGGTGAGCTAACATTTCGCCTGACCCATCCTAGTCATCACATACCTAAGACGTATCAGGTTTGGGTACGGGGTAATCCCCCAGAATCGGTACTGCAAACTTGGCGTGAAGGTGTTAATCTGCTGGGTAAAAAAACGTTACCCGCTCAAGTTCGTGTACTTAAGCGTAAGGGTCAATCCACACTTTTGGAGGTAGTCTTAACGGAAGGTAGAAACCGACAGATCCGTCGTGTTGCTCAACTCCTAAGCTATCCAGTGATTCATCTACATCGTACTGCTATTGGCCCGATTAAATTAAATCTACCAGGAGAGCAAATTCTTCCTTGTGGTGACTACCGTGCCTTGAATGATGTAGAGGTGAGTTTTATTACCAGTAAATCCACCATTGTTCAGTAAAAATGCCAGCAGATGTCGAGGAGTACCGTGTATGAATGAAAACAAAGTCCCGTTGCAGCAACAACAAGAGAAGAAGCTGGCAGAAATGGGTTCATATCTGTGTCAGTTACGTACTCAACAGTGTAAAACCATTGAGGAAATTGCCGCTTGCACCCGAATTAATGCACGATTTTTGAGGGCAATAGAGCAAGGCAAGCTAGACCAATTACCAGAACCTGTGTATGTTCAAGGGTTTATCAAGCACTTTGGGGATGCACTAGGCTTAAATGGAGACGAGTTTGCCAAGGCTTTTCCCACTGGGGTAACTGTAAAAAGGTCAAAACTTTCCTGGGGTAACAGTAGGGTTCCTCAACTGCGACCGTTTCATCTTTATTTGTTCTACATTTGCTTGGTTATTAGTTCAGTGAGTGGCTTATCTGTCCTAATCAACCCTTCTAAGCCACAAATAACTGATAAGGAACCAAACTCGTCTCCAGCTCAATTGTTACCGACACCCGGTAATTTAGATCAAACTAACTCCCAAGCGCAGTTAGCCTTAACCAAGATACCGTCGGGTCCAAATAAGCCAGTTCAGGTGGATATCACTCTCAAAGGTAGATCTTGGCTTCTGATCGTGGCAGATGGGAAGAAAGAATATGAAGGCATCCTAGAAGAAGGAACCCAGAAGACTTGGGTTGCTAACGAAAAACTATTTGTTAAAGCTGGCGATGCTGGGAATGTAATTGTTGAGTTCAATAACCAACAGGCAAAGCAGATGGGGGCTCCTGGTGCAGTAGAAGCATTAACCTTTGCCGCTAAACCTAGACCCTCTCTCCAGTAGTCAAGCTTTCTAGGGGAAAAGGATTAAACTAATCAATATTAAACATTAAAAAAGCAGATAATTGGGAGCAAAAACCTATAGATTTTAATAAAAAAATCACAACCTATATTATTTCAAATTCAAAATATATGTATGAAAACCAATGCTGATTGACCATAACACCAAACAATTGTCGGCTCTCTTTCCTAATGTTACCTGTTAACTTTGTTAATCAATTAAAGTTGAACATATCAACTTAAAATACTATAGCAACGACTTAACTTATATAAAGCCCAGTTAATCCCTTGTATATAATAGGATTGTGATTTGACGATTGTAAATTAATAATTAACATTTGTCAAATTATAAACAACCAATAATGACTTAAGTAGGATTAATCTTAATAGGATTAATTGTTAAAACTATTCGAATATAATATGACTAGGCTTAATAGTCAGAACTGACGGGAGCACGACCGTAAGTGTGAGTGAGGATTTTGAGGCGATTAGCCAATTCTTCACTCAACGCATTCGGTCGATAGCGCCATTGCCAGTTACCTTCCACGGTACTGGGAAAATTCATTCGAGCATCTGTGTCCAGACCTAAAATATCTTGCACAGGAATAATCGCTTGGTTGGCAATACTACTGAGCGCTAATCGGATTAAATCCCAATGGATGCCTTCTTCGCTAACTGGTCCACAGTAATTAATTATAATCTGCTTATCTTCAGCAGAGAGTTTTTTAAACCAACCTACTGTTGTGTCATTATCATGGGTACCAGTGTAAACCACACAGTTGCGGACATAGTTAAACGGTAAGTAAGGGTTACTTGATCCCCCACTAAAGGCAAACTGTAAAATTTTCATACCAGGAAACTGGAACCGTGAGCGTAATGCTTCTACTTCTGGAGTGATGATCCCTAAATCTTCGGCAATAATTGGCAAATTTCCCAACTTGTCTTGGAGTACTTCAAAAAATTCTTTTCCTGGTGCCTTAACCCATTCTCCAGTGATGGCAGTTGTTTCTCCTTGCTTGACTTGCCAGTAGGCTTCAAATCCCCGGAAATGGTCAATCCGCACAATGTCTACATACTCCAAGATGGTTTGGAAGCGTTGTATCCACCATCGGAAGTTATCTGCCTCTAACTGTTTCCAGTTGTATACTGGATTACCCCACAACTGACCTGTGGCACTGAAATAGTCCGGAGGCACCCCAGCCATGAGTGTGGGTTCGCCAGTTTCGTGATCAATGGCAAAGATTTCCCGATGAGCCCAGACATCAGCACTATCGTGAGCCACATAAATTGGAATATCACCAATAATCTGGATCTGGTGATGGTTGGCGTACTGTTTGAGAGCTGACCACTGGCAGAAAAACTCAAACTGTAGGTATTTGTAGAAATAAATTTCATCCTGCAATTTCTGCCGCCAATACTCAACTGCTTTGGGTTGAGCCATAGCAATGTCTGGTTCCCAAGTATGCCAGCTACTCTGGTCAAACCCATCACGAACAGCCATAAATAAAGCATAGTCTTCCAACCAGCTGGCTTTTGCTTGACAAAATTCTGTAAATTTCTGGTGCTGTTGGGGTGAGGCGTTGGCACGGAAGCGATCGCAAGCTTTGTAAAACAGGGGCATCTTGGTTTGAATTACCTGATCATAATCCACTGAGTCAAGGGGAAACTCTGGTAGATTGGCAAAGTCTTCATCCAACAGCCGTCCCTGCTTTTGCAATTGTTCTGGGCTAATGAGCAGGGGATTGCCTGCCATGGCTGAGTAAGAGTCATAGGGAGAGTTACCATACCCAATCGGACCAAGGGGCAATATTTGCCAGTATTGCTGGGCGCTTTGTGCCAAAAATTCAATGAATTGATAAGCCTGTAAACCTAAGTCACCAATACCAAAGGGACTAGGTAGGGATGTCGGATGGAGCAAAAGACCACTAGATCTCGGAAAAGGCATAAAAAAGCAATCAACAATAGTAAGTAAGCCTGACGACATTATCACCGTAGCACGGGTCAAAAAGGCTTAAGGGTTAAGGGTTGAACGCGCACGCGTGGCCATTCGCGTAGCGTGGCCCATTCGCGTAGCGTGGCCTTTTGGCCAAGGCCAAGGCCAAGGTTGTTCGCCCCGTATTCGGTTTAGGGTAGGTTAAAGCTTGAAGGGGTGACAACCTACTTGTCACCCCTTCAGGTCAACATCGACCGTGAGGGATCAATTACGAGTGGCACAGGGGCAACAACAACGTATCTTCTATTTCTTTGCGCACCGTCAGACTCAGCTGACAATTACTATTGAGGCACTCTACTAGCAAGTGATTAACACGACTATACTGCTCTAACCAATCTTGGGATGTCTTGGTCAAATGCCATTGGTGACCAATATTGCGATGCTCTATCATCAAGGCTCTTAATTGTGATACCCATTCCGCACCATGACTTTGCCACCATTCTTGAATACTATCTCGGTCGTCATCATCTAGGTCAGGTAGCTGATTTTTAAGCTTCTCTAGATAGTCTCCTATAGACTCAATCCCAGTCAGGTGATTCAAATCAAGGGCAAGGTAAAGAGCACTGAGTCGGTCGTAAACTAGTTCTGCTGTCATAGCTTGGGCAACAGCTAAAGCATGATCTAAAGCTAAATCTAGGGCAAGTTCACTACCCAACTCTCCTCCTAGTCTGTGATCAATAGCCAAAGCTAAGGCTTGATTCCGGGAAAGAGGATGGCTAGGAGGAAGGGCAAGGGTCATGTAAAAAGCACGGACTGCTGCTGGCTTGTAGGGAGTATAGATCTCGAGGGATTTGATCTCGATCCAGTTCAAGAACTTTGTCAAGTTATCATCTAAAGCCATAGCGCTTGGTGTCAGTTTGACTGAGTCAAGCACCATTTCTGAACAGACTAACCGATTAATCTGTTGCTTGATCAGCAACAATAGCTGATCAGCATCTGGCAACATTTGTGCTGTGAGTAAAAATACTTCCCGCCAACGTTTCTCCTGTAGGTGTTCGACTAGCTGTGACAAAGACATCCCAGTGCCGATCACAATCGCTCTGGCGGTAAAATACTCTTGAAATGTCAGATGCGAGAATGAGTAGATTCGTCTTGCCCGCTCTACCAATAGTCCATGCTGCACCTCAATAGATTTGAGTACTGCTAAGCTATCTAATTCTAGAGCTGCCTGGTTGCTTTGAGTTGCTGGTAATTTCCGTAAATAATCAGCAATTAATTGTTGCAGCCGAATTTCTTCAAAGAAATACTCCCCTTGCTCAAAGGTGATAACTGCTAATTGAGAAAGTAATTCTAGCTTGTGGGGCAAGGATAAATTACGATAAATATCATCTCGCTTAACACCCCGGGCTTCATCCCAGCGAATCAGTAGTAAGTCTAGTCCTTGCTGGTAAAGATCAGAGCGTTTTACAGGAAAGTCAGCTTTGGTTTGAAAAACCAGACAGGCTAGATTCAGCAAGACTGGTGTTGTTGCTAGTTCTCTAATTTGCTGATTTTCTGGCAGCTTCATCTGCTCGATAAACAGAGATGCTTTCTCCAAACCTGATTCTGGGTCATTCCTTGCTACCGCCACAAACCACTTTTTAGCAAAGTGTTGAATTTGTGCTGGTTTGAAGTCAGCAATCTCAACCTCAGTAAATCCCTGAAATCGATACTGTTGAGCTGCAATGCGACATGTGATAATCAGCTGATTTTTGTAATACTTTTCTGAAATCTTACGAATTTGTTGAATAACTTGATTACTGGCACTTTCCGGGACTTCATCCAAGCCATCCATTAAGATCAAGGCTCTGCCATAGCTGAGGATAGTTTCAATATCTTGTTCTGAAATACCACAACTTTGAAGCTCTTGATTAATGTAGTTAAATAGGCTGAAACTACATTCGATCATAGCATCCTCGGCAAAGTTTTTCAATCGAATCAACATCGGAACCCGATCCGATTGAAAATTTCCTTGATTGCACTGAATAGCCAGATATTGCAAAAAGGTGGTTTTCCCAGAGCCAGGTTTACCTAGCACCATCATTTTAGGATAGCGTTCTACCGCTTGCAGTCCTGGTATGCTTTCCCGGCGCACTTTGCCTATACCCAAGCGGTCAAATTCCTCCGCTGGGAAGCCTTGCAAATCGTCAATTTCCAACCATCGTTGACTAGTGATTTCTTCGAGAATATTCACATCCACGTAGATGTGATCTAAACTAACCGGTCGAGCAATATCTAATAGGCGTAGAGTGCCACACTGATTTTGAATTTTGTCATGGTAGTGCGATCGCACTTTGGTGACGATGGCATCAACTCTACTTTTGTCCTCAGCTGCTTTCTTTTCTGCATCTATCTGAGCATCTTCTGGTATAGCGACAATGTCTTCCATCTCCAAATCCAGATGAAAGCAGATTTCGCTAAAAACGCGGCGGTCAACGGGTTTACCGGCAAAAAACTTCCAAATCGGTTGGCGAGTTTCTATGCCGATTTCACCCGCAAAATATTCTTGTGTCCATCCCTTGCGTTCAAAAGCCTGTTTGGCTTTTTTGATGCCGTCTGGAGATGCCTGGAGAGATCGCTTTGCCATAGCTCAAGCTTAATTTACTGAAAAATCTTTCGACACTCATCTATAGATTTCCCGAAAAATAGGTCAAGAGCCACAAGGAACGGATCACAATGGGAAATTTTTGATCAGAGGGGGTGATGGGGTGATGGGGTGATGGGGTGATGGGGTGATGGGGTGATGGGGTGAGAAGTATATAGAAATCCTCAATCATTTGTGAAAAAGAACCTATGGTGAGATTCTTACTTCTGTTCCTCCACTTCCGGTCTGAGGTTCCTCTGCCCCTTTTCTGGTGTTTGACAACTCAAATCGGATTGCTATATTTTCTTCTATCCCACTCTCAAGGGTCCGACCGTTGATTGTTCTCGGACAAAAGATGACGTTAAACGTGAGGCAAGAGGATATCCATGTTGCCTGCAAGCCTTTTTCCTTTTCACCCTCTCCCATTTCTGGTGAGTCATTGGTATACATCAACTCAAACACAACAAAAACGCAATCGCAAACATCCAAACTTCATCCTGAAACTATAGCATCAATTCAGTTCAGTAATTTTTCGTACACTTTAGGCGTTCGGTGAAGAGGACTGTGAACCATGACTAACGGTATGATAACGACCTTCATTGATTACTGACTTGGTGTCATACTAAGGCTTATTTCTATATCTCAATCAACTTAACTCTACTTATGAACCATCGTTATTGGAGAACCTTTATCGAAGCAGCTGCTGTCACTACCTGCCTGATGTTTGTCAATGGGATTCCCCCAATGACTGAAAATTTTATCTCTGCAACCCTTATGAATAATAAGTTTTTCCAGAATTATAAGGATGGCGTTAAGGAAGTAGTCGCTCAAGAATCTACTTACCCCTTGAATAGTTTATCACTATCATCCTTAGGGAGTGTGGAAAGTTTACCTGAAAAATTATGGAATGTCAAGTTTAACCAATTAACAGCATCAACGGTTAGCCAGAAATATTTCATTGATTCTGCTTTTAGCTTAGGGAGTTTTTAATGATGCTATTCATAGGTTTATTACACTATAAATAGATAATCAGGAGTTAAAATGTTACAAGTGTGTCTACAGCAACCCTGGCCCCTGGATAAACCAATTAGCAAAATTGTATTTCCAGCAATTTTACCAAGCAGCTTGGGAAATTTTGCCACATTATGCTTGATGTTATCCCCACAGGAAATTCAGTATTATCTATTCAGCAAGCCCCACAGTCAATTTGTCTTCATCAATTCGCCTCATCCTATGCTACTATGGGTTACTGTGCTTGAGTCTACAGCACAGGACTCTCGGTTACTCCCTTGCTATCTAGACTTGAAAACCTCGAAAGTTCAGACCATTACTCGTTGCTTAGCAGATAAAGGCTTCTATCGACTACTGTTGTTTTCCACTGAAGAACCACAACGCTGTAACCAGGTAATGACCGTAACGCTTACACCCCAACAATGCCACATGTTACAAGAGTCGGCTAATACTGGTCAAACCTCACAACCTATAGCTCAACCCATAGTCAGCAGACGCATACTAAAGATAAAATTTGAACAACTCAAATCCCAAGTGTTGAATAAATGGGATGCTCTGGACAGGTTTAATTCCCCAACCCAGGCAGAACTTGCTCATTCCATTTCCTAGTTTCCAGCTTCTTCTAACCTTAGGTATTATCATATCATTGCTAGTATGATATAATTCACCTTTGAATACTTATCATTCTGGGAAGCTGGCTGATTAGTCATTGGTGATTGGGTAGATATGACAAAGAACAAATTGCTAATTATTAATAATGACTAATTAAAATTTATTCACGATCGAGATTTTCCTAATTGTTCACAATTGGCAAGAACTCCTTTCTCTGTGATGAATATTCCCAGGCAATTCCGTCTGGATCTTTACTTTGACTCCATTGTGAAAAGTCGGCATCAGATTTACGTTTACCAACTGTGCTGGAATGAACATTCAGTCGCTTCGCTAATTCGGCTTGGATCAGAGGTTGATAAACTTTCTTATCCTGCTTCTTTTTGACCGAGTTTTTTTGATCACCTGAAGCATCAGCAGTAAAGGCAGCTAGTTTTGAGGCAACAGATTCTTGTGATCGTGGAGTTTCTACCAATTTTGGGATTTCACTGGTAGAGAACTCATCTTTTTGGACCTGTAGTTCTAAAGACGGGGTTGGTTGACTGGTGTTGGATTCACTCTCAGGCTCGAAGGAGGATTCACTTTCAGGCTCGAAGGATGGTTCACTCTCATCAAAGATACTACCGAGAGCGCTAGCAGTCAGAAAGTAATAAACAGTGCCAATGTCATCATAGGTTCGACTCTGAGCTCCAAACTCCTGTGCCTTTTTCTCTAAATACTGTTTCGCTGCAGTTCCAGAAATATCTGCCTTGATCGACAAGTCAATGGGTGTCAGACAACCTTGGTTATCTTTAATCAGTTGATTGAAGAAGGGATTAACTTTCCGAGTCCACTTCTGCCATTGATATTGCTGCCAAAGCCTGATGATGATAATCAAGATTAGCATTGCCAGTACGATCGGCCATGCCTTTAGCAACAGAACCATCACCAATGCGAAGGGGATGATCAGAATGAGAATTCCAGTGGCACTGCTATCGATTACTTTTCCAGTCATCTGACTTCACGGGGTAGGGAAACCGCGTCTTTTTAAAGCGCGGAGGAACTACGACAAAGCGCGGTTTTAACCGCACCTTATCCCTCGCTCAACTGCTTGGGAGGGGGTATACTTAGTAGTTTATTCGTTTACGAGCCATTAAGGGGCTATCCACTAAAGTCGGGACTGTGGATTATTAGTAATTAGTGGACATTTCTACCAATCCCGATTACCCATTACCCGTAATAGTCACGGCTTCTTGCTAGTAGTCTTAGTTAACTCAGGTTAGTCAGAGCAAGACGTTTAAACATCGCTATCCGTGCCTTGGTTGCTAAGGTATCATCCAGTGGTTCTAATGACACTGGTATATGATACTTTTGCTTGAGGGCAGTTTGGATCAGCCAATCAGCAATAAAGGGGTTTTTCGGTAACAGCGGACCGTGGGAGTAGGTTGCGATCGCATTTCGATAAAATGCCCCTTCTGTGCCATCTTCCCCATTGTTACCATATCCTTTTACCACTTGAGCTAGGGGTTCGACATTACCTAAATAGGTACGACCACCGTGATTTTCAAAACCAATCACTACTGGAGTTTTCCCGAGCATAGCCTTTAAGTCTTGGGCTAGGGGTGATGCAGTAATCTCAAATACCACATTACCAATGCAACGGCGAGCATCTACGCCAGGATGCTTGCTGACCAAATCCAGCAACCCTAATCCCTGAATCCGCTTACCTAGAGCAGGTTCATAGTAGTGACCTAGCAATTGAGGTGAGCCACAGGTAAATACCCCCGGTGTACCTCCTTCAATTTTTTCTTGTAGGGCATTGGCTTTGCTACCTTGTAAGTCTCGCATAACAATTTCTTGCTGTCTATCTTGAGCACCACCACCCATGAAGATATCCACTTGATAGAATTGCTCAGCAGGGGTTTGCTGATCCAGGGGGATTAGATTGACTCTAATGCCTCGCCACTGGGTTCGTTGTTGTAAGCAGATCACATTACCGCGATCGCCGTAGGTACTCATTAGGGTAGGGTAAAGCCAGCCTATAGTTAATTCTAGTTGTTCGGAATTCATCTTGGGTTGAAGGTGATTTGGTTGTTCGCCTTATACTGTCTGTATGTAATAGGAGGACTATTTCCAGATAATTCTTGGTATTTATCGGCAAAACCCATAAGTATAACCATCCTTTCTGTGAACTCTGAGTAAATTCTTGACGTGCAAGCTTATCGCCTTTTTTCCGGGAACCGTGTAATTAAAGGAGTTGCTTTTGCTTCTGGGATTAACCCTCCCAAACTCCCCCGTCAAAAGGTTTTTAGCTATATCACCACGCTTTCCAACCTTTGATGGGTTTCAATGGGTTATGTCTAATGGGGTAGCCATATTTATTGAGCGCAGCTTTTTGCCTGCCTCCCTGTCCTTTGCAGGTAACTACTAGCGGTTGATAGGTTCTCAACACCAAAGCTTCAACGTCTCCAACACAAGCTGCATCAATCCAATGCTGCTTGGGTAGTCCCAACTTAGTCCGGTTGTATTTGGTCTGAGCACCCGTGCCAGTAACCACAGGTTTTATTTCGTTGAGTACCTTTACTACTTTGTTCCGAGTTGTATTGACCGCTGCTGCATCTCTCAATGGCGAAAGCGCCTTGTTTTTGATTTTTTGTAGCAAGCCTGGTTTCTTTTTTAGGAATTCTTCAATAGGTCTATTGCCTTTTCGTTGATTACATTTTTCACAAGCTAGACAAAGATTGCTGACCCGTTCGCGTAGCGTCGGCTTTGCCGAATCACTGCCTCCTTTGGATTTTGGGTGAATGTGCTCAATCTGTAGGGGAATATTTTGCTTGCCACAATAGGCGCACTCCCTCCCCCACTTCTCAAGTAAATATTCCCTCACCTCATACCCGGCTAGTTCACCTTGTTGGTATTCCACCCCATTGATTTCAGGATCCTGCATTTTTTGAGTGTCAAACTTGACTATTTCAATCCAAATCTCATTGACTGGACAAAACTTAGTTAGTCGTCTTACCCAGGTTTCAATAGTCAAAACCCTGTGTTCTAGACTGGGAGGAATCCAACCCTCTGGACGCTTACGATTAAGAAATCTTGGCTTCCTGTAACGGGTATTGCGATTACGCCTCCCACCCCTAACGCCACTTCTAGATTCTAGTTTTTTCTTTATCAATCCTCCTCTGTGTTCTAGCTCCATTCCCCAAATAACTTGGTCGTCCTGGACTAGAGCAAACCCAGTCACCTTACTGCCTGGATCTATTTTGATTTGACAAGGGGAGATAGTCGGATTGGCGATTGCAGCCTTGAGGATAATCGTGAATGGATACATCCTAAAAACCGCAGCTTTTCCTTTATCTAACAATCGACGCGCTTTCTTGGGGGATATGGGGTTTAATGGTTGTTTGTCTGTGTCAATAACTAATACATAATTCTGCATTTTTAGTGCGTCTCAAATCGGTAATGTTTTCCGGACTTCGTCCCGCTACGCGAACGACCATGTTGTAATGGCTTGTCGTGTCAACCACACATTTTGCCTTCACCTTAATGGTTGACGATAGAGCTGGGAGCTGGAGTTCACTCCCAGGTATCATGACCAAAACAACGTAGGAAATTAATCCTTGGTCTGCAACCTAGTTAGGTAAATTTCCGAGTTTTGCCGGAAATTACCAAGGCTTTTACTAGGTGCTGAGCAGTTATGGGAGAAGCTGATCCAAGCTTTTGCTTCGCACCATTGCACTCCAGATTAGAGAATGCTAGAGACCTGGTCAAGTAATAGAAGTTGACAAGCGATGCAGTGGCCTGAGGGGGGTTTCCCCCACTCGCGCTTTGCATGGCTGACAAAGTGCGATACCTCGACCAAGCACTTGATCAAGATATTTCTATTACCATTACACCCCATCATCCCATCCTCTCATCACCCCATTATCAATTGACCTAGTTTTCTGATGACTTAACCGATGCTGTAGGAGACTACAATGAAACTTGTGGTTTGCTGCCTATGGATAAATCAATGCTGCAAGCAATCTCTGCTCTAACCCTAGGGTTCCAATTTAGTTCTCCTGGGCCAATAATCGTTGAACTCGGACCCCTAACAATCCGCTGGTACGGACTATTGATTGCCTCAGCAGTGTTAATTGGAGTTAGCCTGTCCCAATACCTAGCCAAGGGTCGTAACGTTAACCCAGATTTGTTGGGCGACTTAGCTATCTGGCTGGTGATTTCTGCGATTCCTGGTGCCAGACTTTACTATGTCTTGTTTCAGTGGGAACAATACGCCCAGCGTCCAGACCAAATTATTGCGATTTGGAATGGTGGCATTGCCATTCATGGCGCTATCTTGGGTGGTATCTTAGCTGCAACAATTTTTGCCCGCCTTAATAAACTTTCTGTCTGGCTGTTAGTTGATCTAGTAGTTCCTTCCCTGATATTAGGTCAAGCAATCGGACGTTGGGGTAATTTCTTTAATTCCGAAGCCTTTGGGGCTCCCACAGATTTGCCTTGGAAATTGTATATTCCACCACTACAGCGTCCCCCAGGGTTTCAGAATTTTGACTATTTCCATCCCACCTTTCTGTATGAGTCTGTGTGGAACTTATTGGTCTTTGGGTTACTGATGACTCTGTTCTTTCGGGATTTACGCCGCAAACCCCATCTGAAGGTAGGGACGATGGCTCTAGTTTATATGGTCGCCTATAGTACTGGTCGCTTCTGGATTGAGGGATTGCGGATGGATAGTCTGATGCTCGGTCCATTACGCATTGCTCAAGTGGTCAGTTTGGTTGCGATCGCATTGGGAGTTGCTGGTTTAGGGTGGCTGTATTGGATGGGTCGGTCTTTGCCAGATGTTGTTCCAGCCGATAATCAGCAGTGGGATACGGTATCTAAATAAAAAAAAGCCCCAGAGTTTAGCTCTAGGACTTCACCAGGGTGCATCTACCACTTTATTTTTACTGGGTAGATCAGGTTAATCCGGACAATTTTGGAATATGGCAATCTGTGATAAGTTGTGATATTGGAAAGATCGCGCGTAAGCTATCAGCTATCAGCTATCAGCCAACGGCTTAATGCTTACGATCGCGCAACGGATGATTCGAGGGCATGTTACCTATAGGTGAGTCTCTGGTATAGCAGTCCCCAGGGCAGGCGCGGACATGACAAAAGTCTCAAACCTAAGTAAGCGCAAGAGTTTGACTTCTGACTTCTGACTTCTGACTTCTGACTTCTGCTATAACTCGGGATTAATCACAAATACCAATTACCCTTTACCAATGACCAATTATTCAAGTTTGACAATATTCATGTTCTCGTAAATTATAGGAAACCTCAAATTCCAGAAGTTTCTCCAACGTTTCTAGCTTCTTCAACCCAGCTATCAAACAACTTTTGATTCTTTTTAATCCATTCTTGGCTATGGCGACGGATATCTGCTGGGCTATTTTCCCCCTTTTCGGCCCGTAGGCTTTCAGCATTAATATCCTCAATCGACATCTTAAATCGCTCAAACAATTTTCTGGCGGCTGGGTTGGCTGCTATAAATTTTTTGTTGGCCACAAAGCGAACCCGATCCACCGCAAATCCGAGATTTTTACCATCGATTGAAGTATGTTTTTCTGTCAACCCTTTCTGGGCTTCTGGTAGATTGGTTTGGGCAACTTCTAGCCAAACCACATCCTCACCTGGTTTTAATACCGTAGCCAGCCACAGGGGAGTCCAAGTGTAGTATAAGACGGGTTTTCCTTGTTTGTAGCGAGCAATGCTATTCGCAATTAGGACGCTATATTCTCCTTGGTCGTGTTCGACAGTATCCCTGAGCCCATAAGCATCTAAGTGATGCTCAATAACTAACTCACATCCCCAACCGGGAATACAACCGGCTAAATTTGCCTTACCATCTCCATCGGAGTCAAAGAGTTTGGCAATTTTAGGGTTTTTGAGTTGTTCCAAATTGGTGATATTGTATTTTTCAGCAGTTTTTTTATCAATCTGATACCCTTGCAACAGATCAGAAACAATAACTCCAACTCGCTCTAATTTCTTTTCGCCACCATTTTTTTCAAAGAATTCTGTGTGTAACTTTTCCCAGTGGCTAGCGGTAAAATCGAGGTCGTTATTACCCAAAGCGATGTGGCTGGTGGTTGGTTGGAGTTGTTTGGGTTTTTCAATCTCGTAACCGAGCTTTTCCAGAGCCGTGTTAACGATGTGTGTCATGAATTGTGAATCGGCTAGATAACCATAGGTAGAGCGTACCTTCACCCCTTTCCCAGGTAGGGCTATTTCTGATGCAGTTAATTCGGTTGTAGCTTGGGGAATTTGTTGCCAGCTGATGAAACCCACAAGCAATGCCACTAAAACCGTTACAGCAACAGTAGTCCCAGTCCGTGGTTTACTGGTTAACCTCAAACGCACAAAACCAATCGGTCCTCGCTCTAGCCAAGGGATTTGGTTGTTGCCTTGACTCACCACTTGAGTGATCCGGTCGAGCATCACCGCAATCAGCACGATGCTTAATCCTCCCACAGCAGCTAGTCCGACATTCACCCGACCGAGACCTTGTAAGACCATCTGTCCCAGTCCCCCGACACCAATCATAGAAGTCACCACCGACATCGATAGTGCTAATAATATGGCTTGGTTGACTCCAGCTAGGATAGTTGGCATTGCTAGGGGAATTTGCACTTCCCAAAGCATTTGTATTGGGGTTGAGCCAAATGCGATCGCAGCTTCGACAACTTCTGTAGATACTTGTCGGATACCTAGGTTGGTCAGGCGAATCAAGGGGGGAACAGCAAAGACTAGAGTAGCGATTACTCCTGGCACTGCACCAATGCCAAATAGCATTACTACTGGGACAAGATAGACGAATGACGGCAGGGTTTGCATGGCATCAAGCAGAGGTCGCAGGAATTTCTCCACGCGATCGCTACTAGCACAGGCAATGCCAAGGGAAATGCCAATCACCACGCAAAAGACTACAGCTGTCACCACTAGCGCCAGGGTAGTCATGGCTTGTTCCCAAGCTCCAAAAAAGCCAATCAAGGTCAAGGCAATAAGGCTATAAATAGCAATTTTACCCCCAGCAATTTGCCATACTATCAAGCCCATAATAATCAGGAAAATTAGGGGAGGAATCGATAGGAAAAGCGATTGTATCCCTTCCAGAGTCCAGGTAATGGGCAAGCTAATTGCTTGAAAGAAGGGACGGAAGTTGTCAACTAGGAAATTAACTACTGCGGTAATCCACTCGTCCAGGGGTAAGGTATAAAGCTCAAAGGGATTCAAGATAATATCTAGACCGACTTGGCTTGTTGCGATATTATTAAGGGATAGAATTAAAGAATTGAACACAATACTATTCCGAGGAACCTTCTTATAGTATAGATTGTCGATTTATCTAGATATTTTCTTTGTAAGCATTCAGCTATCAGCTATCAGCTATCAGCTATCAGCTATCAGCTATCAGCTATCAGCTATCAGCTAAAGCGCTACTTGAGATGCTACTTGAGGTGCTATCAGCTGTTGTCTTGGACAAGCTTTTGAGGTTTGCCAATACTAGCGATCAGATCAGACTGTTCCACCATTCCTTTGAATGTACCGTCAGTATCGACTACAGCAACAGGAAGTCCATCTCGGTAGAGGTGAAATATATCTTCTAGGTGGGTTAAAGCGTTGACTGTGGGGAAGTCCGTTTCCATCACTTCAGTAATGTCTTCGCTTCCTTTTTGGAGGACTGCTTCGAGCCATTGTTTCTTGACAATTCCAACTGGTTTGCTGTGTTCATCGACAACATACATTTGTTGGAGGTGATGGTCTATCATCTTTTCCAGTCCAGCCTTAGCAGAGTTTTCTTTAAGAACTAAGGCAGGGGTTTGACGAGCTATTGACCCAGTTTTTAGGACTTGGGCGCGGTTAACATCTTGGATGAATGCACGGATGTAGTCGTCAGCTGGTTGGTTAACCAGTTCTTCTGGTGTGCCAGTTTGGACGATATAACCGTCTTTCATCACTGCTATGTGATCGCCCATCTTCAGGGCTTCTTGAATATCATGGCTGATAAATACAATGGTTTTGTGCAGTTCTGTCTGGAGTCGCAGTAATTCATCCTGCATGTCCCGCCGAATCAGAGGGTCGAGGGCGCTGAATGCCTCATCCATAAGTAAAATCTCGGCATCTGTGGCTAAAGCCCGGGCTAAACCTACCCGTTGACGCATGCCACCACTGAGGGATGAAGGTAAATAATCTGCCCATTGGGATAAACCTACCACTTCTAAGGTTTCCAAGGCTTTTTTGCGGCGTTTGGCTTGATCTATCCCCCGGACCTTTAGACCATACCCGACATTTTCTGCAACTGTTTTGTGGGGAAATAATCCAAATCGCTGAAACACCATTGATACCTTGCTCTGGCGAATCTCTCGCATCCGCTTCTCATCAACATGGGCAATGTCTTCATCATCGATATAGATATTGCCGCTGGTCGGATTAATTAAGCGGTTAATACAGCGAGCTAGGGTAGATTTTCCGGAACCGGATAACCCCATGACCACAAACAATTCTCCTTGATTGACTGTCAGAGAAACATCAGCAATACCTAAGACTTGACCGGTTTTTTCTAAGATAGAATCCCTACTCCCACCTTGGCGAAACAGTTTGAGGGCAGCTTGGGGTTTTTCGCCATAAATTTTAATCAGATGTTCAATACGAATTTTGGGGTTTGAATTAATATTATTCATTAGAAATTGGTTATTGGGGAAAAGGTCATTGGGGAAAAGGTCATTGGGGAAAACTCCTAGGTTCTAACAGTTAATCAGTAAGCTCCACACTTTTTATTATTTTTATGACCATTCACCTTAAATTTCATCTGGGTCAATCCCTGCCTGTCGCAGTCTCTCTGCTAATTGCTCAGCTCGTTGCTCAGCTACTTCAGCTTGTTGCTCAGCTACTTCAGCTCGTTGCTCAGCTACTTCAGCTCGTTGCTCAGCTGCTTCTTCTGGTAAGGGAACTAGATTCCCATCCCGGTCATAAAAGCGCAGCCATACTGCTGAGGTTTCCTCAATGGTTCCAGACCATGCTCCTAACCACAAGCCTAAGGGCTGACACCATAGCCACCCTTGTTCATTTGGGGTTAGCTCCTGGTAGCCATTGTCTATATCTAAATACCATCCTTGCAATGAATCTGGGTCAAAGGGTTGGTAGACAAAATAATTTGGAGTTCGGAAGGTCTGGCAGTAGATGCTCTTCTTTTTACCTGTGTCAACTTGCTTTGTGGAGGGGGACATCAGCTCGATTATTACATCTGGGTAGCGACCCTGTTCTTCCCATACTACCCAACCCAGGCGTTCTCGACTACCGTCTACATTCAAGACTACAAAGAAATCTGGCCCGCGAAAGTCCCGGTTTCGTGCTTGTTCACTACTGAAGTAAACAAACATATTGCCCCCAACAAAGTAATCGTCTCGGTCAGCTAAAGCAACGCGCAGTGAACGGATCAGGGCGTTCATGGCTATGCGGTGGCGGTCACTCTCCAAAGGTTCTCCATCATCAAAGATTAAATCGGTTGGTGGCATCGGGGGCTCCCAATCCACACTATTGGTTGCAGTTGGGGATACTGTTTCGGTCTTGGTTATGCTGCTCACAACAGATCTACCGTCACGTTTGGAAGCCTGGTATCTAATCACTGGGAAAGAAAAACGCACTAAGAGCGCGGTGTTAACCGCCGATACGAACGTCTTTCCCCTAGACTAGTATATCTGTTCTGTGAACCTGATGCGATCGCAATCCTAAATCGTTTGTCAAAAATACTTCGGTTGAAAATAAGTAGTCGGACAAAACTAAAATTAACTCTTTAAATAGGGAGCAGGGAGCAGGGAGCAGGGAGCAGAGGGACTTTTGGCAACTTTACACAAATTAATACAGTTAGGTTTATTTTTGTCCAGGTACTTAGTGCTGAGTCCTCAATACAGAAACCAGAGTAAAAACTGTTACTGTTGACTAGTCAACAGTGTTTAAAATTATAGTATAACTTGACAGAAAATACTTGATTGAAACATTTTTTAGCAAGACTACATAGACTAACTCTTTGCTAGTCTAAATCTGAAGAGATGTTGCAGTTACAGCAGTTTTAAATTGGCTGAGATACAAATTATTGGATTTTAGGGAGCAGGTAAGAAGTAAAAAATGCTGTGTACCCGATAGCTATGAAAAACGCTGTGATCAATTAGGCTTTTTTTATAAAATAAATTACTATTGCTGCAAGGCCAGGCAAACGCCCCGATTCAATAAATTTATGGCCTACAAAACCGTATCCGGATCAATTCCCCGTTCTTGTAATAGCGCTCTCAGACGTGCCACTTCAGCTTCCGCCTTTTCAGCTCGTTCTTGTCCTGTCAGCAATAGATTACCTTCACTATCCCACCATCGCAGCCAGATTTGGGTTTGATTCTGGTAGCTTCCTGACCATTTTCCCAGTTCTACTTTTAACGGAGCAATCGGATAATGACCCCGTTCGTTCGGTGACATCTTCTGATAAAATCCATTTACGAGATTGTAGACTTCTAGTTCATTGTCCTTGATCACAAATATGGCGTAGTAGGGAATCCTCATTACTCGCTCGTAGACCCAGAATTTACCAGGACGCTGACCCTTTTTCTTATCCTTGGTCTGAGGGGTAACAGTTGCTAGCTGAGCCAGTGATGTTTTGTCCCGTTCCTCACTCCCATCCCTGCTTGCCAGTTCGATAGCAATCAGGGGTGGAATGTATTCCCTACGAAGGACGTAGGAGCGACGAATCTGACCATCAAGCTTGGGGGAAACATCCGGAATATAGAACCAATCAGGAGCTTCGGCTCCTGTCTCTGGGGGGTCGGTTTCTCGCCAGTAGATGCCGCAATCTTGACCAATGATGTACTGACCATCAGGGTGAAGCTGTTGCAGTACTGAAGCAATTGAATCGGTTAGGAGCAGAGTTTGGGGATGCTCTTGAAAGTTTTTGCCTACGGCACGCTCCGCGAACACAAAGGTGCCATCCGACTCTGGTAATTGGGTGTGGTCGGGAAAGGGTTGGGAAAAATCTGGGTTGGGAGTGAGGGTTTTCGGTTGAATATTTTGAACCATCCCACTAGAAATTAAACTGGGTTCGCAGCAGTCCAACCCCAATGGTATCATTTTCATCATTGTGTTCTGGATCGATAATCACCAAAACACCAGGAGTGATAAAGATTCTATCAGTGAGTGGGTAGCGATAAGACAGTTCGAGATGGTATGATACATCGCGATCGCGACGACCAGCAACATCATTACTAGCTAGTCTCGGAGGCATGCCAACAATTAGATTCAACTGGCTGCCTAGTTTTCCGATGTCTGGGAAAGCGGCGGTAATTGCCCAGCTCCAAATATCTGCTTTTGATCCGGTTGATCCATCGAAATCATTGTTACGGGGTGAGGATTCTGCGATCGCATTGCTATAACCAACCCAACCCCCTAGGGTAAAGCGATCGCTAAATCGATAGCTAGTCGATACACCCAAGCTATTTGATGAGGTGGCTGTATTTGAGCCAAAGGGAGATTGAGCGAATTCGCTACCGAGAAACGATGCAGTGTTGGCTGTTTCAGGAGAGTAGTACCGGACATAGGTCAAGGCCATACCAAAACGATCAGAGGGAGTGAGGGTCACCTGAGCCAAAGCACCAAAGGCACCATTGAACAGTCCAAAGTCTGAATTAGAGGCAGAACCAGTGTAATAGGCTGCTCCAGTAGCAATCACGTCATTGAATTGATAGTATATTGCAGCACCAGCGCCAAAACCCAAGTCGTAGATGTAATTATTGAATCCAAAACTGGAAATGGTAAATACTGGATTGAGGGTGGGAATCAAAGCACTTGCTCCCTGACCTGCTGCTGTTATAGATACCAGACCTTTATTACCTAGGGGAAACCGATAGAACAGCTGGTTTAATTTAACATCATTGCCGGTATTAGTGGCAAAACCAAACTTTGTCATGGCTGTGCCGGTGAAACCAGTGCTAAAGTTACTGGTATTCCCTGGCCGAAGTCTAGTGCGCAAAAGGTCTCGACCAGTGAAACTGGTGTCAAAGTTGAGAGTTGCCCGGCCTCCCAACAGAGTATTAGTATCATCAAAATCTTCTGTTGGGCTTTGACCAGAAGGAACTGCTTTTTTCCCCCCAAAGCCAGTAGCTAGAGCAATATCTACACTCCCACGCAAGATAGTAGTAGTAGAAAACTGATGGTCTTCGAGGAAAGTAACCCGCCCTTCCAAGTTATCGACCCGAGCCTGTACAGTAGCCAATTCATCACTGAACTCTTCTTGTAGCCTTTGCATTGCTGCTAAATCAGCTTCCGTTACCAAGTTGGCTGTTTTCCCAATAATCATGGCATTCACCCGATTTAGGCAAAAATTCAAGCCAAACGCAAACTCGTAGCGAGTCAGGGCGCGGTTACCGCGATAGGTGTCATCCTCGTAACCAGTCAGGCATCTATAGCGCTTCAACAAAGACTGTAGTGCTTCGTAAGCCCAATCCGTAGGTTGGACATCAGACAGTTCATAAACTGGTGTTACCCGCTCCATTGGTCCATTACTCAACGGATCTGTCACACCTAAGTTTTGGGATATATCTAAACTATTATCTGGACTATTATCTAAACTATTATCTAGACTATTGGAGTTAGTCTGAGTAGATGGGATGTCTAATAGTTTGGAAATCGGTGCTACCTGACCCATAAAGGGATTACTCACAGTGTCTGCCACCTCTAGGTCTGGCGGTGACTCTAGACTAGTCAAGCTAGCTGTCGATATCCCAGAATGGGGAATAGAGGTAGTGGTCTTAAACTCCAGTTCATGGTGGAATTGGTCGGTTAACTGAGGAGTTTTTGGGGGAGTTTTTAAGTACTCTCGCGCTAGATATTTCTGGTTGGGGTTAACATCTGACCAATCTGCTGTCAAGGTTTCTAGTTTGCTCTCAGCCATGGCGGGGGTAATGGTTACCAAATGGACACCAAGTACTATCGGTGTCAGTGGTAATGCACCGCAAAATTTTTTCACAATTCTCCTCACACAAGAAAAATAAAGGGTAAAAGCTCGAAGGCAATACCACACCAATAACAGCGATACACGGATAGCAAAAGAAATTTATTCCTTTTGCCTTCTGTTGACTTTTGTCCTTCTATGGAACAACCCTGATGTTGTTATTCACAGCTTCGATGGCTCGGTTAGCAACATCTTCCGGTATCCGAGTGTACTGTAGATCTTCGTTCAAGTCTTGACCGTCAGTCAGAATCCAATTTATCAGGTCTTTAACCCCTTGGGCTAGTTCTGCTTTAGGATACTTTTCGTAGACAAACAGCCAAGTTATACCTACAATTGGATATCCCTCTTCTGGGTCATCTATATTTTCGATGGTGAAGTCATCATTGAACTGCACATTGTCTAGGGCTTTATTCGCTTGATCAACCGTAGGCTTGACGTAGCGACCAGCTTGGTTTTCCAGCCTGGCCATTGGTAGGTTAAGCTGTTTAGCATAACTCGCTGGTACATAGCCAATGGCACCGTCAATTCGCTTAACTTCGCTAGCTACTGGTCCATTTCCCGGAACACTAGAGAAGACCTTAAAGCCCCAATTAGGTTTTCTACTGGCTCGGATTCTGCCATTAGTAATTTCATTCAAATATTTAGTAAAAATAAAGCTAGTACCGCTACTACCTGAGTGGACAACTACTTGAATCTTACGGTTTGGCAGGCGGGAGTTAACTTGCTTCCAATTAGAAATTTGACCTGTGAAGATTTTACCTAGAGTTTCTCGGGATAGCTTAACATCGGTGGTTATTCCTTGAAGATTATAAACCACAGCCAAAGATCCTCCAGCCGTTGGTACCATCAACAAACCCCGTTTCATTGAGTTTCTCTCTACAGGAGTTGGAATTACATTGCTCGCTCCGAAGTCAACGGACTGATTCAGAAATCGTCTAATCCCACCACCACTGCCAATGGCACTGTATTTGAGCTTTACATCGGTTGTTTGTTCTTGGTATTCTCTAAAGTAACGCCGATAAAGAGGTTCAGGAAATGTAGCTCCCGCACCAGTCAGGGATTGAGCGATCGCACCACTGATAGAACCAAAGCCAACGGTAACGGTTACCGCTGTTGCTGTTAAAACCTTTTGCCAAAAAAATTGATAGCCAATCATTAATGTATCCTTAATTTATTCTAGTATTACAATTTTTAGTATTCTTAATCCTATAGATTACGCGATCGCTGAAAGCGGGACTTCGTCCATCGCGTCAATAACAATGTAAGCATTCAGCGGTCAGCCGTGAGCTGTCAGCCTTCAGCTAAAAGCTCACGCTATGGAACCGTCAGCTGATGTAACAGAGATTAAACCAATGCTTACTTGTTTTATTCAAAAGCACCTCATTAGCTGATAGCTGATAGCTGATAGCTGATAGCTGATAGCTTACATAACAATATAATTTATATGACGACTATTTCAAGTCTAAAGTTTCGCCAATTTTACTGGCGTTATAAGTGGGCAATCAATAGTGGGCAATCAAATTTATCTCATCAGAGAGTTTACTATAAAACTCTAAGCCAAGTTTAATGCTATTTTACAAGAAAGGAAACATTTTTTTGGTGTGACATGGAGATGAGTTTACTGCGAAAATTTAGCTTGACACTGGTTTCATTCCTTGCACTTAGTCTCCCAGCTGGCAAGGCATTTGCCCAAAGCTTTGGGGGGATATATCAGGAGATTTCTATCTCTGAAGTGCCAGCTCCTGCTATCACTGCGGCCACTGTTGCTGCTGGTGTCTCACCCACGGATGCAGCAATCGAGATTGGGGGTGATGGCAAGCTAATCTATGGACTGAGTGGTCAGAACTCCCAGGGCAACCGCTTTGAAGTGGATGTCAATGCCATTGGCGAAATTCAGCAGGTTGAAGAAGAAATTGACCAGAGTCAGGTACCCCCAGAAGTACTCAAAGGTCTAAGAGTTTGGCTACCTGACTTCCAGCCTACTGTGATTAGAAGGAGCGTCCGAGCCACAGACGTTATATACGAATTCAATGGTAAGGATGTGCAAGGCAACAACCTTCAAATTGAAATGCCGTCCAAGGGTGGGAGGTTGATTCTGTTTACCTATTGAACCAGGGACTAACTCTACCTAGGTTTTAGGGAGCAGGGAGTAGGGAGTAGGGAGTAGGGAAAAGGGAACTTTGGATCAGGGAAAAAATCCTGTGTACCTCGGCAGTCTTGATGCTGTCGCTCATGCTGGAAACTATAGCAGTTGTTGATGGGGGGAACCCCCGCCTGAAGGCACTGCCTCCCCAAGACCGTGCTAAATCGCTAGTTCTCTGCTCTCCTAACGACGGAAGTATGGTTATTCAACCGAATTTGATATTACTCTTCTGGGCAGGTAAGTGTTAACTTGCTTCCAATTACCAATTTGACCAGTAAAGATTTTCCCTAAAGTATCGCGAGATAATCTGACAGAGGAGACTACACCTTGGAGATTGTAAATCACTGACACAGCTCCCCCGGCTGTGGGCACCATTTGCAAGCCCCGTTTCATCTGACTTTTCTCCTCATCGGTTGGGGGCATATCACTACTGGCGAAATCAACAGACTCGTTAATGAATTGCTCAATGCCAGTACCACTGCCAATGGTGCTGTAATTTACGTTAACGCTGGTTTCTTGTTGGTATTGAGAAAAGTAACGCTGGTAAAGGGGTTGGGGAAATGAAGCACCGGCACCAAACAATGGTATTGCACTTGCTGCCTTGAGTGAAATCAATACAATGGCAACTGTAACTGTTAAGGTTATCAATGTCCGACGGGACTTGATTACAGCTAAACTCATTAGTCTATAAGAATTTAAGGATAATTGGTGGTGGTACACAAGTAGTGATTTTAACCCCCGAAACCTTGAATACACCTTAGCCAAATCACTACATCTTTACCACTACCTGGCTTCTTTATAGCCTTGATTTTAATTGAGGGGATTCATGACTCCATCTACTCCTACATCGAGGACATTTTTATTTTTACTAGGGTCAATATGTGGTGTAGTTTCTGTGAGCTTATGAGGTGGTGTTTCTAATTATAATTCAGGTAGTGGTAGCAGATTCCCGGTGTTTTATACTTGGTTTGCTAGGGTCTTTTATGTAATGTTTATTCCCGTCCATTGAACAAATAGTTGATGAGCATTGGGGAACTCACTACTAACTCCGAGGGCACAGGCTAGTTCTAGTACTGATGGTAACCATTTATGGCTCTCCTAGGGTGGCTATGATAAATTAGTAGAAAATAATCGCCATAACCCTTACTAAATAAGGGATTCAATAAAATAAAAATGCAATTTTAATAAAAATGTATTTTTATTTTATTGAATCCCTTGCTATTTAAGGGGTTAAGCTCATTTAAACTACTCATTTACTATAATCAGTCTAGGTAATCAGTCTAGGAGAGCCCCATTTATCTGCTGGTAGTCCCAATTGGAGATCTGCTTTGACCTCTAAACCATTGGCTGTGGGGTAAACTCTGCGTTGGATGAGCATTTCTCCCAAAGGAGTGTAATATCTTTTTGGTCGTTTGGTTCTCGCTCCATGGTATTGGGCTTCTGTTTGTTCGATTTGGGCTTGTACTAATTGTTGTTGGATGAGATTGCCTAGTTCACGCCAGAAAAGATTGAATTTGCTGACAAACTGGTTTAAGTCTTGCCACTGGGGTAGTTGGTACTGTGTGGGTTCTATTTTATCAAGAATTGACTTCAAATCCATCATCGGGTTAGTAGAGGGTGGTTAACTATCTAGTGGGGGACTATGTTATCGTATCAGACACGACAACTGTTCCCTCCCCTCCCACGCATTTTTTCGCTCACCCCTGCCTGTCTAAAGGATTAATCCAAGCCTTTTGCATTCATATTATTCAGGGAGGAGATATCTGGAAAGTGACCATATTGCCTGGTATCTCTAACCCTTGATAGTTTTCCTCTGCACCAAAAATTTGGCTCTCTTCTCTGACGACATCATGAATTGTCCCTCGAAATTTTACTTGGCATACTGCGGCCACGGGTAAATTATAAGCCGAGGATAATTCAACTTCTTTTGACACAGACTCACCCGGCTGAATGAGTACATAGTCTTCCTGGGTTGGTCTGCCGCGCTTGACCATCGGTCCTTCGTATAGAATTTCTTCACCATCACATATCACCTGAAGAATCCTACCCTTTAAACCCTCAAGTGGCGTATACCAGGTAAGAACCCATAAGGGTTGAACATCTAAATTTTCAAGCATAAAGACAATGTTGACTGGTTGGTTGATGGTATAATTTTCTTGGGAGTCGAGTCGGTATTGCAATGAATTTTTAGAAGTATTACAAGCACTCGTCAAGAATTGACTCATTAAGATCACTCCTACAATCAGTAGCGATGGTAAAAGACGCATAACAGGCACCTTTGTTAATGTAAAGTTTAGATGGATACTAATTAATCTTGCATATTAATTTTCTACAATGCCCCTTCTAGAATAGAGAGTGGTACAGCACCTGCAAAGACCTCTCTGTTCATTACGAAGAAAGGTGTACCCTGAATCCCCAGTGTTTCTGCGATCTCAATGTCTTTCTGAATTGCGGCAGTAGCATCCTTTCCTATAAGATCTTACCTTGTCAGATTGAAATTTAGGTTTTTGGCTACATCAACATAGAACGCCTCACCGAGTTGATCTTGATGGGAAAAGAGGGCATTACGATACTGCCAAAATTTTCCTTGCTGTCCTGCTGCCCAAGCAGCTTTAGCAGCAGCCATAGCCTGATGATGAACTGATGACAAGGGGAAGTGCTTGTAAACTAAGGCCACTTCATCTTGATGAATTGCCTTGAACTGCTTCAAAGTTTTATGAGCCTCGGCACAATACAGCGGTTTGCAATTCAGTTAGGTACAAAGTTCTGGGTTTTTAGGGAGCAGGGAGCAGGGAGCGTTGCTGATTCTGGGTATGGTTTTGCCCCCCTAGGGCGTGTTTTCAAACTTGTTGTATCCTAGTAAAAACGTGATCCCAGGCAGGCTGTACTGATGAACCGAGGCGACTTGAGTAACGAACAGTGGGAGAGGTTAAAACCGCTACTGCCACCAGTGAAACCCCGAACAGGTAAGCCCAATCACGACCACCGACAAGTAGTTAACGGCATTCTCTGGATACTCAGAACTGGAGCCCCGTGGCGAGACCTGCCAGAACGTTATGGAAAGTGGCTGCATCGTGGCAACACGGTTTTATCGGTGGCAAAAAGCCCAGATTTGGCCCCCAATCCTAGAAAGCCTACAAGCCGAGGCAGACAAACTCGGAAAGCTAGACTGGGAGGTTCATTACGTCGATGGCAGTGTGATTCGTGCCCACCAACATGCTGCTGGTGGAAAAAAGGGGGCTCAGCAGAGGAAAAACTAGGTCGTTCCCGTGGTGGTTTTAGTACAAAAATACACATACGTTGTGAGGGGAAAGGTAAACCGATAACTTTTCTGCTGAGCCCAGGTCAGCGTAACGAGTCAATTTTTTTGGAACAATTAATGGAACAAGGAGCAGCTCGCGCGTTCTGGGCGAGGCCGCCCACGTTTACGCCCTGTACGATTAGTCGGTGACAAAGGCTACACAGGTCGTCTAAGGTCGCACTTACTTACGTCGTCGCGGTATCCGTCTAACAATTCCACGACTATCGAATGAACCGCTAGATGCGTCCCTTTAGTCGTGAAATCTATCGTCAACGCAACGTTGTTGAACGGGCTATCAATCGACTCAAGCAAGGTCGTCGTATCGCTACCCGGTATGAAAAACTTGCTGCCAATTAAGAGCGCCATGATTACGATCGCCTGCATTCTTTTGTGGTTATAGTTTGAAAACACGCCCTAGCCCCCCAAGCGAGGGATTTAGGGGGCTTTAACAAAACCAGATGATCGCGCATTCATTCCTTGATTCAGCAACGCCAACCTCTATTGCGCCCGGCAGCAGAGATACGGGTGGTCATCGTCCCTATATTCTAGAGAACCTGAACAACTTCCTCCCCGCTCCTTTGGTGTTAACGAAGAGGCAGGAGCTATCTTCCCTATTGTTCCACTATAGATTGGCCAGGAACCACCACAAGTAAAACAAAGTGAGCAAGCACTAACTGTTGCAGCTGCACTTATACCTTGATCCTCTTCCAGGGGTTCTTTAGGCGGTTGTGGAATTTCCGCTAAAACAACTGCTTTAGTTGATTGTTGAAATTGGGATAGCTGGTTCTCTGAAGCCATCGCCTTACTTGGCAATGCCCCTAGTATCACTACCAAAATCAGCCCCAAAGACAAAAAACAAGAAATTATTTTTTTCATAGTTCCTTTCCATTTCTGATTTCAGACACATTTTTAATGACTATTGACAACAGAGATACGGATAGGTATCATTTCTATATCCCAGAGGTCCTGAACAACTCGGGCCGCGCTCCTTTGGTGTAGATGAGGGAGCAGGAGTTACCTTTCCTATCGTCCCACTGTAATTTGGCCAACGACCACCACAAGTAGAACAAAGTGAGCAAGCAGATACATCGGTTGGCATTGAAAGCCCTGGGGTATTCTCTGCAAAATATTCATGAGAATCAGCATTTTCAATGGCTTTGGATGGATCTGTGATGGCTAATTGTTTAGAACCTGACTGCCCATAAACGTGGTCATCTGTTGCTGCAACTACATTAAAATGGCTTGTTTCGTGAACAATAGTGCCTGACTTCGAATCTGTTCCAGTAAGGGGCGCTGTCCAAAATCCGTTGCACAAGAAGATTTTATAAGGCTGATTAGGGTAGACATAGGCATAATAATTCTCACTACAACTACAATTAAATGTGATTGTCTTGGTTAGAGTCGATGCCTGGTATTACCCAGGGCACCTCTCCTTCAGAACTGGGCGTGAGACTTTCACCTCACCCAGCTCCTAGATATCCTCTCCTTTCGGAGTGCTCCAGTGTATCTGTTGATGGCAGC
>NZ_JAAHHW010000279.1 GCF_010692325.1 Moorena sp. SIO3I8 | reverse complement strand
AACGCAATGGTCAAGTAGTCCCTTTGATGATTGCAACAGTTTCTCGCTATCAGTGGAAACAATTCCCCATAATCCAGCGATGGGCGAGTTATTTTATCAATTCTGAAATGCTATTGGGCTTCAGAGGCTCTGATTCATCTCTAGCTCCTTCAAATCCACCTAAATCTTCAGTATCACTTGACGCTTCATTAGAGGATGACCCAGGCTTTCGAGATGATTAACTAGATTAATTAAAGACTTTAATGAACTAGATTAATTAACTAGTTAAACTAAAAGACAAACAACAGTTAACCTTAGCTGTATCAGTGTTCATCGTTCATTTTTAGTTCTGGAGTTTAGACTAATTTTGGTCTCTCAAGACTGTGTAAGCTTTCCCCAGAAGTGCAATTGCTTCGGGCACCGCCTATGGCGATCAGGGGGGAGCATGTCACTTATGTAGCACATTTGTACTAATTTTCCACCTCTCTCATGGGTTTTAGCTTGCTGTTATGGTCATAGTTCATCTGTTGTGCAACATAGACTTGCTTCCGATCAGCCTGACCATTCCCGTAGCGTGGCCTAAAAGCCAAGGTCAATCAAGCTGGGCTGACTCACGAGTGTGGTCGTCCTATCGTTTACAAATATTCATGATATTAGAAGAAGAAAAAGGGAGAAAATTGAAAAACTAAAACATTAAAGATACTCCCTCAAATGGATACTAGCATAAGTAGACTACAAAAATTCAGAACTGATACTTATAATGTTCTGGGATTAGCTAAAGATGCAACTTTCGATTTAATCGACGCGGTCTTAACTACCAGAACGGCTTATTCTTTAGCTGATTTTTCTCTGTCTTCTTTATTTAGAAGAAAATGGTGTTCTGCTTATGAAGCCTTACAAGATTGTCGTCCTAATCGTCAAAAATTAATGAAGAGGTATATCGAAGAAATACCAAAATATAAGGATGAATCATTATATGTAACTATGGCGATTGACCATACATCGAGTCCAAGAGTAGATTCTCCTACTTTGAAAGACCGAGGGTATCATCACTCACCATCTGCAGGGAAAAAAGTCAAGATTGGACACAGTTATAGTACCTTAGCATGGATACCAGAAGAAAAAGGGAGTTGGGCCCTGCCGTTAAGACATGAAAGAATTACAAGTTTTGAAACTCCTATTAGTAAGGCGGCTTGGCAATTAAAACAAGTAAAAAAAAGGTTAAAGCTATCAGTTTTAGTTTTACTCGATAGTGAATATGGAAATGCTTCTTGGGTCAATCAAACAGTCGATATTGAAGCAGATTGCTTAATAAGAATTCGCTCCAATTGTTGCTTATGGGGAGAACCGGGAGAATATAGTGGTCGAGGGCGACCCAGAAAACATGGAGATAAATTTAAGTTGAATGAAGAATCCACCTGGTGGGAACCTAGTGAAACTGTTAAGATAGAAGACCCAAAACTAGGAGAGATAAAAGTCCGAAAATGGTTACAACTACATTTTCGTAACTCTCCATCTGTAGACATGAGCCTGATTCTAGTTGAGCGACTTTCCCCAAATAAAAAAGGCTCATTACAAAAACCCTTGTGGTTAGTTTTCATTGGCCAACAAATGCCTCAACTAGAAAGGCTATGGAAAAACTATTTGAGGCGTTTTGCCGTTGACCATTGGTATCGATTTATTAAACAAAGATTACATTGGACATTACCAGCTTTAAGTACACCACACCAATGTGAAAGGTGGAGTGATTTGATGCCATTGATGACTTGGCAACTGTGGTTAGCCAAAGATATAGTACAAGAACACCATCTTCCCTGGCAAAAATCCCAGTTGAATCTAACGCCTGGACGAGTTGCACAGTCGATGTTAGGACTTTTGGTGGAGATTGGAACTCCAGCACAATCTCCCAAACCCCGTGGAAAATCTACCGGATGGAAAACTGGGCAAAAAAGAAACAAACGAATTCGCTATCCTGTGGTCAAAAAAGGAAAAACGGTTGCTAAAAAAGGTAAAAATAAGAAGACATAACTCAAATTTTGAATAAATTTGCTAACATCTCAGCCTCAAAAGAAGACTGGGTTATTTGATCATAGTCTAAACTCCAGTTTGAAGAAACCCATTCTAATATTAACATCGAATTTAAATTCCAAGGCTCCCAGGAATTAGTCAATCGCTATCTCGATGAAAAGAATGATTTTAAACCCACAATTTTAATTCCCGCCAATGGGGTTTTGTTGAATGAATTGAGCGATCGCTGGCAAGCCCAAAACACTACTCCACCTTTTTATGATAACCCCCAACCCATTGCCAAAACCCTATTAGTAGGTATTGCTTGGCCAGAACGGG
>NZ_JAAHHW010000278.1 GCF_010692325.1 Moorena sp. SIO3I8 | reverse complement strand
CTGCTCTCCACCTCCCCATCTCTCCACCTCTCACGCTCCCCAGTTCCCCATTTCCCCATCTCCCCACCTCCCCCTCCCCCCATCTCCCCCTCTCCCCATCTCCCCATCTCCCCATCTCCCCATCTCCCCATCCTCCCATCGCCCATCTCCCCATCTCGATTATTGGGATAATCAGGATATTGCCAATCGAATCTAGCTTTCTTAGCTCAAAACGGGATAACTAAAAATAAATCCCTTCAGTCTTGGTCAGTGTACATCTATGACATATTGTCTGAGAATTGCTGATATTCCCATCAGTGAACGTCCTCGTGAGCGATTAGTTGCTCTAGGAGCTAAAAATCTGGCGACAGCGGAACTGCTAGCAATTCTTTTAGGTACAGGTCAAGGCAAAGGAAAGCTTTCTGCCATGGGTTTGGGACAGTTGATTTTACAGGAACTTGCCAAAGACCAACGAGACCCAATGGCTGTGTTGCGGAATATTAAAGCTCAAGAATTGACCCAAATTCATGGTGTTGGACTAGCGAAAGCCACAACGATTTTAGCAGCAGTGGAGCTGGGAAAACGGGCATTTCTGTCTCGACCAACAGAAGGTGTAATCATTGATAGTCCAGCCTCAGCAGCAGCATCTTTGAGTCATGACTTAATGTGGCAAAATCATGAAAGATTTGCTGTCTTGCTACTGGATGTTAAGAATCATTTGTTAGGTACTCAGATTATTACTGTTGGTACCGCAACAGAAACCATTGCTAATCCCCGGGATATTTTCCGAGAAGTGCTGCGTCAGGGAGCAACACAGGTAATTGTGGCTCACAATCATCCCACTGGCAGTGTTGACCCAAGTTTTCAAGATATTACTCTAACGGAACGGTTATTACAGGTAGGTCAACTCTTATGTATTCCGGTATTGGATCACTTGATTGTTGGCAATGGTAATTACCAGAGCATACGACAAGTAACCAAACTGTGGGATGAGTATCCCCAGGAAGATTGATACGAGTTGGATTCAAAGATAGTAGATTGGTTGAATGGGGAGATAGGGAGATGGGGAGATGGGGAGATGGGGAGATGGGGAGATGGGGAGATGGGGAGATTGGGGAGATTGGGGGAAAAGAAAGTTATATAGCAGTCGCCAGGGCAGTTAGGACATGACAAAAGTCTCAAACCTAAGTCTAGGAAGAGTTTAACTTCTGACTTCTGACTTCTGACTTCTGACTTCTGTTATACCTTTGACCGCAACTTACTATGACCTTTAACTGTGGCAGAAACGGAAGGGTTATCTCAATTCATCTCGTGGGCTAATAATTACCTTTGAATTATTACCCGTCATCAAACCCTGGCCATCTCCTCACACACCCCAAACTTCCCAAACTTCCCACACGCCCTAAAATACCCATCTCTTGTGTGCCAGAAAATGTTAAGTTAAGTATCAAAACGTGTCTTTTTTTTACAAAAGACCAGATCACCCTATTGGTGATCTCTCACCTCCCACGTATCAACAAAAAACTATTACAAGGATTCAGCCATGGTTAGTAAAGTCCAAAAGACTGAAGCACAGTGGAAAGAGCAGCTAACACCGGAACAGTATAAAGTCACCAGACAGAAGGGAACGGAAAGAGCCTTCACTGGAGAATACTGGAACAATAAGGAGAAGGGTATCTACAAATGTATCTGTTGCGGCACAGAGCTATTTAACTCCGATACCAAATATGATTCTGGGACAGGTTGGCCTAGTTTTTACGCACCTATCAAAGAAGAGAATGTGAAGGAGGAACCGGATAACAGCCTATTTATGCGCAGGACAGAAGTTTTGTGCTCTGTCTGTGACGCTCACCTAGGTCACGTGTTTAGCGATGGACCACCACCAACAGGCTTACGCTACTGTATGAATTCTGCTTCCCTTAGTTTCGAGAAACAGGATTAGAAAAACAGGATTAATCAAATCAATTCACCTGAGTTTAATTGGGAAAATCAATTATGGTCTGTCGATAAAACTGGGGCATTCCGGTATCAAAATACTTGCCTTTAACTAGATAACCGGTTATGCCCTCTTCTTGTCGCAATTTATCAAGACAGGATGTGAGCTGAAATTCACCTTTTTGACGGATATTGTGGTTGATGTGGTCTTCAAGATAGTCAAAAATTTTCGGCTTAAGTACATACATACCAAATACCGCTAAAAACTGATCCTCCGCCATTCCTTCCATATGGAGATGGGCTCGCGCATACTCAAGAGTAGGCTTTTCATAAAGCTCTGTCACACGCAACTGTGATTCTGACTCTTCCCAAATCCCAGTCACACAACCAGCTTTGTGAATAATATCTCCTGA
>NZ_JAAHHW010000277.1 GCF_010692325.1 Moorena sp. SIO3I8 | reverse complement strand
GTGCGATTCGTTAGCTATAAACCTTATCCAATAAGGATTTGGAGGATTAGCTGCTTGGTTAAATGAACCATGACAACTTGATAACCATGGTGGTGAAATTCCACCCCTCGTGAAATCCGAGTGACAGCCCTACCCTGATTCATGAAACTAACAAATTCATGGATTGATGCAAGGGTCGAACAGTGAAGCACCATTAACCTGACCGGTGTTAGTAACAGGCAAAAGAACCCACGGGTACGAGAGAAAGGTACGTCCGAATCATCGTCATGGTAACGTAGCGAAATAAGGTTTGACACGCTACAGACAAATAGTCAACGGAATAAAGGCTCAAATAGTTCCCGGACTATTTAAGGATTTCCCAAAATTATTCCCGGTGAATAGTATCACCCTAAAGGTTCACAAAATGGTTATCAGGAACGAAATAACCCCCATATGTATTCTCAATAAGGTCGATTATTGAGTAGGTAGTTAGCCGCAAGTCATATGGAGGGAAGATTGAGTCAGAAGCCAATGCCTGGGGTAATGCCCAGGATATGCTGACGGACTCACGTCAAACGGAAATGATATGGATGTAAGTAGCAATTGATATGTCTAAAACTCGGGGGTTCGCCCCACAGTCGGAATGGAACAAAGTCAAATGGCGAAAGCTAGAACTGACCGTGTTTAAGTTGCAAAAACGTATATATCAAGCCTCAAGCCGTGGTGACGTCCGCGTGGTAAAAAAGCTCCAAAAGACCTTGATGAAATCCTGGTCAGCTAAAATGATTGCGGTCAGACGGGTTACTCAAGAAAACAAAGGCAAAAAGACTGCCGGAATAGACGGGGTAAAAGCTTTAACCAATAAGCAGCGTCTCGCCTTAGTAGCCAGCCTAAAAAATTTTTCTAAAAAGGCGCAACCCACCAGAAGGGTTTGGATTCCTAAACCTGGACGAAAGGAAAAACGTCCTCTGGGTATCCCAACTATGTATGACCGCACCCTACAAGCCCTGGCCAAACAGGCACTGGAACCTGAATGGGAGGCAAAATTTGAATCTAACTCCTATGGGTTCAGACCAGGACGCTCCTGCCACGATGCTATTGAAGCAATATTTAAAAACTCAAACAAAAAGGAAAAATGGGTTTTAGATGCAGATATTGCTAAATGCTTCGATAAAATAAACCATGATGCACTACTAACAAAATTAAATACTTATCCATCATTAAGACGTTTAATTAAGTCCTGGCTAAAAGCTGGAATAATGGATAACGGAGTATTCTCACCTACAGAAGAGGGCACCCCTCAGGGTGGAATTATATCTCCACTCTTAGCGAACATAGCCCTTCACGGAATGGAAAAAGCGGTGTGGGAACACGCAAATACCGTAAAGAAAAAGAAAACCCATTATAAAAGAGGGTTAGCTTTTATAAGATATGCGGATGATTTCGTAATACTACACCAAGACCAAAAAGTGGTAGAAGAATACAAGGAAGTCATCAAAGAATGGTTAAAAGGCATGGGGCTGGAATTAAAGCCCAGTAAAACAAAAATTACCAACTTATATGATGGAATTGACTTCTTAGGATTCAACATACGTCACTACAAAGTAGGTAAAAATCACTCGAAAAGAGGCTTTAAAACCATCATCAAACCATCTAAAGAAGCAATTTCAAAGCATTACGAGCAGCTCTCAACAGCCATAAACAAGCACAGAGCTGCCCCACAGGAAGCCTTGATTAGCTACTTAAAACCCATTATAAGAGGATGGTGCAATTACTATAGGTCAGTCTGTAGTAAAGAAATCTTCGATGATTTGGGAAATATGCTCTGGAATAAACTCCAAAGATGGGGATACAGGAGACACCCAAACAAATCAAAATCTTGGGTAACCAAGAAATATTGGGGGACTGTCGATAAAGATAACTGGATGTTTATGACCGATAAGGATAACTACCTTCCTAAACACGCCAAAACCGAAATAGTACGGCATGTTAAGGTCCAAGAAGCCAGAAGTCCTTACGATGGAGACCTAATTTATTGGAACACCAGAATGAGAAATCATCCTGAAATGACTAGTCAAAAGGGAAGGCTTTTGAAAAGGCAAAAAGGGAAGTGCGCTCATTGTGGTCTCACCTTCAGAGATGGGGATTTGTTGGAAAAACATCACATCATACCACGCGCTCTAGGAGGAAATAATCTAGATAAAAATCTAGAAGTACTACACCTCCATTGCCACGACGCCAAACACGGAATCAAGGTCAACTCTTCGGAGTTAGATGAAAATCCGTTCTAGAGGTACCAATGTCAGTGGTTCCGTTTGATGAGGAGCCGGATGATGTGAAAATGTCACGTCCGGTTCTGAAGACGAGTCGGTGAGGCGACTCACCGGCTTAGTTTAATA
>NZ_JAAHHW010000276.1 GCF_010692325.1 Moorena sp. SIO3I8 | reverse complement strand
GGATCTGTGCGAGTCACTAAAATTAGCACAGGCAGATACAACAATTACACCGGGGATGTGATTGTCCGCTACAAAACTAATCTCAACCCCTTGACAGCCGGTACCTCACACCCTCAGAACACCACCCTCACCATTGGGACGGACATCACCTTAGGAGCAGGGGAATACATTACAGGGGTTGAGTTCGAGTACACCAATGTACCGGTTTTCAAGCTACAGGAGGCAGTAATAGACCAAAACTGTTTGTAGAGGTTCAGCCTGACCGCGAGATTGGGGAGACGATCAAAAACTGTGCCCAACTGACTTGGACGCCCAATTCACCAACAGACCCCCTGGAACAGTGCCAAGAGACAGAAATCTCGGCATTACAAGCCATCGTAAATCCAAACAAAAGAGACGAAACTAGTAGTGGACCCTATGCTCCTGGTGACACCATAGAATTTCGGCTACAGTTTCGCAACGAGTCGAGCGCTACCGCAGATTATGTCAATCCCATTATTGCCGATTTACTGCCAGCAGGGCTTGAGTATGGGGGTGCCTGGAGGTTTACCAATGGGGGATCGAGTAGTTTGCCCGCTGACCCTCCCATCAACTTCGAGGCCATTCCAAACTACAACGGCACCGGTCGCACGTTGCTGCGTTGGGAAATTACAGGAACCCAAATACCAGAGAATAGGTGGCTGAGAATCTATGTCGATACAGTGGTTGAGCAGGGCGTGAGTACAGGTTCGTTGACTAATGAATTATTCATCATGTCCAACGATAGTGTGTTCGATTGCAACAATAATAACCGCAGAACTCAGGATACGGTTGATGTGGATGGGGATGGCATCACCGATGAGACGATTTGTCGCAGAACAGCAAACGTTGACGTAGCTGCGATCGCAACCCTCGATTCACAAAAGGTAGTTCAGGGTGAGGTCGATACCAGTTTCTCCACTAGTGGCACCACGGTTCCGGGGGGACAGGTAGATTACCAGCTGAGTATCACCAATCAAGGCACGGTGCCGATGACTAATATACTTGTAGTCGATATGTTGCCTGCCATCGGTGATACTCAAGTGCTCAATACTAGTACAGCCAGGGGTTCCCAATGGCGTCCTAATCTCGCTGGTCCGGTTACCGTGGCAATTCCTGGTGTTACGGTTGAATACACCACCAACTCCAATCCTTGCCGTCCCAATCCTAGTGATGGTCAAGACCTTAATTGGCCTAGTGGCTGCGTCAATGACTGGAGTACTACCTTTCCCAGTGACCCCAGTGCGGTCACCGCTCTGAGGTTTAACTTGGGCAACCTAGTTCTCGACCCCCTAGAGTCGGTGGTCCTCAACTGGCCAATGCGAGCACCGGCTGGAGCACCAACCAACGGCGAGATTGCCTGGAATTCCTTTGCTTTCGTCTCGACACGAACGGATCAATCCGGTGCGGCAGCTACCTTGTTACCCGCAGAACCCCCCAAAGTCGGCATTGTGATTCAACCCCCCACCCCTGCCATCATTGGAGACTTAGTCTGGGATGACCAAAACGGTAATGGGATTCAAGATAATAGTGAACTGGGTATCAATGGGGTGCGGGTTGAGTTGTGGCAAGATGGAGGTGATGGTCAACCTGGTACCAGTGACGATAGTTTCTATGGGTTTACCTTAACTGCTCCCGATGGTACCGGTAATGATGGGGTTTACCTTTTCTCGAACGTGCCAGCGGGAGATTACTTTCTGAAATTCATTCCCCCAGACAACCTCAATCTCTCTCCTCAAGACCAGGGTGGTGATGAGACCGCTGACTCCGATGCGGATCCCAATACTGGACAGACAAATGTTTTTAGTGTTAACCAGACTACAGACACGAGTGATTTCGATGCTGGACTAACTTCTGTAGACCCAGCTACCGCTAGTTTAGGTGATTTCGTTTGGTTGGATACCGATGGCAATGGTAGTCAAGATGGGGGTGAAGTTGGTGTCAATGGCGTCACTGTTGAACTTTATGATACTGCTAACACTCTGATCGACTCGACCCAAACCAGTAATGACTTCAATGATAATCCTGGTTTCTATCGCTTCCGGGACTTGACACCAGGCACCTATTATGTAAAATTCATAGCGCCCCCTAGTCATGCTTTCTCTCCCCAAGACCAGGGTGATGACACTCTAGACTCGGATGCTGATGCTACTGGACAAACGGGTAATATTACCTTGAATGCTGGAGACAGTAACCAGGATGTAGATGCAGGAATAGTACCTCAGCCGATCTTAGGTGATTTTGTCTGGATTGATAATAATGGTGATGGACTCCAAAACATTGGTGAATTGGGTTTCAATGGTGTGACGGTCAACATTTATAACCCTGGTGGAGATGGTCAGCCTGGTGGCGGGGATGATAGTCTAGTTGCCACTACAG
>NZ_JAAHHW010000275.1 GCF_010692325.1 Moorena sp. SIO3I8 | reverse complement strand
TCTCCCCTGATCCAAGGTGGAGCAGCAGTGGCCGCAGTCATTGCCTTAACCGTTTACTCTAAAACAATTATCGAAGCGGTGCGGCTCGTTCTAAATAGGAGCCTTTCGAAACGAGAGGGGTATGATTTAGGGAATTTATGTTCTAACTACCAGATGGATGAAGGTGAGAATCCTTCCCTTGAAGAGACAAGTGACTCCCTATCTGGCCACACCGAGTAGGCGGCAACCTACAGAGTGAAGCTGGCAACAGGGCGGAATCAGAGGTAAATCAGATGTGCCACACTGCCGCTAATGGGGAAGACGACATGGGTAACAGTAGCGAAAGTCCTGAAAAAGTGTCTAAATTGTAAGCCGCAATCTGACTAGAACATGCGAGACTTTATCCCTTCATTCTCACGGAACTTCGTTTCGGTATCCGTAATCTCTGAGAAGGGGATAGGCAAATAGGACTGCCCTAAATCGTCATAGAATCTATCAGGTGGAACGAGTAAAAACGGCAACATTATCAGGTCTAGGAACAGGTCGAACCCTAGTAAGTTATGCCAAACTTAATCCCTGTTGCCGGGTAGGATGCAGTCGAAAACTGGCTGCGGGTATTCAGAATACACGAACTCTAGAAGAGCATGGGTAGACACATATCTAAATATAGTGACCTATGGAAAAGCCAACAGTGGAAAAAACTCCGCCAGAATCTTTTCCGCCTACAAAAGCGAGTGTATAAAGCGGTTCGAGATGGTGACTTACGGAAAGCGCGGTCTTTACAAAAACTTATCCTGAAATCTCGCGCAGCTCAACTTTTGGCCGTCCGTCAAGTGACTCAATTAAACAAAGGGAAAAAAACGGCTGGAGTAGACGGCCTGTCAAGCCTCTCCTACAGACAGCGAATGGAACTGGTAGAAAGACTAAAAAACTGTGCTTCGGACTGGAGACACAGTAAACTACGCGAAATCCCCATTCCAAAGAAAAATGGGAAAATACGAATGCTAAAAATACCAACCATAGCTGACAGAGCATGGCAATGTCTAGTCAAATTCGCCTTAGAACCAGCTCATGAGGCCACCTTCAGCGCTTATAGTTATGGTTTTAGAACCGGCAGATGCGCTCAAGATGTCCAAAAAGGAGTATACCAACAACTAAAAGGAACTAAAAAGAAAGCCAATATACTAAAGCGAATCATCGAATTAGACATCAAAAAATGCTTTGACCGTATATCCCACAAATCCATTATGGATAGTCTAATAGCTCCCGCATCTACAAAATTAGGTATATACAGATGCCTTAAAGTCGGAGTGAACCCAAACTTCCCAGAACAGGGCACCCCTCAGGGGGGCGTCATCAGCCCTTTACTGGCAAACATAGCACTTGACGGAATAGAAGAAATACACACCAGTCTACGGTATGCCGACGATATGGTGATATTTCTAAAACCAAAAGATAATGCCGAAGAAGTATTGAGTAAAATCAAAAACTTCTTAGCAGAACGTGGGATGGAAATCAACGAAGAAAAGACCAAACTGACCAAATCGACAGATGGATTTGACTTTCTGGGATGGAGATTCCGCGTCCAGCAAAACGGAAAATTCCGAAGCATTCCCTCAGTGGAAAACTTTAAGAAATTACGTGACAAAGTCAAAGCCATAATCAACAACTCGAACTATGGTGCCAAAGTTAAAGCTAAGAAGCTAGCTCCAATCGTACGTGGATGGCGCAATTATCACAGTAGTTGCGATATGAATGATTCGCGGAATTCACTATGGTTCATCCGCAACACTGCCAACCGAAAGTTCCGAAAGGAAAAGAAAGTAAGTCGGTATAGAGCAAATGAACTGTGCGATAAAGGATTCCCAAAAGTCAAATACAAACAAAATCACCACGTAAACGTAAAAGGAACTAAGTCTCCTTACGACGGTGACTTAGTGTACTGGAGCCGCCGAAATTCAAGATTGTATTTTGGTAAAACTTCGGACGCATTAAAAGAGCAAAACCATTCCTGTGGACACTGTGGGTTAAAGTTCTTAGAAGACGAATCTGTACATCTTCATCATATCGATGGAAACCACGACAATTGGTCAAAACTGAACTTAATAGCAGTACACCGAAGCTGCCACCAACAGATACACTGGAGCAAAAGCAAAAGCTAAGAATACCTAGGAGCCGTGTGAGGGGAAACTTTCATGCACGGTTCTGAAGGAGAGGTGCTCCCTTTAATAAGGGACATCGACTCTAACATAACCAAATTAGTTAAAGAAGCAAAGGAGGATTGATCACTCGATAGCCTAAATTGATCAACTTGGGTTATCGTCGTTAATTACCTTTAATCCCCAGATAGTTGTTTAGACTATCTGGGAAATAGTTTTGGTTACTAACAGTAAGCAATCAGCAATCAGCAATCAGCAATCAGA
>NZ_JAAHHW010000274.1 GCF_010692325.1 Moorena sp. SIO3I8 | reverse complement strand
AATTAAACTAAGCCAATAGGTCACCCCATTAACTCGTCTTCAAAACCGTACGTGACACTTTCGCATCATACGGCTCCTCATTATAGGAACACACTGACATTGGTACCTCTAGAACGGATTCTCATCTAACTGTTTCGAGTTGACTTTGTTTCCGTGCTTAAAATCGTGACAATGAAGGTGTAGTAATTCCAGATTTTCATCCTTGTTACTTCCATCCAGTGCGCGCGGTATTATATGGTGCGTTTCCAACAAATCTCCATCCCTGAAGGTGAGACCACAATGAGCACATTTCCCTTTTTGTCTTTTCAAAAGTTTTACCTTTCTACTGGTTGCTTGAGGGTGTTTACTCAGTCTGGTGCTCCAGTAAATTAGGTCTCCATCATATGGGCTTTTAGTGTCTTTGACCTTTTTATACCGTAGGATTTTGGTCGAGGCATGTAAGGGCAGGTAGTTTTCCTTCCCGGTCATGAACATCCAATTGTCCTTTCCGATGGTTCCCCAATATTTCTTGATTACCCAGGTTATTGATTTCTTGGGGTGTCTCCTTTTTCCCCATCAAGGCGAGTTTTTTCCATAGCAGGTGTCCCAAGGTAGTGTTCGCGTAGCGTGGCCATAGGCCAAGGTTTCTTTACTACAGACTGAACTGTAGTAGTTACACCATCCTCGTATCATGGGTTTCAGTTGGCGTATTAATGCCTCCTGTGGGGCAGCTCTGTATTTATCTATGACTTTTGAGAGCTGCCTATAATGCTCTAGAACTTTTTCTTTTGACGGTTTGATGATGGTTTTAAACCCTTGTTTGGACTGGTTTTTACCTACTTTGTATTGACGAATATTGAATCCTAGGAAGTCAAATCCGTCAAAAGTGTGAGTAACCTTGGTCTTGTTTGGTTTTAATTCCAAACCCATGTCATTCAACCATTTGCTGATAATTTTTTGACATTCTTCTACCACGGTTTGGTCTTTGTGCATGATGACAAAATCATCCGCGTATCGGATTAGACTTAATGCTCTCCTATTCTTGGATTTATTTCCTTTCATAGTTTCTGCGAATTGTTTAATCCGTTCCTCCATTCCGTGAAGGGCTATGTTGGCCAAAAGAGGAGATATCACTCCACCTTGTGGGGTGCCCTTTTCTGTAGTAGAGAATATCCCTTTATCCATGACACCAGCTTTTAACCAAGACTTGATTAAGCGTCTGATGGATGGGTAAGTATTTAACTTACTCAGAAGTGCATCATGGTTGATTTTATCGAAACATTTGGCAATATCCGCATCTAGTACCCATTTGGGTTTTCTGCTGATATTTTTAAATGTTGCTTCAATGGCATCGTGACATGAGCGTCCTGGTCTGAATCCGTATGAATTAGGTTCAAAACGCGCTTCCCATTCGGGTTCTAATGCCTGTTTGGTTAGCGCCTGCAATGCGCGGTCGTACATGGTAGGGATTCCTAATGGGCGTTTTTCCTTTCTTCCGGGTTTGGGAATCCAGACCCGACGAGTAGGTTGTGCCTTTTTGGAGATTTTGAGTGAGTCTACTAAGGCGAGGCGTCTTCTTTGGTTAAGATGTTTGACCCCGTCTATTCCGGCAGTCTTTTTGCCCTTGTTCTCCTGTGTAACCCTACGCACCGCAATCATTTTTGCTGTCCAGGATTTCATCAGAGTTTTTTGCAGCTTTCTTATCGCGCGGACATCACCACGTTCAGAGGCTCGAAATATTCGCTTTTGCAACTTAAATAGAGTCTTTTCTAACTTTCGCCAGTTGACTTTATTCCATTCCACCGTCTGGAAGCCCAGGGTTTTAGACATATCTATTGGTACTTACAACTATTTCTTTTCCTACAACGTGAGTCCGTCAGCGTATCCTAGGCATTACCCTAGGCGTTGGCTTCTGACTCAATCTTCCCCCGGTACGACATACGGCTAACTACCTACTCAGAATATTCGACCTTTCTGAGAGTACATATCGGGGTTAATTCGTTCCTGATAACCATTCTATGGACTTTTAGGGTGGTACTTTTCACCGGGAATATTATGGGAAATCATTAATTGAGGGAAGAACCAATTAATCCTGTTCCATTGACTTTTTGTCTGTGGCGTGTCAATCCATTTCGCCACGTAATTCTAACGATGATTCAAACGTACCTTTCTCTCGTACCCATGAGTCCTCTGCCTGTTACTAACTTCCCCTGGATTGGTTCCGCTTCACTGTTCGACCCTTGCATTAATCCGTAAGTTCGTTATTTCTTATGAATCAGGGTAGGGCTGTCACTCGGATTTCACGAGGGATGGATTTTCACCATCATGGTTATCAAGTTGTCAAGGTTCAGTTTCCTGAGACCAGGCGGCTAATCCCCCAAAACCCTTGTAGGGTAAGGTTTATAGTCAACGAATCGCACCTTC
>NZ_JAAHHW010000273.1 GCF_010692325.1 Moorena sp. SIO3I8 | reverse complement strand
CACTTCCCCAGAATTTTCACCTTTGACAGTGTAACGAAGGGTATCTCCTGGTTTGACAATGGCTTTGTTCTCTAGGGCTTGCCAAGTAATATTTTCTTTACCTTCAGTATCAACTTCTACTATCTTCTTCTTAGCCACTAATTTCAACTGCACTTTGGGGCGCATGATGTTTTGGACAATCACTTCCCCAGCTTCCTGTAAACCAGCTAATACAGGAGTCTTACCTACAAAAGGCACAGCAACAATTAATGCGATCGCACCCAGACCGAGAATTGATGAACGTTTCATTTGCAATAAACCTCTTGATAATTACAACAATTTTATAGAACGCTGAAGCTTTAAGGCTGAAGTAGGAAGGCTGTTCGCCGGATAGCGTTCCCGCAGGGTAGGCTGAAATGACTTGATTAGTGGCTCACCTAAGGTTGACTCAAAACGTGGTCAACAACCAGGAGTTACACCGGTGTATCTCACTTTTGCTGTTTGATCCGGTGGGTGGAACGGGCATCAGGCGTGGAACGGGCATCAGGCGTGGAACGGGCATCAGGCATGGAACGGGCATCAGACGTGGAACGGGCATCTTGCCCGTTTCCTTCCTCGGGCGGGCTGTCCCCTGGGGACCGAGAAAATCAGGACTCACCCTTGGGTGGTGCGTTACGGGGCGGGCTGTTCCAACACTGGCGCTCGGTGTTAACATGATAGCAAGCCCGCCCCTAACGCACCCTACTGGACTGACACATCTAAAATGGTGCAATAAGCGTAGGTTGGGTTGAAGAATGAAACCCAACACCAGTAACGCATTGTTGGGTTTCCCTACCGCTCAACCCAACAAACATTTTTAGGTGTGCCACGCCACTACGCACCCTAAAACCTTGTTAGAGTCAACTTCTGACTTCTGACTTCTGACTTCTGACGCTAAGCGTAGCGCTATACTTACTACTTCAGAGCATTAAAGATTAGTCCACCTTACGACGGAAGACAAAGGATCCATTGTCGCCAGGAGCAACAGTACCAACTTCATTGACGTACCTAGTCACTTCCTCACCGCTAGCTGGGTCAGTATTTCCAAAGGATAAGGTATTATTGAAGTACTCCACAGTACCCTGAGATGGGTCAGTTCCTTGCTCGTGAGTGGTGACAGTAACCCAGTTGTTAGGAGCTGCAGTACCATCCTCAGTAATGGTGAAGTTCTCAGCATCCAAAACTACGTTACCAGCACCCACTAGTGGTTCAGAGATATTGGTGTAGGTAATTCGGTACTCGATAAACTGACCAGGCTTAGCCCGTTCCGCGAGGGTACCTTCCTGATCACCTGTGGGATCTCCGCCGGAGAAGTCCTGAATCACTGTTACACCATCAGTATCCAGAATCCGAGCTTCTTGCACCATCTGCATATAACCAGTGTAGGGACGGTCAACAGTAATGTTGAAGACGGTGTCTTCAGTGACATCAAAGTTTCCGTCCGTGGTGTTGTCCACAAAGGCAACAATCGGAATCCCGTAACCCTGAACTTGAGCTGTCTCAGGTAAGTCAACAATTACCTCGTAATCCAATTGCTGACCTGGTGTGAGAGTACCAACATTAACTGTTGTACCACCAGTGAGGGTAAAACCACCAGCTTCAGTGTAGGTGTAAGTCGCCTCAAGAATTGGACCTGTCTCTGGCTCGTACCTGATCGTGACCGTAGTGTTATCAGGAATCTGGTTATCTGGTCCAAAGTCTACTGGAGTGGTGAATTGAGGATTAACTTGAGGGTCATTAGTCGCCGCATTACCGACTGAAGGCGCAATTGGCAACAAGGTTACGTTATCTAAATTAGTAGCATTGGGGTTCTCAACGGTATTGTCGAAGGTCACCGCACCTGGGTCAATGTCGATACCCTGAGCTGTTCCAGCTGGAATAGTTGTGGACTGGTTAGTGAAGTCATCATTGTCATTGGTTGGACCAATGGCGTTGGGTCGATTCTCTGGACCATTGAGGATTTGACTGGTAGTCTCAATGTCTGCAGTAATGGTAACTACAGTGTCTTCACCCTTAGGTCCTTCACCTGTGTTGTCATTGTCTTCATCAACACCATCAGCACTGGGATTGGCAATACCAAGGTCTGTAGCTGGGTTGAAGTCGGTACCAGTCTCATCCGGTGGTGTACCATCATCATTGTAGTTGTTGGGATTTTGGTCACCGGATTCATCGTAGACCACTTCATCCGTTGAGTCACCGACAGTTTCACCAAATGCCTGAGCAATGTTAGCGACTTCACCACCAGCAACCGGTAACCCACTGGTGATCACACCAAAGCTGAAGCCATTGGCATCAGCTTCAGTGGAGGTTCCTGCAGTAATAGGACCGTCAGCAATGAAACCAACGCGCTTAACATCACTAGGATTAGCTGGGGGGGTAGTAGACCAG
>NZ_JAAHHW010000272.1 GCF_010692325.1 Moorena sp. SIO3I8 | reverse complement strand
GCATATTTCCCTTTTGTTACCAAAAGGTATTGAGTCCAACCTAAAAGGTTGTTTTACGTGAGGGTAGGTGGTGTAAATTACCCTGGGGAGTCGGCTCCCCGCTTTACTTGACCAGTTCAGGTCGCGCAGTTTCCCCTCATCCGGCTCCTCATTACAGTACAATCCTTGTCAGTGGCACCTCTAGAATGGATTTTCATCTAGATTCAGTGAATTAGATTTCGTTCCATGTTTGACATCGTGACAATGCAGGTGGAGTAGTTCCATATTTTTGTCTAGGTCTTCTCCACCGAGTGCGCGTGGTATTATGTGGTGTTTTTCTATTAAATCTCCATCCCTGAAGGTAAGGCCACAATGGGAGCATTTTCCTTTTTGTTTTTTAAGTAGTCTTCCTTTTTGACTGTTTATTTCAGGATGTTTTCCCATTCTGGAATTCCAATATATTAAGTTTCCGTTAAATGGACTTGTGGTGTTCTTGACTTTGATGTGCCGGACGATTTTCGTTTTGGCATGTTTCAAGAGGTAACTCTTTCCGTCTGTGAACGTCCAGTTGTCTTTTTCTACGGTTCCCCAATATTTATTGATTACCCAGGTTTTTGATTTGTTTGGATGTCGCCTGTATCCCCATCTTTGGAGTTTGTTCCAGAGCATGCATTCGAGGTCTTTGAAGGTTTCTTTACTACAAACAGCTTTGTTGTAATTACACCATCCTCGTATGACAGGTGAGAGTCGGCTGATTAGGGCAGCCTGAGGGGCAGCTTTGTGACGGTCGATTATGTCAGCGAGCTGCCTATAGTGTTCTAGAACTTTTTCCTTGGATGGTTTGATGATGGTTTTAAAGCCTAGTTTTGAATGGTTTTTTCCGGCTGGATATTGTCGGATGTTGAATCCTAGGAAATTGAATCCTTCCGAAGTGTGAGTTATCTTTGTCTTACTGGGCTTTAATTCCAACCCTATGTCTTTTAGCCATTCACTGATGATTCTCTGACATTCTTCTATTATGGTTTGGTCTTTGTGCATGATGACAAAATCATCCGCATATCTAATTAGACTTATACCTCTCATCTTTTGAGCTTTTCCTAGTTTTTCTCCTTTTTTGTTCTTTTTATTTCCGATATAAGTCTTAATTATTGTTTCCATTCCATGAAGGGCTATGTTCGCAAGGAGAGGTGATATTACTCCTCCTTGTGGTGTGCCTTCTTCGGTTTCTGAGAATGTGTTATTATCCATCACACCAGCTTTTAACCAAGATTTAATTAATCGCCTCAAGGATGGATAGGTGTTTAATTTCGTGAGAAGAACATCGTGATTGATTTTATCGAAACATTTGGAGATATCGGCGTCTAGTACCCATTTAGGTTTTTTGCAGATCCCATTAAATATTGCTTCGATGGCATCATGACATGAGCGTCCTGGTCTGAACCCATAGGAGTTAGGTTCAAATTTAGCCTCCCATTCAGGCTCTAGTGCTTGTTTGACTAGTGCTTGTAGGGCGCGGTCATGCATTGTTGGGATTCCTAATGGGCGTTTTTCCTTCTGTCCGGGTTTTGGAATCCATACCCTTCTAGTTGGTTTGGCTTTTCTTGAGATTTCCAGATTAGTTACTAAGGCCAGACGTTGTTTACCATTTAAGGTTTTAACCCCGTCTATTCCAGCAGTTTTCTTACCTTTGTTCTCTTGGGTTACCCGCCTGACCGCAATCATTTTGGCTGACCAAGACTTGATCAGGGTCTTTTGTAATTTACGTACCACGCGAACATCGTCACGCTGTGAGGCTTGGTATATTCGTTTTTGTAACTTGAACACGGTTATTTCTAGCTTTCGCCAGTTGACCTTGTTCCATTCCGACTGTGGGTTGAATCCCCGAGTTTTAGACTTCTTCATTACTACTTACAACTACACCTATTCCTGTAACGTGAGTCCGTTGGCATATCCATAGGTATTACCCTAGGCATTGGCTTCTGACTCTATCTCTCCCCCAGATGACTTACGGTTAACTACCTACTCAGAATGTTCGACCTTTCTGAGAGTTCTTGTGGGGGTTACTTCGTTCCTGATAACCATTCTGTAGACTTTTAGGGCGGCATTGTTCACCGGGAATTTTATTTCTAGGGAAATCAATAGTTAAGCGACCAACTAACTATCCTTTATTCCGTTTGACTTTTTGTCTGTGGCGTATCAATCCATTTCGCCACGTGTAGGTGTCGATGATTCAAACATGCCTTCCTTGCGTACCCATGAGTCTTTTGCCTGCTACTAACTTTCCCTGGATTGGTTCCGCTTCGCTGTTCGACCCTTGCTTTCAATCCATGGGTTTTGTTAGTTCCCATGAACCAGGGTAGGGCTGTCACTCGGATTTCACGAGGGATGGTCTTTCACCATCATGGTTATCAAGTTGTCAAGGTTCTTTCTTCCTTGCGACTAATCCTCCTAAACCCTTGATGGGCAAGGTTTCTAGTCAACGAATCGCAC
>NZ_JAAHHW010000271.1 GCF_010692325.1 Moorena sp. SIO3I8 | reverse complement strand
AGCAAAGTTTATCCTAAAAAAATGGGAGTCGAATTCTGGATTTGAAAAGTCTTTAGCGTGATTAGATTTTTGTGATTTTATCAGTTCCAAAAAAGACTCTGGAATATCAGTTTTGAATGCACTGAGTTGTAATTTTGAAAAATCACTGGTGTTTTTGGCAAGTTCTAATTGAGCACGATTGGATTCTAGAATATAGCGCTCGAGAATCAAATCAAGCGTTGTACTTACTTGTGAGGCAAAAGTAAGTGCTGGGTTCCGAATTTGGAGCAGTTGTATATCAATCAGAGCCAAAAAGTTTTGCCACTGTTGTTTGCTGAAATGATGGCTGTTGTTTTTGCTGAGGACTTGCAGGGGAATTTGACGGAGATCTCGTCCGGTTGCAGTAGCTTGAGATTCATGGTGCTGGATGAGGTGCAATAAATGCTCGTAGCCCCCTGCAATTCGTTGTTCTCCCCAGGAAAATGATTCATTTAAACTGATATCAAATAGGTAGCCTGGTTGATTGGGGATCTTTGAATGCTGAGTACTCAGCATTCTAGCGATCGCTGTCGTTAGGCTCCTGGCAACTCCTCCTGTCCCAACCATCCGTAAGTGGCCTCGGGTTTTTCGGTGATGTAAATCAGAGAAGGTCATCTTGTAGGAATTACTCAAAACAAGTTATCTCAAATTGTTATCTCGATACTGGCTGGTAACGATGTTTAACCCGAAATACTAAAACCAAACTTTAGTTGATTGTGTGCAAGTTTGTGATGATCAGGTTTGCCGTCAAGCCATAAACGATGAAACTTACGCTTTGCACCTTGATTTTCCTTGAATGGTTTGCGGGTGTGTAAGATTCGGGTATTATCCATGATCAGAATTTCTCCCGGCTGAAGTTTGTACTGTAACTCGTCTGCCCCATTCTCAAGGTAACCTTGAATAAGATTGTAAGCTTGAGCTACCTTTGGTTTGGCTTGCACTGTAACCTGATGATCGCTGGGTCGATAAGTCAACATCACGCGATTATCTGCGCGTACAAAAACAGGACCTCGGTAAACTTCACCATCAACGGTTGTCGTTACTACAGCATCAGGTTCAAAGAGTGCTGGAAGTCCAATGGGATCCTGTTCTTTTAGAAAATTGTAGAGAGTTTCGGCTTGGACAACTTGAGATTCTCCCCCGGTGTCGGCGGCAACAATGCACTGCAGGGCAACAACTTTGGGAGGAACTGGCATAAAACTCCCATCAGTATGAAAGTCAAACGGTTGCCCCGTTAGAGCCGTGTACTTTGCCCCAGGCGTGGGTGTTACAGTTACGATACCGTCATCATCAGAAATACGGTGAGGCATAATCTGACCAAAATGTGAGCCTATATCAAGCAGGTTTTGCCGAAAGTTAGAGACACCATCGCAAGCAATGATAATGCAACCAAACTGATTGAACACCTCCAGAAGCCCATTAAGCATTGCCTTAGACATTTGACTAATTTGCTCAACTCGAAATCTGATTAAATTGGGATCTTCGAGACATTGGCTATCTGCCACACCGTTATCCATTTGGGGAAACATCGGTAAGAGATCTTGTTCTATCAGACTCAAAACTTCCGATGTCGAATAACTACGCTGTTCTTGAATGGACAACTCTTTGAGAGAGGTTCGGAGTTGCTCGTAGTATTGTTGGGGCAGTGACTGATTTAAATGACGCTCAAAGAGATATTTGAAATTACTCGCCCCACTGCACTTGCCAAACCAGATTTCTGGTTCCTGATCAGGAAAGATTGTGTAGCTATGGCGATCGCACAGCAATGAATGGAGATGGATACCCGTTTCCTGCCTATGAGTTCCAGGAGAGTAGGGAGGATTGGCTCGGACTCCGAGACGAGCTAAAGCCTCTGTGACAGCTTCCAAAGCACTATAATTAATTCCTTCAACTTCCCAGCCCCAACGCATTCTTAATCCATCTAAAACCTGCTCTAAAGGGGCATTCCCTGCACGTTCTCCAATTCCCGAAAATGTACCAGAAACGGCGATCGCGCCTGCATGGATAGCCTGGAGAGTATTTTCAAGTGCTAAACCCATGTCATTGTGAAAGTGTACCCCTAAGGCAGCACCATTGGTCACTTCCAAAAGATTACTAAGCCAAAAATGGGTCTTTTCTGGGGTTAGACATCCCACTGTATCAGCGAGTACAAATAATTCTACATAAGGTTCAAATTTCGAAATACACTGAGTTAAAAAATCAAAATCTGCACGGCTTGCATCCTCTGCACCAAAATAAACTTCTAAGCCGCGATCGCGTGCATACTCCAAGTGCTTTAATGTCTTTTCTAGCATAGAGCAGCGAACTTGCTCAATCATGCTTATCGGAATATCATCATCAATCGTTTTACCTTGATATTCCAGCTGGCTCTGCACTTGCTTGTCTCGCAGAAATAGTAGCCGATCCGATACAGCATGAAATAATAAAATTTTCTGAACGCCAGTCTCCAAAGATTGATCAATAAACTTAGTTCCCATCATCGTCATAGCAGTAATCTTAA
>NZ_JAAHHW010000270.1 GCF_010692325.1 Moorena sp. SIO3I8 | reverse complement strand
AAGCGTGACTACTCGTTTGTTAAAGGTAAAGCTAGCCTAGTTACCTTAGAAGGTCGTATAAAAGTTGACTACTCCGGATATAAAAAACACTTAGAATTGATTCATTCAGGTATAGCCAAAATAGGTGCAGCAATAATTTGCTATGCTGAAAAAACCAAGACTTACTATTTACTAGTAAGCTTAGAGTTGGAGCTACCCGAACTTAAACCTGAAGCGATTAAACGTGTTGTTGGTGTGGATGTAGGTCAGCGCTATCTAGCCGTAACCTTTGATACGAATAAAACAGCTGGTTTCTTTTCTGGCAAGTCAGTAATTCATAGAGCTAATCGTTACTATAAAACGAAACAAACTCTACAGCGAAAAGGCACTCGTTCCGCTACCAGAAGGTTGATAGTATTGTCACAACGAGAGAGACGGTTTAACGCTGATATTAATCACTGTATTGCCAAACGTGTCGTGATTTCTGGCTCATTGATTGGTCTAGAAAATATTACCCATAATCGTGATCAAATTAAGCCAATACAACTAGGGCATGAACCATCTAAAAAAAACTGTCAAGCCCATAGGAATAAAAGGATTTGGGAGTTTACTAAGTTACATTACTTCATTGACTATAAAGCCGTTTTGGGTGGCGCTTTAGCGATTAGAGTTGATGCTGATTTTACTTCCCAGTCATGTCCCCGTTGTGGTCACACCAGTAAAGCCAATCGACCCAATAATGGATTAGATTTTGATTGCATGGCTTGTGGATACAAACTACATGCTGATTTAGTCGGAGCCAAGAATATCGCACTGAGAACGCTCCTCTTGAGGCAAGACTTTGAGAGGACGGGGCGACTTTCAACCGTCCCTGATGTGTCCCAGGATGAAACCAAAACTCTAGACTGAGGGGATTGCCAAAGGCTAGCCTATCTCGGAACTTAGATTGGAGGTGGACTGTAGACACAATCCCTTTGCCAACACCAGGTGTACTCGATGAGAGTACTCGATCAGGCAGGGGTAGTTGAAATAATTACCGATACTATTTCTCCCTTTGCGTCAACTGAGCTTTTAAAACCCGCGATCAGCCCTCAGCGATTAGCTTTGGGCTGAGTGTTATCTATTTAACCGTTATTTATTCGTTATCATCTCAAGGGGTGACAACAAGGCTACAAAGCACTCTGGATAAGGGACTTAGCGTTAAGTCCCCGCTTGAAATAGAGAGATTTGTGAGGTTTGAGACTCATCAGAGATTTGGCTAAATCCGACCAAATTTTGAGAGATTGAATCCAATCGGGACCGTGCAATCCCATCCAAAAAAAACTATGTCGCTCCGTTGAACGTTCTGATTCGGTGGGACGACAAATATACTCACTCACTCCCAGATTTTTTAAAGCAACTCCAAGTAAAGTTGCCAAAGTATAAGCGATGGAAATGAGCAAAATAATGGCTTTTAAGCGACGCTCACTAACCTTTGTATTTTCGAGATTATAACCTCCAGTTTTTAAATCTCGAAACATAGTTTCAATACCCCATCGAGCCTGATAGCAGGATAAAGTCCGTGGAAGACTATCAAGACTTGTGAGAATATACCAAGGTTCTTTACTTGCTCGACTCCGATATTGACGTTTCCAATAAGCCCCTAGATTAAAGTTTCCCAACTGATGGGCTTTTGTGCAAGAAATATTTGAGTAAAATCGAGAAAATCCCGGTTGAATTCCTAAATCTTTGAGGGGTCGATAAACAGCATCATCATCTTGAATACAAGTGCCCTTTTTCTGACGTAAAGCAAAGTCTACATTCCTCTCCTCCAGCCACTTAGCCAGTTGGACACTATGAAATTCTCGGTCTCCTAATAGGAGTACAGGATAAGAACGCAATAGCCTTAAGACCGGAGTTATAACTTTTTTTTGCTCTGGCAAACTGCTGTTCCCTCGTTTTGGTAAAAGTTGCCAATATACAGGAATTGCATGATGACCCCAAGCTAAGCTTAACACCATTAAATTCCGGTCTTGCCATTGAGTTCTATCGAGGATTAATAGCAGATATCCTTGATGCATGAGCTTCAGCTTTTTCCTTCGTCTTATCTGTTTTCGATTAGAGATATGAGGACGAAACTCTTGTTTTAAAATTTGCTTGATAATAGGAAACCATAAGAGCTTAGCACTTAACTGAGGTAAATTCAAAAACCTCTGAATATTCCGAACACGACTTTCATATTTTATCGGTTGTGGGAACAGGTTGGCTAAGCAAGATAAACGGACATTACGATGACTTTGCAATAGCAAAATTAGCAATTGTAGAGTCAGATATTGGCAAGGAGTCAGATGAGTCTCGAAGACAGTCTGGTAGAATTGAGGAAACATATATGATTGTGGGGGGGTCACGAACGCCCCCTGATTTTTGTAAGTCTTGGGCTGGCTTAAACCCCTATTCTCTCTAGTTTACAGCTTTCTTGTCACCCCTTGAGAGTTTATTTATACGTAAGAACTTCAGTTGAAAAAAGTTCGCGGCAAGCACCAGCGAACTCTCGGTCAACTAAGTATTTTTACTCGGATTATATTAGAGAATTTGCGATCGCCTTTGG
>NZ_JAAHHW010000027.1:2639-75403 GCF_010692325.1 Moorena sp. SIO3I8 | reverse complement strand
TTGGGCATGTTTGTCAGCATCCATTCGCAGAACTCACCTGATTATAGGTCAACTTCTCAAAGCTTAGCTCTGATTGCTCAAAACCGAACTTGAGTATTTATGCTCACTGCAAAATCGGGATGCACCCAAGGGTAACTGTGTAGATATCGTCCTCGATTTATAATATCAAAACCAAGGAAAAAAACAATAACAATAAACCTAGGTAAACACAGGAAAAAATTCGCTTTATCTGTGTTACTGTTGAGTTGTTTGCCGTTTCAATAAACCCTAGGTAATAATTATAAGGGCTAAGTCGAGGTTATAGCAACTTTCATGCTTGATGAAGTAAACTCGTCCTCAATGACTTACTCACACACAGCCAATGAACATAATCACTCTCATTTTATTTATTGCTGGCTTTGTACTTTTGGTTGTTGGGGCGGAAATCTTGGTCAAGGGCGCATCACAGTTGGCGTTGGTAGCAGGTGTCTCCCCCTTAGTGATCGGGCTGACTATAGTCGCTTACTGCACCAGTGCCCCAGAATTAGCCGTAGCATTGCAGTCGAGTTATGACGGACAAGCGGATATTGCCCTTGGTAACATTGTTGGCAGCAACATTGCCAATATTTTGCTAATCTTAGGCATATCGGCAACTATGTTACCTTTGGTTGTATCCCGGCAGTTGGTGCGATTAGATGTACCATTGATGATTGCCATATCATTCCTACTCTTGTTTATGAGCTTGGATGGCCAACTGGGTAGAGTTGATGGCAGCATCTTGTTGGCTGGCGCGATCGCATATAGTTTATTCACCATTATTCAGAGTCGCAAGGAAAATCAGGAAATCCGAGACCAGGATACCCCTCAAACCAAATCTCGCCAGTCTCGTACTAGCCTTAAAAAGATAGTTACTCAGTTAGGGCTGATTGTTTTCGGCTTAGGAATGTTAGTACTAGGTTCCCGCTGGCTGATTAATGGGGCTATTGCTATGGCCAAGATGTTTGGCTGGAGCGAGTTGATTATTGGCTTAACCATTATCGCTGTTGGCACCTCTCTTCCAGAAATTGCCACCTCCATTATTGCCAGTGTCCGTGGTGAGCGAGATCTTGCCGTAGGTAACGCTATTGGCAGCAATATTTTTAATATCCTGTTGGTGCTGGGGATGTGTAGCTTGATTGTGCCTGATGGTATACAGGTGTCAACTCCTGCCCTAAACTTCGATATTCCAGTAATGATTGCAGTGGCGGTGGCTTGTCTGCCAATTTTCTTTACTGGCTATCAAATTTCCCGGTGGGAGGGATTTCTCTTTTTAAGCTATTACGGTGCCTATACCTTGTATTTATTCCTGAACGCCACACAACACCAAGCTTTATCACAGTTTAGTACTATCATGATGACATTTGTCGTACCTCTAACGATAGTTACCCTAGTGATTTTGGTGATGGGCAGTATACGGACTAGCATCAAGTCTGGTTGAATAATTGCCGAATTGCTGAATTGTTCCGATTGAGCAATTCGGCAATTGTTTTGGTTAATTCTTGATGGAGGTGGTGCTAAGCTCAATTTGTCGAGCAGCTACCATATATCGAAAAATATAATCAGCTAACTCCAAGTAGATCTGGGCACGTTCGGTGGAAGACGCCCAAACCGTTATACCGTGGTTGCGAATCAATAGGACATTGACTGATGGCGGTGCAGCCTGAAAGCGATCGCATATCTCACTACTAATGCGAGACACATCTAGATGGTTGACGAATACTGGTACCGTGACTTTAGGGTTCTCCTCCCGTACTCCAAAGCCCTTAAGCATTTCTAGCGGTGGCAAAGGCAGGGTATCTTCTGTAGTAAAGCCAGAAACTAAATTCGACTCAATGGTGTGAACATGATAACAAGCTTTAGCATCTGGGAATAAAGAGTAGATACTTTGATGAATGCTTGTTTCAGCTGAAGGACGAGATTGAGGTGATGGTTTTTCTACTACTGTGCCATCAGTGGCTATGCGAATAAAGTCTTTGCTGCCTAGCTGCCCTTTATGGCATCCACTAGCAGTAATCCAGAAGCTGCCATCGGGCTGTTTAGCAGAGAGGTTACCGGCTGTCCCCACCATCCAACCTAATTGATAGAAGTGACTAGCAGCACTGATTAAGGTTGGTCTTGGATCAATAGCTGAACGTAATTGCTGGTCATTGCCGATTGAGGAGCCATGATTAACCATTGTTCCACCGCTGGGATAGCTGTTGTTGTACATCAAAAAAATCATGCCAAGGAATGTAGGGCTTTTGGCGCTCGTCCAGGTATTTGCTGAGGCGATCGCGGGCGAATACTACCGGGGCTTTCAGGCTCATATTCAAGTCCGTTACCGAATCGCCAATGGCGATCTGCTCTTGAGCCGGGTGTTGTGCCATCACCCGCACTTTAGACACAAGTTCTGTATCTCCTTCAAACTCAGAGGTTACCTTTAGAAAATCCCCGGTCGTTTCCACATCAACAGCATAAATAGCTGCTACCCGCTCAAGTAAGGATTTTTTCCCCGTGCTTCCCTGGCTCAGAACCGTTTCGACCATGCACCGCAAACCACCGGAAACCACAATAAAAGGAACATTCTGAGTTTCAAGAAAATCTAACAATTGCTCTAAACCAGGCCGAATCGGTTTGGATTGAGCGTAGGCAATAATGTCAGGATAGCTAGCTGAAGGAATTGACTCTAACATCTGGCGCACACCTTCCCTCAGAGTCAGCTTCATACTGTACAGCTGGGGCATAATTTGGGCGGACAACTCGGGAGCAAATTGTTTGAGCATGCCCACAAAGGTTTCAACGGCGGTAATGGTACCGTCGAAGTCGCAGAATACAACTCGATTCACAATAGTATTTAGTCTAAGAGTGCTGAGTTCTGAGTAAGAACTGTCGCTGTTGATGATATGTTCACGATCAATAGTATTACTATATGCATTACTATAGTATTTTTCAAAACTGTGAGGTACTTACGTCCTTGGAGTTAATGGAAGTAAGTATTACGTAGTAAAGATTACGGACTATGGTAAAGAAACAATAATGTATCTCATTATTATGAAAAACACTATCTTGTCATTACCCCATAACCTGATTACCCGATTACCTCATAATGAATGTATGGCTTCAAAAAATGCTTTAACGCCACCAGCAGGACCATCGGGATGATCCATAATGCCAGTGCCAGCATTAAGAATGACCTGTTGTCCGTAATCTGCTACAACCTTAGGCACAATCCCAGCATGAATGCCAGCGGAGGGCACAGGAAATACATTACGCGATCGCAAACTATCTCGAATTCGCTTTTCCTCCTCTGGGTCAAAGGGTAAACTACCATAATGGGCGGGATATAGCACCGCATCTGCCCCACCATGAGCCATCAGGGTTCCCAAAACCACTGAGTAAGCCATCCCGTGGTTAGGGGCTCCACACAGGGCTCCTGCTAAGGCGGGATGGGCAAAAATTGGCACATTAATCTCTGGATCAGCAGCTAGGGCTTCTAGGACAGAGAAACCGTAGGTCAGAACATTCAGCAGCAGGGCATTTGCCCCTTCTTTTACCAACCTATGAGCTTTATCAAGTAATTTGTCAGCCGAACCAGTTACATTAATGGCATAGAGTACAGTGCGCCCAGTTTGCTGTTTTATTTCATCAAGTACCTTACGGCAGACTTCTAGACGTTTCAGGGTTGGTGCTATCTCCAAATCCCCCAGAATCTCATCATCTTTAATAATGTCAAGTCCAGCTCCAGCAACCTCTTGTAAAATCTTCCCATGGTCTTCCGCTGAGAGTCCCAAGGCTGGCTTAAAAATTGCCATAATCAGGGGACGGTCAACTACTCCTAGTCTTTCCCGAATCCCGGTAATTCCGAATTTGGGATGCCTACCGTAGTGTTCTGGCAAGCGCACTGCCATGACTTTAGCTGGTCCTGCCATGGAGTATTTACCAAAAATCATGGTTAGTAGAGTAGGGATATCGTTTTCCACATTAGCTTCGGGAAAACGGATGGTAGCCAAACCAGAACCATCAGGGTTAATGACACCTTGAACAACAGTACCAAGATGGGAGCGAAACACATTTTCGAGATGGGCAAAACGAGCATTCCAGGTGCCTGCGGTTTGCCCAACAGCAATCATTTTCGCTTGTTTTTCGACATCAACACCGCTTGGAAAGCGGTAGTCAACTTCAATGGACATATTCAATAAGTTATGAACTGGAATATTCTCAAACAGCTACTACCGGCTTCATCCGAATTTCCGTACCCGTGTATTCCGGAACCCAGCCTTCAGTAGTGATAAAGTAGCGCACAGCTTTAACCCGTCGTGATGGTGTCAGATAAAACCAATGTTCAGTATTCGCTGGCACATTAATGTACTCCTCAGGCTGCACAGTCAACTCCATTTGGCTGCCATCAGGACGTACAAACCCAAAAACCCCTTCTCCAGCAATTATGTAGCGCACTTCATCGTCAGTATGGTAGTGACAATCCTTAAATTTGGAAAGGAGGGCATCAAGATTAGGTATGTCTGGATACAGTACGATTAAGTCACGGGATTGATAGCCAGCGGTTTCCTTAAGTTGTTCAAAGTAGCTATCTAAAGCTTTAAGTACTGTATCCTTTTCAATATCACTAAGGGTGTCTTGCTCTAGAAGGCTGTGAATTTCTGGGTTGTCCCCTACAGACCAGTGATTTAGCTGAACCTTCAGAGGTGCTAATTCTCCGGCAATATCACTTAGCTCGGTATAGGTTGTACCATCTTCAAGTCGTAAAACCGCCATCATGTCCCTCCTGTTAGCTGTTCGATCTCTAAAGCAAAAAATTATAATATTAAGCATTGCTCTAGGTCAACCCACACCAGCCATCCAAACACTATTATTAGGTATCACAAGGCATAAAACGCTTCCAGAAAGGCTGTTTTAGAATAAAGTCCGCCCAGTTTTCCTCAGAAAGGTTAACATAAATTAATATAAGAAGCTAAATTCTATATTTGCCACATCCTCGAATCTATGGAGGTAACAACGAGTGAATAAAAAGTGGAGAAACGCAGGGCTGTATGCACTCCTAGCCATAGTGGTGATCGCCCTTGGTACAGCATTTTTGGACAAACCGTCCCCAAGTCGAGATACGTGGCGGTACGACCAGCTGATTAGCCAAGTCGAGAACGACAAGGTGGAAACCGTTAGAATCAGTGCTGACCGCAGTAAAGCGATCGCGATCGCTCAAGATGGTCGTCAGGTAGAGGTCAATCTCCCCAATGACCCACAACTAATCAACCTTCTGAATAATAACGGTGTAGATATTTCAGTTCTACCCCAGAGTGATGAAGGCTTCTGGTTCAAGACCTTAAGCAGCTTCTTCTTCCCGATTCTGCTTTTGGTGGGATTGTTTCTATTACTGCGGCGTGCCCAGAATGGTCCAGGTTCTCAAGCCATGAACTTTGGCAAGTCCAAAGCTAGAGTCCAAATGGAACCCCAAACTCAGGTAACCTTTGGGGATGTGGCAGGTATTGAGCAAGCCAAGCTAGAACTTAACGAAGTAGTAGACTTCCTCAAAAATGCTGACCGCTTCACTGCTATTGGGGCTAAAATTCCCAAGGGAGTCCTACTCGTCGGACCTCCAGGAACCGGTAAAACTCTCTTAGCTCGTGCAGTAGCTGGGGAAGCAGGTGTTCCGTTTTTCTCCATCTCTGGTTCTGAGTTTGTCGAGATGTTCGTAGGGGTTGGTGCTTCTCGGGTGCGAGACCTATTTGAGCAAGCCAAGAACAATGCTCCATGTATTGTATTTATTGATGAAATCGATGCTGTGGGGCGTCAGCGGGGTGCCGGTTTAGGCGGTGGTAATGATGAACGGGAGCAAACCCTTAACCAGTTACTGACTGAAATGGATGGGTTTGAAGGTAATACCGGTATTATCATTATTGCTGCTACCAACCGCCCAGATGTTCTTGATGCTGCCCTACTACGCCCTGGTCGTTTTGATCGACAGGTAGTAGTAGACCGTCCTGATTATTCCGGACGTTTGGAAATTCTCAACGTTCATGCTCGTGGGAAAACCCTGGCCAAAGATGTGGATCTCGAGAAGATTGCCCGTCGGACCCCTGGTTTCACCGGAGCAGATTTATCCAACTTGCTCAATGAAGCAGCAATTTTGGCAGCCCGTCGCAACTTAACCGAAATCTCTATGGATGAGGTGAATGATGCCATTGACCGGGTGCTTGCAGGGCCAGAGAAGAAAGACCGGGTAATGAGCGAGAAACGCAAAACCCTAGTAGCGTTTCACGAAGCAGGTCACGCCCTTGTGGGTGCCTTAATGCCCGATTATGACCCAGTGCAGAAAATTAGCATTATTCCTCGGGGTCGTGCTGGTGGTTTGACTTGGTTCACCCCTAGCGAAGACCGGATGGATTCAGGCATGTTTTCCCGTTCTTACCTGCAAAATCAGATGGCAGTGGCCTTAGGTGGTCGGATTGCTGAAGAAATTATCTTCGGTGAAGAAGAAGTGACCACAGGTGCTTCCAATGACTTGCAACAGGTGACTCGGGTGGCACGGCAGATGGTGATGCGCTATGGTATGAGCGATCGCCTTGGCCCAGTAGCCCTAGGACGGCAGAATGGCAGTATGTTCCTAGGTCGGGATATTGCCTCAGACCGGGATTTCTCAGATGCCACAGCATCAACCATTGATGAAGAAGTTCGCAAGCTAGTTGATGAAGCCTACGAACGGGCTAAGAATGTAATTCTTGGCAATAAGCACATCCTCGATAAGCTTGCTGAAATGCTGATTGATAAAGAAACCGTAGATGCTGAGGAACTCCAAGAGATTCTAAGCACTAACGATGTCAAGATGGCTGCGATCGCTCTTTAACACAAGGCGATTTGGGCAATCACCTAGGTAAATACAATGGTGAATACAATAGCCTCTAGCTATTAATCATCCGTAACAGGATACCGTAACAGGACAGTGTAACTAAGCACTGTCCTGTATTATTTTGAGATTAAATCTTAAACAAGCATAACGATATAACTATTCCTGTTAAAAATTCCATAAGCTAATCTCAATAATCTTGAATTCTATAGATTACCCACTTGTGAATCAATCCCAAGGAGGGCGATCCTATAATCCGACTGATTTTATTTGTGATAGTATAATCAAACCAAAGCTAGGGGTGCCTGAGCAACCAGGCTGAGATTACACCCTTAGAACCTGAGTCCGGTTAATACCGGCGGAGGGAAGCTGTCATCGAGGAAATTAAATATGCGTATTGAATGGGTTGCCAAGCGCCGTGGTCAGAGCAATGTGACTCAAATGTACTATGCTCGCCAGGGTCTTCTGACAGAAGAGATGCACTACGTAGCCCAGCGGGAAAACCTTCCCGTTGAGCTGATCAAAGATGAAGTGGCACGGGGGCGAATGATTATCCCCGCCAATATCAACCACACTAACCTAGAGCCAATGTGTATTGGTATCGCCTCCAAATGTAAGGTGAATGCCAATATCGGTGCCTCCCCCAACTCTTCTAATCTTGATGAAGAGCTAGAGAAGGTTAACTTGGCCGTGAAGTACGGGGCCGATACCGTAATGGACTTGTCTACAGGTGGTGGCAACTTGGATGAGATTCGTTCCGCCATCATTAATGCCTCACCTGTACCCATTGGCACGGTACCAGTTTACCAAACCTTAGAGAGTGTCCACGGCAAGGTGGAAAACCTTACTGCCGATGACTTTCTCCACATCATTGAGAAGCACGCTCAGCAAGGAGTTGACTATCAAACCATCCACGCTGGCATCTTAATCGAACATCTGCCTTTGGTCAGAAACCGACTAACCGGCATTGTTTCTCGTGGTGGTGGTATCCTCGCCAAGTGGATGCTCCATCACCACAAGCAAAATCCCCTCTATACCCACTTTGACGACATTATCGAGATTTTCAAGAAATACGATGTCTCCTTCAGCTTAGGAGATTCTCTGCGTCCTGGCTGCACCCATGATGCATCTGATCAAGCCCAGTTAGCAGAATTGAAAACATTGGGGCAGTTGACTCGTCGTGCTTGGGAACATGATGTACAGGTGATGGTAGAAGGACCTGGTCATGTGCCAATGGATCAAATTGAGTTCAATGTCAAAAAGCAGATGGAAGAGTGTTCAGAAGCACCTTTCTATGTTCTAGGACCACTCGTGACAGACATTGCGCCTGGATATGACCATATCACCTCTGCCATTGGTGCAGCTTTGGCTGGCTGGTACGGTACCGCCATGCTTTGCTATGTAACCCCGAAAGAACATTTGGGACTGCCCGATGCTGAGGATGTGCGCAATGGCTTGATTGCCTACAAAATTGCTGCTCATGCGGCGGATATTGCCAGGCATCGTCCAGGAGCACGGGATCGGGATGATCAACTCTCAATTGCTCGCTACAACTTCGACTGGAACCGCCAGTTTGAACTTTCCCTTGACCCCGAACGAGCTCGGGAATACCATGATGAAACCCTGCCAGCAGATATCTATAAGACAGCAGAGTTTTGTTCCATGTGTGGACCAAAGTTCTGCCCCATGCAAACTAAAGTTGATGCTGATGCCTTGACTGAACTAGAGAAGTTCTTGGCCAAAGAACCTGCCCATCAAAGCTAATTCAATTATCAATAAGCTAAACGTTTTAAAAACCCGGTTTCCTAGCAGAAGCCGGTTTTTTTTGACTTTTACTGCCACTTACCTATTAGAGCGCTACGGGCTGGGAATCGGGAATCGGGAATCGGGAATCGGGAATCGGGAATCGGGAATAGGAAATACCAAATAGGAAATAGGGAATACGCAATAAGGAATACGCAATTGGGAATAGGGAATAGGCAAGAAGCAATAGAAAAGCCAGGGTAAACGCATCTTATTTGATATAAATGGTAACAGAAAAAAAAATGATTAACTCAATTTTTTGTTAAATTCGAATAAATCCCATCCTAAAAGCAGTTTTTTTTGTTCAAAGTCAACAAATTTTCCGCTGACTTTAAACAAGAATCAAAGTCGGATTTCCGTACGAAACCAGAATGTAGAGTACTCTCAAATCGACCTTGGATAACACAGCCAATATAGCAGAAGTCAGAAGTCAGAAGTCAGAAGTCAGAAGTCAAACTCTTGCGCTTACTTAGGTTTGAGACTTTTGTCATGTCCGCGCCTGCCCTGGCGACTGCTATAATTGAGAATAAGTGGCGCTTATTGAGAATCAACCGGGTAATTCTAGATTTTTGATACTATTGTTTAATTTTTAACTGTTAATTTTGATACAAATTTAGATGCGTTTACCCTGGAATTATACCATAGGCAATCAACCCAAACCCCAAGCTGACAATAATGACAAAACCCAAGCTCCTGGTTTGGTTTTTTTCTACCCAGCTTCTCCTTGAGCAAAGGCTAGTTCCTAGAATCAGGATTAGTGCATTGAAAAGCCGACAGAGTGCCCAGGTAAATGGAAGTGACGCACTCCCACCGCTAAGCTGGCGCTATAGCGTGGGCTTCTTCATCCGTTCGCCAAAGGCTAGGCCATAGGCCAAAGACTGAGAAGCGATCGAGTGTCCGTGCCGTCCCTTAGGATAGACACGATTTGCTTCGTGGTACTATTGTCCATATCGCCAGATACGACTAGCTTCCCACTACGCCGTTTTATACTTGGGAAAACGCCCAGCCCAAGTCGTTTGAGGTTGATTGCGGCATTCACATCCCGGTCAACCAAAACCTTTTCAACCGGATCGTAATACTTTCTGATTGAGCAATCGGTAAATATAACTTCGTTCCGATAACTCAGAATCATTGATGAATACGCCGGTTTTTGTTTGATAACCACTGCTCCAGCTTTTGAGGCTATGTAGTCCAGTGTGGTTATAAATTCACCAAACGCCGCGTCTAACCAAGACTTGTTCAGCCCAGACTTAGCCGATTGGCCGTTAGGCAAATACGTCCCATCAGCGGCTTTGTTGGGTTTATTTCGTTTTGTCAGTCCCTTGATATTTAGCAACTCTAGGAAAAACACTTTCTTGCCGGTTTTCACCAGCAAGTGAGCCAGGTTGTAACGGTGATTCTGGCGCTGCCTAGCAATGCGTTGATGTATTCGAGATTCACGCAATGCTAGCTGGCGACGGGCTTTAGAACCTTTACGTTTCGATGATTTCTTAGCAGAGACGGCCTTGAGTTTTGGTAAAGACTTACGCAGCGGTTTAGCTGATTTGTATTTGGTATTTTCAGATGTGGCAATGTAGTCATCGCCCTCTAGCACTGCGTCAAGACCGATTGAGTTATCCCAAGTGGGGACAATCTGATCAGGCGTCAACTTAGGCACCGTAGGATCTGCTACGGTCAGGTTGATATACCAACCATCGGCTTTTTTAGTCAAGCTAACACGTTTGACAACGGCACCATCCGGCATTGGTCGGTGCATCCGAACCTTCACCATTCCGAGCTTGGGAAGCTTGATATAGAGCCAGTTTTTGCGGACAAGATAAATCCACCTTGGTTTGACCATTGCGAACACCATCGTCCGGTAGCTGGATTGGTTCTTAAACCGTGGCTTACCGCTACGCAAGCCATTGGAATCACCCGATATATAACGCTTGAAAGCATCGTCAGCCCGTTTGCAGACATCCTGCAAAACGGTTGAATCTAATCGGGTGAAGTCCAACAGCTCACCGCTATGAAACACCTTGATCAGATCTGTTTTGAGTCCAGGCAATTGTGACTGTTGACCGTATCTAGTCGGCTGATCTCTGAGCTCAGGTAACGGGCAAACTAACGGACAAGCGTTGACTTTGGTTCTATTGTTGTCCCACCAATCGAAACGATCTCCGAGCTGGCGGTTATACCAATAGCGACACACTCGAAGCCAATAATTAGCCTCAAGTTTTTGCTTAGTGTTTAAGTAAGCTCGATACTGAAGCGTTGATTTCATAGCGGCCGATCCGACCATTACTGCGGGGCTTAGTGTTATTATAGCACCAGCACAGGAATTAGTGTCAACCCATGCCTAAAGATGATATCCACCGTGCTAGAGGCGTTTCAAACTTGAAAGCTCCTCAACGTGTTAGTCCCAAAATACCGGCGTAAAGTCTTCACAGGGGTGATGCTAACCCGCGTAGAATCAATATTTTCAGAACTGATGTCTAAGTGGGAAGGTAGTTTGGTCGAGTTCAATGGTGAAGCGGATCACGTTCATTTATTGATCCAATACAATCCCCAGACTCAGCTGAGCAAACTAATCAATAATCTCAAGACCGTTTCCAGTCGATACCTACGGAAATAATTTCCCGATCAAGTGAATAAGTATTACTCGAAAAAAGTGTTCTGGACTGGCGGCTACTTCATTGCTAGTTGTGGAGGGGTTACCGTTGAACAACTCAAAGAATACGTTCAGAGTCAGGACAGACCTGACTGATGTTGGGTGATGGGGCATCGAACCCCATCACCCAACCTGGCTTTCATCCCACGCTAAGCTGTGGCTTAAGCGTGGGAATTCCCGCCGAGCTAGTTAAATTACGATTATCGGCGACAACATCAATTAAGCGGTCAGCAGCCAGAGTATGAAAGGCATTTATCACACCAGCAAAAAAAAGTGATACGCCGATGATAGGAACGATTGGGTCTTTGGTGATGCTGTAGTTCGTGAAGGCTAAGCAAACAGTAAAAAACGCTGTACAGACACCACTCCACTCCAGGAGTGTGTGTACAAAACTTCCGGAAAAGACCGAGTGCATGGCATCATTAACTTCATGGGGTTCCCATTCAGAGGCTGCCGAGAGGTCAAACAGTTCCTGATGGGTACTAAAATCAACCCCTAATTGATGCAGAATATAGGGTAAAATGCAGATAAAAATGACTGTCCAAACAAATGGTTTGGGCAACCTAGTTTTGCCGAAAAGCCTGGCTTTTATCATAGTTTTTATTCCATAGTTTTCATTCCCAATATGGCTTTCGGTTTGATGAGTGATCAAGATGAGGAAGGTCTTTAGGTAAGACTTGGCTAAATCATGCCACCAATAGGCAATACCAAGTACAGTTATAGTGCCAGAGTCTATTGACTCAGTGATGGAATACCCTAGAGCTGTTCATTATGGGTTAGAATCATTGAACAACATGGACTTCTGTGATGCCAGTTAGATATACCAGTTACATATAGAGTTCCCGACTAGTCCGACCCAAATAACGGCGTTGTAATTGTAGCGGGATGATTTATGGAGATCGGGAAGAGACGGGAAGTGGGGGAAGATACTGCAAGAAGGGGAAGTAACCTGTGAGGCATATAATCTGAATTAGCACTATGAATTAGCACTATGAATTAGCACTATTAATGCTACAAATGATTTGATTTCTTTGATTGAATTGGTAAGGGGGCAGGGGTACTCAGGAGTAAGGGAAAGGACTTTGTAGTTTTTCTCCCTTACTCAAAAATCGACAATTTAAGTGCGCGACATCGTCAATTAATCCGTATCCACTGGGAAAACGTAGCCCCTTGACCACAATAGTTATTTTCCTCATCAATGAGATTCCAGACGATAAAATCTAAAATCTGGAACCGTTTACCAGTGCTAGAAATGCGGACACCTTGAGAGTTGCTAATATAGCCCTGGCTTGTCACTTGGTTAAGCAGGCGTAAGCGCTCCTCCCTTTCCATTGGCTCAGCTGAATATCTCGAAGGCATCTGAGTCAATTGGTTCCAATCCATTTCCCACAATTCCAAAGCTTTCCGATTGCCATAGTTGTAAATGGGGTCTGATTCAGTGTTGTGAGAGAAGACGGCAAAGGGAGCTTCAAATAGTGCCTGTGCAATTTCGATAGGTAAGCCACTGGTATCGATTAGAGAATGCCCTGTCCAATGATGAAAGCTATTGATTAGACGTTGGCTCTGGCGAATTACTGGGTCTTGTTGCCAAGGAAATTGGAGCTCAGTGTTCATCGGTTTATTATTGTGTACAGATTTATCACCCTTAGGAAACTATAGCAATCCTAAACTCTGTGATTCTGAACTCCTGCAACTGCTTGATTACTCCGCTTCCCCAATCAGGGTAAAAGCCGCCCATTCCACTGGATTTGGGTACTGTTTAAGAGTCGTAAGCATGGCTTGACGCAGAGCAACTGCTTTGTCAGGTGTTTGTTGTAGCTGGCGATAGAATTCAATCATCAGGTCAGCTGTGGAGTCATCAGGTACTTTCCAGAGGGAAACAACCACACTAGGTACACCAGCAGCAACTAAAGAACGGGATAATCCAATCACGCCATCACTGGTAACTCTACCTCTACCAGTGTTGCAAGCACTTAAAACTACTAACTCAGCACTAAGCTTGAGGTCGAGTATTTCACTGGCACTGAGAAAACCTTTAGGGCTTGTTAAAAAACAACTTCATGGTTTTAGAATTAGACAAGGGAGTCTAATATCAGAATCGGAGTACTCATATGGGGAGGCAAAACATTAATCAGTGCAAGTGTTGGGAGTGTCAGCAGGGAAACAAAACCATCCAAAAGCAACATCAGCAACTCAATCTGTTGATGAGCCGCCTGGATGAACAGCAACGGCGATGGCTAGCGGCTTTAGAAGCGAAAAAGTTAGGGCATGGGGGGACTCAGAGGATGAGTGAGGTCACAGGGTTAGATATCAACACGATTCGACGAGGGCGACGAGAACTTGATCAGGGGTTAGTCAATCGTCCAACAGAGCGAATTCGATTGGCAGGGGGTGGACGCAAACGGGTAGAAAAAAACTCGAAGGAGTCTCGGCAAGCTTGCAAGCAGTAGTAGAAGCAGATGTAGCAGGAGACCCAAGTGGTGCTTGCAAATGGATTCGTCAGAGTTTGCGGAGCATCAAAGCCAGGTTGGCCAGTATCGGTTTTCTGGTGAGTCATACCAGCATTAGACGACTGTTGAAACAGTTGGGCTATTCCCTCAAAGCAAACCGCAAGTCGGTTGCGACCACCCAGCATCCTCAGCGTGACCAGCAATTCCGTTACCTGGAGCGAGTCAAAGAACGCTTTATCAAAGCCGGACATCCGGTGCTCAGTGTCGATACCAAGAAGAAAGAGCTAATTGGGAATTTCAAAAACCCTGGGCAAGAGTGGACTCAGCAAGCCGAAGCAGTCAACGACCATGACTTTCCCAAAGATGCCTTGGCTAAAGCCGTCCCTTATGGCATCTACGACTTGGTTCACAATCAAGGTTATGTTTATGTGGGTACTTCTGGAGATACGGCAGCTTTTGCTGTCGATGCCATCGTGCGCTGGTTTAAACGAAAAGACCGACCTCGTTTTGCTGATGAAAGCAAAATCTTGATTCTGTGTGATTCAGGTGGGAGTAACGGTTATCGGGTTCGCAACTGGAAACTCCAATTACAGGAAAAATTGGCGGACCCACACGAAATCACAGTTATGGTCTGTCACTATCCCTCAGGAGCTTCTAAATGGAACCCAATTGAGCATCGCCTCTTCAGCTTTATCTCACTCAATTGGGCAGGAAAACCACTGCGTTCCTTGGCTCAGATGACTGCTCTGATTCGTGGAACGACTACACAAACAGGACTGAGGGTGAAAGCAGCTCAAATCAAGGGAGTCTACCCCACTCGAATCAAAGTTTCAGATCAACAAATGGCAGCACTCAACTTGACCCATCGTCCCATTTGTCCCCAGTGGAATTACATGATTCATCCTCGGTCTCAATCTGCTCAAAAACCATGAACTTATTTCTTGACAAACCCTTATCTGTTTTAGTCGGAGCAAGGGCGATCGCTCCTGGTAAACCTAATCCCTGGAAGTCATTCAGTAAGCCGTGAGTAGCTAGATGTATGATCTTTGCCCTTGACATTTGCTCAACAACTGCTTTCTTGGTGGCTTGATTGCCAATCAGGGCTTGAGTATTGAACATCTCAGCGATCGCTAGCGCTTCTGTTTCTGTTCCAGGAAGAGGGGGCAAACCTTGAGGCATAGTGGGATTACCAATTACTAGCATCTCTTCTCCAGAAACCAGTTGCCGTTGCTGGTTAGTTAAATCCAGCACCTGAATAGAGGGAGCAGTGAGCATAGTATGTTTTTCGATCAGGTATTGACCAGAAGCGTCTTGTAGTGCTGGGAAAGGTACTAGAAACAAGGATTCGTGGGGAATAAAGGTGACACGAGCTTCCGGATTAGTAGGTAAGAGTTCGGCAATTGGTTCAATGAGCAGTTGATGCAGTTGTTTTAATCGTTCAGTTTGACCAGCTCTCTCTGTTTTAGTCAATCTTTCTCTGGGAACTAAATCAACTAGGGATGGGCTTCTTCTTAAAAAAATCGATTTACGAGTGATAACAACCAATTCTTTCAGAGATGTATCCAGATTAGTTAAATCAACCTGACGAAAAGCGATTTTCCCTGTAGGTTTAATTACCCAAATGTAAAGCTCTTTGTCTTGAAGTTGCCGCACACCTTGGGCTTCGACGAATTCTTTGATAATCGAGTATAAAACTATTGTCGAGTTTTGTTCTTCAGTAATTTTTTTGATTTGTTTGATAGTCGGAGGAGCAATCGGTTTATTAGTTTTGAGTTTTGATTCAGACTCTGATAAACCTCTTGCTAATAGTTCAACAAAAGCTCTTGCTCTTCCTCTTTCGGTAATTTCTAGGGCTTGATTGAATTGTTTTAGTTCTACTAAATACTCTTGTAAAGCGCTATAAGTTGTTTGATGAGTTTCAAATATTGATACTCTCTCAAGGTCATTGCTGCCTAAGTTCGACCGCAAAGACTCCCAAATTTCAATGGCAGCAAATAGAGCCTCATTTGCTTCTTGAGGATTTCCGGCTTTGTAGAGAGCATCACCTAAGTTGCTCAAAGCTCGTCCCTCGGCGTGGCGATCACCTAGTTGCTTGGCAATTTCTAAACTCTGGCGTTGGTAGTTTACTGCTTGGTTGTAGTCTTCTAGAGCATGGTAAATTATTCCCAAATTTTCTAGGGCTACTAACTCTCCATAGTTATCTTGCAGTTTTTGTGCGATCGCTAAACTCTGCTGAGAGTATTCAATTGCTTGGTTATAGTCGGTCAGAGTATAGTACAGCAAGCTCAAATTAGATAATGCTCTTGCCTTTCCAGGTAGGTTATCGGATGTTTTAGCGATCGCTAAACTTTTTTCTTTGTATTCAAGTGCTTTGGTATATTCCTTCTTAGCGTAGTAAGCTAATCCGAGATTGCTTACTATATTCCTTTCCAGCTCAGACTCATTGGTTGAGTTTACTAGTTCTAGACCCTGTTTATAGTATTCAATAGCTTTGTCATAGTTTCCTATTGCGCCATAAGCGGCTCCTAAACCACTAAAAGCTTGTGGTTTTCTTCTTAAGTTTGGGTCTGATTGGGCAAGATTAAAATGCTGCTTATGATAGTCTATAGCTTTGCCATAGTCTCCCAATCTATAGTGAGTTACTCCGAGGTTATGCAAAGCTTTTGCTTCTCGCAATTGATCGCCAGTTTTTCGTGCAAATTCTAAATTTTTGTCATAGCATTCGGCAGCTTTAGTGTAATCTTTGGCAGCAACTTGTATAGAAAATCCTTGAGGATTTCTGAGCAATTGTTCTTCTGCCAGACACTCTGTAATTTCCAGTACCAGGATTGTCAGTCGTTCTAGTTCAATTGCTGGAGTCTTGTTTGACCTCTTGCTCTGATTGACCGCCACATCTGATCGATTAACTTGGGTTGGCAAGGCAGAGTTTTGATTGTCTGACCTTGGTGATGGTGTTGTTGGGGAAGGATTTGAAGGATTTACAGGATTTATAGGTGCAGGAATTACCGGTTTTGGAGGTTCTGGCGGTGGTAGTGGTGGTCGTGGTGGAATACCTAAATCTGATGTTGTTGGAGGTTCTGGCGGTGGTACTGGTTGAAAAACTGGCTCTTCTTGTGTTGGAGGTTCTGGTGGTGGTAGTGGTGGAATACCTATATTTGCTGGTGGTAGCGGTGGTAATGGCTCTGAGACGATGACTGAAGGAGGTTCAATCGTGGGTGGATCTAGATCTAAAAAAGGTGGAGGTTCAGGTATTGGTGAGACTGGAGATTCTGAACTTTTTATAGTAGAATTCTGGTTTCTGAAATCTAGAATGGAAATAATAGTAGAAGTAGCAGTAACATTTCCTTTACTGATGTCACTACCAGCAACAAGAGTAACATTGCCACTCTCACCATTGCTACTAGCAGCATTTATATCACCAGCATTAATACTTCCCTCTGTAGCGAATAATTGAACCTCTCCTCCTTTACCTTCCACAGAGGAAGAATCAACTACCCCAGCACTAGTATCAATATTTCCTGTATCGCTAACAGCAGTAATATCACCACCATCACCATTATTACTGGAAGCATTGAGACTCCCGGTAGTGATATTACCTTCTGCTTTAAGGTCAATATTTCCACTATCACCACTTACCGCCGTTGAATCCAGTGTGCCACTACTAGTATCAATCTCTCCTTTTCTACTATTGAGGAAAATTCTTCCACCATCCGAGGTAATTGATGCTGTCCGAATATTACCGTCTGCTTCAATAACTACTTGCTGACCAGCGCTGATATCCTGCACTACTACATCGCCAGGATTAATACTTCCCTCGGTAGCGAATAATTGAACCTCTCCTCCTTTACCTTCCACAGAGGAAGAATCAACTACCCCAGCACTAGTATCAATACTTCCTCTATCGCTTACGGCAGTAATATCACCACCATCACCATTATTACTGGAAGCATTGATACTTCCGGTAGTGATATTATCTTTTGCTTTTAGGTCAATATTTCCACTATCACCACTTACCGCCGTTGAATCCAACGTGCCACTACTAGTATCAATCCCTCCTTCTCTACTATTGAGGAAAATTCTTCCACCATCCGAGGTAACTGATGCTGTCCGAATATTACCTTCTGCTTCAATAACTACTTGCTGACCAGCGCTGATATCCTGCACTACTACATCGCCATCTTCCACCTGGATACCAGAACCGATCAGTTGTACTGTACCCTCACGATTTACCTCAATTGCTGTAGCATCACCGCCGCCAACTGTCAGCAGTTCGGGTAGGGAAAGGGGAGTGAAGGGAACAGTGGCAGAGGGGGAAACTTCTAAACTCAGAATATTACCTGGCTGGGAAATACGGAGTAAATTTTCTCCAGGCACAGCCTCAATAGTAACTTGACCACCAGATGCAGTAAGAGTGCCATTACTGACAACAGTACCACCTACTAAGGTTAAATTCTGCCCCTCTTTAACTGCTAAATCAGCTAAATTGATGATCCCACCTGGTTGGGAAACAGCAAAATCAAAAGTATTGGGCTTGCCTACCAAAGAAGCATAGTCATTGCTACCAATGGCGTTAAACCAGCCGCCATCAAAACCAATACCAGTAGCAGTGGTGGCGGTAAAAGAAGCAGGTAGATCGATGCTGGCACCAGCACCAAAGACAATCCCAGCGGGGTTGATCAGGAATAAATTGGAATTACCCCCTGTAACCTGGATTAAGCCATTAATTACAGAAGCATCACCACCAGTCACTCGCCCTAGGATATTTTGGATATTAGGATGAGAGAGAAAGATGGCAATCTGACCTTCACTCAGACCAAATTTCTGGAAGCTGTGAAAGAGATTCGCACCATCTCCCGACAGCTTACCGCCATCAATGTTGAATTGGTTACCCTCAGGGTTGACAACAGTACCAGTACCATCGTTGGCTTCAACTATCGGTTGCGCCTGCACAGGGGTTGGCAACGGGCAACAGCTCAAATAGGTTGAAGAACAAACAAGCAGGAAAAACTTAGTTGCTGCCCATCTTCCCTTACCCATGATCTGGCTCAACAGGTTAAGACAGCTCAATTTTAGTCTCATAAATTATATAATTCATAGGGAATCTGGGTCGAATACACCCTTTTCAAGAAAGTAGACCTAGATTGAACAGAGGGTTACTAGAGCGGATTTGGTATCAAAGCTCTATTGCTTCATTCTTTGGGAGAAATCCCCCTTGGGATGAGGACACTTTATTTAATTTTAGAGAAATATCGATCATCTCAGTTTCCTTTAAACTATGTATTTATCAGGGCTAATGCCTCCCTTTTATGCAGATTGTTGGTTTTTGTCACAAAACTTTACATACTTGACTTTACATATTAAACTATATATAATTTACTTTAAACACATACTCTAGGGCGTGTCTGCTTGCCTCAATAGCCCTAAACCAATAATTCCTCCAACTCCTGTTAGTGTAAAAACTCTTAGTTAAGTTCGATTACCTAGCAGTTTATCCCGCAGCTGCTTAATGCGATCGCGTAACTTTGCTGCCGTTTCAAATTCCAAGGTCTTTGCTGCTTCCTTCATCTGTTCTTCTAACTGATTAATCAACTCCGGAATCTTCTCCAAAGGTACATCATCCACCTGTTCAAACACCGCTTCCAACTGTTGGGAATTCAACCGTCGGGAGACATCCAAAAATGTCAAAATCGGGTTGTTTGCGGTTTTGCGAATCGGCTGTGGTATAATGTTATTTTTGATATTATACTCAATTTGAATCTTACGACGGCGATTAGTCTCATCAATCGCTTTTCTCATGCTTTTTGTAAAGGTATCAGCATACATAATGGCTTGCCCTCGGACATGACGTGCTGCTCTGCCTATAGTTTGAATAAGCGATCGCTCTGCCCTGAGGAACCCTTCCTTATCGGCATCCAAAATTGCTACCAGAGAGACTTCTGGCAAATCCAACCCTTCTCGCAACAAGTTAACTCCAACCAACACATCAAATTCACCCTGGCGCAACGCCTGCAAGATTTCAATCCGTTCAATAGAGTTAATATCCGAGTGTAAGTAGCTTACTCGAATATCCCGTTCTTGCAGATAGTCTGTCAAATCCTCAGCCATGCGCTTGGTTAAGGTTGTTATCAGCACCCTTTCCTGACAATCCACCCGCTGCTTAATCTCAGCCAACAAATCATCGACTTGACCTGCTGTAGGACGAACAAAGATTTCTGGGTCAAGCACTCCGGTAGGACGAATGATCTGTTCCACGACTCGTCCTTGAGATTGTTCCATCTCCCAATCCCCAGGAGTAGCAGAGACAAAAATACACTGATTCACCTTTGCCCAGAATTCCTCTGCCTTCAGGGGTCGATTATCTGCTGCACTGGGTAAGCGAAAGCCATGGTCAATCAACACTTGCTTTCGAGCGCGATCGCCATTGTACATTCCCCGAATTTGCGGCACCGTAACATGGGATTCATCCACTACCAAAAGCCAATCTTCGGGAAAATAATCAATCAAACACTCTGGTGGTTCCCCAAGCTGGCGTCCAGCCAAGTGACGAGAATAGTTTTCCACACCATTGCAGTAACCAATTTCGAGCAACATTTCCAAATCATAGCGGGTACGCTGTTCCAACCGTTGCGCTTCTAGCAAGTTACCAGTTTGCTCCAATTGAGCCAAACGTTCCTCAAGTTCTGCCTTAATAGCATTACAAGCTTCTTCCAACCGTTCATCGGGAGTAACAAAGTGACGAGCAGGGTAAATATTGACTCCCTCTACACTTTGGAAAATTCCACCGCTAACTGGGTCAACGTAGTGAATAGCATCAATTTCATCTCCGAAGAATTCTACCCGAATAATTCGGTCTTCATAAGCCGGGCCAATTTCTAATACATCCCCCTTCACCCGGAACCGTCCGCGTCCCAATTCTAAATCATTCCGGGAATACTGTACTGAGACTAAATCCCGTAAGAGTTGGCGTTGGTCAACTTCGGTATTTACCCGCAGAGGAATCGAGGCTTTTAAGTATTCTGAGGGGATACCCAAGCCATAGATACAGCTAATGGAAGCCACCACAATTACATCCCGCCGTTCAAAAAGCGATCGCGTAGCTGAGTGCCTCAGCATATCAATTTCATCATTAATTGAAGCGGTTTTCTCGATGTACGTGTCAGTGACCGGGATATAAGCTTCCGGCTGGTAGTAATCATAGTAGGAAATGAAATACTCCACCGCGTTATGGGGAAAAAACCCCCGCAATTCGTTACATAACTGGGCAGCCAAGGTTTTGTTGTGGGCAAGTACTAGGGTAGGTTTGCCGACTTTTTCAATTACCGATGCCACGGAGAAAGTCTTACCTGTCCCCGTAGCACCCAGTAGAGTTTGGATAGGGTTGCCAGCCTTGAGGTAAGTGGTGAGTTGGGAAATAGCTTGGGGTTGGTCCCCTGTTGGTTTAAAAGGGGCTTCGAGGTTAAATAGCATCTTAGATTCTGGCACAGCTAAAAAAAAATCCGTAAAAATACTATCTATAATTTCATCATAATTTTTATACATTGATAGGTACTGATGGATAGATTATTACCCAAAGTCAAGAGATAGTTTTAATACTTGCCCAAAATCCGGAGGGTAGGATGACAACTATCTGCTTAACTGCTAATCCCTTAAAGGGTTATCGTTACGGATAAAGGATAATAGGTCATGGGTAATGATTAATGGGTAATTATACCAATTTTATAGCCATCACCGTTTATCATTTACCATCGACTCTCCCGTCTTTAAGTGGAGAGCATTTTTATCTTCTCCTTAATCAGCTAAGCTTTTTTGAACCAATACTTATTAATTTAGGATTAAAAATATTGAATATATTCGCACTTATTAATTTTATAAAAATTATCCACATATTAATTCTCAAATTTGGTAATGGTTAATCTATAATAACGAAGGGTATTATGAGTAACGATTAAACCTGATAACGAACCAATGAATATCGATAAGTATATGTGGTATTAATTTTAGAAAAAATCAAGTCTAAAATCCAGGTATTTTGATTAATTTAATCTCAACATAAAAAACTAGTTTTTAGTAATTATGAATGATAGAAATGCTATTCAGCGGATTGAAATATTGCTAGTGGAAGACAATCATGGTGACGTAGACCTGACCAAAGCTACTTTGAAAAATAGCAATATCCGCAACAATCTGCAGACGTTTAGCAATGGTAAGGAAGCTATGGCATTTCTACGTCGAGAGTCCCCTTATACTAAGGCACCCCGTCCCGACGTAATTTTGCTGGATTTGAATCTACCAGTGATGGATGGTCGTGAAGTGTTAGCACAGATCAAATCTGATCCAAAATTGAGTCTGATTCCCGTGATTATTCTCACCTCCTCAGATTCTGACCAGGACATCCTCACAAGCTACAAGCTAAACGCCAATGCCTACGTCACTAAGCCCCTTGAATTAGAGCAGTTTGTCAAAGTATTGAAGTCAATTGAAAATTTCTGGCTAAGTATTGTTAAACTGCCACCAAAAAATTAAGCATTTCCAATTCATGGTATAGCGTTTGTATCTGGTAATAGGTAATAGCTAATAGGTAATTGGTAGTTGATGATTACCAATTACCTATTACCCATTACCAAAAATCCCAAGACTATGTCTTGATGCAGTCGCTCATGGGGGAAACCACGGCAGTCGCTCATGGGGGGAACCCCCAAGACCGCGCTGCCTCCCCAAGACCGCGCTGCATCGCTTTGATAACTGATTAATCGGACTTGATCGTAATAGTCAATTGGCAATTAACAATTTTAAATTGCTGTTGGTATACTACAAATCTTCACTAAGAACTTCATGGAAAGCAAACCCAGGGGCAGCTAGTACAAAGACAATGGTAGGAAGACCAGCAGTTTTTAGCTGTAAACTTTCGTAATATTGAGTAAACTTATCGTCTGGTGTAGCCATACCCATAAAGATTAAGTCAGCATCAGCCGATGACTCATGAAGAATAGTATTAAAAGAACGCCCTTCGGAAACGAGCACCTGACAAATAACCCCCATCCGCAACTGTTTCACCCAATTACTTAGGTTTGCCCGTGCTGCTTGAGCTGCTATTTCATTAGGAAGCACCAACTTGAGGTAAATCTCAGCATTTTGCCACTTCAGGTCGCTGCGCAATAGATAGGCGAGGAGCAACATCAGGCTACCATTGGCTTGCTTACCGCCCCACCAAACATCAATCCGTTGACGACTACCGAAACCCTGCTCCCGATTTTCCCGCAGAATCACTACATTACGCTTTGCTTGGTGTATGTGAGTAATCAAGCGACAGTAAGGCTGGCGGCGGCTAAGGGTTTCGTTATCCCCGAGTAAAACTGTATTGGGCACTAGTGGTCCTATACCGTAAGTTTCCACCAGTTGCCGGGCTCCGGTAAAGGGATCCGGTGCTGTTACCAAGCGCACTAGAGCTTGTACACTGCGCCGTTCGAGATACTCACTGATGGTTTGTTCTAACTTTGCCTGCTTAGCAACACTATGGGAACTACTGGGTAAAATACTCGAAACGGTCACTAAACCGCGATTATGGGTCAGAGCATCGGCTAACTCTATCAAAGACCATCGTTTAGTGGGAGCTCCCGAAAGCACCAAGATGTGGGGTCGCCAGTTTTTCGGATCAGGATGATGACTAATCTGAAAAATACCAGTGCGCAACAGTGCCATCCAAATCCCCCGGCGTACATCCCCCCAAGCTGTGCGCAGTTCCCGCTGCTGTAGCCAAAGGTAAACCCCCAAGACAATAACAGCTGCTGCCACTGTGGCAAAGGCATTGATCAAAAACATCACGATCAGGCAACCCAATGCCCCTAACAGTGACAGAAACCAGTTAACTTTAAAGGAGGGTCGGAACGAAGGACTTTGCAAAAAGCCCTCAATGCCAGCTGCTACATTCAACACCAGATAGGTGGTCAGAAAGAACATACTTAGCACTGGTGCAATGATATCTAATTTACCAAGGCAAACTGCAGCAGTAGCTATTCCCAAGGTTACAGCGGTGCCAATCCGTGGTTCATCATCTCGTCCACTACCCGTACCTAGAAATCGCATCCAACGGGGTAATACTCCATCTCTAGCTAGTGCCTGTAAAATCCGGGGAGCCCCTAGAATACTCCCTAAGGCACTGCTGAGAGTAGCACCCCATACCCCGAGTAGGATTGCCGGACCCCAAAATGCCATCTGCGTCATAATCAAAGGATTGGCAATTAGGGCATCTCCCCCTACCCGCATTGATAGAATAATTGGTACGATCATATAAACGGCATATCCTGTACCTACAGCTGCCAGAGTACCGATGGGAATGGCGCGGATCGGGTTGCGTAGATCACCGGACATATTCACCCCAGCCATGATACCGGTCACGGCAGGGAAGAAGACAGCAAAGACACGCCAGAAGGATTCTTTGGAGGTCACCCACAGCTCAATATTAGCTACATCATAAGGGTAATCATGGTTACCGACGAATAGAGCAATCAGGGATAGCACTATCGCAGCCATAATAAAGTATTGAATGCGGATGGCGAGGCTAGCGGAAGTCAAAGCCAGTATTGCCACTAAAATAGTAGTAATTAGCGCTACATAAAGCTGGTTGAGCTGGGGAAAGGTCTGAACTACGCTCTCGGCAAAACCAATAGTGTATAAGGCGACTGAGAGAGCTTGGGCAAAGTAAAGGGGAATTCCTACGGCACCGCCAGTTTCAATTCCTAGGGAACGGCTAATCATGTAATACGCACCACCAGCCCTAACAATGCGGTCAGTTGCGATCGCAGAAATAGACAGAGCCGTCAAAAAGGTAATACTGGTGGAGAGGGTAACAATGATGAGGGTACCCACTAAACCAACATTACCAAGTACCCAACCAAAGCGCAGGTACATAATAACCCCCAGGATGGTGAGAATCGACGGAGTATAGACCCCACCGAATGTTCCCAAACCTGAAGTTTTTTCCTGAGTAGGCTCGACAACAGGAGATGAGCGGCGACCAAAGAATAACTTCATATATCTAAAACACGAATATAGTGCATTAAGCTAATCTGAATATAGGGAATAGGGAATAGGGAAGAGAGATTTTCATTCCTTTGTTGTCGGCGAAACGCCCATGGGTTTCTGACTTGAAAAAGCCGTCGAGGCAAGCAAGTGCGTTAGTCCTCGGTAAAATACCAGAGATGTTCATACTTTGTTCTTTGTTGTAAATGCATTTTTGATGGGGGTATAGCTGGAAAATTTTTCAAGTCCTTGGCAGACAATGTCAGTTGGTGAATTGATCCAGGTCCATGAACAACTCCACCAGTTCTACCCCCAAGCCACCAACATTGCAACTCAAGGATGTTACAAGGTTGGTAGCCTCGGCTTTTGGTTCAACATTGGATGAATTTCACACCACAGGACTAACTGCTGTCATGGGGTTTTGGGCAAACAAGTAGAAACTGCTAATGGAACGAAGAGAACAGAAACGATAGTCTTTTAATCTGACAGTCTTTTAAGCTGACTACAGAATTAACTTGCGCGCATTCCCAACTTTATGCACCCCAATCACGAATTTAAGGCATTTTTTGCTCAATGACCAATTTCCCAATATGGGTAATATCAAGTTCGGTTAATCACTTCGTTGATCAATCCAGTCTTCAAGAAGAGCGCCAGTGTGTTGTACTTAACCAGACAATTCTATGTAGAATTCTGTTGGGCTAGATAGTCAGCCCACAGCCTGCGATACCATCCAAATGTAGCGTGATTAACAATAAGCACTATGGAGCCTGATTCTCTACCCACGGAGTTAATTTTGACGCACCCGCTTCAGACCATTGGCAATGTTCAACTGGATTGGATACCTCAACCCGGTAACTATCTCGACTTTAAAGGTAAAACCTACACAGTTTTAGAGCGCCGCCACCGCTACTGTCTTAAGTCAGGGCGCTATCGTTTGCATAAAATTGCTCTGTATGTGCAGTCTTCTGGACACCCTAGTGAAAAAAGCCTGCTCCAGGGGCGTTGGGTGATTGGGGATGCCAGCTGTTATTTCAATGCTCACTCTGAATTGATTCGTTGTGCAGTCAATCCAGACGGACCATGTGATTCTTGCCGCTTTTACGAACCCTTGAAAACCGCAACTAACTAACTAACCATTACCTAGAACTTCTCCTACTTCTAAACGCATACCATTGGCAAAATCCCAAGCCGATTGAGCACGTTTGCCAGCTAGTTGCACTTGCTGCAACAACAACAGTCCCTTTCCAGTTTGAATAATTGGACCGATTCCCTTCGCAATCTTTACAACTTCTCCAGGACGACCTGAACCAACATCAAGAGTAGACCACTCCTGCGATCGCATTTTTAACTGTGAAGGCAACTCGGATAAGTAAGCCGAATCTAAGGGAACAGTGGCACTGATTTTCAGAGATTTACCCCGAAATGAGGTGACGCAGTTCGGGAAAAATCCCCGGATCTGATTGTGTAACTCCAAGTTAGAGCGTGACCAATCTAGGCCATAATCTGACTTTTGAATCAGTGGTGCATAGGTAGCCAATGAGTCATCTTGAGGAATTGGTTGGATGTCCTGTAACTCTTGCTTGAGGAGGGTTTCAATCAGCAAATCAGCTCCCAAATTGCTCAGAGTTTGTGCCAAATCCTCGGCATTATCCAATAGTCTAATTGGTGTATATGCTTTCAAGAGCATTGCTCCAGTATCCATTCCAGCATCCATCAACATCGTTGTGATGCCCGTTTGGGCTTCACCATTATAAAGACACCACTGGATCGGAGCTGCTCCCCTATACTTAGGCAAAATTGAGCCATGTACATTGATACAACCTACCGTAGGCATATCCAGAATCTCTTGGGAGAGAATCTGCCCATAGGCAACCACGACAAAAGCATCAGCCTTTACCTGCCTTAGCTGAGTTAGGGTTTCCCTATGCTTTTTCAGGCGCTGCGGTTGCCAAACTGGTAGTTTATGTGCTAATGCTATTGATTTCACTGGGGAAGGAATCAGCTGGTTACCACGTCCTCGACGCTTATCTGGCTGAGTTACCACACCCACCACCTCAAATTCAGGATGGTTCAACAAACCTTCCAAACAAGGTAGAGCAAATTGGGGAGTACCAAAGAATACAACTCGCATCTAGAAATTACCAATGACTAATGGGTTGTTCGCGTAGCGTGGCCTTTTGGCCAAGGTTAGCTGGTTGAAGGTTAGCTGGTTGAAGGTTAGCTGGTTGAAGGTTAGCTGGTTGAAGGTTAGCTGGTTGAAAGTTAGCTGGTTATACATCCAGATTTGAGTTGTTAAGGCTCTAATCTTCAACCTACCCTACAAGGGACGCCCAAGGGAAACAACCAAATAACTTTCAACCAAATAACCTTCTAACCTTATAACTAATGACTAATCCACAGCAATTTCCACCCTACGATTGCGTTGCTGGTTAACCTCAGTATCATTAGCTACCAGAGGACGAGTTTCTCCGTAGCCAATAATCAGCCAACGGTATGAATCGTCTAAAGCGCTACTAAGATACTGCTGAACTGCTTTAGCACGCTCAAATGAAAGGTTTCGATTCTCTTTGGCTTCGCGGGGGTTGTCGGTGTGGATAGCAATTCGGATTGTACTACCAGGATAGGCTTGCAAATCTGTGACAATTTTGTCTAGGATCAAACCTGCTTCTGGACGTAACGTACTTTTACTTTCCTGAAATAAAATATCACTGGGCAATGTGACTTTCAACTTATCGGCAGCCGAGGCAGCTAGTCGATTACCATTGCTATTACCAACTAATGCAGCATTGCTACTTGAAGTCGATGGTTCCTTCAGAAGCAAAGTGATCCCTTGGATGCGCCTTTCAACAGATTCATTCCCTCCCGAGGTTCCCAATTGAGTTTCCAACATTGTCACCTCCTCACTCAATCTCTTCAGTCGCTTGTCTAACTCACTTAGCTGAGCTTTGACCTGGACTCTTTGAACCGGTGTCAATTGTTTTAGTAGATTGGCTTCCGTTGGTTCCCGAATTGAACTAAAATTGAGAAACGTTGATTCTCGCTTGTTATCCAGATGCTCCAGTAATTTTAAGATCAGGGGTTTTTCTGGATTCGGGTTAGGGTAAGCATTGGCAACAACAATGCCAAATATCACGGCCAAGCCACTCCCTACGCCTAGCAGTAGTAGCCTGAAAATTAAGATTAGTAGGCAGTTCAGTATACTTATTGAGGTTTCAGGTCTGGTATTGGTGTTGGAAGTAGCGGGTTGAGTCACACCGAATTTTGTTAGATATCCTTCAACATAATGAGGCAGGATGCTCCAATTGTACTCCGTTAGGGGTCAAACGCGGGTATTTAACATTATAGAAGAATTCAAAAAAACAAGGTTGAATTCCAAATGGCTATCATAACACTAAAACCTCCAAACCAACCAGTTAATTCCAATGTCAAGCCTGACAACTTTTGTGTGAGGGCTACCCACTTCAGCCAAGACCTCTTAGGGGAAGGAAAGAGTGTTAATTTTTTATTTTTCCCTGGCTTATTTTCTTTGTCTGCCTTCGGTAGCTTGATAGTGGAGGGTTTAGCCAACTGACTGAGTCGAAGTGTAAGAAACCCGGTTCGTAATTCAGGGTCGGACGGGGTAGTTGATCACTTTTTAACCTTTTAAATTTAAATTTAAGGAACTATATTCTAGTTTCTTGGGGTTGCTCCTCTAACTAGAAACGCTAATTAGTAACTGAAAAACCAATCAATGTTGAAAAGGCAATTGAGTTTAGCAGGATGGCTTAAAAATCAACCACTAGGACTGTTGTTAGCAACTTTGATGTTGATAACATCTAGCCTATATGCCGAGAAAGCCAAGGCTAATGAATCCTTAGTAGCCAGTCAATCATCGGTGCTATCTTCCCAGCCTTTAAGGGAAGTAACAGAAGCTATCAAACCTGATCTAACCGAACCATACGTTCAGAGTGACCCACTCAATAGCCCTTATCCTATTCCTTGGAATTGGGTCTTGGAAACCCATGCTGAACTGGTTGCTAATCAGAGTTTTGGGTTTAGGTACTATCGCAGCCAATCACTAGTGTCTCCTGATGGCAAGTATGCTGCCTATAGTCGCATTCAACTACAAGGACAGCCGGAACTATACCGCAGCCGCATCAGTAGTGTGATGTTTATAGAAAATTTGCAGACTGGACATTTGCGCATCATCACTGCATCTTCTCCCTTAGCTAACCATCATAATGATGATAAATTAAGCGGCGCGATCGCTATTCTGATTCCCGTGTCTTGGACAGAGTCAAGCGATCGCCTTCTAGGGCGACAATTTGAAGGTTTTTTTAATACCTCAGGTGGTTCTGATTACGCAGTAATTTGGGATCGGAACCAAAATACTGTCACCACCTTGGCTCCTAAGCGCATTCATTATACTAATGCACTGTTGCTAGGCTGGAGTCAAGCTAATCCAAATCAAGTGCTATTTCAGGCTGGTGAGTTGGGCAATGAGTATTGGCCAATGTGGTCTGTTGAACCCAATGGTTACACTGCTCTTACCTTTGAGGATGAACCTATGGTTTATGGTGAATCAGTAGAACACATTTGGTCTGGTTCCCAGGCACGCTGGTAATCTCAAAGGATGAAGGATGAAGGATAAATTTTCATAATTCATCCTTCATCCTTCACACTTCATAGTTTACCAATTATCTTTGGTGTTGTGCTACCAATTTTTTTAGGTAAGAGTAAGCTTCTTCTGGTGAAAGAGTGAAGATTTGACCTTTGCATAGGATTTCGTACCTTCCTAAGTAATAACCATGTCCACCAATTAAACCCATCTTTGCGGCTTGATTGCCAAGCTTGGTTAATTCCTGTCGAATTGAATAGTCCAATTCTTCTATTTGTTGATCAATAACTTGATTAATAGTTTGTTCTTTCATTTTTGACCGCTCCTAGTATAGTTATCATACTGCTTTATGCACCCCACAACCCATCGACCTAGCGATAGCGGTCAACAAATTGGGCACTTGCCTGGATTAACTGCATGAATGTACTCACTTCCTGATGTCGGCCATCCCCGTTTATAGGATGCTTCCTCAGGTTTCCCCCAACCTAGCTGCAATATAATTTCCCAAAAGTTGTAATTCTTATATTCATAGAGATTTGCCCATTCGGTTTTTTGGGCGACCTCTTTTACATCATTGGGCATAATTTTTTGATAGTCTTTACCAAAATTAATACTTAGGTATAAGTCCATACCTTGGATACCTGTATACCAAAACTCTAAGAGGTCAGCTTTGGCAGCTTTAAGGATTTTCAGGTCACTGTCTAGGGCGGCTAACTGCTCGTCAATAGCAGGATAACGTAGAGTCTTTCCTTTCATAGTCAGTTCGCACCAAATAATGCCTGAAACTTGGTGTTGCCGTTGGTAGCTGTGAACTGCGGCTTTAAAGTCGTTATAAGCACTGAACTTTTGAATTCCCTCCGGTTTCAGAAAGCGATCAATCACAGGGTTACCAGACACCGAAGCTGCCAGATTAAGACGTTGCCCATTCATGCACGAACGACGTTCTTGAGCCAAAATTTCGATTAGCTCCTGTGTGCTGTAAACCTTGGACATCAGCACGGATGTTAACTGTACTTACAAATAGCTTAACCCGTAAACGTGACAAAAAAATAGGGTAAACGCCAATGGCAGTTCACTCATGACTAAAACAATTTTGTTCATGTCAAGTTGTGGGAGTTTGATTGGATGGAGGTCTAAGCACTAAGCCAATTAAATCACTCTGATGTTAACTGAGCATTAATATCATTGACAGTGCGCAGCTTTAACTCTACAGATTCTGAACGGGGTAGTAAGTTAAACACTTCCCGAAACACATCATCTATCTGTTCATAAGGAACTTGTCCAATTTCGTTGAGTACTACCTCTGCATTTTGGTCAATCAGTACTGTCTGGGGAATTAAATCTTGGTAGTAGTATCCCGCTTCTGTGGGTGTATAGGTAGCATCGGCTAACAAAGTGTCGATGTTGACTGGAATAAAACTCGCTGCCCTACCATAAGGCTCCTGTAACTTAGAGATAGTCACAGAATATAGCTTGCAATCCCTACTGTCATCTACGTAGAACACCAACAAAGCTGGCTTTTTCCTGCGCAAAGAATCTTCTAAGGTAATTCGTGGTGGGACTATAGAGCCATTACCAGCATACAGAGCAAAAATATTACCATCAAAGCTGTCATCATCGAAACTTGCTAATGCTGATGGTGTTCCCAGTAGATACCAGCAGCTCAGTAAGCCGACAAGAATCAATAGGCATTTGGAAACAAATCTGCGCCTTACACAGCAACTATATGTAATAGTCCTGTATCGGAATCTTGCTAAACCGTCTATCATACCGAATTATTAGCCCTTATCTCAAATCCGAGGTGAATCCAAGTCCAAGGGTTTCAAAAATCCCAACAATCACTATAGCAATTGTAATTCAGTTGTGAACCCTAGTGCAGGCATATTGGCTGCACTACCAGCATAACTAGACTGAGGCTGGTCAGCTCACTGCTTAGAACAAATCCTCTTGGCTTTCATCTGTGCGGTGATGCTTATCTTCCTGTTGGTCTGCCTAGTTACAGGAGTCATGGTATTATACACCAATCAGGCTCAGAGTTTAGGGTAGTGGGGTGCGCGGTTACCTTGATTCTCGAGGTGAGATTCCTTACCCTTGCACCGGTTACTGACTCTAACAAAATCCTAGGGCATGGTTGGCTTGGCTGCAAAGCAAGCGCTTCGGATTGGCTTCAACATTGGTCTATCTAAAGGCATATCAAGTATACTGCTGTGGGCTCCCCTTGTAACTGGATTGCGCTGCACGATGATGGTGCCAACAAGGGGTGAGGTTTTTCCCGAGACTTGAGCAATTTTGCATCTACTTGATAGACTGGGGGATCCCATGAGATAATAGTAAATTGTGTTTAATTGTAATATTTGAGTTCTTAGAAAAAAAACTATGGCAAGTAAGAAAGGTGTCCGAATCGTTATTACTCTAGAATGTACGGAATGTCGCAGTAACTCCAATAAGCGTTCGGCTGGTGTTTCCCGCTATACCACTAGGAAGAATCGCCGTAACACAACATCACGTCTGGAACTGAAGAAATTTTGCCCCAATTGCAACAGGCACACAATTCACAAAGAAATCAAGTAGATTTGCTCCTTGGTCATTTGTGAATTGAATTTTTTAATTCAAAATGGACTATTGACAAAGAACAAAGACCAAAGCACAAATGACTATAATCAGTAACCAGTAACCCAAATAACCAATAACCAATCATGACTTACTTTCGTAAACGTCTCTCTCCGATCAAACCCGATGAACCGATCGACTATAAAGATGTTGAGTTGCTGCGCAAGTTTATCACTGAACGGGGAAAAATCCTACCCCGCCGCATTACTAATCTAACGACTCAACAGCAACGAAAGCTAACCACAGCCATTAAGCGAGCAAGGTTCTTGGCTTTGCTACCCTATATTAATAAAGAAGGTTAAGGTGAACAATCACGGTCTTCCTCTGGGATATTTCCCGTGTGAAGAATGAAATATCAAATAAGAAGGATGAAGGATGAAGGATGAAGAATGAAGGATGAAATCGGGTGATCGATGGCTGAGGCGCGGGATGCAGTGGCCTCAAGGTGAGGCAGTTACTCATGGCCCATGAGCCATGAGTAACTGCCGTGATTTGCCCCACTCGCGCTCTGCATGGCTGAGATGGTAACTAAAAACTTGCGACCCAACCAGGAGTTACACTGACCACTGAGCGCTGACCACTGACAACTTCAGACTTCAGACTTCAGACTTTAGACTTGACCCCCTCTGCTGAGTTGGGCATCTCAACAACACAGGATAGACTGGGGGCAGGTGGATTTGGTAAACGCTACCCGGGTTATCAGAACTGGTGGAAAAGGGAACACTAATCGAATTTCGCTTACAAGGAGAACGCCATCTCGCCGTTGTCGATCGTCCAGAAGGCAAGAATCACTTGATTGCTTTGGATCAACGGGGGAAACTGCACAAGCTCCATCCTCGACAAGTCACCTACGCAGTGGCAGATTCTACTTATAAGCCATCAGAAATACCAGAGTTTCTCGCTCGAGTACAACCCTATCTAGACCCAGATAGCTTAGAATTAGCCTGGGAATTACTGGTGGAAGAAGGAGAGGCGGTTACCTGTGCTGACATGGCACAGTTATTATTTTCTGAGCAAAGTCCACCCCAGTGCTATGCGGCACACTGTATTCTCTTTGAAGACAAAATCTATTTTAAACAAAAAGCACAAACCTATGAACCCCGCTCCGCTAGCATGGTGGCTGAAATCAAGCATCAACTGGCAGCGGCTCAATCAAAGCACCAGGAACAAGAAGAATTTTTGAAGCGAGTACAACAAAAGCTAGGGGGTGAGGAAGTAGAGTGGCTTGATAGCGATCGCACTCGCTTTGATGCTCTAGAACGGTTCGTTAGTGAACCAGATAAACCCTCTCGTGCAGTTCAGGAAACTCTGGAAGCAGTAAAACGCCATCAAAACCCAGAAAATGCCTTCAATTTGTTGGTAAATCTGGGTTTGTGGCATCCTCACCAAAAGTACTTGCTGCGTCATAAAATCCCAACTCAATTTCGTCGTGAGGTACTCGAATTGACCCAGCAATACCTGGCAAATCCTCCTACTGACCCAGATTCAGATCGCTTGGATTTAACTCATCTGAAACTCTACACCATAGATGATGAAAGTACCCAAGAAATAGATGATGGGTTGAGTATAGAAGATCTAGAGGATGGCACTCAGCGTCTGTGGATTCACATCGCTGACCCAACCCGCTTGGTAATGCCAGGGGATAACCTTGACCTAGAAGCAAGACGGCGTAGTACCACCATATATCTACCCACGGGCATGATTCCCATGTTCCCATCGGAACTGGCCACTGGTCCGATGAGTTTAGTTCAAGGTCAAGTCTGTGGGGCACTCAGTTTTGGCGTGATCTTGGATGAAGATGGTGCCATCTATGACTATCAGATTCACCCCACCCTGATTAAACCTACCTATCGCCTGACTTATGAAGATGTAGATGAAATGTTGCAGTTAGGGGTACAGGCAGAAACAGAACTGTTTGCGATCGCTAACTCGGCTGTGCGTCGGCAAAAGTGGCGCAAGTCTCAGGGGGCGATTAGCATCCATATGCCAGAGTCGGTAATCAAGGTGGGAAATGATGACAAAATTACCATTGAGGTGTTAGAAGATTCACCATCACGGCAAATGGTGGCAGAAATGATGATTCTGGCAGGTGAAGTGGCTGGACGCTATGGTCAAGCGCACCAAATTCCGCTACCATTCCGAGGACAACCCCAGCCAGAACTTCCTTCCCAAGAAGAACTGCTGCTATTGCCAGCGGGTCCAGTGCGGTTCTGTGCCATGCGTCGGTGTATGCCTAGAAGTGAAATGAGCATTACCCCAACACGCCACGCTAGTTTGGCTTTGGAAACTTACACCCAGGTAACCTCTCCGATCCGCCGCTACACTGACTTAATGACTCATTTCCAGCTCAAAGCTCATCTACGGGGTGACCCCCTACCCTTTGAAGCTGAACATTTGCTCGAAACGATGCAGAGTGTAACCAGAACAGCTAAGGATGCTAGTGAAGTAGAACGTGATACCAACAAATATTGGGGATTGGAATATTTACGGCGTAACCCAGATCAGGTTTGGCAAGTATTAGTACTCAGTTGGTGGCGAGAAAACGAGAATAAGGGCAACATTCTCCTAGAAGAGTTAGGTCTAGAATTGCCCATGCGTTTCCAGCGTTCGGTTCAATTAGGCGATCGCTTACACGTCAAAGTCAGTCATGCTGATCCCCGTAAAGAAGTTATTCATTTTCAAGAACTAGCGAACTCAGAGGCTCAGCTTGCTTTTAAATCAAAGCTAGAAGATGACTCAGCTTCTGCTGTGAACAGGTTCGCGTAAATCTCTGTCCTTCTATAAGGCTTGGATGTAAGCAGTTAATTATGTAACGAAACATCATACAGTGTTATTGAAAGTGTTATTTAGTAGTGTCCACCTACTTACCAGTTGGATATACACTGCGATTGTAAAACTAGAAAGCTTGCTTTGATGTCTCGACATAAGTACAAGAGATTAAAACACCAAATCAGCTCGGTACCCAGCCGTTGGTACTTCTGCCTATCTTTGGCTATTACCATCCTACTGGGATGGGTTGGTGTAGCAGCAGCACAAGATAGTAACACGAATAATTTCACTAACCTGTCTACTATCTGGTTGTTAGTTTCATCTTTTCTAGTCTTTTTTATGAATGCTGGCTTTGCCATGTTAGAAGCTGGCTTATGTAGACGGAGAAATGCGACTAATGTCTTGGCTAAAAATTTGATAGTTTTCTGTATATCAGCCTTAGCATTTTGGCTACTTGGCTTTGGCTTAATGTTTGGTGATGGCATCACTTACAGTTGTGTTCCAGGAGAAAATACTAGTTTAAGTTTAGTGGGTCAAAAGGGGTTATTTTTTAATCTTCCCTTTCCCCAATTTGGAAATCTGGGTTTTCCAGAATCAGGATTTAATTGTCTCAATCAAGATTGGTCTAATCACTCCTTTTCCGCTCTATTTTTATTTCAGTTAGTCTTTGCTGGAACTGCAGCCACTATTGTTTCAGGAGCTGTGGCTGAACGGGTAAAATTCTGGGCATTTCTGCTATTTAGTTTTTTCCTGGTTGGTTTTATCTATCCCCTAACCGGTCACTGGGTTTGGGGGCACTATGGTTGGCTAACCAAGGCGCTAAAATTTCATGATTTTGCCGGTTCAACTGTAGTCCATAGTGTTGGTGGTATGGCTGGCTTGGTAGGGGCTTGGCTACTAAAGCCACGACAAGGTCGTTTTGGCTACAATTTAAGAACAGATAGATATGAAGGTCTCGAAACTGAAAAGTTCTCTGCCGATAATCTGGGTTTAGCAACCTTAGGCTGCTTAATTCTTTGGCTGGGCTGGTTTGGTTTTAATGGTGGATCAGCAAAGGATCTCGATTATGTAGCCAATACCATCACAACTACCATGATGGCAGCAGCAGCTGGTGGAATATCTAGCGTATTTTTTAGTCCAATTATCCTGGGAAAACCTAGTCTAGCCTCAATTATCAATGGCATTTTAGGTGGGTTGGTGGGAATTACAGCTTCAGCTGCTTTTGTCGATATCAGAAGTGCATTTATAATTGGCTCAATCAGCGGTATTTTTGTCCTTTTAGGCGAATATTTTCTACAAGTTTGGAAAATTGATGACCCCGTTGGTTCGGTTCCTGTTCACCTTTTCTGTGGATTTTGGGGAACGATTGCCTTAGGAATCTTTAGTAGCAATAGTTCTCTGTTGTACTCAGAACTTGATGTATATGACGATCCATTATTACAAGTGTTGTGTCAGTTCTTAGGCTGGCTGATTATTATCATTGTAACAGCTCTCTTGAGTTTAGTAGGTTGGCTATTAGTTAGCCTAATTTTATATTATGCAAGCCAGATCAATGAGCGGATTAGTGGCAAACAACGCCATAGACAACAATTCCGTCAAACCCAATATTTTCAATTGGGAGAATTTATATTAACTATTTTTGAAATTGCTCGTCGAGGGATTAGGGTATCTTTGGAAGAAGAAATCAGTGGTAGCGATGGAGTTTTTTTTAATCCTTAGACTCTGGATTATCAGTAAGTAAATAGCTAAGTCTTGAAAAGTAGGAAATAAAAGAAAGTTATCTTGATTACAACTAGTCTATTAAGTTAGATTAATTAGTTAGTTAACTGTTTGCTAAAAATCCATAAATTTCCTGTTGCCTGTTTCCTGTTAGCACAACTAATGATTTAACAATTTAACAATTGATTAGCCCAAATATTTAGAAGCGGGACAATCATATTTTATTAGATAGTTTTTCAACCAATTAGCATAATTCTCATTATTCCGACCCCATCGACGGAAAAAACGTGGAAGAGATTTTTGTCTAAACTGGTAGTAACGCTGTGATACTTGACAAAGATTTATAGTAGCTTGCTTGAATTCACCTTGACTAGCGAGCTCTTCTATAGCATAAGAAAACTGCAATTGATATAACATTGACTGACATAGCTGGGGAAAAGCATTATTTTGACTCTTGATCTTTCTAAGTTGCTCTATTTGTTCTTTTCTGGTAGTCAATTGGCGTCTGCATATGTCCTCAGAAGCAAGGTTTTTTAGTTGATCGTCTGCTCTTCTAGAACTAGTACACTGAAATACACCAAAGGTAATGACTAGAAACAAGGCGATCAAGCCACCCCAAAAACTAATAGGTGATGGGATTCTGCTAGCTGATGGGGTAGACAAGGTTGTGGCTTGGTCTGGCTCAAAAGGTACTACAGTTAATCGGTTGGGATCGTCAGTTGTTAGATCTTGGTGTTTGGAATCGTCAGTTGTTGGATCTCGGTGTTTGGGATCGTCAGTTGTTAGATCTTGGTCTTGAGTAACTGGGGTAATTGGTAGGTTAGGAAAAGCCATGGCGATGGCTTCATCAGTAGCGTCTGTGGTCAGCTCAGATGCCAGCCAAAAGTCTGTACTGGTCAACTGTGCTAACTCTTGAGCTACCCAGCTGGGATTAAAAACAGCCTCATAAATACGGTTAGAAACTTTTAAATTTCCCCCCTGGTTAATCACCACACCGGAGTTGAGCAACACTTTTTGTTCCCAACTGTCATTTGCGATCATGACTCCTTGCAAAATCTTCTGATACAGCCGCAGGAATTGTTCTTCGAGCAAGAAACTACGAATATCTTGCAGAAGTTCAGCGGCTTCCTGAGTTTCCCAATTTTCAACGAAGTGAGTTTTGACGAGTTCTTCGACTTTGAGAGCTTCCTCACCAACAGGGATGGGAGATTTAGAGTCAAGGATAACTTGACAAAGCTTCTGAGTCAAAAAAGGCTGAGAGCCAGTCCATGCCAGTACCTCGTCTAACACAACATCAGGGTTGCTCAGATGCTCAGCCAATGCGGGTTTAAATGGTTCGAGGATTTTAGCCACCTCAGGTTTATCCTGCTCAGACGTCATTTAATTCCTTGTGTATTCCAGACTATTTTTCCTTCAAACATATTTTGTGATAGTCTTAAATTTTCGATCAAGATTAACAAGGAATTTCTATGACCTATAAGCCAGGTTATGGGTAAAACATGGGGTGTAAACTACATGTCCACTACATGTCCATTACATCCAACCCCTCTGATGGCATAACCTTTCCCCCATAGGACTTAACTACATCTTCAAACAAGGGCATATCATCCTGTGGGATTCCCACTACTACTACCATTTTGGCATATTCCTCTGCTCCTTCTTCCTTGTATTCTATTTGCTCGAAGGGCAGGTCTGTTGTCCAATCGTCTAAATTGCTATTAATCATAGGGATGTTGGGCAACAGTTCTTCAACTGGGATAGCGCGAGGTTTAAAAGGTAGATCCACGCAAAATCGAGGCAGTGCCTGATGAGAAAAATTAACGAAATCCACGGGATTGGTAAAGACGACGGATACTTGGACTTTCATAATCTATGCTATGCTATTCAATCTATTGAGACCGATTTGAATTAATACATCATAGCAAAGATGAGCAGTAAGCTTACCCCGGGCTGTTGGCGTAGCCTGCCGCCAGGCATAGCACGGGGGCTTTCGCCCAGGCAACAGGCGCGTTGGTTTTCAGTACCCCTAGCTAACTAACGCCCTTAGACTCCCAATTAATTGAGCCTAAGGGTTAAGGGCTGAACCTCTAGGTCTGCTTACTCTACGGAAACCCGTAGCTTCTACAACCGAGTCAATTCCCGGACGACCCCATTGAGAATTAAGAATTGAGAATTGAGAATTGAGAATTGGTATTTCTGAATTCTTGATTCTTGATTCTTGATTCTTCAACATTGCTCCGATTTACGTATCACTCGCCGATACTAACCTACTGGCCTAGCCGTTTTCTCCAGAGCTAAGAGTGCCTTGGCCAATTTCAACCTATATCTATTATACTTTACTGGGGTTAAAACTGCTATGCCGCTTCATCCCGGAGACGAAACCTTTGTTTCTTACGTGAGACAGCCTCTGACTTGCAGTCATGCCAAATCTGGGTCTAATAGCACCGTTAACCAAACTGGTAATATGAACAGTGTATTATATCGCAATGACTCAATTTAGGAATTGATGCCTGGTGAATAAAGACGTATCAAGGAGTTTGGTTTACGAGTTCCAGCCTCATCAGATTATTTGCTTAGAGCATGACAATACTCGTTTATACGCTGAAGTTATCGAATTTGTGTCATCGCGACAAATGTGTTGGGTGCGTTCTATGATATTGGTCACCTTGCATAGTCAAGAGCCTGTGCCAGTGGAACCCCCTGAACAGCTTACTCTTTACGACCTACGCTCTGGACCGGATTTACTTTGGCCAGCGAGTTTATTACGACTAGCCTTAGACACTGAAGTAATTCCCCTCTTGGTTCGGTTAGATGACCCTGATGTCAATGTAGAAAGTGACCCTGATGCTCGCCAGCAACTAAGTTATTTTATCTGTGCAGTTTGGCAAGCTTATCCAGACAAGTTTTAAGTTTTGTTAATGGTTAATCGGTAATAGGACTTTGCCAACTCAATGGTGATCTGATCACGACTCAAGCAGTAGCAAGTCAGACCCCTTAGGAGAGTAAACTAAAGTTGTAGGGGTTTTGCCACATGTAGCTGTCAGAGCTTGCCCCAACCCTGAAAGTCATGGCTAAAAGTCATGGCTAAAAGTCATGGAGTAGTTACCAAGCCTCCGAGCTGGTCTAGCCTTAGTTTATAACCACTTTTTCTAGTGACTCGGAACTAGCTGTACACGACCAGCATCCATCTCAGACATTAATAATTCCAGTGCTTCGTAATCCACATCAGAGATGTAACCCGTTTGAGTTAGTTCGTAGTTAATTGCATTCTCTATATCAGGAGTCAACTGCCTAATATAGAGGGCTTTTTCTACTAGTTGACGAATAACAAAGGTAGTTTTCACAATTACTTACCCAAAATTCCATATAAATTTATTGTCTTCTGAAGTTACTAGCCACTATAGTGATCTTTATCTTATTGGTATGTGATCTAAATCACTGATAAGGTGGATTGGTACTCTCTTAAATACATATTATAAGCCTTTTGGACTTAACTCATAAAGCTTAACCTGAACGTAAGAAGCTATGCCGTTTCAAGGGTTAGAGGTATTGAAGTTTAGGTGCGACCCGTTCCCGTAGCGTCGGCTTTGCCCAAAGGTGCGACCCAAGGGCGATTTACTCGCCCTTGGAGGCGCGCACCTAAGGCAGTTATAAGGACATACTGCTTAGTACTACTTGCCTCTACACCCTAGTTAACGTTATACTTATCTAAAGCTAAACATTTGGCTCAAGCCTATAAAAAAAGTCTTATATTTCTATGTCAGGGCAGCTCTATTTAGTGAATGTAACAAAAATTATTAAAATTTAATCCCTACTTATAGGCATGAACTGAGCGATGCTCTTAGCGACTTAGACCATCGGAAATGAAAAATAAATAAATTACTTAACTTGAAAAAAGTAATATATGATACATTTTGTTGATGGTAAGTTTTATGAAGATTTCAAAAACCATTAGCCATCTGTAAAGATTCGGCAAAGTATCTCAGAAGTGGTATGGAATTAGCAAAATTCCATACTATCTTCAATATATTCTCTAGAAAATTTTATTGGATTTGACCAAGTGAGGATTCTGCTCATGACACAGGCGACCCTGAGTGCAAAATTAAGAATTATTCAACCTTCCGGTCATATTAACGCTTCTAATGCAATTGAGTTTAAAAGTCAGTTGACAGAAGCTGTGGTGGCTGCTGAGGATTCGGCTTTGTTGGTTGATATGCATAAGTTAGAGTCTCTCGACAGTGCTGGCTTAATGGCCTTAATTCATGCCCTGAAGCTAGCAAGAAGTCTAGAGAGGCGCTTTGGTCTTTGCTCCGTAGCTCCTTCAATTCGCATTATGCTGGAGCTCACTAAATTAGATGGGGTGTTTGAGATTTTTGAGAGCCATGAGGCTTTTGCTACAGCCCTCTAGGGGGTTGGAGTAGGTTGGGAAGCTAACTCAATGGCTCTGAGTGCAGCAAAATAATAGGAAATCTAAGGAAGATTAAGTGCTTACAGCGATGATGATGGGAGGAGATAGGGAAATACCAGTCAAGAAGTCTGGTGGTTCTTATCTCCCTCACTTCATCCACCTTCACCCAACCCTATCTCTACCCTGAGTACTGATAAAATGAATGGTGGATCAGGGCTAACTGCATTGAAAGCAGTAATAAAGTTTCTATGGGAATCACTGTAGAGGAAATACTAACACCAGACATCAACAGACCAGCCCGTTACTTAGGTAACGAGTTGGGAGCAGTCCATAAACCTTGGGAAGAAGCTGAGGTACGCTGGGTATTGACTTATCCAGAAATCTATGAAGTGGGCGCTTCTAACTTAGGCCATATCATCCTCTACAATATATTGAATTGTCAACCTAGGCAGTTATGCGATCGCGCCTATCTACCCGCCCCAGACTTGGCAGCTAAATTGCGTTCCACTCAAACCCCTCTGTTTGCTGTCGAGAATCGGCGACCTCTGACAGATTTTGATATTATTGGCTTTAGCCTTAGCTATGAATTAGGGGCAACCAACATCTTGGAAATGTTGGATTTGGCAGGAATTCCCCTTACCTGGAAAGACCGTGCTGAGTTTGATATATCGGAAATCCCCCTAATTTTTGCAGGTGGACAAACGGCGACATCGAATCCTGAACCCTATGCTGATTTCTTAGATTTTGTGGATCTTGGCGATGGGGAAGAATTGTTGCCAGAGATTGGCTTAGTAATCGAAGAGGGCAAAGCAGCTGGCTTAAGTCGAGAAGCGTTACTCCTGGATTTGGCTCAGATACCAGGGGTGTATGTCCCCCAATTCTATGATATGACTGAGGATGGCTCAGTTAAACCCAACCGCCCTGATGTGCCGAAGCGGATATTGCGGCGTGTGGCTACACCGATGCCTGCCTATGCTATTGGACTAGTACCCTATATCCAAACGGTTCATGACCGACTCAAGATCGAAGTGCGACGGGGCTGTACTCGGGGTTGTCGGTTCTGCCAACCTGGGATGCTGACTCGACCAGCGCGGGATGTGGCACCAGAAAAAGTGGTGGAAGCTATTGAAGAAGGGATGCGTGCTACAGGGTATAACGAGTTTTCCCTTCTATCCCTGAGTTGTTCCGATTACCTGGCTCTACCAGCGGTGGGGATGGAAATCAAAAATCGTCTTAAGGATCAGAATATTTCCTTGTCCCTACCGAGTCAGCGGGTAGACCGCTTTGATGAAAATATTGCCAATATCCTAGGGGGAAATCGCCAGAGTGGCTTGACCTTTGCCCCAGAAGCAGGAACTCAGCGGATGCGGGATATTGTGAATAAGGGACTGACTAATGAAGAACTGCTCAGGGGAGTAAAGACGGCATTTGAGCAAGGCTGGGAGAAAGTCAAGCTCTATTTTATGATTGGTTTGCCCGGTGAAACGGATGCGGATGTGTTGGGGATTGCGGAAACGGTGCGTTGGTTGCAGCAGGAGTGCCGTGCAAAAGGGAGAAAAACCCTTAAGTTTAACATAACTGTTTCTAATTTTACCCCAAAACCTCACACCCCATTCCAGTGGCATTCCGTATCGACTTCGGAGTTTAAACGCAAGCAGGAATTGCTCAAACAAGTATTTGGTCAGATCAGGGGGGTGAAGGTTAATTACACCGATGTTCGGATTTCCGCCATGGAAGATTTTGTCGGACGGGGTGACAGACGCTTAAGTGCGGTGGTGCGCCGTGCTTGGGAATTGGGGGCAGGGATGGATGCCTGGATGGAAAGCTTGGATCGGGCATTTGGTGCTTGGGAAAATGCGATCGCTTCATCAGGTCTGACCTGGAAATATCGCCAAGTAGAAAATGGCGAATGGAACGTGATGGCGGGTGTAGAAGAGTTGCAAGTTGGAAGGTTGTTCGCGAAGCGTGGCCAAAAGGCCAAGGTTGAAAGTTCAGAGCAACCAGCTAACCTACAACCAGCTAACCTACAACCTTCAAACCTTCAACCTTCAAACCTTCAACCTTCAACCCTTGGCCAAAAGGCCACGCTACGCGAACAACCGTCTAACCTTGGCCAAAAGGCCACGCTACGCGAACAACCTTCAACCCTTGGCCAAAAGGCCACGCTACGCGAACAACCTTCAACCCTTCAACCTTCAACCCTTAACGCCCTTGATGCTCCCTTGCCTTGGGATCATATTGATACGGGAATTGATAAGAATTGGCTCAAGGAAGATTTACAAAAGGCCTTAGATGCAGCAACGGTACCGGATTGTTCCTTTGATGGGTGTTCTCACTGTGGTGTGTGTGGGATTGATTTTGGTCATAATGTAGTGATTGACCCGCCGCAGATTCCGCAATTTGCTGGTCACTTTAAACCCAATACTAATAAGGATCAGCGGCTGCGGGTTTGGTTTGGAAAGTTGGGGGATATGACCTTGTTGGGTCATCTGGATTTGGCAAGTCTGTTTGAGAGAGCAGTAAGACGGGCGTCACTACCAATTCGCTATAGTGGGGGGTTTCGGGCTAATGCTCGGATTATGATTGCTAATGCATTGCCCTTGGGAGCGTCTAGTAGTGGGGAGATTGTGGAGTTTGAGTTAACTGAGAAAATGCCAGTTGAGGAGTTTAGGGAAAGGCTGGTGTCTGAGTTGCCTATAGAGATTCCGGTGTATGGGGTTGAAGCAGTGGATTTGAAGGAACCTGCTGGAACTCAGCTGTTGGAAAAGGCTGAGTATTTGATTCGAGTTGAGGCAATGTCATCGGTGTCTTGGGAAGAGTGGCAGGGTTGGATTGAAGCAATTAAGGGTAGTAAGGAAATTTGGTGGGAGCGGTTTACGAAGTCGGGTAAGAAGCAGTGGGTGAATTTATGCGATCGCTTATTTGAGTTCGAGGTGATGGAACCCCAAAAACCCAAAGATGGTGAAGAGGAGGTTGCGGAGTCTGGGGTGGTTTTGCGGTATGTCGGGAGTTGTTTGAATGATGGCACCATGTTGCGACCAGAGCATATTATTTATATGTTGGACCAGGTGGCGCAGCAGGAGTTTCGTTTGTTACATGTTCATCGGCAACGGTTGATTCTGCGCAATTGAGAAATTTGGTGTGGCATTGCTGAATCTTCGGATGAATATGAGTGGGGTGGGCATCCTGCCTGCCCAAAAAGATCCGGTGCGCTTGACCCATTAAGAATTAAATTCGCCACGGGTCGCACCGTCAGGAACGGGCAAGATGCCCATTCCACAAAAGTCTTCAAATCATTCCATTATTAAGCAACGCTGCCGGGAGAGGAGTTGCTGCTTCAAGGAATGGTATAATCAAAAGAAAACCACTGCTTTGATAAGGAAAGCCAATGGTACGGGAGTAACCAAAATTAGCCATTAGCCATTACACATTACCAATTACCAAGAATTATATTCTCACTGAGCTAAATTGATCTAGCTAACAATTACTTATTATTTCTAATCCTACCATTAGGCATAATAGTGTTACAGAAAATAGCATCATTTAATTCAGCCTTAGCTAATTTAGCCTTTTTAAGATTAGCATGGCTAAAATTAGCCTCACTCAAATCAGCATCATGAAAGTCAACACCTTCTAAATTGGCATAACTTAGGTTTGCGCCCCTCAAGTCACTATTATACAGTCTTGCACCACTCAAATTAGCATGACTAAGGTTAGCGCCAGACATTTCCTCATAACCAAGGTTGATATTTTTCAAGTCTAAACCGCTTAAGTCAGCCTCTGCACAAATAAAGATTGCTCCTGCTTTTGATGGGTTAAATCCAGTCGGAAACTCAGTGCATGACGTATAGATAGCTTTAGTAAAATTTATACTACTAAGGTCAGCTTTTTTCCAGCCATCAACCCCTAGCATACGGGCATAACTGAGGTTAGCATTGCTCAGGTCAGAATCACCTAGGTAAACGTCACATAAGGTAGCATAAGTAAAATTGGCATCCGTGAGCTTACTACCAGCCATATAGATTACAGATAAATCAGCATAGCTCAGATCAGTACCACTAAAGTCGCAGTTTTCCAAGGTTGATTCAGATGCTACTAGATGACTCAAGTTAGCCTTAGTGAGGTTGGAATTTTCGATAGTGGTTTCATATAGGTAAGCATTCCTCAAGTTAGCATGACTTAGATCCACATCATCCCAACTAGCTTCCTCTAAATCAGCATTACTCAAGTCAGCATAATTTAGACAAACACCCTTGAGGTTAGTACTTTTCAAGTTAGCCTTTTTAAAATTAATACCAGAAAAATCTCTTTCACCGGCTTCGTAGCGTTTTAGGAATTCATCACGATTCATAGTATGCCCCTTATTTGTTTAATCTTAGATAGTAATCATCCTGATTATATCGTAAAAAAAAATTATTAGTATTTTCATGGGTTGGGTTAATGATTAATCGTTAATAGTTGTTAGTACTTAATGGTATCAAGCATAATCTAAGGGTGCCTAATCCTTAATTCTTAATCCCTCATCCCTGATCCTTTATCCTTAATGTGCCGATCAGCAGATGAAATTGCTCCCAACTCCATAAACTTGACGTAGTCATAACGAGTTTTGGTTATTTTAGCAGAACACAAAAATAAAGGTTAGGTTAGTTTTATAGGGAGTTCATTTGCTGTCAGGTTACAAAATAGTTGATTGTTGATTAGGCTTTAGGGATAAACCATGAACTATAGTAATCCTACATGAATCGTGAAATTTCCTGATCCGAAGTTACCTTGTAAAAAAATTCTGCTTTAATTGTGTCTGACTACTTACGACCTATAAAGGCAACTTAATAATCCAGTTCGATTAGACCAAGACTATGACTACAACTGAGCCTAAAACAGAGAAGAAAATGGAAGTGCCTAGGACAACTAGTGAAGTGATTCGCATCAAGCCCCAACAGTTTATTCATGTTCTAGACAACAACACTGGTGTTACCCGACTGGAGGTTGGTCCTCAAACCATTACCCTTCGCGATCACGAGCGGCTGATCTTAAAACCTGAACCGATGATTATTGTGCCGCCTCGGTATTATTGTGTGGTTGCTAATCCGTTACTCCGGGATGAAGACGGTCAACCCATTGCTGATCAGCATGGTCAAATTCGACTGCGCTACGGTGATCTGGAAATTCGCTTCGCGCAAGATCCGTTTCCCCTTTATCCAAACGAGAAACTAGTAGGGGATGTCACCCAACTGGCAGTAGTCGAGACCAATCAAGCACTGCGTCTGAGAGCAATTCGGGATTTTACCGATACCGTTACGAGAATAGTTGATGGAGAAACCCAGACTGAAACAATTAACCGTTTAGCAGGTGATGAATGGCTATTTGAAGGACCTGGAACCTATATTCCCCGAGTGGAGGTTGAAGTAGTTGAGACAGTAACAGCTGAGGTGATTAAACCTAACCAAGCCTTACACCTGTTAGCACGGCAAAATTGCACCGATCGTCAAAGGAATAGACGTAGAGCAGGTGAAGAATGGCTGGTTAGAGAAGAAGGAGCCTATTTACCTGGTGTAGATGAAGAAGTAATTGGCATTATTAATGCTTACATTTTGACAGAACAAAAAGCATTACATCTGAAAGCTAAACGCACCTTTACTGATATTTTTGGTCGTCAGCGTAAAGCTGGAGATGAATGGTTGGTCACCTTTGAAGATGCAGAAATTCATATTCCCGATGTTTATGAAGATGTAGTGGGAGAAGTTACGATTACTACCCTCAGCGATCACGAATGGTGTATTGTGCTTGACCCGATTGATGAATCTGGTAAACCTCAGCTCGGTATGCGAGAAGTGCGCCAGGGTAGAACATCATTTTTCTTGCATCCTGGTGAGTCCTTGGAGAATGGTATCCAAAACATCTATGTTCTCAGTGAGCTCGAATCACTATTGCTTCGAGCCAAAGAAGCTTTTAATGAAGGGGAAGGTGACCAGGTCATTACTCATCAACCAGGGGATTTGTGGATGATTGCTGGGCCACAAGATTATATTCCCCCTGTGGAAGTGGAAGTGGTTGAGAAGCGTCAAGCCATTCCCCTCGATAAGAATGAAGGTATCTATGTGCGTAACATTCAGACTGGTGAACTCAAGCTGGTCGGTGGTCCTCAGGCTTATATGCTCACTCCCTATGAGAAGCTTTGGGAAAAAGAACTGCCATCGGTAGTTGAGGAACTGTTGATGCAAAAAATAGACCCATTATCTGGGCGTGGTGAGCATTCTCTAGCTGGAGGGGATCAGTCGGAGGGAAAATCAGGAGTACGCCAAGGTCTATCCCAACGGGATAAGACTAGAGCAGTTGTGTTTCATATTCCTCAAAATGCTGCTGTACAGCTCCATGATTATAAAAACAGAACTGCAAGAACTGTATTTGGACCGGACTTGGTGATGCTCGAACCAGATGAAGCCTTTACTGTGCTTTCTTTGTCAGGTAGCAAGCCCAAACGACCTAATGTCATCAAATCCTTAGCCTTATTACTCGGTCCTGATTTCATGACCGATATCTTTACCGTAGAGACAGCAGACCATACCAGATTGCAGCTACAACTGTCCTATAACTGGTACTTTGATGTGGACAGACACGATGAACAGACTGCAGCTAGATTGTTTCAAGTACCTGATTTTGTGGGAGATACTTGTAAAGCGATCGCATCCCGAGTGCGGGGTGCTGTAGCAGGGGAAAAATTTGATGAATTTCACCGCAATTCAGCCCGGATTATCCGACTGGCGGTGTTTGGCACTGATGAAGAAGGTCATATTCGAGATGAATTTCGTTTCCGAGCCAATAACCTGGTAATTACCAATATTGACATTCAGTCAGTGGAGCCAGTGGATGAAGAAACCTTAAGGAGCTTGCAAAAGTCAGTGCAGCTAGCGATTCAAATTACCACTGATGCTCAAGAAGCTGCTGCACGGCAAGATGCGGAACGGATTGAGCAAGAAGCGAAAGCCAGGTTGGAAAGGCAAGTAATTTTGGATCAAAGTGCAGCAGAAGCAGAACGGAAAAAACTTCTAGAATTACAAGCAGAAAATATAGCCATTGAGTCTACAGGTCAAGCAACAGCAGAAGCGAGAGCTAAGGCTGAAGCGGCTCAGATTGAAGGACAATTAGCAGTTAACTTGGCTCAGCAAGAAGCCGAGGCGGCTCGGATTCGCAATCAAATCGAGTTAGCTCAACTCAAAGCACGTCAGGAAGCTGAATTAGCCCATCAACAAGCCTTAAATAACCTAGAGATTGCCAAAGCTGAGCGTATGGCTCACATTAAGAGTGAAGAATACCGACAGAAAGTAGAAGCAATTGGTCCTCAAACCATTCAAGCGATCGCACAAGCAGGTCCGGAAATGCAGGCAAGACTTCTAGAAGCACTTGGTATCCAGAGTGTTTTGATTACCGATGGCAAAAATCCCATCAATCTATTTGGTGCAGCTAATGGTCTGATTACTCCCCCGACTTCTAACTAAGTGCATCTGTGTCTGCTGCGCGCTGTGTCTGCTGCGTGCTGGCACGGCTTCCCTTATACACAGATAGACTGATAACCCAACCCTATCTTACCGGTCTATCTGTGTCGAAGGTTGAGAGTTGAGGTGTTGCTCGACTCTGTTAATGACCCCTAGTAGGAGAAATAAACCAAATACTACAGCAACACCGATAGCAGTCCACTTGAAAAAAACTAACTTTGGCCGACCTTTAGCTGGATAACCACAACTTAGGCAAATTTCATCGTTGGTGCTGGTTAAAGACCCACAAACGTTACACTGTTCTAAAGTCATAGTTCTTGGAAATCTCTACCGTCATAAGATAACTGAAAAAATTATCAGGTGGGTAGAGTACTTTGAACCTTCCTTACCAACTCCTTGATGCCCAAGTTGCTTAGTTCAAGTGGGTAGGTTACAAAAAAATCAGGGCACAAGGGAAAACCTCCAGGTATGAAGCCTGTGACCAATAACCGATTACCCATTCCTAATCATGGCCTCAGGACACAATTTAATTCTGGATCTAACCACAGTTCTAGGGGCTTCTGCTCTGGGAGGCTACCTTGCCAATCGGCTACGTCAACCTGTACTTTTAGGCTATTTAGCCAGTGGTTTATTGGTTGGTCCGTTTGGTCTTAAACTCGTAGGCGAATTAGAACAAGTCAAATCCCTAGCTGAAATTGGGATTGTTTTTTTGTTATTCACCTATGGGGTAGAGTTTTCTCTATCCCAGCTTAAACGATTTAAAGATATTGTCCTTAAAGGGAGTTTACTGCAAATTAGTCTCACTATTACCCTAGTTGCAGTTTTAGCCAATGGACTTGGTTGGGTTGATGGATTTACTCCGGGAATAATGCTCGGATTCATCATCTCCCTTTCCTCCACCTCAGTAGTTCTTAAAACTCTGATGGAGAGAGGAGAAACCAATACCCTTCATGGTCAAGTGATGCTGGCAATTTTGATTGCTCAAGACCTTAGTTTAGGTCTGATGTTAGCCGTCATCCCCGCCCTTCAGCAGCCCTCAGATATTGGCTCAGCTTTAGTTGTTGCTTTACTCAAAGCTTTGGTGTTTCTAGCTGCTGCTCTAGCCGCCGGTCGCTGGATAGTTCCCCATCTCATTAAATATATTGCCCGCACTGAAAACAGTGAGCTATTTCTGATCACAGTAATTGCCCTGTGTTTAGGGATTGCTTTGATTACTGCTGGACTTGGTCTATCCGTTGAAATGGGAGCATTTGTGGCAGGCTTAATGATGGCTGAAATTGATTATGCTGACCAAGCAGTTGCCAAAATAATTCCCCTTAAAGATACGTTTGTATGTTTATTTTTTGCATCCATAGGAATGCTCATTGAGCCGGAAGTGCTGCTCGAAAACTTCGGCATAATCATCGGTTTAGTGATGTTAGTCATGGGGGGTAAAGCAGCCATTATCCTACCGATTGTACTGAAATTTGGCTATTCCTTTAAAACTGCTTTTATTGCTAGTTTTGGTCTCAATCAAATTGGAGAATTTTCCTTTGTATTAGCAGTGGTTGGCTTTGAGTTAGGATTTATCACTAGGGATCAGTATCTACTCCTGGTGGGAACCACAGCCATTACCCTAGTCCTGACACCCATGTGGCTAAGATGGTCTCCCCGAATAGCAGACCACCTGGTAAATCTGCCGTTTCTGAAAAACTACCTGCGTCAGTTTCAGGGCACTAAAGCTTTGTCAATTCCAGAAACGATTTGTAATCATGTGGTAGTGGCTGGCTATGGACGAGTGGGGCGAGTACTGGTCAACATCCTGCGCAATCAAGGGCATCAGGTACTAGTGATTGAAAATAGCGAAGCTGCTATTCAACGATTAAGACATGAAAAAATTCCCTATATGTTTGGGGATGCTCACTCGGAACTGGTGTTAGAAAAAGCCCATCTAGAAAAAGCTAAAGCCCTAGCCATTGCCCTACCTGATCCTGGCAGTACCCGCTTGTTGCTCAAACGTGCCCTCAAGTTTGCCCCAGGACTGGATATTGTGGCTCGTTCTCACAAAAATAGCGAAATTGACCTACTTACCCAGTTAGGGGCGCGGGAAGTAGTGCAACCAGAATTTGAGGCAGCATTGGAAATGGGAGCCCATGTGCTAGTAGCATTGGGAGAAACCCCAGGGATGATTCAGTCGGTCATCAATCGGATTCACCAAGACCGCTATTTGAGTGTACGACCTGAACAAGCTACCTATTCAAAGCAGCAAGACATCACTGATGTTGCCCAAGAACTCCACAGTGAGTGGGTGACTTTGAGTCAAACTTCCCGTCTAGATTGGGTAACTCTGGCAGCAGCAGATATCCGTAACGTGACTGGGGTAACAGTTTTGACAATTCAACAAGGTAATGATATAGTCCACTACCCACAAGGTAAGATGACGTTGCGTTCAGGGGATCGATTGCTAGTTGTTGGGGAACCGGAAGAATTAGCAGCGTTTAGAGACTGGATCGAAAGTCGCAGTTTCCTTAGTGAGGGATCTAAGCATTGGGTAACTTTGGTAGAGAATTCAAGTTTGGTGGGTATGAAGCCAATGGATCTCCAGAATCAATACAATGTCATAGTTCAGGCGTTGCGTAGACAAGGGAAACTGTATAATCCGGTGGATGAAGCTGGAGTATTGCAGGTGGGGGATTGTGTGTTGTTGTCTGGGGAATGGGATGAGGACTGAATTATTTGATTTCGAGACTATGCGATTAGCCCGAAGGGCTACGCTACGCGAACGCATCCTTCGAGACCCGAATCCCCCGATTTCAGATAAATCCATACAGGAAGGCAATTTTTTTCAAACTAATTCTCAAAATAACTAGACACCCTTAGCAAAATACTATATACTATACAATAGTGGCATTATGACAGTTGCTTATTAAGCAACTGAATAGCTGCGTGTGCTGTGGGCTGAGAAATAGGTTCGAGGCAAGATAATATAGACAGCATACCAGGCGTTTGTTTGGCATCAGGGCTAAAGTAGGTCAAAGACAGTTAGGTATAAACAAGTCCCATCAGTTCTTGGGTCTGCTTTAGGTCAATAAGTGCTTACACTTTCGTGGATCAAGGGATACTGAGTTATTAGCAACTTAAGTCCCAGCGAAGTCAGGCGAGTTTAATAGCCTTTTCTGACCAGTAAACGCAATTGAAGGATAATCTAGCTCGACCCTCATGCCGAGCTAGATAAAAGTGGGCTCTCTGCTTATTTTTTGAGGAGAGGTTTATCCACTATAAATAGTGACCAGGTTTATAATGACCAGGTTTGTGGCACAAAGGGAATTCAGGTTTGTGAATATCCCTGCTGCCAGACTGCTGCAATGTCTACAAAGGAGAAACCCGTGTCTGTCGGTATCCTCGGTACCAAACTCGGTATGACCCAAGTGTTCGATGATGAAGGAAGAGCGATTCCTGTAACCATCGTCCAAGCAGGGCCATGTACTGTGACCCAAATAAAAACCAACCAGACAGATGGCTACAATGCCATTCAAATTGGTTATGACCAAGTCAAGCCTAAGGCAATTACTAAGCCTGAAATAGGACACTTGGCTAAGTCCAGCGCCCCACCCTTACGCCACCTACGTGAGTACCGCGTGGATGATAGCAGTAAGTTTGAACTGGGTCAGCCAGTCAATACCGATATGTTCAGTATTGGTCAAATTGTCGATGTCAGCGGTAAAACCATTGGTCGCGGGTTTGCCGGTTATCAGAAACGTCACAACTTCAGGCGAGGACCGATGGCTCATGGTTCCAAAAACCACCGCCTCCCAGGTTCCACTGGAGCAGGGACAACCCCTGGTCGTACCTATCCAGGTAAGAAAATGGCTGGTCGTTACGGCGGTACCAAGGTGACAATTCGCAAACTTGAGTTAGTCAAGATAGATGCAGAGCGCAATTTGCTACTGATTAAAGGTGCAGTTCCCGGTAAACCAGGGACACTATTGAGCATTGCACCAACTAATAAAGTCGGACGTTAGTCAGAACGAAAAAGCAATTAGCTCCCTCATCGTTAGGTGTAAGCCTGATGTATATGTAACTGTTTATTTTTACTACTAGCACTGAGTGCTGAAAAGCTAACAGCTAATTGCTAAATGCTTGGTCCCTAAGAAGGAGAGAACAAATGGTAGATTGTTCAGTGCGAAACTGGCAAGGGGAAGAAGTAGGGCAGGCAACACTCCAGATGCGAGTTGCCAAAGAAGAAAACGCTGCCCACATTGTTCACCGGTCACTGGTTAGACAAATGGCCAATGCTCGTCAAGGCAATGCTTGTACAAAAACTCGTTCCGAAGTTAGAGGTGGAGGACGCAAACCTTGGCGACAAAAGGGAACCGGTCGTGCTCGTGCTGGTTCGAATCGTTCACCCCTATGGCGTGGTGGTGGTGTGATCTTTGGTCCGAAACCCAGAGACTATAGCCAGAAAATGAACCGCAAAGAGCGTCGCTTGGCTCTAAGAACAGCGTTTATGAGTCGAGCCGAGGATTTGATTGTGGTAGAGGAATTTGTTGAGCAACTACCACGACCCAAAACCAAGGATGTGGTGGCAGCAATTGGTCGGTGGGGAATTGAGCCTGAGTCAAAAGTTCTCATAATCCTAGCTCAGCCAGAAGAAAAGGTTTATTTGTCAGTCCGTAACCTAGCAACTGTCAAGTTGATTTATGCCACCAACTTGAATATCTATGATATCCTAGCCGCTGATAAAATCGTGACCACTAACACGGCTCTTACCAAAATTCAGGAGGTTTACAATGACTGAGTATAACCCCCGTGACCTTGCTGATTTGGTGATTCGCCCAATTGTGACTGAGAAGGCGACCCTACTGATGGAGCAGAACAAGTATGTCTTTGATGTGATTATCAAAGCGACAAAGCCACAAATTAGAGCCGCGATTGAAAGTCTTTTTGAAGTAAAAGTGGTGGCAGTAAATACCCTACGTCCGCCACGTAAAAAGCGTCGAGTGGGAAGATTTGTAGGTTACAAACCCCAGTACAAACGGGCGATTGTTACCCTAGCTCCAGGAGATTCCATTACTCTATTCCCAGACGTATAAAACTGGCTAATTGCTAAATGCTAATTATTAATTTGGTTAATTGCCAATTGGTAGATTGTCAATTGTTAAGACAAACTAGTCAAGACAAACTAGTCAAGACAAACTAATTAAAAAATACTTGTTATGGGCATCCGTAGCTATCGACCATATACCCCAGGCACTCGTCAGGGTACTGTCTCAGACTTCGCTGAGATTACTCGGACTGAGCCAGAAAAATCCCTAACCAAGTCTAAGCATCGTAAAAAAGGTCGCAATAATCGCGGTGTTATTACCTGTCGCCATCGCGGTGGCGGACATAAGCGTCTATACAGGGTAATTGACTTCCGCCGGGATAAGCACAATATTCCAGCAAAAGTGGCAGCAATTGAGTATGACCCCAATCGGAATGCTAGGATTGCGCTCCTCTACTATCAAGATGGGGAAAAGCGATATATCTTGCATCCTGTGGGTTTGGAAGTGGGGTCAAGCATCATATCTGGGCCTGACTCTCCCATCGAAATAGGCAATGCCTTGCCCCTAAAGGATATTCCCTTAGGCACAAACGTGCATAACGTTGAACTGATCCCAGGGCGAGGAGCACAGATTGTTCGTGCTGCCGGGGCAACTGCTCAAGTGCAAGCAAAAGAAGGTGACTATGTCACCCTAAAGCTGCCCTCTAGTGAAGTCAGGATGTTGCGTAAAGAATGCTACGCCACTATTGGACAGGTCGGTAATGTTGAAGCGAGAAACTTGAGTTTAGGCAAAGCTGGTCGCAATCGACATAGAGGCCGTCGTCCCCAAGTACGGGGCAGTGTAATGAACCCGGTAGATCACCCCCATGGCGGTGGTGAGGGTAGAGCTCCGATTGGTAGAAGTGGTCCAGTAACCCCCTGGGGTAAACCAGCCTTGGGAGCCAAAACTCGTAAGGTCAAAAAGCAAAGTAGTTCTTTAATTGTCCGGCGTAGGCGGAAATCCTCGAAGCGAGGGCGCGGCGGTCGCGATTCTTAAGGAGTTGAACGTTAAAGTTAGCAGGTTAAAGGTTGTAACTAGCAACTACTAACTACAAACTAGCAACTATTAACTACCAACTAACAACTAAAAACTAACGAGCGTTGAATTATGGGTCGTTCATTAAAAAAAGGTCCTTTTATAGCCGATAGTCTTCTGACTAAGATTGAAACCTTGAATGCTAAAGGCCAAAAACAGGTGATTAAAACCTGGTCAAGAGCCTCAACCATTGTGCCGCAGATGGTAGGTCACACCATTGCCGTTCATAACGGGCGGACACATGTACCAGTTTTTATCAATGAGCAGATGGTAGGTCATAAGCTGGGCGAATTTGCCCCGACTCGAACATTTCGGGGACATGTTAAGGATGGTAAGGCCCGTCGTTAAAGTGATTAGTTCAGTAGTTAGTAGCTATAAAGAAAGCAAATGATGGAACGATGGCGATAGACACTACAGCAGAAACTAAAGCGATCGCACGCTACATTCGAATGTCTCCAAGTAAGGTCAGGCGAGTACTTGACCAAATTCGAGGGCGTTCCTATCGGGAAGCTCTGATCATTCTGGAATTCATGCCCTACCGGGCTTGCCAACCAGTATTGAAAGTACTACGCTCCGCTGTTGCCAATGCTGAACACAATTCAGGTATTGACCCGGCTAGCTTATACATCACTAAAGCTTTTGCGGATATGGGACCAAGCTTGAAGCGATATCGACCAAGGGCTCAAGGTCGTGCTTATCAGATTCGCAAGCCAACCTGTCATATCACAGTGGCTGTTTCTCCAGAAGTAGATGATTAGTTAGTGAGTTAATTGAGAATTACCAAGGGCAAACACTAATAGCGCTATGGCTCGATAATAGGGAAAGAAAAGAACAGTGGGACAGAAAATACATCCAATTGGTTTTCGGCTAGGTATCACGCAAGAGCATCGCTCTCGCTGGTTTGCCGACTCAAAGCGTTATCCGCTTCTGTTGCAGGAAGACTACCAAATCAGACAATATGTTGAGAAAAACCTCAATAATGCTGGAATTTCTGACATCCGGATTGAGCGCAAAGCTGACCAGATTGATTTAGAAATTCATACAGCTCGACCTGGGGTAGTTGTTGGTCGTGGTGGCAGTGGTATTGAGTCTTTGCGTGTCGGTCTGCAAAAAGCCCTGCACAACAGTCGTCAAATTCGCATCAACGTTGTAGAAGTATCGCGGGTGGATGCAGATGCTACCCTAATTGCCGAGTACATTGCCCAACAACTAGAGCGCCGAGTTTCCTTCAGACGAGTGGTTCGTCAAGCAATTCAGCGGGCTCAGCGGGCTGATGTCCAAGGCATTAAAGTTCAGGTAGGTGGTCGGTTAAATGGAGCTGAAATTGCCCGAAGCGAGTGGACTCGTGAAGGACGAGTTCCCCTCCATACCCTCCGGGCAAATATTGACTATTCCTACAAAACGGCTCAAACCATTTATGGAATTTTGGGCATTAAAGTTTGGGTGTTCAAAGGGGAAGTGATTCCCGGTCAAGAAGAAAAGCCTACCCCTAACACAGCTCAACCTCGTCGCCGTCAGCCAAAACGCCGCCAGCAGTTTGAAGACCGGTCAAATGACTAGTCATTAGTAACTAGTCATTTTAAAATTGCTTGCTTGTTAATTGTCAGTTTTCAGTTTTCGATTTTCAATTAACAAAGAACAAATTATGTTAAGTCCAAAAAGAACAAAATTTCGCAAACAGCACCGGGGAAGAATGAAGGGTATGGCCACTCGTGGCAGTACCATTAACTTTGGTGATTATGCGCTGCAAGCCACAGAACCAGCTTGGATTACCTCCCGCCAAATCGAAGCAGGTCGTCGGGCAATGACCCGCTACGTTCGTCGTGGTGGCAAAATCTGGATTCGAATTTTCCCAGATAAACCAGTCACCATGCGTCCAGCAGAAACTCGTATGGGTTCTGGAAAAGGTTCCCCAGAGTTTTGGGTAGCAGTAGTTAAACCCGGTCGGATTATCTATGAAATCGCTGGGGTAAGCGAAGAGGTGGCTCGGGAAGCCATGCGTCTGGCTGCTAACAAATTTCCGATTAAATTGAAGTTCATTTCTCGTGAAGGGGAACAGGTATAAGCTATGGCTCTGCCCAAGATAGAAGATGCTAGAAGCCTGAGCGATGCCGAACTGGAGCAGGAAATTTTAGCAGCTAAGCGTCAGTTGTTTGACTTGCGCCTGCAAAAGGCAACCAAACGCTTAGAAAAACCTCACCAGTTTAAGCATCTGAAGCACCGAATCGCTCAGCTAATGACAGTAGAACGAGAACGCCAACTCGCTCAGAAAGAATCAACAGATACCTCACAAAGTGATACCCCACAATCAGAACAAAGTGATACCCCACAATCAGAATCAGACGAATAGGAAAGATTATGGCAGCAAAAGAGAGAGTTGGCCTGGTGGTCAGCGACAAAATGGACAAAACTGTGGTGGTGGCTATTGAAAATCGGTCTCCCCACCCAAAGTACGGCAAAATTGTTGTGCGTACCAAGCGATACAAAGCTCATGATGAGGAAAATAAATGTAAAGAAGGCGATCGCGTTCGGATTATAGAAACACGACCACTGAGTCGTACCAAACGCTGGATGGTTGCTGAAATCGTCAGTAGTTCCTCAAAATAGCGAGTTAACCCTAGTCGATGTGGGTTCTCCACGACCTACAAATGTGCGTGAGATCTCGGAAGAAAATCCTTTAGGAATTGGAAACTTACCAAGGTTTAACTCATAACTCGTTTAACTCATAACTGATTACTCTATTAGAGGAGGAACACTGATGATTCAACAAGAGAGCTACCTAAACGTTGCTGACAACAGTGGAGCCAGAAAAATAATGTGCATCCGCGTTATTGGTGCAGGAAATCGGCGCTACGGTGGTGTGGGTGATGTAATTATTGGTGTGGTCAAAGATGCCATTCCAAATATGGGGGTCAAAAAGTCAGATGTAGTTAGGGCTGTGATTGTGCGCACCCGCAAGGGCCTACGTCGGGAAAGCGGTATGAGTATTCGCTTTGATGACAACGCAGCAGTAATCATAAACGCAGATGGCAATCCCAGAGGTACCCGGGTTTTTGGCCCTGTAGCGCGGGAACTGCGAGAGAAAAACTTCACAAAAATTATATCCCTTGCTCCGGAGGTACTCTGATGCCAAGTAAACACAAGAAGGCACAAACTGATACCCCATTACGCTACAAAATGCACGTTAAAAAGGGCGACACGGTACAAGTGATTGCCGGTCGAGATAAAGGCAAAATTGGAGAAATCTTGCGGACGCTACCCAAAATTAGCAAGGTAGTAGTCAAAGGAGTTAACGTCAAAACTAAGCATGTCAAGCCTCAACAGGAAGGTGATAAAGGTCAAATTGCTACGTTTGAAGCTCCAATCCATAGCTCCAACGTTATGCTTTACTCGAATAAAGAAAAAATTGCCAGCCGCATCTGCTATACCTTTACCGATGAGGGTCGTAAGGTGCGGATGCTCAAAAAAACTGGTGAGATTATTGACTAATTAGTCCCTAGTCCTTAATCCTTAGTCCTCAGTAATCAAAAAAGTAACAAAAAAATTACTCTTGGCAGTTACTAATGGCTAATGAGCACCAATGACTAATAACTAATGACAATTGCCCTGACCAAGCCCAGGGAAATCAAAGGAAAAAAACTATGACAAAAGGGTTAAAAATCCTATACCAGGAAACAATAGTCCCCAAATTAAAAGAGCAATTCGGTTACAAAAACATTCATCAAGTACCGAAATTAGTCAAAGTTAGTCTTAACCGAGGATTAGGAGAGGCATCTCAAAATGCCAAGGCTCTGGAATCGTCGGTAAGCGAAATTGCGATCATCACCGGTCAAAAACCGGTGGTCACACGAGCAAAACAAGCGATCGCGGGTTTTAAAATCCGTGCTGGGATGCCTGTTGGTGTCACGGTTACCCTCCGTTCAGAGCGTATGTACTCCTTTCTAGAGCGGCTAATTAACTTAGCCCTACCAAGAATTCGGGACTTTCGGGGTCTTAGCCCTAGAAGCTTTGACGGTCGTGGTAACTACACTCTTGGGGTGCGAGAGCAACTCATTTTTCCAGAAGTAGACTACGACAGCATCGATCAGATTCGTGGTATGGATATTACCATAGTCACCACTGCCAACACTGACGAAGAAGGTCGCGCCTTACTCAAAGAGATGGGAATGCCTTTCCGGGAGAAATAAGCCTGTAATCATAGGAAGGAACAATGCCGGCAAACGACACAATTGCAGATATGCTGACCCGCATTAGAAATGCCTGCTTGGTTCGGCATCAAACAACAAATGTACAATCAACTAAAATGACCCGGGCGATTGCCCAAGTACTCAAAGAAGAAGGCTTTATTACTGATTTTGAGGAAGCAGGCGAAGGGGTCAAAAGATACTTAGTTGTTTCCCTAAAATACAAGGGCAACAATCGCAAACCAATTATCAGAGCCCTGAAGCGGGTGAGTAAACCGGGATTGCGAGTTTACTCCAACCGTAAAGAACTGCCAAGAGTCTTGGGAGGGATTGGGATTGCTATTATCTCTACTTCTAATGGCATCATGACCGACAGGGAAGCAAGGCGTCGGGGAATTGGTGGTGAAGTTCTGTGTTACGTATGGTAAACGATGAAGCATGAAGGATGAAGGATATACTAAGAGCCGTCAGCTGACGCGCTACTTAAAAATCTAGGCTTGCCAGGTATCAGCTGAAAGCCCCTGTAGCTTAGAGCATCAGTTCGAGCAGCCAGATCAGTATATGCCCAACGGTTCGATAACAACCTAGGATTGATCGGATTAGCTGATTAACCAATTCATGACATGGTTCATACTTCATACTTCATACTTCATACTTCATAGTTCATACTTCTTTAGTTAGGAGGATTATTTTATGTCACGTATTGGCAAGCGCCCTATACCAATTCCCAGTAAAGTTACTGTAACAATAGACGGTCAACAGGTTAAGGTCAAAGGTTCCAAAGGTGAACTGGAGTGGGTTTTGCCAGATACAATTAAAGCTGAGCAAGTCGATGAAACTGTACAGGTTTCCCGGCGCGAAGAAACCCGAACCGCCCGTGAAAGTCATGGTTTGTCTCGCACTTTGGTTGCCAACATGATTGAGGGAGTCTCCAAAGGCTTTGAAAAACGTTTGGATATTCAGGGAGTCGGTTATCGAGCTCAAGTGAAAGGTCGAAATCTAATTTTAAACGTTGGTTACAGCCAGCCAGTGGAGATCGTTCCTCCTGAGGGGATTGAAGTCAAAGTTGAAAACAACACCAACGTGATTGTCAGTGGCATCAACAAAGAAGTTGTAGGCAACACAGCTGCAAAAATTCGTGCAGTTCGACCCCCAGAAGTCTATAAAGGTAAAGGCATTCGATATGCCGGTGAAATAGTCAGACGTAAAGCTGGTAAAGCAGGTAAGAAGTAAACTATGAAACTTACTCGAAAAGAATCTATACGACACAGACATAGGCGGGTACGCCGGAAAGTCAGTGGTACTGCTGAACGCCCAAGATTAGCTGTATTTCGCTCTAATGAGCACATTTATGTGCAAGTTATCGATGACAATCAGCAACATACCATAGTGGCAGCTTCAACGTTAGAACCAGCTCTGAGATCTGAACTCAAATCTGGAGCCACTTGTGAAGCCTCAGCTAAAGTGGGTCAGTTGGTGGCCCAGCGAGCACTAGAAAAAGGTCTCAAGAAAGTGGTCTTTGACCGTGGGGGCTACCTATATCATGGTCGTGTCAAAGCTTTAGCAGAAGCTGCTCGTGAAGCAGGGCTAGATTTTTAGTAAATGCTAATTAAAAATTGAGAACTGACAATTGCAATTAGTTAAGAGTTAGCAGCGATAAATTAGCTAATCTTTGATTACTTACTATCATTCATGATTTAATCTATAGCGAACTATGGCAAATCGTAGAAAAAACAACCGCTCTAAAGAAAAAGAAAGTAATTGGCAAGAGCGGGTTATCCAAATCCGCCGCGTTAGTAAGGTGGTCAAAGGGGGCAAAAAATTGAGCTTCCGCGCCATCGTAGTTGTAGGTAATGAAAAAGGTCAAGTGGGGGTTGGTGTAGGCAAAGCCAGTGATGTAATTGGTGCTGTCCGTAAAGGAGTTGCTGATGCCAAAAAGCAACTCATTGATGTACCCTTAACCAAAACTAATTCCATTCCTCACCCATCTAGAGGTAGGGCTGTAGGAGCCAAAGTGATCATGCGACCTGCTGCTCCAGGAACTGGGGTGATTGCTGGTGGTGCTGTGCGCACAGTACTTGAGTTAGCTGGAGTTAAAAATGTCTTAGCTAAACAGCTTGGTTCCAATAACCCCCTCAATAATGCTAGAGCAGCAATCAACTCTCTTGATTCCCTGCGCACATTTTCAGAGGTGGCTCAAGAACGGGACATTCCCCTTGAACAAATCTATGCATAAATTAAAAACCAGGTAGGTAGAAATAAAAGTAATATGCTCAAGGTTGACGGTTTAGCGTCAGCCGTCAATCAAAAAAAAACATTTTTATCCTTACAAAAAACGATGAGAATAAATGATGCAGTCCCCAAACAAGGCTCCAAAAAGCGCCGACGCCGTGTAGGTCGTGGCATTGCTGCTGGTCAAGGGGCTAGCTGCGGTTTTGGAATGCGTGGTCAAAAATCCCGTTCAGGTCGAGGGACAAGACCTGGTTTTGAAGGGGGTCAGATGCCCTTATATCGCCGTATTCCCAAGTTAAAACACTTTACGGTAATTAACCCCAAACATTACACTACAATCAACGTAGGTAAGTTGGCATCACTTCCCGCCAATACTGAGGTAACTTTGGAATCATTGTTGGAGACAGGTTTGGTCACCACCAATGATGGTCCATTGAAACTACTCGGTGATGGGGAGCTGAATGTGCCACTCAATATCAAAGCTGCTGCCTTTACAAGTGGTGCCCGCCAAAAAATCGAGGCGGCTGGTGGCAGCTGGGAAGTTATAGCTAAGTAACCCCTTTAGCCCTTATGCTCCTGTATCTTCAAGAGGTACCTTAAATGACTGTCAGTCGAGACAAAGCCCCAACTGCTCAAGAGACGTTTATGCAAATGGCTCAAGCGGCTGGCCTTAGAGGTCGGCTGCTTGTCACCGTTGGTTTGTTGATTTTAGCCCGCTTGGGTGTCTTTCTTCCTGTACCAGGAATTGATCGAGCCAGATTTTCAGCAGAACTGCAGAATAGCCCCTTTGTCGGTCTTTTAGACTTTTTCTCTGGTGGTGGTTTTTCCGCCCTAGGGATCTTTGCCTTGGGAATTTTGCCTTATATTAATGCTTCGATTATCCTACAACTGCTAACCGCAGCAATTCCTGCTTTAGAAAATTTGCAGAAAAATGAAGGTGAAGCAGGGCGTCGAAAAATCGGTCAGATTACCCGTTATGTTGCCCTAGGCTGGTCTGTGATTCAAAGTATTGGCTTATCGTTGTGGGCACAGCGGTTTGCTGTTGAACCAGGCGCATTCTTCGTGTTTGAAACTGTCCTTGCCCTCACGGCTGGCTCTATGTTCGTGATGTGGTTATCAGAGTTAATTACTGAACGAGGCATTGGCAACGGAGCTTCACTGTTGATTTTTGTCAATATTGTTGCTGTTTTGCCCCGCACCTTGGGTCAAACCATTGAACTGGCTCAGACCGGTGGTAGAGAAACCGTGGGTAAGGTAATTGTGCTGCTGTTAGTTTTCCTAGTAATGATTGTCGGTATTGTGTTTGTGCAAGAAGGCAGCCGACGCATTCCGATTATTACTGCCAGACGTCAAGTTGGTAAGCGCCTTTACCGGGAGCGGAAAAATTATTTGCCCCTAAGGCTAAACCAAGGTGGCGTGATGCCAATTATCTTTGCCTCAGCCGTCTTAATCCTACCCACATCTCTAGCTGGCATAACTAGTGGCGAAAATAGCAATGGATTGTTAGCCCCAATCAATCAAGTCCTAATTCAGATTGCCAATTATCTCAACCCCAATGGTCAAACTCCTTGGGTCTATGTTGCTGTCTATTTAGTGTTGATTTTGTTCTTTAGCTACTTCTACGCCTCCCTGATTATCAACCCAGTAGATATGTCCCAGAATTTGAAGAAAATGGGGGCAAGTATCCCTGGTATTCGACCAGGAAGAGCTACCAGTGAATATATAGAGAGAGTTTTGAACCGACTGACCTTATTAGGAGCAATTTTCCTAGGACTGGTAGCTGTAGTACCAACTGCAGTCGAAAGCGCCACTGGTGTAACCACATTTAGAGGATTAGGTGCCACATCGTTGCTGATTTTGGTGGGAGTTGCCATCGATACAGCCAAGCAAATTCAAACCTACGTGATTTCCCAGCGTTACGAAGGTATGGTCAAGCAGTAAAATCATTGGGCTTTGGAAGCAGCAGCTTTTTTCGGTGAATGAACCTCAAATTTTCGGGTCAGTTGGTTTTTGTTCATTACCTAGGACAAAAACCAACTGACACATCACCCATGACACATGACACATGAAAAGATTAATCTTTTTAGGACCTCCAGGAGCAGGTAAAGGAACTCAAGCCAAAATTGTGGCTGAACAACTAGGGATTCCTCACATTTCAACCGGGGAAATTTTGCGAGGGGCTGTTAGTGCTCAAACCCTCCTGGGTCAAAAAGCTCAGTCCTATATGGATAGGGGAGAATTGGTGCCTGACGAGTTGCTCATAGATCTGATCCGCGATCGCCTAAATCAACCCGATGCTCAAAAGGGTTGGATATTAGACGGTTTTCCTCGTAACGTCAGCCAAGCCCATTTCTTGAATGACCTGTTGCAAGAGCTTGACCAAACTTTGGATGGTGCCATCAACCTGGAAGTTCCAGATCAGGTTTTGATCAACAGACTATTGGAAAGGGGTCGTAAGGAGGGACGTACAGATGATAATGAGGAAACTATCCGCACACGTCTTGAGGTCTATAACCATCAAACAGCTCCTTTGGTGGAATTTTACCGAGAACACTCAGCTTTAAAATCTATTAATGGTGATCTCTCCTTAGAGCAAGTCACAGAATCGATTAAACAGGTTCTAGGGTAATGATTTTAGGTTAAGCCCGTGCTTAAGCGCGGAAACCCCCTGCGTCCGGCAGGTCAGCCATCATCTGACCCTATTGTAGCTAATACCATTAGCCTAATACGACTAATTTAGACTAATGGTTCTTATAATGGTTCGACCGGTGTAACCTATGCTTTGAGCTAGCCCACGGGAAAAATGCTTCCCTCACCCCGCTACTCCAAATTTGGTGGCAAAGTCATTTAGTTGGTATAATTTTGGATTTGATAAAATATGTTAAGACTCCCTGAATTAAATAATCAAAATTTAGAACCTAGGGGGATAGTTGTATTGAGGTTAAAACACGTTGGCTAAACAAGACTTAATTGAAATGGAAGGCACGGTGACCGAATCCCTGCCGAATGCCATGTTCCGGGTTGACTTGGACAATGGCTTTAATGTCCTAGCTCATATTTCCGGTAAAATCCGTCGGAATTACATCAAAATTCTGCCTGGAGACCGGGTCAAAGTTGAACTAACCCCCTACGATTTAACCAAAGGTAGGATTACCTACCGCCTGCGTAAGAAGTAAAACTAGCAGTGACTTCTGTTTTATTAAAAATCAGTTAAATTTGACAAGTCAACAAAAAAAAAGATATAATAACCAACTGCATTATGTCCAGAAAAAAAAGACATGAAAGTTAGACCATCTGTCCGAAAAATGTGTGAGAAGTGCCGCGTAATTAAACGCCACGGTCGAGTTATGGTAATTTGCCCCAATCCCAAGCACAAACAGCGTCAGGGATAAATCTCAAATCCATACACTTAATCCATACATTTAATTTGTAGCACAAAACTTCAGTCAAGGGAGAACCAAGCGTGGCTCGGATTGCCAGTGTAGACCTACCTCGCGATAAACGTGTAGAAATAGGTCTGACCTACATTTATGGAATCGGTCTGTCGCGGTCTAAAGACATTTTAGCAGCAACAGGAGTTAACCCAGATACGAGGGTTAAGGATTTGACCGATGCGGAGGTGGCTGCCCTCAGAGCAGCTGTCGAAAAAAATTATCAGGTGGAAGGGGATTTAAGGCGCTGGCAGTCAATGAACATCAAGCGCCTAGTAGATATTGGTACCTATCGCGGACGTCGTCATCGCATGGGACTGCCCGTGAGAGGACAGCGAACCCGCACTAATGCCCGTACCCGTCGCGGTAGACGAGTGACTATCGCTGGAAAGAAAAAAGCACCGGCTAAGAAGTAATAGCTCTAGTCAGCCCAACTATCCACCACAGCTTTCTTGTCATTGGTCATTCGTCAAAAGTAACTGCCAGGAGACCTTCTGTTAGTCACTTTGGACAAAGGACTTTGGACAAAAGACTTTCGAAAAAATTGTACAGGTTACTCAACCCCAAGATAATCAATCACCCATAGAGTAAAGTCAAGTGACATGGCGCGACCAACAAAAAAAGGTGGTACAAAAAAGCAGAAACGCAATGTACCCAATGGAATAGCATACATCCAGTCTACGTTCAATAATACTATCGTTACCATTTCTGACACCAAAGGGGATGTAGTCTCTTGGGCTTCAGCTGGCTCTAGTGGATTTAAGGGGGCAAAAAAAGGAACTCCCTTCGCTGCTCAGACCGCTGCTGACAGTGCTGCCCGACGAGCCATAGACCAAGGTATGCGTCAGGTGGAAGTGATGGTGAGTGGACCAGGAGCAGGTCGAGAAACCGCTATTCGGGCCCTGCAAGGAGCCGGACTGGAAATCACCCTAATCAGGGATGTAACTCCAATTCCTCATAACGGCTGCCGTCCACCCAAACGGCGTCGAGTATAAGAGTATATTTTTTGCGACCGTTAGGTTGAAAGGAAAGTAGCTTGAAAGGAGGAGGTTCATCAGGAACTTCTTACCCTTTTTACCCTTTGGCTTACTATCCCTTCAACCTGTATTCGGTTAAAGGGGTCTTATGAATAGAGGGAGGTCACTCTGTGGCGCAGTTTCAGATTGAGTGTGTAGAATCCAAAACACTGAAGAACCAAAGTCAGTATAGCAGATTTGTCCTAGAGCCTCTCGAACGTGGTCAAGGCACAACGGTTGGCAACGCCCTCAGACGAGTTTTGCTGTCCAACCTAGAAGGGGCAGCAGTGACGGCTGTCCGGATTGCTGGCGTAAACAATGAGTTTGCCACAATTGAGGGAGTCAGAGAGGATGTCCTGGAAATTATGCTGAATATGAAGGAAGTTGTCCTAAAAAGCTACACCTCTCAACCTCAGATAGGTCGAGTGATGATTACTGGGCCATCCACTGTGAGAGCTGCTCAGTTTGATTTGCCCTCGGAGGTGGAAATTATTGCTCCAGGTCAGTATGTTGCTACCTTAGCAGAAGGGGCTAAGCTGGAAATGGAGTTCCGCATCGAAAAAGGTACAGGATATCGCTCTGTGGAACGGGGGCATGATGAATCAACAGCGGTAGATTTCCTCCAGATTGACTCTGTGTTCATGCCGGTGACTAAAGTAAATTACAGCGTTGAAAATACTCGCATTGATGGTGCTCTGGAAAAGGATCGCTTAAGTTTAGAGGTCTGGACCAATGGTAGTATAACTCCCCAAGAAGCTCTATCTCAAGCGGCTGGTACCCTGGTCGATCTGTTCAATCCTCTTAAGGAGATTAATCTAGAATCTATTAAAGATGACTATGGTGATGATGACGATCCCACCAGCCAAATCCCGATCGAAGAATTACAACTCTCGGTTCGGGCTTACAACTGCCTGAAACGAGCACAGATAAATTCTGTATCCGATTTGCTCGATTATAGTCAGGAAGACCTCCTAGAAATCAAAAACTTTGGTCAAAAGTCGGCTGAAGAAGTGATTGAAGCTCTGCAACGACGTCTAGGAATTACACTGCCCCACGAAAAATCCGCTAAGACTTAACCACAACAATTAAACTTAAGGGACTGGAGAAGCACGCAAGTAGCTAGTCTAAACCCTAGGAATAAAGGCAAATCTTGTTCAAAAAAAAGGAGGAAGCTAAAAAATGCGTCACGGGCGTCGTGTGCCAAAACTGGGCAAGCCAGCAGATCAACGTCGGGCTCTGATGAGATCCCTGACCACTGAATTACTGCGTCATGGTCGAATCACTACCACTAAAGCTCGGGCAAAAGCCATTCGTTCGGAGGTGGAGCGAATCATTACCCTGGCCAAGGATGGTTCATTGGCATCCCGACGTAGGGCAATTGCCTATCTCTACGACAAAAAGTTAGTTCACTCCCTCTTTGCTGGAGTGAACGAGCGATATGGCGATCGCAATGGCGGATATACCCGAATTCTGCGCACGGTGCGGCGTCGTGGTGATAATGCTGAAATATCTATTATTGAACTAGTCTGAGGCAATTAACCATTAAAGCAATTAACCATTAAAAATGTCAATTGTTAATCGTTAATCCATGATGTCTGCCAACGATGCTAAAGCTATCCAGCGAATTGCCCTGGTTATTCAATACCTGGGTAATAACTTTTATGGCTGGCAGCGACAACCAAAGCATCGCAGTGTTCAGTCGGAAATCGAAACAGTTCTGTCCACCGTGCAACAGCGAGCCATAACCCTATATGGTGCTGGTCGTACTGATACAGGGGTTCACGCTGCTGCCCAAGTCGCTCATTTTAATGCCACAGGTCCCATACCAGCCCATCGCTGGGCAGCCATACTCAATAGTAGACTGCCAGAGGATATCTTAGTCCGAGCATCAGCATTAGTATCACCAGACTGGCATGCTCGGTTTAGTGCCATCTGGCGTCGTTATCGATACACAATCTATACCGACGCCTGCCCTAACTTGTTTGTGCAACCCTTTTGTTGGCACTATTATCAAGCTCCCCTTGATGAATCCCTGATTCAGGCAGCCTTAAAACCACTGCTGGGTAAGCATCACTTGGCAGCCTTTCACCGAAGCAACTCGGGGCGATCGCATTCCTGGGTAAATGTGCAAGCAGCCGAATGTTATCGCAATGGACCATTTATTCATATAGAAATTCAAGCTAACGGATTTCTATATGGTATGGTGCGTCTGTTGGTAGGAATGCTAGTACAAGTGGGAATAGGGAAGCTAACCCCAGAACAGTTTACTGACATCTGGGTTAACCAACAGCGGGACAAGGTGAAATACGCTTCCCCAGCCAAAGGCTTGTGCTTGCTAAGGGTTGGCTACCCAGAATGCCCCTTCCCGCCAGAAATATGGTATGATACCCAACCCAAATTTATACTACCTCAATTGACCGGTTGAAGGTTACAGGTAACAAGGTTGAAGGTCACTGAATCTGTCAATAGTCAACCTTTTAACCTGTCAACCTACTAACTGACAAGGGATCCCTGGGCTAGAACAACCTGTCAAGCTTGGCCAAAAGGCCACGCTACGCGAACAACGTTTCAACCCAACCGTAAACCTGATATTAATTGAACCGATGGAAAAAACCCACATCCCAACTCAAGACTCAATCGAAAAAAAGTGGTACGTTGTAGACGCCACCAACCAACGTCTAGGACGACTAGCCAGTGAAATTGCCATCATTCTGCGGGGTAAAAACAAACCTACTTACACCCCCCACATGGATACTGGAGACTTTGTGATTGTTGTCAATGCCGAAAAAGTTATGGTCACTGGCAGAAAACGCGAACAAAAGCTATACCGCCGTCATTCCGGTCGTCCTGGGGGTATGAAGACAGAAACCTTTGCCCAATTGCAAGCACGTATACCCGAAAGAATTATCGAGAAAGCTGTCAAGGGTATGCTACCTAAAAACTCTCTGGGTCGCCAACTTTTCAAGAAGCTGAAAGTTTACACTGGTCAGACCCATCCCCATGAAGCACAACAACCCCAAGAACTAACTATTAAAACAATTCCAGGAGGCTAAAACCAATGCAAGCAGAAGAACAAGCAGGTCGCGCTGTTTACTGGGGAACTGGTCGTCGTAAGTCATCAGTTGCTAGGGTGCGTTTGGTTCCCGGTAGCGGTCAGTTGATTGTTAATAAACGTCCAGGGGACGCTTACTTTAACTTTAACCCCATGTACCTAGCCAGCCTGAAAGCACCTTTGGAAACCTTAGGTTTGGAAAATGAGTACGATATCCTAGTCAATGCCCACGGTGGTGGCTTAACGGGACAATCTGATGCTGTGCGTCTAGGGGTGGCTAGAGCCTTGTGCGAACTAGACCCAGAAAACCGCCAACCTCTTAAAATAGAAGGCTACTTGACTCGTGACCCACGGTCAAAAGAGCGCAAGAAATATGGATTGAAAAAAGCTCGGAAAGCCCCCCAATACTCGAAGCGATAAATTATCAGCTGGCTAATTTAAAATTCAACATGGTAATTAAAAATTTGTAAGCATTCAGACCTTAGCTATTAGCTATCAGCCATTCCGAATAAACGTTTAGCTAAAAGCAATAATAAATAAGCTAATAAATTAGCTGATTAAGGGTTGTCCACAATAGCTAATGTATGGGCAATATTAAGCCACATGCCTAAGTTTGACAGGATTGAAAAGCTGACTGCTAAGGGGCTGATAGCACCTCAAGTAGCGTACGGCACAGGCTTCTAGCCTGTGGTGTAGCGCATATCATTACCATAATTTAACAATTAGCAATGTAAAATTAGCTAATTATATAGTAAAATACAAAGCAAAGGAGGAACTATGCCAAAACCAGATATTCACCCAGAGTGGTACCCAGAAGCCAAAGTCTATTGCAACGGGGAAGTTGTGATGACCGTTGGCTCAACTCAGCCAGAACTTCACGTAGATGTTTGGTCTGGTAATCATCCCTTCTACACAGGAACCCAGAAAATTATTGATACGGAAGGGCGAGTTGAACGCTTTATGCGGAAATATGGGATGCTGGATGGTGCAGAAAATACAGCTAGCTCTGATGGGACAAAGAAATAGCTCCTAACGTTCAAGGGTGAAGGATGAAGGAGAAAAGATGAACCAGGAGGAATGAAGGATGAAATGGGTTTAGCGATGGCTAACTTAAGGTTGACTAAAAACTTGATAAACAGTTAGGAGTTAAATTTCCCACTTAATACTTCCCAGTTCATAATTCATAAATTTATACTTCATCCTTCCTAACTTCTGAGGCTATTTCAAGAGAGCGATCGCATAAACCATGGCTGAAACCTACCTGCTGGAAAAACTAAACTCTGTCGAGCAAACCTACCATGAATTAACAAGGCGTCTGGCTGATCCAGATATCGCCACTGACCCCAATGAGTTGCAACGAGTGGCAAAAGCTCGTTCCTCCCTAGAAGGAGTTGTTGCTACCTACGACAACTGGAAGCAAACCCAAGAGGAGTTGGCAGGAGCACGGCAAATCCTTAAAGAATCCACTGGTGAGCCAGAATTGCAAGAAATGGCAGCTCTGGAAGTTGAGGAACTCCAGACCAAGCTAGAGCACCTGGAAAGAGAACTTAAAATATTACTCTTGCCTAAAGACCCGAATGATGAAAAGAATATCATGCTAGAGATTCGGGCAGGAACTGGTGGCGATGAAGCAAGTATCTGGGCAGGGGACTTGGTACGAATGTACTCACGCTATTCCGAAAGTCAAAACTGGCGAGTAAAGTTATTGAGTGAGTCTCTGGCGGATATGGGAGGCTTCAAAGAAGCGATATTAGAAATTCAGGGAGAGCAAGTTTACAGCAAGCTAAAGTTTGAAGCTGGGGTTCATCGAGTCCAACGAGTACCTGTGACTGAGGCTGGCGGTAGAGTTCACACCTCAACAGCAACGGTAGCCGTGATGCCAGAAGTTGATGACGTGGATGTGGACATAGACCCCAAGGAGATCGAAATTTCTACAGCCCGTTCTGGTGGTGCTGGTGGTCAGAACGTAAACAAAGTAGAAACGGCAGTTGATTTGTACCACAAACCTACAGGAATTCGCATTTTTTGTACAGAAGAACGATCTCAGCTACAAAACCGAGAGCGAGCCATGCAAATTCTCCGGGCTAAGCTGTATGAGATCAAGTTACAGGAACAACAGGAAGCGGTGACCTCGATGAGGCGTTCCCAAGTTGGTACAGGGGCTCGTTCTGAGAAAATCCGCACCTACAACTACAAAGATAATCGGGTCACCGATCACCGACTGGGTCAAAATTATTCCCTCGCTCCTTTGCTGGAGGGGGACTTGGAGGGAGTGATTCAATCTTGCATTAGCCAAGACCAGCAGGAGCAATTGGAAAAATTGGCATCTTCTACATCCAACGGTGAATCTTTAACTTGATGCCAAGTTAGCTAAAGGCTTCTCGCGCCTTTAGCTAAAAGCCTTGCCTTATCTGGGGTTTACTCTAACTGAAGCGCAGACTAGAAAACAACAGTGTGTTGTTAGGTTTGTGTATTAAATCATAATCAAAATTTTGTCAACTAGATTTTAAGTGTTGCTTGATTTTATTGACACTCCGCGCCGAAGTAAGAACGGGGATTCTTAGTTCCTCGACATGCCTTAAAATTAGCTATCCGTCAAAGGCAATATTTAAGCCAAATGCCCGTTAAAAACCAAACATCTAGCCTAATTTAACTAACCCCAGTGGGCTTGTCTCCCTAAGCGTTGAGTTTCCTCAGTTTCCGTGTGCCCCACGGTACTTTTGTTTTCAAAGTTTGCTTTACTGGTTGTCGGTATCTGTTAGGATCCATACGTTTTTAATGAGGTTTTTCGCGCCTCAAGTGCTAACATCGCTTTACGTCGTGAAATTATGACAGTACCGACGAATCCTGTCTGTGTTAGGCCACTCTCTTATTCTAGCACATTACTTGAAAGCCGTCCTAGAAGGACGGGGCTTGAAACCCATCTTTTTAGTCACTCCAGAGAGACGAGTATGAAGTTGACATTGTCCAAGATAAATTTGTGCTACACTATCTCCTGGGTTCAAGCGTAGACACTCCTGAAACAGAACTGATGCCTTGGAGAAATAATGGAGATTATAAAGTACCAAGGCTTGTTCAAATTTGCTGCGAGTAATTAACTTCCCTTCTCGCAGTTGAGGTTTATCGGCATCAAAGATTTCATAAACTGTCACCATTTCCGATTTCCCCTTGACTGGTACCCGATCAATCAAGCGAATGGCATAAGCTAAGGGATTATCTAACTTCCAATAAGTATGCTGAGTGATTAATAACGGCACCCCATAACGTTTCGTTAATTCTTCTAAACGAGACGCTAAATTGACCCCATCGCTGATGACAGTGCTATCCATCCGATTTTTTCCTCCCACTGCTCCTACCATCAACGAACCAGTATTGATGCCAATCCCAACGGTGATGGCTGGGTGTCCTGAGCTTCGCCGAGATTGATTATAGTCAGCTAGGGATTTTAGCATAGCAATTCCGGCGTTGACCGCATGATTAGCACTTTCGTTAAACAGAGCCATAATCCCATCCCCCATGTATTTATCAATAAAGCCATGATTTCCATTGATGGCAGATTCCATACGAGAAAGATAGGTATTGATAAATTCAAAATTTTCCTCAGGTGTCATACTTTCCGATAGGGTGCTAAAGGAGCGAATATCGGAAAATAGCACCGACATCTCTTGCTGAACATGATCCCCTAATTGAACATCGGTAATGCTTGGTTTGTTCAATAATTGGAGAAACTGATGGGGGACAAAGCTTGCATAAGCTTGATTGACTTGGGAGAATTCCTGCTTCAAGCGTAGGTGTTCTGCTTCTGCTTTTTTGCGTTGGGTGATATCGTGAAAAGCTACGATAGCATAGGCAATGTTGCTCAATTCATTAAAGATAGGTGTTCCCCAACTTTCTATAGGGATAATTTTTTCTCCTTGGTGGATTTCCAGATCATCCAGGGTGGCGTTTTCACCTTTTAATGCCTTTACAGCAACTAATTTTTCAGCAAAGTATAGCTGATTGGTTCCGGCAACATAAAGTTGATAAACCTCTGGCATTTGCTCAGCTGTAGTTAATGGCACGACTCCCTTACCGAATAACTGCCGCGCCTTATAATTGAGGAATTCTAGTACCCCCTTATCATTAAACACAGCCACACCCACAGGCATCCTTTCTAGAAACTGGGTCAATTGATACTGGTTCTCTAGCAGTTCGTCAACTAGGACAGTTTGCTGACGGTTTATAGCACTCAGATGCTGCCACTCTTGATTAGCTTGTTCTGGTGCTGTAGTATATTCTGAAATCTGTGCTGCTTGATCACAGATGATTTTTTCCAACTGCTGATTGAGTTCCTGAAGTTGGCGATTTTGTGCCTTCAGTGTTTCCTCAAGAAGATAA